>JBAXGW010000024.1:0-57274 GCA_037139195.1 Bacteroidota bacterium
CCTAAAGATAGGCATTTTTTAAGATGAGCTAAGGGGATACCCAGTTAATATTATTATAAATGTCAATAAGCATTTCGGTTGAGTTTCTTAAATTAAATTTTTCTTCAACTGCTTTTCTGCCGTTAATACCCATTTCATTAATACTTTCTATATTTAATAATACAACGGACAGTTTTTCAGCTAAAGCCTCAGATGTGTTTGGGGAATATACAACTCCTGCTTTCGATTTATCAATAATTTCTGGAAAAGCTGAAATATTTGGCTGTACAATAGGAATTCCAGAGGCTAATGCTTCTAAAAGATACAATCCAAAAGCCTCGCCTTTGAGGACAGGGACAGACAATACAGTAACTTTTTTGAAAAAATCATTTAATTGAGATGTGCGGAAGTCATCAATAAATTCAACATCATTAAAAACATTGTTGCTTTTTAGTTTGTTTATTTGTTTTTCAATAAACTTAGTGTCGTCAGCAGTTTTCCCACCAGTGAGTACTAATTTTAATTTATCAAACTCAGGTTTCTTTCTAAGTTTTATGTAAGCGTCGATTAATATTTCTAATCCATTTTCTTCGTTTAATCTAGATAAATACCCAATAGCTTGTGGATTTTTTGCAGGAACTTGAACTTTGTAAACATCTGGGTTAACACCTAGATGAACTACTTTAATTTTTTCATCCGGAATAAGCATGTTATTTTGCATGACATCTTTAAAATAGCTACTTACAGCGATGAAAGCGTCAATGTCTTTTGCTTTTTCGCTCATTAATCGCCAGAGTTTGGGCTTGTAAAGGTCGCTCATGGCATTTATCCATACATCTTCATCTTGTAAAGTGCAAAAAACAGGGACATTAAGTTCTTCTTTTATTTTTGCTGCTAAGCCCATCAATAATGCGTTTGAAAGATGAACTACATCAGGCTTTTCGTGATGTTTTAAAAAATATATGAGAAGATCAAGCTCTTCTTTCTGAAAGCCTTCTGCTCCTTTAAGCATCGATATTGTCATTTCTTCCAAACCATCTGCTCTGGTTGAACCCGATTTTTCTGCTGCATATCGTAGAATAAATGGGGAATTGAAGAATTTGTAAAGCCATTTGGGCATTTTCCTAAGCAATTTGAAATTCTGTTTAAGGTAAATATTTACCGCTCCATAAAAAACAGGAACATCGGTCTGTTCAGCAAATTCTTCAATTGAGTGAGGCAAATATAAAGGTAGTGTAAAAGAGTCGTGCCCTTGACTCTTTAAGGCTTGAGAAAAAGCACTGTCTCGTAAGCAGTTTCCACAATAAAATGTGCCTCCAAATCCAGGCACGATATAGGTTATTTTCATTTTTCAAGATTGTTTATTTTCCAAAAGCATATATTTTTCCATCACTGGCTCCTACAATAATAAAGTTATTGATAACAGCAGGTGATGAGTATATAGGGATACCTATTTCGTACGACCATGTTTTATTACCGGTTTTTAAATCTAAAATATATAATCTGCCATCGCCCGAAGCAACTATAACTGAGTTTTGTGCTATTATAGGAGACCCTTCAATTTTCTGCAACGTAGCAAATGTCCAAATTAATTTGCCATTTGCTTTGTTTAGGCAATATACTTTTTTGTTCTGAGAAGTTATAACAACATATTTATCATAAACAGCAGGGGAAGATGTGAAAGTTCCTCCACCTTCAAACTTCCAAATTTGTTTTTTTGAGTTTATGTCGTAGCAATAAAATTCGCCGTCGTAATTTCCAAAATATGCTTTATTATCAACTATGGCAGCAGAAGAAGCAATATAGTTATTAATGTTTATTTTTATGGTTTCTTTTCCAGTATTAGTATTTATTAAATGCAAAAAGCCATCACACCCACCAAAAGCAGCTGTGTTATTTGATATAGCTGCGGTTCCATTAATGAAATTACTTGATTCGTATTTCCATAGAGCTTTTCCTGTAGAAGCATCTACGCAATGTAAATTATAGTCATAACTTCCTGTGATAATTCTTTTTTGTCTTTTGTCTGGACCAAGGACCCAATTAGAAGATCCGATTATTTTTCCTTCGGTTTTATATATCCATTTTTGAGAGCCAGTTTTTGAATCAAGTGCATAAATATTTCCTTCTACAGACCCAAAGAATACTGTGTTGTCAAGTAATAGGGGCGATGCTTCAATTGATGTTCCTGTTTTAAATTTCCAATTTAATTTTCCTAATTTTGATAATGAATACAAATATCCATCGTCGGAACCAATGTAGATACTTTCTTTGCAAACAACTGGCGAGGATTTGATTTTATCGGTGGTTTTATATGTCCATAATAGTCTGTAGCTTTTAAGTGGCAGTGTGTTTGAGAATCCTGTTAATGATTGGTTTCCACGAAATGTCGACCAGCAATCTTGAGCCACCGTTGTTGATGATAGGTTGATGAGAAGAAATAGAATGAGATAGAGTTTAAGGTTGAGGTTGAGGCTGAGGTTGAGCTTTTTGAAATATTCATTTTGAAAAACTGAATTTGCCATTTTATTGAAATGGTTGATTTTTTGCCCTGTCATTAAATATTGACTTTTCAATTCAAATTTCGAAATTAAAAAATTTAGTGTTCTCATATTTCAACAGAATTAATTTCAACTTCACCGAAAAAACTGGATAGCGCTCCTGTTGGGCAAGCAACAATACAATCTGAAGCTGCATTAGCTATGGCTTTTTCTAAAGTTTTGTTGAAAGGAATGTCGATGTGCATATCGAAGCCTCTGCCAATGTATGCAAAGCCTGTCAGTTCTTTATTTCTATTAGCTATTTCTATGCAAAGCCCACATTTAATGCATTTTTCGGGTTCAAAAACTAGAATATCATTTTGAAAATATTTTCGAACTGATTTTCTATCGCCAAACTTGTATTTTTGTTGATTTGCCTTGTATTTATCGGCATATAGTCTAAGTTTACACGTAGTTGATTTTCTGCAATCGCATCTAAGGCAGCGCGATGCTTCGCGTATTGCTTCTTCTTTATTAAAGCCATCAATAATTCCATTTGACGGAACTGTTTTTTCAGCAGATTTCGATTCTTTAATATATTCGGTAATTTCGTTTTCATTTAACTTGCCGAATCTGGAATTAAATAATTTACTTTGCTTTTGAGGAATATTTCCCAATAAGAACGAATGAATTGAATAGGCTGCAGCTTTTCCTTGAGCCACCACTTTTACCGCCATTTTTATCGGACGAATTATAGAACCGCAAGCAAATACTCCTTGTTCATTCGTAGTATATGTATCTTCATATATTTCAATGTTTGATTCATTGCTATTTTCACCTGTAGCTAGTAAAATAGCATCGTAATTAGCTGAGATATCATCATATCGAACTTTGGTGTTAAATTTAAACTCCGCTCCAAATTGCTTTATAATTTCAATCTCTATAGTCAAAACCTCAATTGGCAAAATGGTTTCTGAAACAGTTAATAAAGCACCACCTGCTTTTTCGTTTTTATCGAATATGGTGCAAGAATACCCCAGTTTTAAAAGGTGAAAGCATGCAGAAAGTCCGGACATTCCAGCGCCAATAATAGCAATTTTTTTATTGGTAGAAATGTTTTTTTTAGGGAAATAATCGACTCCTGTTTTATGATTATCTAAAGCAACAATTTTTTTTAATTGACAAATAGAAACTTCGCTTTCTAGTTGGTTTCTTCTGCAAGCATTTTCGCAAGGAGCGGAACAAATATATCCGAGCAATAGAGGCAGAGCAATGTCCTCTTTGACTATTTCCAAGGCTTCAGTAAATTTATCTTGAGCAATTAGTCGGTTCATTTGTGGTATATTCATATTCGCTGGGCAACTAATTCTGCATGGCGCTTCGCAGTCACCAACATGATCGCTTAATAATAGTTCCAATGCATCTTTTCTAAACTCATCAACTTCAACTGAATTGCTGCAAATATCCATTCCATCTTGTGCTTTTGTTTCGCATGAAGGAACAAACTCTCCAGTTTTATTGTTCTTAACTGCACAAACCATGCATGAAGCGTGATTTTGAACCGACTCGAAAAAGCACATTGTAGGAATATCGAACCCAGCTTTTTCTGCTGCCTTCAAAATAGAAGTTCCCAAAGGAACAGTGATTTCAATATTATTTATTTTTAGTTTTAACATTTATTATGAAGTGCCTAAAGTATTTAAAGTGCCTAAAGTAATTAAAGTTATGTTTTTTGAAAAATTTAATTGTTAAGTTTTTGTCCTATAGAAGTAAAAATTGCTAGTATTTCGGATGATTCAATTAAAATTGGCTGAAGTTGTTTTTCGTCAACCCAATTTAGTCCTAATATTAATTCAAGCCAGTAAATAGTTTCACTAGCTTCACCTTCACAAATTCTAATTTTATTTGCAAAATCTCGTCTGCTTCTCGAACGATTTGCTTCTCTGTAATTTGCACAAATACTAGTTCCTGATTTGGTAATTTGATTTTTTATAATTTTACTTTCTGAATCATAGGGAATTAATGCAGAGAGTTTTATTATGCTAATTGCAAATTTCATTGTCCTCTCTTCAAGTTTTTTTCCAAATTCTTTATTATCCATTATTTTTCAATTGTTATAATTTATTAATAACTCTCAACTTCAAGTTCTCTACGTACTTTAGGCAATTTAGACACTCTAAGTACTTTTCAATCGTCCTTCTTATTTCGTAATCACTGCACCTGCTGGACATATTTGTTTGCAAACATCGCATTTTATACACTTTTCTTTTTCAATTGTATGCAATTCGTGAGGCTTTGCTTCAATAGCGTCTGATGGACACCTTTGAGCACATTTTGTACAGCCTATACAATCATTTGTTATTTCGTATTGAATCAACTCTTTGCACTTTCCTGTTGGGCATGAGCCATTTATATGTGATTCGTATTCATTTCGATAATACCGAAGAGTTGATAAAATTGGATTTGGCGCTGATTTGCCAAGACCACATAAACTGCCTTTTTTAATTTTCAATGCCAACTGCTCCAAATTGTCGATATCTTCGGGTTTTCCTTTACCGCTGCATATATTATTTAGTATTTCGAGCATTTTTTGAGTTCCTATTCTGCAAAAAGTGCATTTGCCGCAAGATTGGTCTTGAGTAAACGATAGAAAATATCTCGAAATATCAACCATGCAGTCGGTTTCATCTAAAACAACCAGTCCACCAGAACCCATCATAGCTCCAGCTTGGGTTAAAGATTCAAAATCAATTGGAATATCAGCCATCGAAGCTGGAATGCAGCCACCTGAAGGTCCGCCAATTTGTACTGCCTTAAAAGTTTTGTTGTTAGCAATTCCACCGCCAATTTCTTCCACAATTTGTCGGATTGTAGTTCCCATTGGCACTTCAATTAAACCACCACGGTTTATTTTTCCAGCTAAAGCAAAAACTTTTGTTCCTTTGCTTTTATCTGTTCCAATATCATTGAATTCTTGTGAACTATGCCGAAAAATCCACGAAATCAACGAAAATGTTTCGGTATTATTTATTAATGTTGGTTTTCCCCAAAGTCCATTTTCGGCAGGATAAGGCGGTCTTAACTTTGGAAATCCTCTATTGCCTTCAATTGACGCAATTAAAGCCGTTTCTTCGCCACAAATAAAGGCTCCAGCTCCTTCAAACACATTAATATCAAATGAAAAATCACTGTTTAAAATGAAATTACCTAAAATATTGTTTTTTCGACAAATTTCTAAGGCAGACGTAATTTGTTTAACGGCTAACTTGTATTCAGCTCTAATATAAAATATGCCTTTCGTCGCTCCCACAGCTAAAGCGGCAATTATCATTCCCTCAATTATTCTAAAAGGGTATGATTCGAGGAGCATTCTGTCCATAAATGCACCAGGATCGCCTTCATCTCCGTTGCAAATCACAAATTTCTCATCCGACTCTACATTTTTTACTATTTCCCACTTTAATCCAGAAGGAAAACCTGCACCACCTCTTCCTCTTAAACCACTTTGCTTGATTTCTTCAATAATTTCATCTGGGATTAATTCAAAAAGACATTTCTTTAAAGCATTAAATCCTTCTAATTTAAAATATTCTTCAATATCTAGTGGTTTAATAATGCCTCGATGTTCTGTAGCAATATTTATCTGTCTGTTAAGAAATTCAGAAACAGGAGTATCCCTTTTTTCTGATGAATACTTTTGTGTAGAAATGGGAACATCTGTTATTGCTAGTTCCTCGATAAAATTGAAAAAGCGATTCTTTAATTCTGTAATAAAATTGTCGGGTTTAAAGTGCTTTAACACTATTTTTCTAATTTCTTCTGCTTGAATTTTTGTGTAAATAGCTGGAGTTTCGCCTTCTTTAATTATTTCAATCATTGGTACCTGATTGCAAATTCCTACACAGCCAACTTGTTTTACATTAACATTGATATTATTGTTGTTCAGGGTTTTTTCTAATTCATCTTTCACCTCTGAACTACCACTTGCAACGCAGCAAGAACCCAATCCAATTCGGATTTCACCTTTTATAGCTGTACCATCGGGCAGTAGACTTTTTTTATTTGAAGTAGGATTGTTTTTTGAATTTTTAAAATCTTGAATAATTTCGGCAACTTTATCTGTTGTTAGGTTTCCATAGGTAATATCGTCGATTTGAACCACTGGGGCAATTGTACAGCAGCCCAAGCAAGCAACTTTAGTAATGGTAAACAATCCTTCAGCATCTGTGTCAACAGTATCTTCCAAGTTTAATTCTCTTCTAAAAGCATCATATACAAGCATTGCACCTTTAACATGACAAGCAGTGCCAACGCAAACGCTGATTATATGTTTTCCAACTTGTTGGTGTCTGAACTGAGAGTAGAAAGTAGATACACTATAAATTCGAGAAGGAGTGATTTCGGTGATTTCGCAAACCCTTTCTAATGCAATATCAGGCAGGTAGTTAAATTCCAATTGAATGGCTTGCAGAATAGGAATTACCATATTAACGGTAGTACCTTTTTCCGTTACGATTCTATCAACAATATCAATTATTTCTTTACTCATTCTTTTTATTTTCCAATACAATAAAGATTATTTCCTGCACGAATATATATTCTTCCATCAGCAAATGCTGGTGTACAAACTGTATTTTCATCAAGCTTAGGTTCTCCTAGTAAACTAAATGTTTTGTCGGCTTTAAAAATATGCATAGTTCCTTTTTTATCCATCAAATACACCTTTTGTCCTACCAATATTGGCGAAGAGTAAGTAGGTGAACCAAAATCATGATTCCAGTACTTTTCGCCTGTTTTAGGATTATAGCAAGCAACCTCGCCGTAACTGGTAACTACAAAGAGATATTTGTCGGTAGCTACAGGACTGGGTACATCGGACAAATAATCGTTGTTTTCCCAAATAATCTTAGGTTTAGCGCCAATCTGAATTGCAACAAGCTTTGCATATTCATTGAGAGCAAATACAATTCCGTTTGCATAAGCTACCGAAGGACCAACTTCACCCGAAGTGCAATCGATTTTCCAAAGTTCTTTTCCAGTTGTTGGGTCATAAGAAGCCACAAAAGGCTCTGCAATTAATAATATTTCAACTCTTGAACCAGTGTTTACAATAACTGGCGAAGCCCATGATATTTTAACTTTGCGCGAAGTAGACCAAACGGTTTTTCCTGTTTGAGTTGACAGGGCATACAAATTAGCCGATTTGTTTTGGTCTAATTGAATTATTAATTTGTTGTCAATCACCATCAACGAAGATGAATGTCCATAGTGATTTGCTGGAACGCCTATATTTCGTGCCCAAACTCTTTTTCCATTCATGTCTAAGGCAATAATGTCGCCAGTTGCAAAAATAGCATATACATTTTGCCCATCGCAAGTAACTGTTGGAGCAGAATAACCTGTGTCATCAGTTACTTTGGGTGATTTTGCTGGTGAACCTGGAACATTAATAACTTTAGCAACCCATAGGATTTTCCCTGTGTTTTTATCAAAGCAATAAACCTCTTGTTTTGCTCCATCCGAGCCACTTAAAAATACTTTATCGCCCCAAACAACTGGAGAATTAAATCCTGGAAGTGCTATTTTTGTTTTCCATTTGATATTTTTTCTACTAGCACCGTCCCAACTAATTGGAATGTTTTTTTGATAAGCAATTCCGTTTCCTCCCGCACCACGAAATGAAGGGAAATTGTTTTTCATATCCGTTGTTGGATAATCGAGAGGGTTAAGGCTTTTAACTGTGTCAATATTCGAAGTATCAGTTGACTGTACCGTTGAATCTATTTGTGGAGTATTGGTTGAAGCAATTTGAGTGGAATCTTTATTCAAGGATTCCGAAATCTTATTTTGCGAAAATTTATTTCCTAAATCTTTATGTGTTAGAAAAGCAACTAATAAAGTTATTATAACTAAAGCAATACCACCAATTGTAATGCCTTTTCTTGCTTTATTTTGAGTTTCTGATAATTTTTCTTTTTTCTGAAAACCAACTTGCTGAATCTTTTTGTTGAGCGAATCAATCATAAGCTTAGCAATTATCATTATTATGATTCCAACAAAAAGTAAATAGCCGCCAAATCTTATTTGCCATTGATTTGTGAAATAGGCTTTTCGTGCAAGTAAATCAAATTCTCTGATTTCATTTCTTAAATCTTGATCGTTGGGGGTTTGATTTAGCCTTTCAACTAGTGAGTTGATCAACTTCGTATTTACAGGGTCAACCCTATTTAGTTGAAAATAGTTGGCTTCTATCAAAATACAAATTACAAACGAAAAGACGCCTGCAATAATCAGAATTGCTTTCCAAAAGCTAATTTTTGGGTTTTTATGTATATTTTCTTTTATCATTTTTTTTCGGGTATAACAGGACAATATTTCATGCATCTTCCACAGCTGAGGCACGTTGCTTTATTAGGACTGTATTCAGATCGGTATCTAAATCTCGTTAAATTCACTAGTGTTAAGCCAAAGACGAGTCCGATAAAACATCCAAAAAACCAACTGCCAATATAAAATTCATTTATTATTTTTGAAGCTTCGGAATAAAGTTGCTCTATAGTTTGACCTGTTGATTTAAATGCTGTAATTTCTAGCGCATCTTTGCCTACTACTCCATAGTTTGTATTGTTTAATATTTCATTGGCAAGTTTGACTTTGGGATTAACCATTGCCAGGTTTTCATGAAAATTTGAAGCTATAAAACCACCAGCTATGACAAGCAAAGGAACTATAATGCTCAAAGTGATATATCGCCTTACAATCACATGCGTTTTCTCTTTTTCTTTTACAAGATTGGGCGTGTCTATTGCGCCAAAAGGACAAGCGTTTTCGCAAAGTTTGCAATTGATGCAATTAGCAGGAGAAATTGTCATGTGCTTAAATGAAAAAAGGCTGACAATACTGAGCAAAGCGCCATAAGGACAAAGAAATCGGCAATAAGGACGAGCTATAAAAATCCCAATTAAAAGAAATAAGCCTCCAATCATCAACATAAAGAAAGATGCGTTAAATCTAAAAAGTCCAACAAAGGGGTCATAGCGGCAAATAACAAAGTCGGTGCCAGTAGCAGCATAAAGTACAGCAAATGCCAGATAAATAAAAGGAATGATACCAAGTGTTTTTTCTAGCCAAGCCTTAATAGTTAATGGACGAAAAGCCACTATATCTTGTATTGCACCAAGCGGACATGCTCCCGCACAAAAAGTTCTTCCAAAAAATAATGTGTAAAGAATGGGTATTACAAAAAACAAAAATGTGCTGAGTGAGATTGAATAGTTGTTTTTGAATAACGCAAGTGTAATATTTTGAATTGAACCAATAGAGCAAATGCATCCTTGACGATAAAAGCCAAAGTAAAGTATTGTAAAAACTGACATCCAGAATACGCCTTTTCGCGAACGTTTCTTTAATACAAACCATGTGATAAGCGAAAGTGTAATCACCAATACTGCAACATCAACATATTCGAGGCTAACAGCTTTTGGCGAAGGGGTAATTGTTGCAGGCTGTGTATGTCCCGATTCAAATTCAGGTTTTGGAAATCGGTTTATTGCCGACAAGTCGAATACCTGAAAAGTAAGGATTGTCAATACTAAGAAAAATAATATATTTTTAAGTTTATTCATTTACGTTTACCTATTTATTTTTCCATAGATTATTTTCTCTTAATCCCAGCATTAAATATGGAGCATTTGAATCAATTCGCGATATTGCATTTGCAGGACACTCGCGTGCAATTGCACATTCATTGCAATTTTCACAAACACTATGATCTATTTGCAACTGAAGTGAGCCGTTTCCAAAAGCACCACAGCCTTTTACGCATTTCCCACAGCCAATACATAGCTCATTATCAATATCGTATTCAAAAAAAGGCTCCTCAATAAATTTTCTGTTAATTGCACTTGTTGGACAAAGCTGATTTTCGGCTGCTGTAGTTAAATTAATAACGCCGGGTCTGAAATATCCACCACACAAATCGCAATATCCACATAAGTCATAGGCATGAAAACATTTAACTGCTGATGGTTTTTTTATGCAAGCACTTGCACATCTTCCACATTGAGTGCATTTTTTTGTGTCTATTTGCCAAACTGTTTTTCCTGTTATGATTTTAGAGAGTAAACCAGCTGTAATTCCACCAACACTAGCAAATATAGCATATTGCATTCCTTTGCGAAAGAATTCACGCCTTGATAACCTGCTTTTATTTTCTTTTGAACTCATCTAAAATCTATATTATACCATTGATTTTTTTAAACTTGTCTGCTTCTGGCAATTTGCACTCCGAGAGCTGCTGGCATTTGCTACAAACAAAATGGAAGTCGCAAAAGTCGCTTTTTTTATCTTTAAAAAGAAGCAAACCGCCTAAAAGTCCTATACTAGTTAGAATAGAACCTCTTGCCACATTTTTGATAAAATCTCTTCTTTCCATCTTTTTTATTTCTTCTTTATTTCAAATATTCTAATCTGCTTTCTAATAGGGTCAAGCACATATATTCTATTTCTTGAATCTACAGCAAGGTCAAGTCCTTTTGTTCCTTCATTAAATTTGTCAGGTCCAGCAACCACACATGAAAAAACGCCAGTCTGTGTGTAAATTTTAATTCGCGGAACAGCTTTTTCGCTTGTTACAAAAGAGCCATCAGAAAGTAATGCAATATTTGTTGGATTGCAACAGCCTCCAAAACCTTCAATTTTATCCGAACGCTTGCCCCAAGAAGATTTCATTTTCCCTTTGTTGTCAAACGCTTCAAGTGAGTATCTGCCAGGATTTACGATCCATATTTCATTATCACGACCTAGGGAAACATCAAAAAATGGACTTCGAATAATTATATTGGGAACTCCATTTACTGTATCTTCGGCTCCTAAATTATTAATTAATTTTCCTTTTAAATCGAATTGGTGAACCACTCTTTCGTCAGCATTAGCAACAAAAACAGAAGTGTCATTTGCTGCAATACCCGTCAATACCGATTCTGTATTATTTAATTTCCATTGTCGAACTAGTTGACCTTGATAATTCCAAACTTCAATTCTGTTTTTTATACCGACAAAAATCTCTTTGTTTGAATTTGTAGTAATACAGCTACTTACATCCGAAAGTTTGAACGAATTTATTAATCTGCAATTTTCATCAAAAGCAATCACTTTATTGCCAGCCACAAAAATATGGTCGTTTTTATCTATCACAATGCCCGATGGTTCATCAATATCTATTTTTATTTGTGAAATTTCTTTATAACAAACTAAATTCGAATCATTCTGTTGCAGGCTGTCTGTTTTCAATTCATAAGGGTTTTCCTGATTGCTTTTTGAAAAAAACAAATCATTTGCCATAAAAGCAATTATAGCTAATAGAAGAATAATTAAAAATGGGATGATTAGTTTTTTGTTCATTTGATTACTATTCTTTAATATCAATACAAATCATAAGTTTAGAATCTCTCAAAATCAATTTGCCATCTGCAATAGCGAAAGGTCCCCACGCATCTTGTCCATCCATTATTTTTGTTTTACTTAATACCTTGAATTTCGAAGTGCTCACTTCTGCAATTGTAAGTGTTCCATCATCATCTAAAATATAAAACTTTCCATCGGCAATAATATAAGGTCCCAAGCCAAAACGCACATCTTTTCCGCTTGTCCAAACCATCTTTTTGCAATCGGATGGATTGCAACATACAAACTGATCGCGCAATCCGCCAGCATCTTTAGGCAAAATTGAAAACAAATGGTCTTTGTAGAAAATAGGAGTTTGTTGCTCTGATGCCATGCCTTCGCTTGGCAAATATTTTTGTAGCACTTTTACGGTAAAACCAGCTCCACTGGGAATTAATTGAAATAACATTGCCCCAACGCCATAGCCTGCCGTGATGAAAATTTTGCCATTGTCAAGTATTACTGGTGAAGGCGCAACTACATTTGGTCCAAATTCACTTGTTTTCCATAGAAGAGTGCCTGCATCTTTTCCTTCGGCGGAAATGCCACAAACGCTACCAATTGCCGAATAAACGAACATCTTTTTGCCTCCAAATGTCATTGGCATGATGGATGAATGCGACATTTTCCATTTGTTTGGATTTGGTGTTTTCCAAAGTACTTTACCTGTTGCACAATCTACACCAATCATAAGCGAAGTGCCACCTGGTGCAATTATCGCAATATTATTTTCTATTATTGGGCACTGACCTGTATTCCAAAACGGGATTTCCGTAGCATATTCTTTTTCTAAATCAATCCCCCAAAGAAAATCGCCTTTTTCGGAACTCACACACATTACATGTCCTTTGGGTCCTATGCTAACTACGTATTTGTCGTTGACAGCTGGTATGGTTCGAGAAATTCCATGATTGCGTTTTATGTGAACACTGTATGATCTACGCCAGAGTTCTTCGCCTGTTCCAAGTGCTAAACATTTTAATACATCGGCTTTTTTTGCTTCGTTATAGTCTAAAACGTACACTTTCCCATTGTAAATTGCAGCAGCAGCATGACCTTCGCCCATGGCTAACTTCCATAGTATTTTAGGTTCGTTTTTCTCGAAACAATCAATGAGCTTAATGGGTTCTTTATTGATATTATCATAATCATTGCCTCTAAAATGAGCCCATTTGCCAGTAAGTGTAGAATTGAAATCTTTAGTAAAAGTGTATTTTTCGCCAATTTTTACCAAATTATTGCTGTCGGTTTCGCGTAGCGGGCGTTTGTCTGAACCAGGAACGCTGGCTTTGAAATCTTTTACAGGATTATAAGTAAACCACAATACAAAAACAGTAATGCCAATTAAAGCAAGAAAAAGCAAGATAAATATTCTAAGATTCTTTTCTTGCATATAAATTTACTCCGCAGCCAAAGAATAAGCTATTAAAACATTTCCATGACGCATATAAAGAATTTTATCTTTTATTACTGGATGTGCCCAATGGTATTCTTCGCCTAATGCAACTTTGGTTTTGCTGATAATTTCAAATGCTGTTTCGCCCGGTTTTACTAGAGAGAAATCACCTTTGTCGTTATAGCAATATAAAAGTCCATCATTTGCGATGGTAACACCTTTTCCTAATTCTTTTGATTCGTAAACCATTGCTCCAGTTTTCCAATCAAGACATTGCCATGATTTATTGTTTTGTCCAGAGCCATATAAATAGCCATTTAATAATACAACACCGCCCATTTGATTGTCGAGAGTAGTGTTTTCCCATACTTTTGTTACTGAATTACCATCATCAGAGAGTTTCAACATAATGCCGCCAGAGCCATAACCGCTAACAACATAAATTTGACCATCGTGGTAAAGAGGAGTATTAGCATGCACCGACCATTGATTCTTTTTTGGGAATGTCCATAAAACTTTTCCTGTTTCTGGGTCAATGCCTAAAACGGTGCTTGCTGTAAGCGTGCAAATTATTTTTTTACCTTTATGATTGATAAGCAATGGCGAGCAATAAGCTGTTAATTCGCCCGCACCAGCCGATGTCCAAATAGTTTTTCCATCTATTCTGTTTAATGCAACTATGTTTTTTTCTTCGCCACCAGCACTAAAAATTATTTTGTCGTCGATAATTAGCGGCGACTCTACAATGCCCCATTTTGGTGGCTTTGCACCAAATTCTTTGCTCATATCTACACTCCAAAGTATCTTGCCATCCGCAATATTTAGGCAAACTGCAATTCCGTAACTACTGCCAATATATACTTTGTTGTCGAAAACTGTTGGTGTAGATCTACAGCCTGGCCACGATTCAGCCCACTCAGGGCCATAAGCTGTTTTCCAAAGCAAATTTCCTTTTAGGTCGAGGCCGAAAACATATCCAGTGCTCTCTAGCATGCCACATGTAACAATTTTATCGTTATAAATTACAGCCGAAGAATAACCTTTGCCTAATTCATCAAAATGCCAAAGTATTTTTGGTCCATCAGCAGGCCACTGTTTAATTAAACCAGTTTCGGTATAAACACCATCGCGGTTTATTCCACGCCATTGAGATTCTATTTGAGCATTAGCCCAGCCTGAAAAAAGTAGTAATGATAAGCTTAGTAAGAGTTTTTTTGTTTTCATATTGTCAGAATTATTTCAAGAATGATGAACTACTGACAAAGTTAATATTTCTGAGTTATTTCTTTGAGTTTATTTTGATTTTTTTATCAATAATATTTGAATTTTTATTGTAAGGTTGCAGGCTTACATTGCTTTTATTTATTGAATTTTTATAAATTTATTAAAACATTATTCTCTCTTTTGTAAAATAGGGAAAGAATAATATTGATACATTATTAAGCTATTTATTGTTTACAGGCTGATATAGTTCAATTATATTATTGTGTAAAGCAATGGCTTCGTTTTTTGTGTTAGTATATAATACTTTAACTAAACTGGCATTAAAACCCAACCCTTTTTTTAGGGCGTCATTAATCTCCAATAATGAACTTTTTGTTTTAAAAACACCGATGTATTTCAAATGAAGCTGATTATTAGCGAAAATATAAACACCTGATTTGTCCTCTAGTTCAGTTAATTCGTTGAAGCTTTTCCAATTTGTAGCACCGCAAATTCTTTTTTCGGTGATATCTAAGTTCCATTTCATTGCGAAAATTTTTAGTTTTTCAAAAATAAATAATTTTTTAATATTTTTTAGTTTTTTTTAGTGTTGGGAAAACACAAAACTTTGCATAAAAAATATGAAATGCTTGATTTGTAAGATAGATATTATTATATTAAAATAGATTTCAAATTAGAGAAGCTTTTCTATAATCATATTTAATACTTCAACCATGATTAAAACAATTATAATCCATTCAAGCATATTGCTTTTCGAATGTTGAATTAAGTCTTTGAAAATATCTAAATTGTCCTTTATTGTTTGTATGTCTTCGCTAATACTTCGATAGCGAATTTTAATGTCAAAAACTTTTTTTAAACCATTGTCAATTTTATTCAAAAATTCGTCTTCCCACGTTTCCTCAGGTGAGTCTAGTATATATAAATATTCAGTAATTCTGTTTTTTAAATTTAATGATTTTCCAATAAATTGTTTAATTTTCTTGCTTGATGTATTGAAATTTCCGCTTTTTTCAAGTTGAAGTGTGATGTGCTTAGTTTCTTCAAGTAAAAGCTCTGTTTGATTGCTGAAATAGTCTAATGCAACAGATTGTGCAACATTTATCATCACAATTTGAGCTACTAAATGATCAAATCGTGAAACAGTAATTTCGTTATACCCAAAAGTATCTTTAACACCATTAGTCTTGACGATAAATTCTTCGCTTAACTTTTCAGAAAGAATATTTTTGCAAAATAATTTAATATAATTGATAAATTCGCTCTTTTCAATTTCGTCGTAATTAATAAAAACCACAACGCCGTAAACCATGATATATAAATATTTATTAGGTTCGGAGCTGTACATTAATTCAGAAGAATCGCTATATATTTCTTTGCCAATATATTCTTTTCTGAAACGCTTAATATCAATAGAATCTGATATTTGATAGGCGAATACTTTGTTCATAAATATTACCTTTTAATAAGTTTATAGCTATACGACGTATTTTCACCTCTTAAAGAAACAATATACATTCCAGAAGGTATGTTTGAAATGTCGATGGTTTTGTGATTGTATCCTAAAGTTGCTTGGTAGTTGGTTGAAATAATTTCTTCTCCTAAAATAGAGCATATTTTTAATGTTAGCAAACGTGTGTTTTCAAATTGACAATCGATATTGATTGTGTTATTTGCAGGATTTGGATAAACTATAATGTTTTCATTTGATGGATTAGAATTGTATACACCAGTATAATCCAATGCAAATTTAACTCCTTTAAATGCGTTAATTTTACCTAGTCCCCAAATATAATTTCCTGAATCGGGCAATGCACCTGTATAATTGTCTTTAATAGCAGTTTGTTTGAAGATATATCGTAAATCATCAGCGTCTAACTGCGGATTTGCTTCTAACATTAATGCTATAACTCCACTTGCCATTGGCGAAGACATGCTTGTGCCCATCATCATTCCGTAGCAATAGTCTTTTGAATCTACACTGCTTTGAGAGCAAGAGTAAGTGAAAT
The DNA here is from genome assembly GCA_037139195.1 of Bacteroidota bacterium. Lineage (GTDB taxonomy): Bacteria > Bacteroidota > Bacteroidia > Bacteroidales > JAHJDW01 > JBAXGW01. Next base: position 16,533 of record JBAXGW010000024.1, read on the forward strand.
CTCTATTGTCACCACCTGATAAATAAGAAATGTCATGTGAGTTAATTGCTGAACCAAGTAATAATCCGGGAGCTGCAATATCAGGTTTTACTCTGTTGTCAACAGTGTTTCCGCGACTAGAAAATGGTGCTAAATTACCTTCTGATACATAACTTCCATAGTTGGTTACAATTCCGTCAATACTAGTAAATATATTTTTAGTTGCAAATGCGGCAACTGCAATAGCTGATTTGGTAGCAGAGAAATCGCTAATTGTAATGTTTTTATCTCCTCCAAAACCACTGGTTTGACCCGGTGATACAAATGAACCATAATAGCCACTGTAATCTTTCACAAATCCAGTAAACAAGTGAACAGTTCCACTTTTAGAAGTAATATTTATGCAAACACGCAAAGAACTTTTATTGTATATCTCAAACAAACATCTTGGTTTGTTGTTTTGCTCAGCTGCAGAGTTTGTTAAAGTAATATAGCAAGTGTCATTGTTGGCAGATAGCAGGAAAAAGTTTGCAACAGAGTCGGAAGAACAATAATATGAGCTAGTAGCAATTGTTGTTATGCCACTTAATAAAGAAATGCTAGTACATATTTGTTGATTTTCTTCACCCCATAAATCAACCCAAGTCTTTTTTTCAGGTAAAGAGCTTGAAAAATTAACAACTGTTCTACCAAGCGTGTCGCTCGAAGAGAACGATCTTTTTGCATGAATGTTTAAATCACCATTATTTCCTGCAGAACAAACGAAAATTTTTCCTTTTCCTGTAAGTTGATCACAAGCTTGACTAAATAACGATTCTCCATCGTGCGAGCCAATTGAGCAGCCCCAGCTTAAATTTACTACAGCTGGTTTTCCTACGGAATTAGCATATTCGTAAACGTAGTTCATTCCATCAATAATATTGCTCATTCCTGTTGAAGTCCATTGACCAGGGTCTGGTTTTATTCCAATAAAAATCAAATCACTTTCGTAGGCAACGCCTCTAAATTTATTGCCGGCACTTCCAATTCCAGAGCCAGCAGTTATTCCTGCAACATGCGAACCATGTGAAAGAGCGCTTGCGTCAGTGCTATCGTTCCATATTTCAGTGCTGTCGTTAAGTTCGTTTCCATAAGCATATCCTGCTGGTGGATTTCCCGTGTTCTTTTGTTCCCAAACTTTAACAACTCGATATTTTGTTCCAGTTGTATCTAAAAAAGCAGGATGACTGTAATCGAAACCAGCATCAATAATTCCAACAACGACATTTTTACCTGAAAAGGGGTGAGGCAAATTGAAGCCAGCATGCACAGAATCTACATTTGCATCATGTCTAGCACTATCCATCTCGAAATATACAGGTTCATCTAGTTGGATATAGTCGATTCCTTTGATTTTAATAAATTCAATAATTTTAGATGAAGGAATTTGGACAGTCCAAATGTTTCCAGCTTTTGTGCCAATAAAAGCTCCCATATTTGTAATATCAGACGCATTAATGCTATTGTTAGTTTTTATTAAACTACTTAAATAAAAAGTATTTGAAATTTTTTTATAAATAAAATCTCTGTTAGGAGTTTCTGCATTTACTCGTTTGTTTTGTACAAGGTTGATGTATTTTTTTGTAGTTGGCGATAGCTTAGAATTTTGCGAAAATGCAGAAAATGAAGTTGTTATAATTAAGCTTGCAGTAAAAAATATAAGTTTTTTCATGTTTTGGAATTTTTTTTGGTGGCTCGTATGAATGTGTAAATATAAATTATTTTTTAAGACAAAAAAAACGGATGACAATGCCATCCGTTTTTTTTGATAAATAAAAAATATTTTATTTAGTAGCTACGTTTGTTGTAACCGCCACCGCTATTGTTATTTCTTCTGTCGCCACCGCCTCTGTTGTCGTTTCTGAAACCACCAGTTCTAGGACCGTCTTTTTTTTCAATCGACTCATTAACAACGATAGTTCTTCCGCCAAATTCTGCACCATTTAATTCTGCAATTGCTTTTTTAGCTTCTTCTTCATTTGGCATTTCAATAAAACCAAATCCTTTGCTTCTGCCAGAAAACTTGTCAGTTATAATTTTAGCTGAATCCACTGCGCCATATTCTTCAAAAATGTCTTTTAATTCGTCTTCTTTTAAGTTATAAGTAAGACTTCCTACAAAAATGTTCATAAAATTCTGTTTAGTAATAAATAAAAATTGTAAATAGATTATGCAAATGTAGTATTTATTTATTACATTCATAATTTTAAACGCAAAATATTTGAAAATATAATAGGCTAGAAACTAATTGATAATAAAAGGATTTAAGAATAAACTTTTTATTAAGCAATAAAGGCTTACATCAAATACTTAAAAATATTTTTTTATGCTTTTAAAAGCCTGTAAATAGTGAATATAAGTGCTATTTGCATTATTTTTTAAAAATAATCAATAATTTTATTTGTATATAAAAATATTTTCTTAATTTTGCAGGCTCAATAAAGAAAAGTAATTTAAGCATAAAAGGAAGAGATAAGATGAAAAAAGACATACACCCAAAGGATTACAGATTTGTCGTTTTTAAAGATATGTCTAACGACTATTCATTTATAACAAAATCGACAGTTCAAACTAAAGACACTATTACGATGGAAGACGGTGTAGAGTATCCACTTGTTAAATTGGAAATTTCTCACATGTCGCATCCTTTCTATACGGGTAAAGTTAAATTGGTTGATACAGCTGGTCGTATTGATAAATTTAAAAGCAGATATCAAAAACACATTAACACTAAAAACGCAGCAAGCGAAGCTAATTAAGCGAAGTTTGTTTTATGATATAAAAAAAGGGTTTCCAAAATGGGAACCTTTTTTTATATCCATTCTGTAATTATTTTAACATAACTGCGTTATTTTAGTGTTTTAATAATTAAAAAATGAAAAGTTTAGCCTTTAATATTTTATTATTATTAATATTCATTCCTATTGCTGCTAATTCTCAAGTTTCGACTTCGATTATTAATGTAGAAAATTTAAATACTAAATTTTTAGAATATCTGCTCAAACAAGAAATAGATTCAGTTAGAAAATCAAAAGGGTTGGATATACTAATAAACGATTCTATTCTTTATCTTGCTTCAAAAGACCAATCAGAATATTTATCTCATAAAAAAGAACTTACTCATTTTCAGAAAGAAAATATTGAAAAATTCAGTCCTCAAGACAGGGTCGATTTCTATGGTGCTATTAATTATAATGTTGGAGAAAATGTATTATATACTCCATTATCAGGTTTAATATCTGATTCGCACACAGGAAAAACTTATGATATTAAGACTTATAAAGATGCAGCTTGTTATATGATGCTTGCATGGGTTAATTCTCCTGGTCATTACGCTAATATTATTACTAGAAGTTATGATATAACTGGAGTATCAGTGTTTTATGATATGAAAAGTAATAAGCTATTTGCTGCTCAAGTTTTTGCTGATGTAAATCCATATTATAGCTATAAAAATAACCCATCACTTTTCCCTTATGAATTGTATAATGATTCTTTAGTAAATAGAAAATTTGTATCGACTGAGATTAAGGTTGAATGCCATAAAAGGCATGCATTTGATATTAAAAAAGATGATAGAAAAAAGAAATGTTGTAATTCAAGTGTGAGTGTTTTTAATTATAACAGTATAAGTTTGTATTTTATTAATGATACGCTTTATATGGGTATTTATAAAAGGTACTTAGGTGTTATAAAAAAGTTTTTCAAAAATAAAAAAGATGGTGTTTTACTTGAATTTCTTGATTTTGATTATACCTATTCATGTAATATGCTTGATAATAAACGAATGCCAACTAGGGATAATGGTGGGTGTATTTTTAATGGTGTAATAACTAGGCCTGTTTATAAAGATAGCGTGCTATATTTTATAGATTTGTTTGAAAAGAAAAATGCTAAAAATAAAATTAAATCAGATTACACATTAGTTCCTCTAGGGAAATTTCCAAAGTCGGTTTTAGAAAAAAAAATAGATATTAATCTTTTAATTCTACAGAAAAATCGACTTTGTAGTATTATTCCATCTCAAGGTATTTGTGGGTTGTTGATAGAATCTAAGATTCCAAAGTTTAAACTGACGATGGATTTTGATTCATTAAAATATCGACCAAATATAAAAGCAGAAAAGAAAGAATATAAAGTTTGGTTTGAACAGAATAAAATAGATATAATAAACTCTGATACTTTAAAGTGGCTCAAGAAAATTTTAGATAGAGATGATTTATTTGTAAGTAAAATAGTATTAAATGTCTTTGCTAGCGTTGAGGGGACTGAAGAAATTAACCAAAGCTTATATACTAAGCGAGCCGAAAAAATTCTTGATGTATTTCAGAAAGAGCAAGATTCAACAATAAATTTAGAAGTAAATACAAAAGAAAATTGGCCGCTTTTTAAAAAGCAATTAATTAATTCCGATTTCAAGTTCTTGTTGGAAATGGATTCGTGTCAAATTAAAGACTACGTGAATGTAAAAGAAAATGCCCTTAAGCTGGAAGTTCTTTTGGCGCAACAGCGTTATGGTCAGGTGTTAATATATTACAAGCCTAAAATTACTAATCAAAATATAAACTATTACGCAATGTCTGAATTTAGGAAACTTTGCTCGAATTCAAAATTAGACAATACTCAGCAATCAAGATTGAAAAAAGTACTTTCTTTTTTGTTATATCGTTGTTCAACTAATAAACTAAATTTTGATTCAGTCAAATGTAATATCTCAAATGACAAAAGGTTTTATGAAGAAAATCATCAATTATTATTATATAATTTAATATATAAAAAAGATTCAACATTGAATCCTAATCAAGTAAATGATTCGCTAAAAAAATATTTTTTCAAATATTCCCTTTATGAAAATGCAAAATATAATAGGTTAGCTTATTTGATAAATAATAGAAAAGTTTTAGAAGAAAAATCAACTGTTAATCAAGTGAAAGACTTTTTATCAGTTATTAAGAAAATGAATTTTTCTAAAGATACCATTCGACTTTTTGAATTGTATTATCATTTCAGATATTTAAATGACTTGTATATTAAAGGATGGACTTTTGCAAAAGTTAAAGAATCATTGGATTTTATTTATCAGTACTACAAAGAATTTGAGCCAAATGATGATTTGAAATATGAATTATCCTTATATTTTATTTCTTTCAAACAACTTGAAACAAGTATATCGTATTTAGAGCCGTTGGTTCAAGATTCAAATTTCCATAAAGAAGCCTACATCCTATATTTAAAGTTATACGATCAACTTCAAATGGCAGGAGTTAAATCCAATTCAGAGGATTTATTAATTGAAGCAGCTGAAAAACTTCCCACCGTGGATTGGTGTAATCTCTTTATTGGTCCATGTAATATTCGGTTTCAAATATTTAATAATGAGTCTTTAAAGAGTGTTTATTGTGCTAAATGCAAGTAATTGATATAATCTGCGATTTCTTCAATAAAACTCCCAATTTTGTCTCAAATATTATACTATGAAAAAATTCTTTTCCACTATGCTCAATATATAATCAAATCATTTTCAAATTCCATTATCATTCCATCAATACCATTTTTTCTTAATCCAAAATGCTAAGCTAACCAGTCCAATCATAACTGGCACTTCTACCAAAGGACCAATTACTGCCGTAAACGCTTCGCCTGAATTCATTCCAAATATTGCTATTGCTACCGCTATTGCTAATTCAAAGTTGTTGCTTGCCGCTGTAAACGAAAGTGTTACCGATTGTTCGTAATTAGCCCCAACTTTTTTGCCCATATAAAATGATAATACAAACATAACGATAAAATATATGAGCATTGGAATCGCAATCATCACAACATCCATTGGGATTTTAACTATATATTCGCCTTTTAATGAGAACATTACGACGATAGTAAACAGCAATGCAATCAAAGTTAGCGGGCTGATTTTAGGGATAAATTTGGTATGATACCATTCTTTGTTTTTTATTCTTACAAGTATAAAACGAGTTAAAAACCCTGCTATGAAAGGAATTCCTAAATAAATAAATACGCTTTTAGCAATTTCACCTATTGTAATGTTTTCTACTGCTGAATTGGTTGGTATTCCAAAATATGCTGGTAATACAGCAATAAATAAATAAGCATAAACCGAAAAGAATACTACTTGAAATATGGAATTGAAAGCTACTAAGCCAGCGGCGTATTGCGTATCGCCTTTTGCAAGGTCGTTCCAGACTATAACCATAGCAATGCATCGGGCTAAGCCTATCATTATTATTCCATACATGTAGGGAAGATTTGCATTGTTTTCGCCAGGGAAAAGTTTGAAAAATGCGATTGCAAGAGCAAACATCAATACTGGTCCAATAATCCAGTTTTGAACTAACGATAAGCCAAGTATTTTCCAGTTTTTGAATACATCGCCCAATTCTTCATATTTTACTTTTGCTAATGGAGGAAACATCATTAATATTAAACCTATAGCAATAGGAATATTTGTAGTGCTTTCGGGAGATGATTTTAATGAATCCCAAAATAGTGCAATAGATGGAAAGAAATAGCCACTTGCAACGCCAATAAACATAGCTAAAAAAATCCAAAGTGTAAGGTAACGGTCGAGAAATTTTAAACGAGTTTTCATGTTTTTTTGAATTAACAAGTTAGAATTAAGAAGTAAGAATCAAGAAAACTGAAGCCAGAATTCTGAAAAAACTATAATGGCTCTATCGGTGACTGAGCGGAGCCTTTTCTGGTGACTGAGCGGAGTCGAAGTCACTGTGGCTTCGACTCCGCTCAGCCACCGGTTACCAGTCACGCTTTTAACAATTGCAACCACAACCACATCCATTCGATGGTTTTTCAGCATAAACAGTTATACTATAAATTCCAGTTTTGCTTTCTTTGAAGTCAGCTATTTGATTTTCGGTTAGATAATCTTTTAAAATGCTATCAGGAACTTCAATTTGTTTTGATTTTTTTATTGAAACATTTGTAAAGCCGCAATTATGAATGATATTTAAATAATCTTCTTCTTGAATTGCTCCAGAAACACAACCTGCATACATTTCAGCATTTTCTTTTAATGATTTTGGCAGCTCGCCTTTTAAAACTACATCGCTAACACATAGATGACCGCCATTTTTTAACACTCTGAACGTTTCAGAAAAAGCTTTTTTCTTGTCAGGAACTAAATTAAGTACGCAGTTGCTAATTACAACGTCCGCTTTATTTGCAGTAATTGGCATGCTTTCGATGTCTCCTAAACGAAATTGAACATTGTTGAAATTTAATTTGTCGGCATTTTCTCTTGCTTTTGCAATCATGGTTTCAGTCATGTCTACGCCAATAACCAAACCCGAATTGCCAACTAAGGCTCTTGCAACAAAGCAGTCGTTTCCAGCGCCTGAACCTAAGTCAATTACAGTGTCACCATTTTTGATTAGAGCAAATTCTGTTGGTATTCCACAGCCTAAACCTAAATCGGCATCGGGGTTATAGCCATTTAATGTGTCGTATTTTTCGCTAAAAATTGTATAATCAACGCCGGTGCAACAACCAGTAGCTCCGCAACACGACATTTCGTTTGATTCTTTTGTTTGATTAGCTATTTGAGAGTATTTATCTTTTACTATTTCTTTTATTTCTTGATTTTCCATAATTTTTATAGTGATTAGTGAATATTGAATAGTGAATGGTGAATCTTCGGTGGCTGAGCGGAGCCGAAGTCACTGTGACTTCTACCGCTCAGTCACTGGAAAAAATCCGCTCAGTCACCAAAAAAACATCTCATGGTTTTATTGTTTGATAAAATTTGTAAAATTCATTTTTAATTTCGTCTCTAACTCGAATAAATTCGCTCCAAACAAACTCATCGCTTCCAGTTGCATGTGATGGGTCGTCGAATCCTATGTGAATACGATTTTTTACTTTTCCTAAAAAAGCAGGGCAGTTTTCATTGGCACCACCACAAACAGTTATAACGTAATCCCATTCTTCGCTAAGGTACAAGTCAACCGAATCTGAAGTGTGATGGCTGATGTCAATGCCTATTTGTTTCATTGCTTCAACCGCTTTTTCGTTTAGTTTGCCCGATGCTTCTGTTCCAGCTGAGCGAACAATATTATTTTTATCAAAAGATTGTAGAAAACCATGTGCCATTTGGCTGCGACAAGAATTGCCAGTGCATAAAATTAAGATTTTCATATATTTAGTTTTTAAATTTGTTTAACTTTCTTTTTGCTGTTAGTCGGCAAGCACATTGACCGTGCAATTCTTCATCTAAATCAATAATTAATGGAATGCCATCTTTATCCCATTCTAAAATTCCACCTATCAAATTAATAAAATTCGAATAGCCTTGTTTAATAGCTTCTTCAACTACAAATTTGCTCTTTACTCCAGATGAATCTACAACAATAATTGCTTTGTCTTTTGGTAATTCGTGGATTTGATTAATAATTTCTGGATACTCAAAATAAAGAATATTTGGGGAGTCAATTTTTTTATAGGCAACATATTCCGATTTTCTAATATCCAAGAAAAACAAATCTTCCAACCTAATGCTATAAGCATCTTTTGGCGAAATATGTTTCATTCCACTATCTGAAATATATAAAGAAATCTCCTTAAGTTTCATTTTATATATTGGTATTAGCAGCAACACATAAAGTTGCTAATAGAACTATTAAAATATTTTTGAAGTAAAAGATTTATATTATGAAGTTTTATCATATCTAAACAATAATGAATTTTTAAACCGTCAATCGTTCCTTTGATAATTCCAGCTTCTTTAAGTTCTTTCAAATGTTGCGAAACCGTAGTTCGGCTAATTGGTAAAAAATCGGAAATATTTCCTGTTTTGATTTCTTTTTTTTCGGCCAGTAACTGAATTATCGCAATGCGTGCAGGGTGGGAGAGCACTTTGCAAATTGTTGCAAGTTCTTGTTGTTCAGCGGTAAATTGTGTCGATTTATTGTTTGTCATTATATTATTATTTGTCTAATAGTTTATTAAAAAGGTCAAATTCGAGGTTGTGAAGATTTTGATATTTAGGAGTTTATATGTGATAAATGACTAAATTCAAAATCAAACAAAACGATGAAGTTGAGTTTTTTAATAACTAATAATGTTTAATGTCGCAAACATACGACAATAAATTTATTTACAAAACAAAAATGTGTTAATTTTTTGTAAAGTTTTTAATCAGAAAATGATAAAGGATGTTAAAAAATAAAATTAAATAAATATCCCACTATTAAAATACCTACCCCAACAATTCCAATGAAAGTGAATATCAATGGCAGTTTTAATACTTTTCGTAGAATTATCATTTCGGGCAATGATAAACCAATTACCGACATCATGAAAGCGAGAGCAGTTCCAAGTGATGCGCCTTTTTCAATTAATACAGAAACAATGGGAATAATTCCTGCGGCATTAGAATATAATGGAATGCCAATTAAAACCGATAATGGAACGGCATACCAAACATCTTTTCCCATTATTGAAGCCATAAATGTTTCGGGAACAAAGCCGTGAGCTCCTGCTCCAACAGCAATTCCTAATGCAACATAAATCCACACTTTTCCAACAATTTCTTTAACTGCATCAAATCCTAGGTTTATTCTATTTTGAAATGTGATTTTTTCTTCTCCCAAAGAATTTGCTCCAACTTTAGTTTTATAAACCCAATCTTCAACCCATTTTTCTAGTTTTAACAGTCCAATAATCCAACCAGCAAAAATGGCGATGGAAAGTCCAGTAACAACATAGATTAGAGCTACCTTCCATCCAAATAAACCATATAATAGAATTATTGCTACTTCATTTATCATTGGAGCTGCTATTAAAAACGAAAAGGTTACGCCGAGTGGAACACCTGCTTCAACAAAGCCTAAAAATAGGGGAATTGCAGAACACGAACAAAATGGAGTAACAATTCCTAGCAAGGCAGCCATCACATTTCCGGTAAATGTTTTCTTTCCTTCTAACGCTTTTCTGGTTTTTTCTGGTGTGAAAAATGTGCGAATTATTCCAACAAAAAATATTATCAAAGCTAAGAGTAAAAGAACTTTTGGAACTTCGAAAATAAAGAAACGAATAGCTTCTGTTAAATGCTCACCTTTTTGTAATTTGAAAATATCGTCGACCAAAAAATTAGCTATTGGCTGTAAAAAATTATAAACTAAAAACCAAATAGGAAGTAATATTGCAATGATTATTAGTTGTTTGTGTTTAGAGTTCATTTTTTTTTTAATTTGATTATGAGTTGATTTGATAATTTGATAATTGGATGATTTGATGATAGAACCTTAATTGCACAAACGTTCTTTTGCAATCTTTTTGTAGACTTCGACTTCGCTCAGTCTGACAGTCACTCTGAGCGGAGTAGAAGAGCTTTCATAATTGAACGTTATAAAATGCTTACGGGTTTAAGTATCTAGTATTAAAAAAAATACAGTCCACTGAAAATGAGTTGTTTATAAATAGCTTAGATAAGAGCCAGAAAGAATATTTTACAATAATACAATCCAACCAAAATAAACAATACAGCAACAACTCGACGAAACCACTTTTCGAAAACTTGAATATTTTTGTAGAATGATCCTACACTTGATAAACTGAAAGCTAAAAGATAGGCAACTATTATTACAGGAAGCCCTGTTGCTATTGCAAAAACAAAAGGTAGAAATAGCCCTGTTGCACTGCTAATAGTAACAGGAATTAACATTCCAAAATAAAGCACGCCACTGTAAGGACAAAAAGCGAGTGCAAAAACAATTCCTAATAACATTGCACTCCACCAATTGTTTTTCTGATTTTTGCCCATTCTTTCGCTCAAACCGCTTAAACCAGGAAATTTTATTTTAATGAAATCAAACATTAAAACACCTACAATAATTAAAAGTGGACCTAAAAATTTTTCGCCATTCGATTGAAAAAACTTGGCAATATGAAATTTGCTTGCTCCAAAATATAATATTATTCCAAGCAAGGTATAACTGATTGCTCTGCCCAATGTATACCATAGTCCATTGTAAAATATTTTTTTTCTATCTTCAATATCTTTGCTGATAAATCCAATAGCGGTTATATTGGTAGCTAATGGACAAGGGCTAATGGCTGTCATTATTCCAAGAAGAAATGCAGTAAGCATTGGGAAATTTGAACTATCTAGAAGGTTTTGAAGAAATTCCATTGCTTACTTTTTTAGTAATTCATTAATTTTTAGAGCAAACTCTGTTTTGAATTCAGTGGCTTTATGGGTTTTCTCAAAAGCCCAATTGGTAAGGTCTTCTGTTTTTATTTCTTTGCCGTTTTCGTAGGTTGTAATTGCCAGAGTAGCGCCATAAGCATCATACTTTTTTGCTAGCAAACTATTTTCTGGTAGTTCACAGTTGTACGAAGAAAAAACAAGTGTTCCCTCTTTAAAATTATTTTGAAAAAGCGAGTCTAAAGTTTGCATTGTTTTAGCTTCTATTCCTCTACAAGTAGCACATCTATTAGTTATATGAAAATAATAAACGTGAACTTTTAATTTAGAGCCCATTCCAATAATGGTATCTGCTTTTTGAGCAAATGTTGGAGAAATAAAAAGAAAAAATAAAATTGTATAAATGAAATTTTTCATAATTTTTTATTTTAATAATTCAGTGATTTTATTTTTCAGGATTTCGATAAACTTATCTTCCTTGTTTTTAGCATATTTAAAACCTTCTCCAGTTAAATCGGCTTTTGTTTCCTTGCCATTTAGGCTTTTTACAATAAGAATTCCTGAACCAAAAACTTCATATTTTTCGGTTATTGCTTTATTTGCTTCATCGTCGACATTTAAAATTTTACGTTTTATTTTTCCTGATTTCATGTCTTCTGCAAAATACTGATTTAACGCTTTTGTTGTAGCTTCTTCAATTGCAATGCATGAAACGCAACGGTTTGTAACGTGAAAATTGTAAATATATACAGTTGCTAGAGCTGTTTTAGGTGCGCTTTTCTTGGTGTCTACAGATTCGTTCTTTGATGTATCTGTGGTTTCAGATTTTTGAGTTGTTGTTGAATCAATAGTTACAGCACTTGAATCGTTTTGAATCGTATTTTCTTTAGGCAAATTAGTGGTGCAAGAAAATAAAATGCTTATAATTGCTATTGTTGCTAATAAATTTAATTTTTTTCTCATTGTATTTTATGTTTTTTTGCGAAATATTAGAGTTTTAGAAAATCTTTAAGTAGCAATTTTGCAACTTCCCAATTGGTTTTGTTGATGCAATATTTAATCGTTGGTGGCTCAATTTCACCTTGAATTAATCCAGCATATTTCAATTCCTTAAGGTGTTGCGAAAGTGTAGAGCGAGCAATTGGAATATCGCCAATCATTTCGCCACTAGTGCAGCAGCTGTCTAGCGAAGACAAGCGTTCTAATATGTAGACACGAGCAGGATGGCTAATTGCCTTTGCAATACGAGCAATATGCTCTTGTTGTGCAGTAAATTTTGGTTTTACAGGCATCTAAATTACTGGTGTTTTAGTATTATTTCCTTTAATTCGACCATGCTAGGTAATCTGCCATATAACACTACTTTTCCATCTATAACAATGCCAGGCGTTTTCATAATGCCATAACTCATTATCTTAACTATATCTTCAACTTTTTCAACATCGGCATCAATTTTTAATTCGGCTAATGCATTAAGTGTTTGTTTTTCTAGTGTTTTGCAATTGGGGCAGCCTGTGCCTAATATTTTAATTTCCATGGTGTTATTGGTTTTAATTTGTAAATATTTTTGACAAATATACAATAATGTTTTTGTATTTCGCAAACATACGAAATGATTTTTGTTAAGCACTTGTTAATTTTTTACCGTTAACATTTTGTTTATTGCCATAGTCTTATTTATATCCACCGTTTAATGGTTTGGTGTAGATTTTTGGGTTATATTTTCAGAAATTGCATTAATCTTTCCGAGTATTAACTAAAAATAATTAAGCCATGAAGACGTTAATTCCAATTGCTGCAATTTTATTGCTTGTTGTATTTTATGCTTGCAATACTAAAAAGATAGATGAACAAAATACTAATTATGAAGTTTCTTGTATTTCACTGGAGTCGCCTGAAAAATATAAGGAACAAGAACCAGTTCTTATGGATGCTAAGGTAGAATATAGTTGTTCACCGAGTCCTGAAAAATCTGATTTTATTGATGTTACAAAAGTAGATAAGAAAAAAATAATTAAAGACGGAATGCTTTCAATTAAGGTTTTAGATGTTGAAAAAGGCAAAAAAAGTATTGATGCAATTTTGAAAAAGTTAAATTCTTATTACGAAAATGAATCTTTAGAAAATAACGAGAGTCATTCTTCTTATAATTTAAAGATTAGGATTCCTTCAGCAAATTTTGATGAATTTCTTAGGCTTTTAGAAAATGGAACTGGTGAAGTATTAAGCAAAGATATAAATGCTAGAGATGTAACCGAAGAGTACGTAGATATTGAAACTCGCTTGAAAAATAAAAAGATGTATTTGCAACGATACAATGAACTTTTATCAAAAACTGGAACAATTAAAGATATATTAGCATTAGAGGAAAATATCAGGAATTTACAAGAAGAAATTGAAAGTAAGGAAGGTAGATTGAAATTTTTAAATGATCAAGTTGCTTATAGCACTCTTAATGTTGAATTATTAAAAGAAAAAGAATACGTTTATAATCAAAAGAAGGTAGACAGTTTTTATGAACGATTAAAAGCTTCATTAAGTAGTGGTTGGTCGAATACAATAAATTTCATATTGCTTTTAATAGGTAATTGGACAGTTTTGATTGCAATAGTAACATTTGTGTTTCTAATTAGAAGGTTTTGGAGAAACAGAAAAAAATAATAAGTGTAATAAAAAAGAGATTCATTCAAATCTCTTTTTTATTATATTGAATTGAAAATTAAGATACTATCCTGTAAAGTATGTAAACTAAATTTCGTTTTAGTTTTTTATTAATTTATTGATTGAGCTGCTTAATGAATTTGAAATTTTAACAATATAAACTCCATTTGCTAAATTGCTAATATCCAATTTTGTTTTTTCTGAAATTACATTAATCAGTTTTAATGTTTGACCTTGAATATTTGATAATTCAATGGTTGAATTTTTGTAGTCTACAACTTCTATACTAACAATATTGTTGCTTGGATTTGGATAAATTTTTATTGTTTTTTCAAATTCAGACAACTGATGAGCTGAAGCAGATGAAGCGTCGATCCAAATAGCATTAGCATAAGCACTCCCAGATGTATGTGTTTGGTTGTCGAAGCTGGTAACTGTATAGAAGTAGCCAGAGTCTCTAGATGCACTATAATCGTCGTAGGTCAATTCGGTGGTTGTTGCTATATAGTTCCAATATCCATCATTTGTTCTAGAGCGATATATTCTGTATCCTCCAACTGGATAAGTTCCATTTGTACTTGCATTCCAGCTAACAGTATAGTGATCGTTGTTTAAAACAGCCGTTAAATTAGTTGGAACTGTAGGTAAGTTTATTAGCGAGTTATGACCAGCTACTAATTCTGCAAAGCCTAGTCCATCTACAGGTTGATTTTCAACTGTTCCTTTAAGTGTTGTGCTACCTTCCCAAAATTTAAAGAGCAAAACATCAATAACTTGGTTTTTGATTGTAGCCGACATATCTATATTTGTCCCTTTTGCTGGATTTATTAAACGCCAACCTTGAGAATAGTATTTATTATTTGCTTGGTCGTACCAATAACCAGTTCGCTCAAAAATAAAGTTAGTGGTTGTGTCTTGGGTATTATCAGGCATTAAAGCGCTAACAAGTCGGTAGGCTGGATTAAATGGAACATTTGTTGAATCAGAAAATATTTGCCATATATTGTATTCAGAAGGTGTTTGAGGAATTCCTAGCGTTGTTCCAGGTTTATCCATTTGTAAAGAGAACCATTCGTACATATTTGAAGTGTTGATTCCCACTGTAAAAGGACCCCATTGCCTATCAATCCATGCTAACCCAGAGGAAATAGTATCTGTAATGCCTGCAAATTTAATAGTTCCTACTGTTTTCATATTTGAATATGAATAATAATAAGAAGAATCTCCTTTTCCTCCAATTGGAATATAGCCGTCGCCGCCAACGATTAGTGGAATTCTGTTGCTTACCACATTAACATCTAATTGGTCATTATTATTTGGCGATTCGGCATGAAATGTATAACTGTATGTTCTGCCGTCTGTTGGGAAAGTTGTTGTAGAGTAATCGCTTAGCCCAAAAGGAATTTTGTAAGTTAAGTCCCATTTGCCTACTTGTTGGTTGAAAACCATTGGAGTTTTGTTTACATCAGTATGAAATATGCCAGGTTCGGGAGTAGCAATATTGAATATTCGCATATTTGTAGGTCGAGCGAAATAACAAAGCATTACGTCGTATTTTTTATAAGCAGGAGCAGAGCCAATTAAATGTAAGTTTATATACCACCATTCTGTTTTGGTATTGAGTGTTGTGTGCTCTCCGTCGTCTGCAGGGAAGCTAATAAGGTTGTTTGGAGTGTATGGATAAGTTTGCCATTGACCAAAGGAGGATAATGATATGCTTATTAATAGGACGATGAAAAATGTTTTTTGTTTCATTTGTTATTATTTTTAATCTAATAATCAGTTGTTTAATAATAACAAACCTACATTTTATTATTGATAGATTGTTTTTTTTAATGTTAAAAAAATATAAAATTGGAGTGTTTTTATGAAATAAGTAAATTAGAAGACTCAATAATTCCTGCGTTTTTTAAAAAAGATCGATTCGAAACTGTTAACAATTGACAAAAAAAAGTCTAATTTGAAAAAAATAGACTTTTTGAAATCATGAAAATTATTAAAAATTCTCAGTTTCAGAAACCTTATATTTTTCAGTTTTATTATAGTTAAATTTAAATATTGTAGTTATTTCATGATATCCAGATGTTGAACTTGATAACTTTGATAAAGAGAAATCATAACTATATGTTAAGTTAAACCATTTGTTTACAAAGCCTAGCATGCAAATTAAATAATCAGGTTGTATTTTTCAATTCTAGTTGCAATGCCAAATTTAAAATGTTCTTTATATTTTGCAATAACTGATGGGTTGTAAATTTTTGTTCTGCCTTGCTCTTGATAAACCATTCCTGTTAATAGGTCTAATTTATCATTGAACGAAAATTTATAATTTGTATGCGCCATATATCTATAGGGAATTCTTTTATAGCTAATAAAACCAATGGTTTCACCCGTAATATTGTCAATATAAATTCCAGAACTAAAGTTTTTATATAAGCCTAATAATCCAAATCCGAATTTTGAAGTGAATATTCCTTGAGATGATGGTGGTATTTGGTTTGCCAGAGATTGATCTTCGTTATAGTTTTTACCCATTACAATTTGAGAGTAAGCTATATTTAAAGCGGGTCTAATATGTAAATTCTTGTTGATATTAATATTTAGAGCATATATCAAGCTTATAGCTGAAATGGATAGCGTGTCTTTTCCAATTTTGTTTGACATGTATTGAAGACCAATTCCACCATGAAGAAATTTAACATATTGGTCGTAAGAAACATTGGTATTGGAATTAGAGCCAAATTGAGTAGAAAAATTATCTCTGAAGTTTAATCCTAATCTAGAGCACCCCAAACTTCCTGCATATCCAGGGTTTAGATATAGAGGATTAGAAGTATTTTGCGACGAAATTGGGTCTTGCCCAAAAGCTTCAACGCAGAAAATGAAACTTATGCATGCTATTAGATATTTTGTTACAGCCATTTTTATCGTTTTTTATCATGATTTTTTGTTGAAGTAAAAATTCAATGAAATTTTCATGTATGTTGGATTCAGATTGTAAGTGTATTCGTATTTTCTTTTTGTTTGTACATTGGTTCCCGTGTTTCCATCGTAAACGCTAACATCTGTTTCTTTTTCGTATTTGTAGTTTAATATTCTAAATCCAAATTCTCCTCCAACACTGAAGTTCTCATCAAAAAAATATTCAGAGCCAAATCCTAGCTGACCGCCATAAACGCTAATTGCTTTGAGATCATCTTTAAATTCTGAACTTGCATCAATATTACCTGTAGATTCTAATTTTCCAGAGAAAAATAATTTTGTAAAACTAATATTACCATAGGCTTTTAATTTATTAGTTTCTTTGAAAAAGTATTTAACCCCCAATGTAGGTATATAAATTGTGCCATTTAATTTGTATTTATCTTCATAATTAATTAGTGAATTTGTACTGTAATCTGAACGCACACCTTTTTCTATTAAATTATAGCCTCCATTAACAACCTGTAAGCTAATATATGGGATGAATTTCTTGTATTTATAGCCAAAATTAGCACTGTTAAGTTGTAATCCTGGTGATACGCTAAATGTAAATTGCGCTTTAGCTTTGATTGAAAACATAATTAACATTGATATTGCTAATGACATTGAAATTAGTTTCTTCATAATATTTTATTTTAATGTTTAAGATTTTATCTGCAATATTAATATTAAAAGTTGAATAAAACATTCATTAGTTTACAAATGGTAGATTTTAGTTTGTAACTGGTATGTTTTAGCTTATAAGTGGTAAATTGTAGAATAAATATTTTATATTAAACCGATTTAGTTGATTATTTTATTTTATTTTTGTATCTTGTTTGATATTAAAAATAGTTGAATAATAATCTCAGAATGAAAACAATATTTTCTTCAAAGGTAGAGCAAGTGTTTTATGAATTATCTGGTATTCAGAATGAAACAACTAAAGTGCCATATATAACTGTAGATAATTTCCCTAAATTAGGATTATTAACCTCGCTTCGTTTTTTAGAATGGGTTTCTGAAAATCCAAGAGGCGTATTAAGTTTGCCTACTGGAAAAACACCTGAATATTTTATTAAATTCACTCAGTTTTTGCTCGAAAACTGGAATACTAAAAAGGGCAAAGATATTAGAGCTCGCAATAATTTAGGTCAAATAACTAAACCCAATTTGGGTAATTTGCAATTTGTTCAAATTGATGAGTTTTATCCTATTAATCCAATTCAACATAATAGCTTTCATAATTTTGTTAAAAAATTCTATATTAATGGTTTTGGCATAGATGAAAGTAAGTCTTTGTTTATCAATGCTGAAGAAATAAAATTGCATGATAATTTAAGTTATAATAAAGTATTTCCGGATTATATCATTGATTTGTCATTGAGATATCGTGAAGCAAAAACAGTATTAGAGGAAATCCAACAACAATCAATATTTAAAATAGACAATTGGTGTACAAATTACGAAAATCAAATTAGAGAAAAGGGCGGAATAGGATTTTTCCTTGGTGGAATAGGTCCTGATGGACATATTGCATTTAATACCAGAGGTTCTGATTTGTATTCAACCACTCGATTAACTAAAACAAATTTTGAAACACAAGCCGTTGCTGCTGGAGATTTAGGTGGAATTGAAGTTTCGAGAAACCGATTAGTTATTACTATTGGATTGGAAACAATCACCTATAATCCAAATGCTGTTTCAATTATTTTTGCTGCTGGCGAAGCTAAAGCTGATATTGTAAAAGCTTCTTTAGAAAGCGAAATGGACGTGAATTTCCCTGCAAGTGTTTTGCAGCGACAGATTAATAGTCGCTTTTATTTAACAAATGGTGCAGCATGCAAGCTGACAGATGTTGTTAATCAGTGGTATAAAACAGAAAAATGGACTCAAGCTAAAACAGAACGAGCTGTTATAGATTTGTGTCAGAAAATTAATAAATATGGTTATAAAGTAACTCTTGAAGATTTATTAGCTGATCCATATTGTAGTCAAATTCCTGATTTGAACGAAAATACAGTATCTAAAGTTATTGAGTCGATTAAAGCAAAACTCAAGAAAGGAATGAAAAAGGACTCCAATGAAATTATTTATCATACAGGTCCGCATCACGATGATATTATGCTTGGAATCATGACTTTAGTTAACCGTCAGGTACGTGATGCAAGTAATGAGATTCATTTTTCGGTGTTAACTTCTGGCTTCACTGCTGTTACTAATTCTTTTGTTATTGATGCTCTGAAGGAAACATTGGATTTCATCCTTAAAGGAAATATTGAAATGATTAATTATCCTGATTTTTTTGAAATAGGATTCAGTAAAAAATGGGACAAAGACGTATATCATTTTCTTGATAATGTGGCACAAAGAAATGCTATACAAAAACGTAGGGGCTTATGCCATCGCTTGGTAAGAGCAATTGTTGAAATTTGGAAAGTAGAGGATAAAGAGCATTTAAATCACATTATTTTAAAAATAATTTCTGATTTAGAAAATACCTATGATGGAGAAAAAAATACTCCCGAGGTTCAGCTGCTAAAGGGAATGATTAGAGAATTTGAGGAAGAATTGGTTTGGGCTCATTTTGGTGTTCCGGTGAAAAATGTTCATCATCTTCGATTAGGTTTTTATAAGGGAGATATTTTCACCGAATTACCAGAAAAAAACAGAGATATATTGCCAATTTTAAATGAATTAAGAAAATACAAACCAACAATTATTAGTTTGGCAATGGATCCCGAAGGCAGTGGACCTGATACGCATTACAAAGTGCTTCAGGCAATTGCGGGAGCTGTTAAAGAATGGAAAAAGGAAGAAGATTTATCAAAACTTAGAATTTTGGGATATAGAAATGTTTGGTTTAAATTTCATCCAGCTGAGGCTGATATTATTGTTCCAGTATCATTGAATTCCTTAGATGTATTGGCTAATTCATTTAGCGAAAGTTATATGAGTCAGGTGAATGCTTCGTTTCCAAGTTATGAATTAGATGGTAAATTTAATGAGTTAACTCAAAAAATTTGGGTTCAGCAATTAAAGCAAATTCAACTTTTATTAGGGAAAAGCTTTTTCTACGAAAATGATAGTCCATTAATTAGAGCAACGCATGGATTGGTTTATCTTAAAGAAATGAATGCCGATGATTTTGTTGCAATGGCTCAAGATTTAGAAAAAGTTGTAGAGGAAAATCCTTTTTAATCAATAACACCTAGTTTGCTCATTGCTTCATAAGCAAATCGGGCGTAGGGATAGGTGAGGGAACCACCACCAATCACACCAATTTTTATGGCTTCGATAATTTCTTCTTTGCTTGATTTTTCAGTAATACAGGCTTGAAGATGAAAAAGAATACATTCCTCGCATTTTGATAAAACAGAAATTGATAAGCCAGTTAGCTCTTTATACTTTTTTGGAATAGCACCTTCGGAATAAACAGAATAATCTAAAGCTCCAAATTTCAAGAAAAATTCATCGCTTTCAGACATTTTTCGATTTAATTCTTTTCTTTTTTGATTGAATTTTTCAATTACCATAAAGTGCTGTGATTTAAGCTTTCAAAAAAAATAGCAATTATTTGATGGAATTAAATGATATAATTTTCCTTTCTTTCTCTGATCATATTGTCAACACTGAATTCAATATCATTAGCAAATTCTTTCTTTCTATCAGAACAATTTTTAGTTCTACAATGTTCGCAGAAATAATGGTGGCATTCATCTGTATGAACAACAAACACTATTTCGTCGGAGAATTCTTCTTTTAGTACTTTTTTTAATATATCTCCTTCAGTATGCGATTGAGAAATATTCATGTGCCAAGGCAATACTAAATCACATGTAATATGATATG
Source organism: Bacteroidota bacterium (assembly GCA_037139195.1). Lineage (GTDB taxonomy): Bacteria > Bacteroidota > Bacteroidia > Bacteroidales > JAHJDW01 > JBAXGW01. The sequence continues at coordinate 37,204 of JBAXGW010000024.1, forward strand.
AGTTGCCATATTTAATAAGCTTAAAGTTGTGAATATCAATCCAATTATCGGTTCTGTGTTTTTTAATTAACTCGCTAATTTCGCCAATCATTTTAAAATCAGCACCATCAATTAAATTTGTGGTTGTTTCTTTTAATATTGCGTAGCCAGTATAAATAATTATTGCTCCAAAAACTAACGCAATAGCACTATCGAGCCAAGCTAATTTTGTAAAATATAATAAAATTAAGCCAATTACTAGTCCAATTGATGAATAGGTGTCGGATTGTAAATGTTTGCCACCTGAAACTAAAGCGATTGAATTATTTTTTCTGCCAACTAATATGCTGTACCAACCAACAATGTAATTTAATAAACCTGCAATTGCAACAATATAAATACCTGTATCTAATTGACTTATTTCAGAAGGAATGAAAAGTCGTTTTATGGCTTCGAAAATAATTATTAGTCCAGCTAAAATAATTAAAAATCCTTCCAATGACGCTGATAAATACTCAATTTTACCATGACCAAATGGATGGTTTTTATCGCGGGGCTGAATTGAAATATAAATACAATATAAGCTAACTACGCCAGTTGTAACATTTACCGTGCTTTCTAGTGCATCTGTTAATATCCCTACCGAATTTGTAAGGAAGTAGGCGACTAATTTTCCGATGAAAATTAAAAAGGAAAAAATTGCAATTACAGTTTGTACTTTTAGCTTTAGTTTAGGGTCGGCTTTTGTTACATTTTTTGTCGGCTCCATATTTTTTTTGTTTTTTTAATTTAAGCAGCGAATATACAATTTATTATATTTTTCATTTGAAAATAATTGTTTGATTTTTTACCAGATATAAACAATTTTATTTTTTGAAATGTTGTTATTATTTTAATGAAGTACATGACTTATTTTTGCTACAAGTAGTGTTTATTGTTTTCAAAACTCTTTCGCCAATTCCAATTGAATATCCGCTTGAAAGATAAAGGATTTCGCACTTATTATTTATCACAATAACAACAGGTAAATTCCCTTTATATGAAGTTTTTGTGATTTTTTCAATTTGTTGTAATACAGTATTTTGTTTGTCGACACCTATATTTGTTGTTTTAGGTAGATTCTTGAATTTATCTTTATTAAAAGTCTTTTTAATTGCTTCATCTGGAAATAAAAGAGTGAAATTTCCACCCCATTTTTCAAAGTTAACTTTTAAATCTTGACATTCATTTAAGTAATGCTTAGTGGGTTCTTTTTCGGTGTCAATCCAAGCTAAAACACACAATTTTTCGTTGGCTAATTCTGAAAGTTTTTTAGTTTTATTATTGAAATACAATATATTATCTGTATTTATTTGCCCAATAGGTTTTATTTCTTCGCATTGCTCGCGAAGAGTGATTTTAACATTATTCGATTTGCCTTCATTTACATCAAAAAATGAGAGTTTTGAAAGTACAGAGCCATCTTTCAAGCGGAAACCTGTAATTAAAATATAATTTCCGGCTTCTAATTCTATCTTAGCAGGAAATGATTTGAAGCAATCGCTGTTTTCATAGTCTAAAGTTGTATATTTTCCGTTGTTGTATTTGCCAATAGAGAAGTGTATGCTGTATTGCGGTTTGAAATCCTTGATTTTGTTGTCGTTTTCGAAGATTGAAAACCCATTTCCTTTAGCTTTTTCTTTGTTAAGAGTTTCAAAATATATATTAACCCACTGTTTGTCTTTGAAATATTGAACTTGCATAGTTGCTGGTTCTATGCGGGCAATAATTCCAAAGCTTCGGCATATTGCAACGAAAAGAATATCGCGCGAAAGTTTGTCGGCCACTTTTAATTCGTAACATCCTTTGGGCGAAAGAGCAACATTGTAATAGTTTGCAGTTGTGTTAATTGCGATGTTTTTATTTATCCAATTAGTTAAATTTGTTATATCTTTTTTTATGTCATTAACAAAGTCAGGTTTAAACTCTTTTTGAAAAAATTGTTTGTAGCAAGTCGTTCTTTCCCAATAAATTCTGGGGCAAAGAACATAGTTTATAAAATTTTCTTTATTAGAATTGTCAATAGACCCAAAGTTTGAAAAAGAGTTTTCTAAACTTTCTATAAGAACATCAAAACTAATATCTCTCAAATCTTTATCCTGAATAGAGTAGAGTAGAGGCAATTTCCACGCATTATACTTAGATTCTGTTTTTATGAATTTCAAGATGGTTTGCCAATTGCCATTTGTTTTTTCTAGAATTTTACGAAGCGAATCTGTGTTGTAATTAAGTCCTTCAAGTGCTTTTAAGCTCTTTATAGAATCCATGAAAGTTGAAGTGTATATTTTTCGAATGCTATCGTCTTTTGCCCATCTTTTATCGTTTTCTTTGATTTTAGAATCCAGTTTTTTTTGATCTTTTTTGTTAGTTAATGTTGCAGGTTTTTCAATTGGCGGAACTAAATCATAATCGATAGTCGACATTTGACTTGGGTTTTTGTTGATAATTAAAGTTAAAGTATCCGTTTTTGAAACTGTGAATTTTTCAAAAGCAAACTGATTGTTTTTGTTAGCCCAGATTAACAAATCGCCCATTCCAGTGGTGAAACTGCAAATACCATTTTTATTAGTAAATTTTTTCGATAATGGAAAGAATTCAGCATAATTATACAAACCAAAATTTACTTCGGCGCTGTCAATTGCTTGTTTTTTATCGTTTAAAGCTTTGATGTAGATAGTTTTAACCTCAGTGTAATTTGAAAGCACGTTGATTTTGGTATAATAATCAGTTTTTAAAAGGACTTCTTCTGATCCTTGATAATTACCAAATACATTAGTGTTTACAAGCATAGCTCTTTTAACTGGAGCGCTGAACCAGCCCATATTTAAGTCGCAAGCAGGTTCACAAGCGCCTGCAAAATACCATTTGCCATCAATCCATAATTCAACCCAAGCATGGTTGTCGTCGGTAGCAGCCCAGCGTGGTGTATAACATTGTCGTGCAGGAATTCCAACAGCTCTAAGTGCTGCAACGTAAAATGTAGATTCTTCTCCACATCTGCCATAAGCCGATTTTACTGTATTTAATGGCGAAGATGTTCTTGGATCGGCAGGGCGATAGGTAACTTTTTCTAAGCACCAGTGATTAACTTCTAATGCTGCTTCTTTCATCGAAAGGTTTTTAACTCGGTCTTTTAGCTCTTTATAGAAAACAATGCGTGCCGAATCTAAATCTTCGTTATTAACTCTAATAGGCAAAACAAAATGGCGAAATATATCTTCAGGAATGGTTTTGCACCAAGGAAAAGTTTTTTTTGCTTCAAAAGTAGTTTTGACATTTCTCAAAAAGAAATTTCCATCATTATCAGCAAGGTCGTTCAGAGGCATATAAGCATAAAGAAATTGCAAAGCTTCTTTTTCTTCAAGGCTTAGCTTTTGGTCGAAAACTGAAAATAGCTGTATTGAGCGATTTTTTGCTAATTCTTTTTGTTTTTCGAATTGTTTTTCAACTAGCGTTCGATAATTGCTATCTGTAATAAAGTGTTTGTTGTCGCATGATTGTAAAATAATTATTGCAAACAAAATTGCAAATAGAGTATTAATGGATGTTTTCATTTTTCAATTTATTGTAAACTTATTGCTCCAAAAATACTAATTTATTTCAATTTGATGATGCTAATTTCGAAAATTATATTGTTAAAAACGATTTAGGTTGATTTGAGATTAAAAAACTTCGGGGTATCCAATATTAACAAAAGCGTCTTCTAGCATAATTTTATGTTTTAATTCCATATTAGCCAAGTTTGTCAAAATAGTTTTTTCTGATTCATCTTTTGCAGATTGAGTCAAAGCAAGATATAAATCGGCTGCTTCTTGTTCGCGTTTCATAGCTAAAGCAATTGCATCACTAGGACTCATATTAGAAGTCATCTCCGGCTTTTCTTCACTTTCAGAAACTTTGTAGTTATAAGTTGGTGGATGAAATTTATCTTCCAAAGCCGGATTGTTTCTGTAATTTTCTATCAACATAGCATGTCCTTTTTCATCATCGGCTAGTTCTAAAAAGATTTGTCTAACGCCTGAATTTTGAACCTTTTCAGCCAGTTCTGTGTAAAAAGCAGAAGCTTCATTTTCTTGACTTAAAGCAAAGTCGAATAAATCGGTTATGTTATTTGTGTTCATTTTGATTCGATTTAATTTGTTTTAATTTGTGAACTTTGTGCTTGCTTTGTGAACCTCGTGGTTTATTTTACCACAAAGAACGCAAGGGAAAGCACAAAGAACACTAGGGACGAGCCTGTCTAAATCCTCTTGAAATAATTTCTTTTCCCTCGCTAACTTTTTCTATTTTAATAGCACATGCTTTATATTCAGGTGTTTCTGTTATATTGTCGTATGCATCTATTGTAAGCATATTGGCATGCGCTTCGTGGAAATGGAATGAACACCAAGCTACTCCTTTAGGCGAACGTTCGGTAACCCATGCTGTCAAGTTTGTTTCGCCTCTACGACTAGTTGCTTTTACAATATCACCCGTTTTGATGTTTAAATCTTTTGCATCTGCCAAGCTAATTTCCAACCATTCTTCAGAGCAGATATCTTCCAATCCTTTCGAATTACGAGTTTGAGTTCCTGTGTGGTAATGCCAAAGCCTTCTTCCAGTAGAAAGAATAAATGGATATTCTTTGTCGGGTTGTTCGGCTTGTGGTCGATAAGAAGTGTTAGAAAATAAACCTTTTCCGCGAGTGAATCTTCCATTTGAATGAAGAATTGGCGTGCCTGGATGTTCGATAGTAGGACAAGGCCATTGAATCGCTTTGTCTTGAATTCGTTCGTAAGAAATTCCTTTCATTATTGTGGAGCTTTCGCGCATATCGTCCCAAGTGGCTTTCGCTGAATGGAAATTCAAATCATAACCAAGTCGTTTGCCTAATTCTTGCATTATCCACCAAGTTGGACGTGCTTCTCCTGGAGGATTAACGGCTTTTCTTAGGAACTGAACTCTTCTATCTAAATTGCTGTAAGTTCCTTCGTCTTCATTGAAACAAACATCAGGCAAGATTACATCTGCATTTTCAGTGGTAATATTTGGGAAAATATCCACAACTACAAGAAAATCAAGAGATTTTATTTCATCCAATGTTTTTGCAGTATTTGGTTCAGTATGAACGGTGTTGTCGCCAACAATCATCATTGTTTTCGTGATACCAAGTTTTGCATTTCTAAGCATAGTAGGCAGTTTGAATCCTTGTTTTTTAGGAAGTTCAATGCCCCAAGCTTTTTCCATTTTTGCTATAACTGCAGGGTCTTCGGCTTTTTGGTAATTAGGATATTCGTAAGGTAGAACTCCCATATCGCAAGCACCTTGTACATTGTTTTGACCGCGCAAAGGATTGACACCGCAGCCACGTTTGCCAATATGACCAAGCATCAGTTGAAGATTTGCTAAGGTTTTAACATTGTCGGTTCCGCAGATATGCTCAGTAATTCCGAGTGTGTAAAGAATGCTTACTTTTTTTGCATAGGCAAGCATTTTTGCAACTTCTTTGATGGTTTCAACAGGAACACCGCTTAGTTCAGATGCTTCTTCAACCGTGAAATCTTTAAGCCAATTCTTGATTTCTTCAGGATTTTCAGTGAAGTTTTTCATGAATTCTTCATTCTGCCAGCCATTTTTCAAGATTTCGCTCATAATTCCATTTAAGAAAGGAACATCGGTTCCAACTTTATGTTGTACATATAAATCAGACCAGTGAGCAATATCCACTTTTCGAGGGTCGCAAACAATCATTTTAGAGCCATTATTACAAGCTTGTTTCACATAATATGAAACTACAGGATGCGCCTCGGTCATGTTCGAGCCGATGACGAAAATCAAATCGGTTTCTAAAATTTCTTCAACAGAATTTGTTGCAGCGCCGCTTCCAAAAGCATGAGCCAAGCCCGCAACCGTAGGAGCATGGCATGTTCTGGCACAATGGTCTATATTATTTGTTCGCATTGTCACGCGTGCAAATTTCTGAATTGCATAGTTGTTTTCGTTGGTAATTCTTCCCGAACCCAAAGCCGAAAATGCATCAGGTCCATGGTTTTCAAGTGTAGCTTTAAATTTACTTGCAATTAAATCAAGAGCTTCGTCCCAAGTTGCACGTTCGTGTTTTCCATTTTTCTTAATTAACGGATATTTTAAGCGCTTTGGACTGGCATGAAATTCATAGCCATAACGACCTTTAACACAAAGCATTCCGTTATTTATTCCATCTTCACGACCAGTAACTCGGATAACTTCATTTTTAGCTCTATCAACATGAAGGTCGATTTGACAACCAACACCGCAGTAAGGACAAGTGGTATGAACTTTTTCGATATTTGCGCCTCGTTCTTTTCCTCTCGATTTTTTGTCGGTAAGCGCTCCTGTAGGACAAACCTGAACGCATTCTCCGCATTGAACACAACTCGATTCTCCCATTGGAATTTCGTCGTCGCACATAATCACTGTTTCTTTTCCTCTATGTCCGAAACCTAGAACTTCATTAACCACCGTATTATTGCAAGCGCTCACACAACGACCACATTTTATGCACTTATCGTAATCAATTACAATGAATTGACCACTTTCGTCTTTTATACCAGTTTGATGGTCTTTGAACGAAGTTTGTTCAATACCTAAATGATAACAAGCGTCTTGTAATTCGCAAGTTCCGCTGCGTTCGCAAGCCAGGCAATTATGATGACCGGCAGCTACCATTAAATCAACCACCATTTTTTGTGCAGTTTTTATTTCTTCGCTGTTGGAAACCACCTTCATTCCATCTCTAACAATTAAATTGCAAGACGTTTGATAGCCACGCAATCCTTCAACGCTTACCACACAAGCTCTGCATTTTGCTGACTGACCAGTTTTTGTGTGATAGCAAAGCGTAGGAATATATATATTATTTCTACGAGCCACCTGAAGAACGGTTTCTCCTTCGTGAGCTTCAAATAGGTTGTTATTTATAGAGATTTGCATAAAATCTTAGATTTTTTTGTTCTGTTTATTAATATTGAAACTTATATTGTTTGGCTCAGCTTTCTATTGTTGCCTTAGGCAACTTTTTTACACAGTGTAACACCGTGTTTTGTCACAGAGTTTCACTGTTTTATTTGACTTTACTGTGTGACACTGTGCTAACACTCTGTGTAACACTGTGTAAATAGAGCGCTTGCATTAGCAAGCTATTGCTCCGAAATACATTATTCTTAAACAGTGTTGCCATTAACGAAGTCAACATTACCATATTTAATAATTGAATTATACCTACAAGTGCTCATGCACAAGCCACAACGAATACAGATTGCCGAATCGATTGCATGTTTTTCTTTAGTATTACCAGAAATTGCTTTTACAGGGCACGATTTTTTACAGGCAGTACAGCCAATGCATTTATCTGTTATTTCATAAGTTGTAAGAGCTTTGCAAACTGCGGTTCTGCATCGTTTTTCTTGAATATGCTCAATATATTCTTCTCTAAAATGTCGAAGTGTACTCAAAACAGGATTTGGTGCTGTTTGTCCTAAGCCGCAAAGCGAAGAATTATTTATCGTAACTGCTAATTTTTCGAGATTATCCAAATCGCTCATTTCGCCTTTGCCATCACAAATCTTGTTTAAAATCTCAAGCATACGTGCAGTGCCTTCTCTGCAAGGAACACATTTTCCGCAAGATTCTTCTTGAACAAATTCCATGAAAAAACGAGCAACATCAACCATACAACTGGTTTCGTCCATGACGATTAATCCACCACTGCCCATTATTGCACCCAATTTGTTCAAAGCTTCATAATCTAAAGGAACATCCAAGTGTTCTGCCGGAATACAACCACCAGAAGGCCCGCCCATTTGAGCCGCTTTAAATTCTTTACCCGTTGAAATTCCTCCGCCAATATCAAAAATAAGTTTTCTAAGTGGTGTGCCAACAGCAACTTCAACTAATCCAGATAGTTTTACGGTTCCGGCTAATGCGAAAATTTTGGTTCCGGTACTTTTTTCGGTTCCAGTTTTTGCGAAAACAGCTCCACCTTGATTAATGATATGTGGAATATTCGAAAATGTTTCTACATTATTTAAAACAGTTGGTTTGTTCCATAAACCTTTTTCAGCAGGATAGGGCGGACGAGGACGGGGTTCGCCGCGTTTTCCTTCAATTGAAGTCATTAGCGCAGTTTCTTCACCGCAAACAAATGCTCCAGAACCTTTTCTAATTTCAAGGTCGAAATTAAATCCGCTATTTAAAATATTATTACCTAAAATTCCAAGTTTTCGAGCCTGGTCAATTGCAAGTTGAAGTCGTTCTATTGCCAACGGATATTCTGCTCTCACATATACATAACCTTGCTGACTACCAATGGCAAAAGCTCCAATAATCATTCCTTCGATAACGCTATGTGGGTCGCCTTCAAGGATGCTTCTATCCATATATGCACCTGGATCGCCTTCATCTGCATTGCAAAGAATGTATTTTACTTCTCCTACACTTTTTTGAGTAAAACTCCACTTCATTCCAGTTGAAAATCCAGCACCACCACGACCGCGAAGTCCCGATTTTTTTACTTCCTCAATGATATTGTCGCTATTCATTTTGGTAAGCGCTTTACTCATTGCGTCGTAACCGCCAGCAGCAATATAATCCTCAATTTTCGATGGGTCAATTTTGCCGCAATATCCTAAAACCAATTTGTTTTGGTTTTTAAAGAAAGGTAATTCGTTTTGCTTGGCTATTTTATTTCCATCTACTTCGTGAAGAAGATTTTCAATAATAACGCCTTCTTTAATGTGTTTTGAAACAATGTCGGCAGCATTGGTGGTTTTTACACCTTGATAAAACGTATTGTCTTTTTCAATTACAACCACAGGCCCTTTAGCGCAAGGACCAAGGCATCCTGTTTCTACAATGTTTATTTGTTGGTCGAGTTTTGCTTTTTTTAATTCTTCGGTAAGAGCTTCTTTAACCTTTAGTGAGCCTGAAGCTATGCAGCCACCACCAGCGCAAACATAAATTTTTTCATTATTGAATTCTTTGCTATCGCGAAGCTGTTTGCGCAGCGCAATTAAATCATCAAGATTGTTGATATGTTGAATTTGTTTTTTCTTATCCATTGTTTTGATTCTGAGGTAAGTGTTTTTTTATTAAATTGTTCTTTTCACTTCGACTCCGCTCAGTGACCAGAGTTTAGTGTCTGATAATTTTTGGGAAGATTATCAGTGTGTAAAATATAATTGCTCCCAAACTGGCGGTCACTGAGCGGAGTCGAAGTGAGCCGGTGAGGTTTCTAATTTTCTATACGACTTAATAATTTTCTCAACATCCGAAGTTTTTACCCATTGGTGAACATCTTCATTGATTAGGATAATTGGGGCAAGTCCGCAAGCGCCAAAACATCTGCCCACTTCTAAAGAAAATAATAGGTCGGGAGTAGTTTCGCCAATTTCAATTCCTAACTGAAGCTTTAGCGTATTCAAAACATTTTCGGCGCCGCCAACATAGCAAGCTGTTCCCATGCAAACACGAATTAAGTATTTGCCACGAGGGTTGAGCGAAAAGAACGAATAAAAAGTGATAACTCCATAAATTTTCGAAAGCGGTTCGTTAAGCATTTCCGAAATCAAAACGATTGATTCGCGGGGAATATAGCCAAATAAATTTTGTGTAGATTGAAGAATTGGAATCAAAGAGCCTGGCTTATCTTTTAGACAAATGATTAGTTCTTTTAGCCTTTCGTAAAGGGCTTCATCTGTGGTGTTGCAATTGCATTTGTGATTATCGGACATATTTCAGTTTGTAAAGTTCGTAAAGTTAAAAGTTTCTAACGGTGGTTGAGGCTCTCGAAGCCAGCGTGACAAGTTTATTTGTTCAACTTATTTCCTGAAATTAAAAATAAACAAAATATGTATATGAAAATTAGGAGAAGGGTAGTTTTGAATGATTTTAAATAAAGAAATAAACCTACGAATATGCCGTCATTCTATCATTCCTGCAAAAACCAATAAGTCTTACACCGAGTTCTTTGGCATAGTCTACAGCTAAAGACGATGGGGCTGATACCACTGCCAATGTTTGTATGCCTGCAATAAAACATTTAGTTACAATTTCATACGAAGCCCTGCCGCTCAATAGTAATATGTTGCAGTTACTAAGGTTCTTGTTTATCAATAAATCTCCTATAACTTTATCCACCGCATTGTGTCGACCAATATCTTCGTGAATGCAAAGTAAATTGCCGCTTTTGTCAAATCCTGCTGCTGCATGTGTGCCTCCAGTTAGGTTAAAAAGCGTTTGTTGCTTTTGCATGTCATTAAATAATTTATTAATAAACTCAAATGTAATCTCTTGTTTGGGAGTATTGTTTGAATTTGAATTTGAAGCAGGATGAAGTTCGGTTTTTCCGCATATTCCACAAGAAGAAACGGATAGGAGCGAACGCACATTTAAATAGCCCTTTTGTATATTTATTGGGTCAATCTTTACATTGATTTCAGTTGTAAACCCGTGTTTGTCCGTTTTAGTAATTTCAAGTTCAGGATTGGTATTTTTGTCTTTATAGATGTCTTCGGTATATAAAAAACCGCGGATAAGTTCTTCGTCATTTCCTGGTGTGCGCATTAAAACAGCTAAAGCAGTGTGGTTAATTGCGATGTTTAGCATTTGCTCAATAGCAATAGGGTCGTTGGTATTAATTGTTTTGTTGTTTGCCAAGTATTTAATACCGCTATAGTTCAAAGTAGGATTGTTCATTGCTTATGTTTTGTTGCATGCAAGATAAAGAAATATTTAATAATAATGGTTCTGTTCCAGAATAATGTGGGTTACTAAACAAGAGCTTGCTAGTGCAAGCTCCTTAATTTACACAGTGTAACACAGAGTTAAAGCACAGTGTTGCACAGTAAGAAAAGAAAACAGTGAAACTCTGTGAAAACACAGTATAACACTGTGAAATAAATTATTTGCCTAAGGCAACTAGACGAAGGCGAAAGAAAAATTCAGTGTAACTAGAAAATGTGCTACAATATATTTGAACAGAACCATAATAATAAAGTGTAACTTTTTTAATCAATAAGAATTATTGTTTAAAACAGCTTTTAAATATTAATTAACCAAAACATTCTATTATGAAGTCTTTATTAATTTCTTTCGTTATTCTAATATTCTCGCTTAATCTTTTGGCACAAAGAATTGCAACAAAAAAAATAACATGGGATCCATTCAAAAACGACGCACTAATGCTTGTTGAAAATGGAGCCGAATCATTCATCATTTCAAAATATAAAACTACCAATAAAGATTATTTGTGCTTTTTACAATGGAATTATCGAGTGTTTTCTCACGATTATATGCAAGCGTATAAAGATTTATTGCCAGATACTGCTAAATATCCAGATTTATTTAATCCTCTAAAGTTGAATGAGCCCGTAAAAGGAGTTTCTTACAAACAAGCTCAAGCTTTTTGCCAATGGCGTAGCGATAGAATGAATGAATATATTTTGATTCGCGAAGGGATTATGAATAAAGATCCCAATCAAATTAATGAAGAAAACTATACAACGGAATCTTATTTGGCATTTCAGTATATTGGAATGACAAAGTGTAATATTATTGATGCTAAAACCCCAAGCGGTCGTTCAATAATGCAAACTGATTACGTCCTTATGCCAAGTTTTCATTTGGCATCAAAAACCACAATCAATATTTGCGATTCGTTAACTAAAAGAAAAAGTTTAGAAACTCATAAAAAAATAAAATCAGATTTAGATTGGTGGTTTAAGTTTGAAATTCAATATGCACAAGTTGTTAAAAGCAAATCGCCAATTGAATATTGGTTAACTAAAGTTGATGCTGGAAAGCAATCAGATATTAAAAAGTATATAAAAACTTTGCAGAAAGAATTAGCAACTAAATCTGTTGATTTTAATATAAATGGAGTTCTTGCCTCAGAAAAAGATTACAGGATGTTTTATATTCATAATCTAAAACCTCAAGTTCGGTATTATAATATATATTGCGATAGTTTGCAAAATCCATTTTTTAAAACATCTGCCAAAGCTGAAATTAAAAACGAATTTGGAAAAATGCCTTTTGTTTATGTAGGCGATAATTTTGATGGAACTCCAATATGTTTGATGAAAACTGAGTTTGAAGATAACTCAAACAAAATAGCAGAAACAGGTTTCTATTGCGAAATGAATGTGCCTTATAGAGTACTCATAGAGATAATGAGTTATAAATCTAGAAGTTTTGGATTAGGCTACAGATATAGGTAGTTAAAAGCTAAAAGCCCCGAAAGCGGTTTCAAACCCTTTCGGGGCTTTAATTGAAATAAAATTTACTTCTTTTTGTATTTTTCCGTATTCTCAATAACTCTAAACTTTACGATTTCAATAATTAAATCAATAGGAAGTTTGTCTTTCAATTGAAACTGAACAGAACCTTTGCCTTGCTTGTAATTTGTAAGTTCCTGCTTAAATTTAATTTGTGCAGAAGGCGTTGCATATAAACCAATATGATTGGCATGTCCTGCAAAATAAACTAAAGGTCTTCCGTGAGTTTTATAGCAAGGCATTCCATAGGCCAATGCTTCAATTGTATCTGGAGCATTTTTTATAATTACTTTTCGAATTTGTTCTAAATATATTTGAGTTTCAACTGGAAACTGCGAAATATATTCGTCAACATTCTTGGGCTTTGGAGGTTCAAACATTGTACGAAAAGATTATTTTGTAATGATAACATCTTTTATTCCAGCGTAAGTTGGATTAATAACCCATTTTCCTTCTTTGTTTATGATACCCCAAAGTGTTCCTTGTTTAGCAGCAGCGAAGCCATTTTTAAAGTCGCGAACAGCTGTAAATTGAGGTTGAATCACCCAAGTGCCTTTGTTATTATAGAATCCACAAAGTCCACCTTTTTTGCCTACTGCTAAACCTTCGTAAAAATCATCATACGAATCTGCGATATCAAAATTAATTACTTCGCCTGTTGTGCTTATATACGACCATTTTTCTCCATTTTTTACTCTTGCCAATCCACTTGTTTTATCGAAGTCTTTCGCCATAGTAAACTGAGGTTTAATAACCCATTCTCCTTTTGTATTTATATAGCCAATAAGTCCTTCAGTAGACCTAGCCCAAGCTAATCCATTTTTGAAAAATCCTACATCTTTAAAATTTGCTGGAATAACAATTTTGCCATTTATATCAATAAAGCCATTATTTCTATTCAAGCTTGTAAATGGAGCTAAATGCTCAGAGAAGTGCTTGACGTCAGATATGGTTTTATCATCAACACTGGTTTCTTTTCCAGTAATATCTAGTACAAAAAAAGTTTTGCTTATTCTTGCAGTGGCATATCCATCTTCAAAATCTTGCACATTGTCGTATTTCATTTCAATGGCTACTTTTCCTTCTGTATTCATGTAGCCCCAATGCTTATCTGTTTTTATTGGAATTAACCCGCACGAAAATTTGCGCGCAGCATAACCAAATGCGTCTTTAATTTCATATTTTTCTAATTGTGTTTGAATTACCTGTCCTTTTGTATTAATGATAATATATAGGTTTTTCTTTGGAAAGTATTCAACAGCAACTCCATCTTCAGAAAATTCGTAGCTTAATGGATATTCACTTTCAAAAAGTATTTGACCTTTCAGATCTATATATTTCCACGATGCAGCACCTACAGGTTTAGCATGGATAATTTGATTTTGAGAAAATGAATATAATCCACTAACGAAGAATAGAGCCGAAAATAACGCAACTTTAATTTTCATGTATAAATACTTTTTAGTTAATATTGTTTTTTTTTGATGCGTTAAATTTAAGAATTATTTTCAATCAAAATTATTTAGCAAGATAAAATGTCGAAAAGTAAATGTTTAAAAATTGATTTATTCTTAAACTTATGCATGTAGAATTTGTTTTACATATTAGAAATGGCTAACTATAATGGTTTTTAAAATACTATGAAGATGCAAATTGAAATAATTAGAAATATCGCTCAATCACGTTTTTTTATTAAATTTGCAATTCAATGAAAAAGAAATTCTACGTAGTTTGGAAAGGAAAGGAACCTGGAGTTTATAGCTCTTGGGAGAAATGCAAAAAGACAATTGATGGCTTTGAAGGAGCTTTGTATAAATCATTTTCAGACGAACTTTCGGCAAAAAAAGCGTATGCTGAATCTCCTTACATTTATATGGGTGCAGCTGCTAAAAAGCCTGTGATGGATATTTCAAAAGGAGCACCTAATTTAAATTCGATTTCGGTCGATGCAGCTTGTAGCGGAAATCCTGGTTTGATGGAATATCGATGTGTAGAAACGCGGACAAAACGAGAAATTTTTCATCAAGGTCCCTATCCAAATGGAACTAATAATATTGGCGAATTTTTAGCACTTGTTCATGCTTTGGCATGGAGCAAGCAAAAGGGATATCATACTCTTCCTATATATACAGATAGCATGACTGCTCTTTCGTGGGTGCAGAACAAAAAAGCTAAAACGAAGTTAGAAGCAACTTCTGATAATGAAGTTTTATTTGACCTTATCGAAAGAGCGGAAACTTGGCTAAAAAAAAATAATACTTGGAAAAACCCAATTCTTAAATGGGACACTAAAAACTGGGGAGAAATTCCTGCTGATTTCGGTAGAAAATAAATAGTATTTAATTTGTAATACTTAATTTTCTTCTTTTAACTCACTATTTAAAATCATTAGGAGTCAGAATAAAATATTCAATTATACTAGTAATGATTATTTTAACCTAAATTAATCATTAGAAATTTCTTGCCTTTCTTTTTCTTGATAAAAAGAAACAAAAATCAAGGAAAATGTTAAGCCCTGCTATAGTCTTTTGTCGCACAAGCATCGCTTCCAGGCCAGACTATAACAGCCTCTTCACACACCTCCAAGACATTTTCCAGCCAACCCACGCTACGCAGTATAAAGCTTTCGGCTTGTTTTTGATTTTCAATAAGTTTCTAATGCGTAGCGTTAGAAAATTTATTGCATAAAATCTTCTGTAAATTACTAAAATCAGGTGTTTTTAGTTGTTTAAAATTTGCATTTTTTCAATATAAAACAGCTAATGCGGATTCTGGGTTTAAATTGTTTATTTTATTTTTACTATGCAAATAGCATTTGCCATTTGAATTGTTTGTTAAATTTTGCAGCGAGTTCCTTCTTTAGTTGTTGCAGTGCACTGCGATGATTTGGCATTTGAACTTGGTTTTGTTGTTGAGGTATTTGTTGTGGTTTTGGTAAAGTGCCAATTTGTGAGCAATATTTTGTTTTCAAATTGCAATTCAACTGAATCGGGGAAGGAAGCAAAGAAATCAATGTGGGTGAGGTTTTCTAAGCTATCAATTGTAACGACATAATCTTTAAGAGGTTTGTAAGCTTTTTCGTGAGGTAGAAGAAAAGCAACAGCCTCAAATTGGCTGTTAGATTTGTGAAGTATAATTTTATAAAAATATTTAGGAATTGAAATGCTGGTGTTTGGGATTGTTTTTTCTAGGTTTTCAAGAACACCAGCTGTTATAATATAAATACTGTCTTTTTCAATTGACCAATTGCGAACTTGAGTTTCTAATGACTTCCATATACCTGCATTAAAGGAATGTAACTGAGGGCTCATGTTTGACATGAAAAAGCATTCGTTTAGTGCAGTGAAGTTGAAGCGCATATCTGCAGCGGGAGCTAGATGTCCTCTGTCGTAGCCCGATTTTGAGTAATCTTCATTTTTTGCTGAGCCTGTTTTTACATCTGGATCTGAAATAAATTTACAATTATCTCTGTTTAAAGAACCAATTGTTCTTTTTTTTGTGAGAAGGTAGGCGACCCATTCTGCTTGTTCATTTTTTTCGGAATATGATAGTGTATAATATGAATGTTTTACAATGTTTTGAGAGCTTGATTCAGGAAGGAAATCAAATGATTGAGAAAATATGGAATGTGATAAAAATATAAAAACGATGAAAAGATACGATTTCATAATTTGAATTTATGGGAATTGTTTTTATGATTCCTTATAAAACTAAAAGGAGAGAACCGAAATTTTCAGTTCTCTCCTTTTTTTGTGATCCCGCTGGGCTCCTGTGTTTTCTCCAGTTACCCTGCTAAATCTACATTCTATATTTTACAAAAGAAAAAAGCAACCGATTTAACAACCGAATTTCCTTCACTATTTTTTATTACAATGTTTTAATTTGCTAATACAAATATAAGAATATTTTGCCATTTTATTGGTGTAAATTAAAGCATTTTAATCATTTTTATTTACTTTTGTTTTCTTTGATTTTATTAATTAGATTTTTCAGCATTTGTCAAATAGATTATTTTAATGTCCTCATCTTTTCACCCTCTTATATCTAAAACACTAGAAACAGCTCGCCCTGATTCAAAAAGGAAGTCAGACGTTTCATGTAGTGAGTTTTATCATTCTTTAAAGAAAATTTTTGATAATCATTTTCGTGAATTTAAAAATGACTTAATTACCCGATTTAAGCCTAACGAAAGAAATGAATATCTAACAAATATTATTGAGTATATTCATGATTATATATACATCAATGACCCTACTTGTTATATTGCTACTGAATCTCCAAGTGATGCGGAAAAATATTTATTAGAAAACGATTTATCAATTGAAGAGTTATTTGAAACTAGAAATCATTATATTGATAAGGATTATACTGCATTTCCTGAATATTTCAATTTGGGATTTTATGAATTAAAGTTTAAAACTTACAAAGAAAATTTTTATGCACATGATCTTCATCTCTCATTCTTTACTTTGATTTCAGACTATTACATTGATAAATTAAACTCTTTTATTAATAGTCTTAAAATTATAAAAACTAATGACGATAATAGTGAAAAATTAAGATTTAAAAATGTACAAGAAATACATTCTTATATTTTCACATCTTTATCCCAAATCGAACTATATCTTAACAATAAAGTTAATGTTTTAGCTCATTATCAATTGCAGTATTGTTTTGTTAATCTTTATAATCAAATGCACCAAGAGGGGTTTGATTCAGAATTGGCAGTTAAATATTACCAAGTGTTAAATGAAATTACTAGTAATGTTGAAAACGAATTGATAAACAAAAAAGTTGATATTAATAATGAATTTCTCAAATCTAATATAGCTGAAATTGAAGAAAGTAAAAAGATTTTATTTCAATTTCTTGACGAAATGGATATTATTCAAGAGGATAAAGTTCATTCTATCTTTGATTTAATGAATAATGACAAAAAAAATGATTCATCTATAGAAAATTCATTTTCCAGTAAATCTGTCACAATTGAATATAAACATTATGATTCATTTTTGAAATTATTAAAACATAACTGGCCTTTAGAATCTTCAGCTTTTGACTTTATAAATTTCAGTGCTCCAGAAAAATTATTAAACTTGAAAAACGAAATTCTAGAGAACCTAGTTTATCTTGAAAAAGAACAAAAGATTTCTTATTTCGAAAAGCTGTTATTAAATATTAAGCTTTTAAAAAAAGATGCTTGGGATAATGACTTAGTTATTAAAAAATGGTTAGACAAATACAACTCAACCTTGGAAAAGGCAACAACGCAAAGCCATACTGAAGATTATTTAAATAATATATTACGTTCAGAACCAATAATACGTGATTTTCATATAACTGATGATTCAGAAATTGAGGCTTCTGAAATTAAAAATGATTTTTACAATTATTTCTATGGACAAACAGTTGATGAAGCAATCGATTTTATAAAAAGCCAAGAACTAAAACTTTCGAGTATTTCTTCAAATAATATTTCTAAAGAAGATAAAACAGAAAAAATAGATGTTGGCAAAGCTCAAATTGCGGTTTCTGATTTTGAAATCAAGCATATAAATATCAATATACAATCAATTCCAGAAATTATTTTTGATCGTTTTCGTTCATTAAGTTTGGATGTTGATGAAAAAGGAAATGCTTTTCCGCCATTCAGAGCTTCTTATTGTGTTTCATCACTGCAAGGTGATTATAATTTTTTTTGTTTAGAACATAATTATAACTTATTTATGAGAAACATCCAATTAGAAAGACTTGTTGATGATAATAATGTTAGAATTACAGAAGACAACGTTAATCAATTTTTGGTTTCTTATGCTAAAGGTTTTTATTATGGATATACAGAGTTTTTAAAGTCAATCCTTAAATCAGAGGTTTTCGAGCTAGATAATAATAGTAAGGCATATAAGATATTTGAACGTATTAATACTGCTTTTGGAGACAAGGGAGATGGCAATCCAGCTATTCATTTGCATAATTCAAAAATAACTGACAATTATTATGGCTATATTTCATTAGATGCTTTTTATAAAATAGGTATTGAGGGTGGTGAATATTACAAAGCTTGGGAAATAATTCTTACAGACCCAATTCCCTTTGTTCCGTTTTTTGAAAAAAAGAAAAATATTGAAGCTGTTGTGCCGAATAGTATTAGAATGAATAACCAAAAAGAAAATAATACTAACAAGGTAAAAACGAAAAAACCGGTTAAGAAAGTTGTTAACTCATATACCTATTTGAAAAATGCAATTAATTGCACTGCGGTTGCTGATATGCATGATACTTTAAGTAAGCATAAATTTTTAATAGCCGATATTAAAGACTTTAGAGCTGTTTTTGAAGACAAAAAACCAAATAGTCCTATTAAATGGCTTGATGGAATAGAATCGCTAGTGTATGTTATCAAACAGATTCATCTTGAAACCAAAGTAATTGAAAATCTTGGCAGTGATATTTGGAAAATAACGCACGAGTTATTTGTTGATGAAAATGGAAATAAGTTTGATAAATCAAAATTTAGAGGTCAAAAAACACCAAGTTCCAAATCAAAAATTGATAAACTAAACAATGCAATTGCTCATTTAGCATAGTTGTTTACTCCACGTCTATATTAATTTACTCCACTTAAAGTCAAATTGAAACTTATTTGTTTTTATTTGTGCAATCTCATTTTGCCCTATTTTGCTGTGTTTTCGCTTAACTCCACGCTCTACACTCGACGCAATAGTTATATTTTACTATTTACTTGCCTTGTTTTACGCTATAATTTTGCTCCATAGTTTTTCAGTAGCTACGAAAAACAATAATTCATTTTATTGTTCAATTCATAAAAAAAAGAAAACCATGGAAGTAATCACACTTCAATCAGAAGTCTATCAAAACTTAGTTTCTAAAATAGATAATCTAAGTCAATTATTAACATCTAAACATAAGGTTCAGCCATTGTCCGACACTTGGCTCGATATTTCCGAATGTTGTATGTTGCTGAAAATCTCGAAACGTACTTTACAGAGCTATCGCGATAATAAAGTTTTACCATATTCTCAAATAGCAGGTAAAATTTATTTCAAGGCTTCTGACATTGAAGCTCACTTAGCAAATCATTATGTTAAAGTAAACAATAGGAGATAAGTATATGAAAACAAATAAATCTTCCATTCGGAGGTCTTCTATGTTTCTTTATACAAACATAGAATTTATGCAGCTTTTCGGAATTAGCAAATCAACAGCCTTTAGATGGAGGACTGCTCAAAAAATTGCACATTCTAAAATAGAGCAAAAAATATTCTACCGCTTCACCGATATTATAAAACTGCTTGATAATTATTATAAACCTTCTAAATTTGAATAATATGGCCATATGTACCGTCTTCAGCAACTTCACGCAAGTTGTTGAGGACAAACCTTTGCTAGAATTATTGGAAGATATTAAGAATGGTCGTTTTAGAAGCGATATTGAACCTATACGTTCTCTTGTGGAGTTAGGTAATATGGATTCTGTTAATGAATTAAAAAAGAACTTGCTCGCATTCACACCTTCGGCAACTTTTAAAGGCGGTCGTAAATTTGAGTATATTGTTAATTATAGTGGTATTGTTCATCTCGACTTTGATAAACTTTCTTCAATACAAATTCGCTCTGCTTTAAAAAATATACAATCGTCTAACTATACGTATGCTTGTTTTATAAGCCCTAGTGGAAATGGAATAAAATTAACTGGGTATCCCCTTAGCTCATCTTAAAAAATGCCTATCTTTAGGGGA
>JBAXGW010000025.1:0-56469 GCA_037139195.1 Bacteroidota bacterium
GTCGGTAATAGTGCCTGTGGCTTGCGCACTGGCTCCTCCACCTGAGATAGTAACACTCTGATTTGCAGCATCAACTTTATTACTGATTGTGCCATATAACGTTTCCGTTGGTTCAACGTAAGAATCGTTAGTAATCGGAACACTTACTGTTTGACTTAAAGCATTCGCTCCTCCAAAGTTAAGAGTTGATGAAACCGCGGTATAATCAGAACCAGATAATGCAGTATTATTTGAAGTTGCAAAATCAATAGTAAAAGCATCTTGAACTGCATAATTCAAAGCTACAGTATAATTGGCTGTGCCAACAGCTTCGTTAACTGAAAAACCAGTAATTGAGATTACTGCCGCATCGTCATTTGTAATAGTTCCTGTTCCTGTAGTTGTTCCAAGAGAAATATTTCTTCCATTATTTACTAAATTGCTTATTTCAACAGTAAATGTTTCATTAAGCTCAACTTTTGTGTCTCCTTTAACTAAAACTGTAATGGTTTTTGTCAAATTACCTGCCGCAAAAGATAAGGTTCCTGAATTTGTTGTATAGTCATTGTCGGCAACAGTTGCAGTCCCATTAACAGTTGTATAATCAACGGTAGTAATAGCATCAGAAGGATTAGAAAGAGTAACAGTAAAAATATAAGAAGTGTTTCCAGAGTTTCCTTCATTATGAGTTACGCTGTTAATACTAATTGTTGCTGCATCATCATTTGTAATTGTTCCTGTTCCTGTAGAAGTTCCTAAAGTAATATTTCTACTATTAACTGACAAAGCACTCAAAGCAACCGTAAATGTTTCGTCTTGTTCTATTTTGTTATCTCCATTTACTAAAACTGTAACTGTTTTTATTGTTTCTCCGGCGGCAAATGTAAGAGTTCCGCTCTTCGAAGTATAATCATTATCAGTTGTAAGAGCAGTACCATTGGCAGTAGCATAGTTAACAGTAACAGTTGCATCTGAAACACCTGACATCGTTACAGTAAAATCATAGCTTGTTGTTCCGCTATTGCCTTCATTATGGGTTACATTATCAATGCTAACTGTTGCAGCATCATCATTTGTAATTGTTCCTATTCCACTTGCGTCAGTAATAGTGATATTTCTTCCACTTGCAAGAAGATTGCTTAAGTTAACAGTAAACGTTTCATTTAATTCAATTTTATTGTCTCCATTTATTGTAATATCAACGGTTTGAATTTCACCTGTTGTCCCACTAAAATTCAATGTGCCTGTTTTTGCAACAAAGTCGGCATCAGCAGTTGTGGCTGTTCCAATAGCTGTGGCGTAATCAACTGTAAAAGGAACATCAAGGCTTCCGCCACTGTGAGTTACGTTAAAAGTTAAAACACTTGTTCCGCTGTTTCCTTCTGTAATTGAAACATCGTTTATTGTAATTGCAGCTGCGTCATCATTTGTAATAGTTCCTGTGCCTGTTGCAGTTCCAGCTGGCAATGTAATGCTTCTGCCATTGTTTACAAGGTTACTAAGAACTACTGTGAAATTTTCTGTTGGCTCAACTATATTATCCCCATTTACTAAAACTGTAATTGTTTTAGATGTTTCACCTGCTGCAAATGTTAATGTTGCGGCATTTAAAGAATAATCTGCATCGGCAACTGTTGCAGTTCCATTTACAGTAGTGTAATCAACTTTTACCTCAGCATCTGAGGCTTGTGAAAGAGTAACTGTAAAATCATAGCTGGTTGTTCCGCTATTTCCTTCGTTATGAGTAACACTATTAATGCTAACAGTAGCAGCATCGTCATTGTTTATTGTTCCAGTTCCTGAATTATCAGAGAAATTAACTGTTCCTGCAGGAGCACTAACAGGTACTATATTGCTTAAGTTAACTGCAAATGTTTCGTTATTTTCAACTTTGGTATCTCCATTTATCGTTATTACAACAGTCTTTGTTTCGCCAGCAGTACCCGAAAATACTAATGTTCCCGTTTTCGAAACATAATCGGCATCAGCAGTAGTAGCGGTTCCATTTGCAGTTGCGTAATCTACTGACAAACCGTCTTCCACATCCATACTTAATGTTGTAGTGAAAGTAAGTGTTTGAGTTCCTGAATTGCCTTCAGTAATTGTTGCGTCATTAATAGAAAGCATAGCATTGTCATCGTTCGTAACAGTACCAGTTCCTATTTTATATGTTGGATTAATCGTTACATTTTTACCTCCAGCACTCACCGAATTTAAAACAGCCTTAAATGTTTCATTACCTTCAACCATAACATCTCCATTCACTGCAACTGTTATTGTTTTTGTTTCGCCAATAGTACCAGTGAAAGAAAGTGAGCCTCCAAAAGCAGTATAATCGCTAGGGGCTTTTGCTGTTACATTTTGAGAATAATAGGATACACTATATCCACCTACTACTTCTGCCCCTGAATGCGTAACTGTAAATACAAAATTTGTTGTTCCACTATTTGTTTCAAGTTGAGTAACGTTATCAATAGCTAAAACAGCAGCATCATTATCAGCATTAGTTACTGTTACATCTGATGGATTTAAAACATCATAATTAGCATCAGTAGTCAATACTTGATCCACAGCAGTAACTATTGTATATGAAATATTTCCATCAACTTCAATATCTTCTACTCCTGTAACAGTAACTGTTTGAGGGGTATTCCAATTCGCTGCAGTAAATGTTAACGATGCCGGAGAAACAGTTCCTTCCGTTAAATCATTGCTGGTTAAGGTTACAACAACATCAAAATCTGAAACATCTGTGGCTGGCTTACTCGTTAAAACAACTGTAAATGTTGCTTGACCGCCTGCTTCAGTTGTATTTAATGATAACGGAGTAACTGTAAAACCAGGAGTATCGTTATCTGTATTGCTTACAGTAACGTCGGCAGCTACCATATTGCTATAATTTGGATCCGCTGAAGTTGCATTGCTAGTAATAACAGAATATGTAATATTTCCGTCAACAATAAACTCATCTTTGCCTTTTACAGTAATTGTTTTTGGAGTATTCCAATTAGCTGGAGTAAAAAGAATTGTACTATCCGTAGGTCCAGTAATATATCCTTCAGTATAATCACTGCTATTTACTGTAAATGAAACGTTTTCAGTAGGCTCTGTGTTTAAAACTATTGTAAATGTAGCTGTTCCTCCTGCCTCAGTTGTTGTAATTGAAGTTGGGCTGACAGTTACACCAGCAACATCATTATCGGTATTAATTGCAGTAACAAGAGCTGCAGTTGCATTTTCAAAACCAGACAAATCATCAGTGCTTGGTTTATTAATTGCAAGATTAATATTATAATTTATATCACCATCATCCACGTCATCATTAACTCCTGTAACTCTTACGGTTTGAGGAGTATTCCAATTGGAAGCATTAAAGCTTAATTGTGAAACTGAAACTGTTCCTTCTCCAGTGTCATCGCTGCTAACATTAATCACTACATTACCTGTTGGCGCAGAACCTAATGTTACAGTAAAATCTTCATAGGTTAAATTCTCAGAAGTTGTAACTGATGCCTTACTTGTTAAAATTGCACCATCCGCTACGTTTATTGTAATAGTATATGAACAAGTTTCTGAATTATTTGCTGCATCATAAGCGATATAAGTAACAGTTGTGGTTCCTACATTGAATGTTCCACTATTTAAGGTATTTATTCCCGAAGCCTGAGCAACTGAAGTTGTAGCTCCAGATAATGAATATGTTAATTTGGTTACAGAACAATTATCAGAATACGTAGGACTATTGATAACAGCTACCGTAGCACTTGTAGCACCAGACGTCGCAACAGTTTGTGAAATGTTATCAGGGCAAGTAATTGTAGGCTTTTGATTATCCGAAACAGTTACATCAAATTCAGTAATTGTAGTATTGGAATGATTATCCGTAGCGTCCCATCTTACATGTGTTGTTCCTTGATTGAAAACGACTCCATTTAACGAGGCCATATCAGCTCCCGTACCTGTTGTTGCTCCTGAAAGGGTATACACCATTGATGTTATTGAACCACAATTATCGACTACATCCCATTCAGTTCCCGAATGAGTATAAGTACAAACACCCGAGCCAGTATTTACAAGTCGTTCCGAAAGGTCAGCTATGCTAGGGCCATTAATATCAGATATTGTAATAGTTGTAGAGCAAGTAGAAGAATTTCCTGCTGCATCAGTTACTTTTAAATATATTGTTTTATTTCCATAATCAGCACATGTATATGATACAGATGATGAATATCCACTTAATTCCGCTTTTGAAACTTCGTATAAAGTAATTCCACAATTGTCAGTTGAGCTATTATCAATAACTGCAGGAAGTACAACAATATTTCCAGTTAAATCTAATTGAACTGTTGCCGATTTGCATATTGCAGTTGGATTTTGAATATCAGAAACTGTTACAGTATATGTGCATGTTTCGGAATTACTTGACGCATCTATGGCTAGACAAGTAACCGTTGTAACGCCTTTATTAAAGGCAACACCATTGATTGTAGATAAAGTGCCAGATGTTGCTCCAGTAAGGGTGTATGTTAATGTAGCAACTGCACAATTATCCGATGCTGTAGCATTCCATAAATTGTCGTTATGAGTATATGTGCAGGCATTTAAATCTGTATTAACGGTTTTATTTGTTGGGCAAAATGTGAATGTGGGTTTAATTAAATCTTGAACAGTAACAGTAGCATCACAACTTGAAACATTCGTATTATTGTCAGTAACTGTTAATGTAACCGTATTTTGCCCTAAGTCAGCGCATGTAAATGCTGTTTTGCTTGCCGCAAGACTAAATATACCGCAAGCATCAGTTGAATTATTGTTAATATCTGCAACAACTATAGATGCATTACCAGTTGCATCAAGCTGAATTGTTTTATTCTTGCATAGTGCAGTTGGAGCTACATTGTCAACTACTGTTACTGTAGAAGTACATGTTGCAGAGTTATCTGAAGGATCTTTTACTGTTAAAGTTACAGTAACTGGAGTTCCAATATTTGTACAATCAAAGGTATTTGGGCTAACCGTCATTGTTGCAATGCTGCAATTATCTGAAGAACCATTATTTACATCAGCTCCTGTAATTGTTGCCGTACCATTTGATGCCAATTGAACGGTTATGTCTTTGCAAACTGCTACTGGCAAAATCACATCCTGAACTGTAACAGTAGAAGTGCATGTTGCCGTATTATTGCTAAGATCTGTAACTGTTAAAGTTACAGTATTTGGTCCGCGATTTAAGCACGTAAATGTAGACTGAGAAATTTCTATACTTTGTATGCCACAATTATCTGTAGATCCATTATCAATTTGATTTGCTGTTATGCTTGCATTTCCAGATGCATCGAGCTGAACTGTTAAGTTTTGACATAATGCAGTAGGTGCTTGATTGTCGTTTACAGTTACTGTATAAGAGCATGTTGAAGCATTTCCCGAACCATCTGTTGCAGTCCAAGTTACTGTAGTAATTCCTTTATTGAAAACAACTCCATTTAGACTAGTTCCAGTGCCTGTTGTAACTCCTGTAAGGGCATAAGTTAGGCTAGCAATTGTATTACAAGCATCGGTAGCAGTAGCATTCCACAATATTCCACTATGTGTATAAGTGCAAAGATTATTGTCTGTATTAACAGATTTATCTGCTACACAAATAATTGTTGGATTAACTTTATCTTCAACTGTAACTAATGATGTACAGCTTGATATATTGCCATTAACATCAGTTAGAGTTAGAGTTACCGTATTTGTTGCAGGATTTGAGCCGATATTAGCACAGGTAAAAGCAGATTTGTCAATTGTTTTAGAATTTATTCCGCAAGCATCAGAAGAGCCATTATCAATTTGATTCGCTGTTATTGTAGCATTGCCTGTTGCATCAAGTTGTATTGTAATATTTTGACATATTGCATTAGGCGCAATATTATCAACTACTGTAACAGTAGCATTACATTCGTTATAATTGCCAGCTGGGTCAGTTACTCTTAATTTTACTGTATTTGATCCAATATTTGAACAATTAAAAGTATTTGGTGTAGCTGCTTTTATTAAACTACTTGAACAGTTATCATAAGAACCATTATCAATATCAGAACCCGATATAGTTTTGTTTCCAGTAGCATCAAGGTAAACCGTAATATTTTTACAAACAGCAACTGGATAAATATCATCTACAACGGTTACTGTTGAAGTGCATGTAGACTCATTCCCGTTGTTGTCGGTAACAGTTAATATTACCGAATTAGTTCCTACATTATCACAGTTAAATACTGTCTTGCTAGCAGAAAGGCTTTGTATACCACATGCATCCGAAGAATTATTATTAATATCTGCAGGCAAAATGGTTGCACTTCCTAGTACATCTAAATATACTGTTTTATTTTTACAGATTGCAGTTGGTGCTGTAACGTCCTGAACTGTTATAGTTGCATTACAAGTTGATGAATTTCCTGAACTATCTGTAACCGTTAAAATAACAGATATATCGCCTGCATCTGCACAATCAAAAACGTCAGGGACAACTGTCATGCTTGCAATTCCATTTGGATCCGAGGAACCTAATCCAATTGCAGCAATATTAGCCTCTGAAAGAGTATAATTACCAGTTGCATCAAGTTGAATTGAAACTGGGTTACAAACCACTGTTGGGTTTTCATTGTCTTCAATAATTACCTGATAATTTCCAGTATTTGTATTTCCATGAATATCAGTTGCAGTCCAAACAACAGTATGGGTTCCAACTTCAAATTTTTCACCAATTATGCTTGTCGAAAGATCTGTTCCAACAGAAGCACCTCCATCTATAGAATAAGATATAGAACTTACTGCACAGTTGTCAGTTATAGTTGGATTCCAGAGAATATCAGCAGGGTCTTTTGCAGTATAGTCTCCTAATCCTGCATCTGTGCTTCTAGTTTGTGTTCCAACTGTTACTATTGATGGTATTTCAACGTCTGAAATAGTAAATACAGTAGAGCAAGTATTACTAATATTTCCACTTATATCATATAATCTCCAAACAACAGTAGTAGTACCAACAGGTATCTGTTGTCCAACAAGTGTTGTATTTAAACTCGTTCCTACTTCAGTGCCTCCATTTATTGAATAGGTAAGTTTTACCAACCCTTGATTATCTGAAAAACCATAGGGGTCGTATTCCGAACCTGGCACTAAATAATAACAATATCCAACTTCTGAATTCTCAGCAGCAGTAGCATTAGGACAATGTGCTATTTCTGGAAGTTGATTATCTGCAACAATAACTTGAATGGTACAAGTTGTTGCATTATTACTTGCATCTGTAGCCGTCCAAATAACTTCTGTAGTTCCAACAGGGAAGGTTGCTCCTGCAAGTGTGCTAGCATTGTTATGATTATTACTCAAAGTAAGTGTACCACTACAATTGTCAACAGTAGCAGAAGGATTAAATTCTGTTCCTACTGTGGTGTAATATGCTTTATCTAAATCAGTATTTCTATGAAATTCATTATTTGGGGAACCTGCAGCACAAGTAATTGTTGGATATTCATCATCAACAACAGTTACATTAAATGTGTAAACAAATGAATTTCCAACAGAATCAACCACAGAATAAGAAATTGTAGTTATTCCTACAGGAAATACATAACCAGGAATAGCATAATCTGGAGAAATAGTAACTACAAGATCCTCAGTAGAAGTAACATTGTCAATAAAAGTTGGTGGGATATAACTAACAGCCGCACCACATGAACCAGCTGTATTTACAGTTACACTTGTTGGTGCTGTTAATAGTCTTGGTGCTTCTGTATCTATAACATAAGCATAGAAAATTGCTTCGTTTAGATTTCCTTTATCATCTTCGGCATGCCATGTTACTTTATTTTCACCCAAATGCATTTGAAGACCGTTTAATGTTGACAAACTATATTCATTTACAAGTTTTGCAACAATACCGCAATTATCCGATGCTGTAACATCATCAAACTCTCCACCAGTAACAGTATAATAATTTTGATGTAAATCCGTACTTCGTATTTGATTTCCTGGTACTACAACAACAGGAGCTTCGTGATCTTCAATTGTTAAATTAAATGTACAAGAAGTTGAATTTCCATTGCCATCGGTTGCAGTCCAAGTAATAGGAATTATTCCTGTAGCTCCAACGCCATGTCCTCTAGGAATCGAAACTCCTGATAATGTATTATTTCCAGTTACTGTTAACCCTGTAACTGCGTCAACAAAACTATAAGATACTGCTGGAACCCCACAATTATCAGCAAATGTAATAGGATCAAACTCGTTTCCCAATGCTTTGTATTCACAAGTTCCTGAATTTGTATTTCGCGTTTTGTCTGTAATACACGAAATTGTTGGAGGAACATCTGTTACAACTACATTAAATGAACATGTAGAAACATTGTTTTTGTTATCAGTAGCTGTATAAGTAACAGTTGTAGTTCCTAAATTAAATAAATTACCTGACGAATGAGTTGATGTAAAACTTTTTACTCCACTGCATGCATCTGTAGCAATTAGTGCTTGCCATGAAACAACTGCTTGACAAGATGTTCCTGATGCTTGAGCTGTAATATCTGCAGCTGGACAGTTCGCAATAACTGGTCCTTCGTTATCAATTACAACTACTTTTTGAATATACTGAGTTGAATTTCCGCTTTCATCGGTAATGAACCAACGTACATTCGTTGTACCTAGCACAAATGTGGCAGGTGCATTGTTTGTTATTACTAAATTTCCTTGAGTAGTACAATTATCTGTGGCTGTAGGATTTGCCAAAGTCATTGTTTTTGTGCAAGTACCTGGATCAATCATCACCGTGTCTGTTGGTGGCAATGGAGAAATTACGGGTGCCACATTATCGGTAACGGTAAAGACAAAGCTGCAATTATCAGTGTATTCAATCCCGTTTATTGTTTGTTTAGCAGTCCAAGTAATTGTTGTTGTTCCTTTCGGAATTAAAGCACCTGCAAGAGTTGTATTTGATGGTGCACCTGCTAAATCATGAGTTATAGTTCTACCAACAACTGGTTCAGTAACAACGATAGCATCGTAAAGCGTAACCCCCGAACCTATTGTATAGCCGCATGCTCCTGCATCTGTAGTTTTTATCGCATCATTAGGACAACGTAATACTGGTACATAAGAATCAACTATATATATATTTTCAGTACAGGTTGTGGTATTGTTAGTTGCATCCTTAGCAGTCCAAACTATTGCATGACTTCCATAAGCTAAATGAGTACCGTTTAAATAACCCGTTCCTGTTAAGTTATTGGTATATGATGTTACATTGCAATTGTCGCTTACTGGAGGTGTAAATTCACTTCCAACTATGGAATAATATGTTACTCCAGAATTATCATATTCTCTATAATAAGTAGAACTTGGACAAGTAATTACTGGGAAAATTGTATCCGTCACAGTAACAGTCTGTGTATGGTTAACTTGATTGCCATGTGAGTCCCAAGCTGTCCAATAAACATTTGTTGTGCCGCTTGAAAAAATATTGCCACTAGGCGTTCTCGAATAAGTAACTTGTGCAGGGGCATCACAATTATCAGTTGCGGTTGGAGCTCCAACTGTAACTGTTGCATTACATGAACCTGATTCAGCATAAGCAGAAATATTATCTGGCCAAGTAATGGTTGGATCTTGATTGTCATAAACGTACACATTAAAAGAACAACATGAATTTGTAAAACCTCCACTCGTGGCTGTCCAAATGATATTTGTAGTTCCTCTAGGAAGTATGGCTCCATCCAAAGAATTTGCATTTGGAGCATAAGGTACTGCCGAAGCATTGCTAGTTTGAATATTGTGTGTTAAGGTTCCTGACGATGTAATGTCAAACTCCGTAGATTGAACAGTATATGTACAAACATTTAAATTTGTATTTCTCGATTGATTACCATGACATGTAGCAGGTGGATTTGATGAATTACTAACTACAACAGTTACATCGCAAGTTGAACTATTTCCAGCAGCATCGGTTGCTGTCCAAGTAATAACAGTTGTTCCAACAGGCAAACTCGCTCCTGTTAATGAAGATGTTGAATTAAAATTGTTTATGCAACTAGCTAAAGAACAGTTTTCCCAAACATCCGGTCTAAATTCATTGTCCTGAACAGTATAACTTGCCACAGCTTCACGACAGAAAGATGAACCTGGACATGTAATAGTAGGAGCAATATTATCAATTACGGTTACTTTTTGATCAGCTGTAGATGTATTGCCGTGTACGTCTTCTACCCACCATGTTACATTTGTTGTTCCCACTGAATAGTAGGCTGGTGCATTATTTGAATAAGTATGTACACCGCAATTATCAGTTGTAGTTGGAATTCCTAAATCAACTCCTGTTGCATAACAACCCGAATTGCTATTTGTTGTTACATCAGCTTGAGGAGTGATTACTGGATTTTCATTATCAGAAACAAAAACATAGAAACTACAACTATTAGAGTATACAGTTCCGTTTACCGTCTGAGTCGCAGTCCATGTTACTAATGTTGTTCCAAAAGGAAATTCAGCGTTTGCGAGTGTATTAGAATGATTGAAGTCATTTGTAAATGTTGCTGCCCCAGAGGTTGAAGTAGCATTAAATTCGGTTCCAGAAACGGTATAGGTACATGCCGAACTATTAGTGCTCTTAGATTGATCTCCAACGCAAGTAATGGGTGGATATAGTTCTGTTACAACATGAATCACTACTTGACAGGTTGACACATTGTTTGCTGCATCTGTTGCTGTCCAAGTAATTGTATTAGTGCCTGAAGGCAATTGAACTCCATTTAAACTTGATGTATTATTATAACTATTTATGTATGTAAAAGAACAATTGTCGCTTGCTATGGGCTTGAACTCATCGGTACCTACCGTATAATATGTTTTTCCTAAATCACCAATTCTTGTATAATCGCTAACTGGGCATGAAATAGTTGGTGAAACATTGTCAGTTACCGTTATATCTGTAGTTTTAGTAATTGCATTTCCAGTAAAATCAGAAACAGTCCAAGTTACAGTGGTTGTTCCTATTGGAAATTTTTCATAAGCTAGAGAACTGTATAGATTAAAATCATTTGTTACATTATAATTTGTCTGTGGACAGTTATCATCTATATTTTGTGGATCGAACTCAGTCCCTACTGCTGTGTAATAACAAGTTGTAGCCGAAGTATTTTTATTAAAAGTAGCAGCAATATCAAAAGTAGGCGTATTTAAATCGTGAACAGCAACTTGAAATTGCATAGTACTCACATTTCCCGAAACGTCCGTTGCAGTCCAAACAACATCACTAATTCCTGTTGGGAATTCAAATCCTGCAAGGGTTGATGTGTTATTTTGATTATTAATAAGTACAACGCCTGCACAGTTATCGGATACAGTAGGGTCAAATTCAGATCCTACCGTTTTATAGTAACATAAATTTGATGGAGCATCTTTACTTTGGTTGCTAATAGTTGAAATAGTTGGGAAAACTAAATCCTTAATAATAACATTAAAAGAGCAATTAGTTGAATTTCCTGACTGGTCTGCAACTGTCCAAACAACAGAGTGAGTTCCTCCCGACAAAACAGTTCCTGCCATTGTTGTTCCAACTACTGGAGTTCCTCCATCCAATGTGTATGATATAGTAAAGGTATTATCACAATTATCGGTTATATTTTTTGCATCAAACTCTGAACCAGAAACGGTATAGTTACATTGTCCTATTGGTATTTCCCTTGTTTCATTTCCATAACATACAAAAATTGGAGGTTGAGCATCACTTACTGAAATAGTAAATGGAGTTGAACTTACTGTATTACCATTAACATCGGATAAAGTCCAAACAACAGAATATGGATAAGTGGCATCTTTAGGAAGTTGTTTCCCCGCTAAAGTATTAGATCCAGTGAAAACTACTATATTATTCTTTTTGATTTCATAGGTAGGTGTTTGAGTATTACAATTATCATAAACATTTCGTAAATCGAAGTCTGTTCCAGGAATTGTAAAATAACATTGACCAGGGTCAGTTGAACGAGTGAAACTTCCTGTTGTTTGCGTATAAGTAGGGTTTTGAGTATCGTTTACTTTAACATAAATTGTGCAAGTTGAAACATTGTTAGAGCCATCTGTTGCGGTCCATGTTATATTATGCGATCCAACAGGCAATTGTTTGCCTTGTAAAGTATTAGTTCCATCAAATGAGTTTACTGCTATAACAGCACATCCATCACTAGTTGTTGGGTCAAATTCAGTCCCTACTACTGTATAAAAACAAACATTATTAGCTGCATTTCTTTCGAAAGGAGTGCTGAGTGAACTTCCAGAAGGACATGTAAGAACTGGAGGAGTAATATCAGTTACAACTACATTAAAGCTCATATATGTAGTATTTCCCACAGCATCTTTTGCCCAATATCTTATTAATGTTGTTCCTACGGGAAATGTTGCTCCACTAGCAAAACCATTTATTTGACCAAAAACAGTTACTGCGCAATTATCAGATGCAGTAGGCTCTGCCCAAGAAACAACTGCTCCGCAGCCCGTAGAAATTTCAACTGAAATGCTGCTTATAGATGTTATAGTAGGGAAATCATCATCAACAACGGTTACTCTAAACGAACTAGTTCTGGTATTTGTACCATCGCTAATTGTCCAAACAATATTATTTATTCCTAATGGCAAGGTTACTCCAGCAAGTGTTGTTGCACTTACCGGTGAATTAGAATTAATTGTATATGTTATAATTGGACTTCCACAGTTATCAGTATATGTAGCATCAAATTCAGTTCCTGCTATGGTATAGCCACAACCTGCATTTGTATTACGCGATTGATTTCCAATACTAGATATTGTAGGTGCCTGATTATCAACTACTGTTTTAGTAAAGGTTAAACTTGAAGCAGCAGAATTACCACTAGCATCAATTGCAGTCCATGTAATAATATTTGCGCCTTTTAACAGCTGTTTTCCTGCAAGAGAACCTGTTCCACTTAATGAGGTAGCTCCTGTAACTGTATATGACATAGTTGAACCTGTACAGTTGTCTGTTACATTAGGATTAAACTCCGATCCATTTATTGTATAATAGCATAAGCCATTTGTCATATTAACATTTGAAGTAACCGTATTAATAGTTGCTACAATTGTTGGAGCGGTATTATCAACTACTGTAACTGTTGCATTACATGTGCTAGTTTTTCCAGCTGCATCTTTAACGGTCATTACAACTGTATTGACGCCTTTATTTGAACAATTGAAAGACGTTTTACTAAGTGTAATATTCAAACTTCCTTGAGCAGTACAATTATCAGAAGAACCATCATTAACATCTGCAACTGTTAAAGTAGCAATTCCGGTAGCATTTAAATATAACGTAGCTGGTTTACATACTGCTACTGGTGCAATATTATCAGTAATCACTACATCAAAAGTACATGGATTGCTTGTATTATTAACGGCATCAATTGCTGTATATGTAACGGTGGTCGTTCCCACTGGGAAAGTTGAACCAGGTAGGTGCGATTTAGTCCATGTTAAGCTTCCAGAGGCAGTGCAATTATCTGTAGCAGTTGGTTCTGTCCATGAAACTACGGCGTTACATTGACCAGCGTCAGCATTTTTTGAAATATTTGCTGGGCATCCACTAATAATAGGCTTTTGATTATCAACGACAGTAACGTTAAAGCTGCATACATTGCTAATATTTCCGACTGCATCTGTGGCAGTATAGGTTACAGCTGTTGTTCCAGCACTAAATAATGTACCTGGTGTGTGCGATTTTGTCCACACTAAATTACCTGAAGCAGTACAATTATCAGTAGCAGAAGGTTCTGTCCATGAAACAATTGCTGTGCAAACTCCAGCATCACTCGATTTAGTTATATCAGATGGGCAACCAGTTATTACAGGTTTTTGGTTATCTGTAATTGTAACAGTAAAACTACATTGAGCACTTGAATTGTTTGATGCGTCTTTGGCTGTATAGGTAACAGTAGTAGTTCCAACAGGAAAAACGGTGCCGGAAGAATGTGATTTTGTCCATGTTATATCCAAAGGCGAAGTACAATTATCTGTAGCAGTAGGCTCAGTCCAAGTAACTAATGCTCCACACAGATTAGCATCGTTAATTTGAGTGATATTTGAAGGACAATTAACTATAACAGGTATTTCTGTGTCAGTTACCGTTACAGTAAAGCTACAAGATGTTTTGTTTCCTGATGCATCGCTTACTTCAAATGTATTAGTAGTAATTCCAACAGGGAAAACGGAGCCGCTTGCTAGTCCAGCAGTTTGAGTTGTTATAGAACCAGAGCAATTATCTGTTCCAACTGGAGCAGTATAGGTTGCTATAGCCCCACAAGTTCCTGCTGTTGCAATTGCAACAATATTATCGGGGCAAGATATTACAGGAAACTCATTATCAATAATGGTTACCGTGAAGCTACATGTTGATTTATTGTTAGAAGCATCTGTTGTTTCAAAAGTATTTGTTGTTACTCCAACAGGATACACAACACCAGAAGCTAATCCTGCAGTTTGAACAGTAGAAACACCAGCACAGTTGTCTGTTCCAATAGGTGCAGTATAAGTTACAACTGCGCCACAAGTTCCTGCATCAATATTTTGAGAAATATTTGACGGACAAGTTATTTCTGGCAGTTCAACATCCTTAACTGTAATTGTAAAAGTGCAGGTTGAAAACTTTCCACTTGCATCTGTTGCAGTTACAGTAATTAGCTGTGTTGAGCCATTTCCTCCACTTAAAATTGTTCCTGCTGAGGGGGTTTGTGATAAAACAACCGCTCCAGAACCACAATTATCAGTAGCAGTAATTCCTAAAAGTGAAATGTAATTAGGAATAGCAGCAGTGCACAATCCAACGCTCATATTTAGATCCCTATCTACTGGACAATTAGTAATTGCAGGATCTTGATTGTCAATAACAGTAATAGTAAAACTCCAAGTTGATGTTTTTCCATTAATATCATAAGCTTTCCATACAATACTATTTGCACCTTTTGATAATTGAATTCCAGCTAAGGATGTTGAAGCATTAGTTCCTACCTCAGCTCCTCCATTTATTTTGTATGTTAATTTTAAAATTCCGCAATTATCAGTAACCGTGCTTGGATCAAATTCAGTTCCCGAAACAGTATAATAACATTGACTAGCATCTGTATTTTTATTTCCAGTAACAGCTGAGCCGCTAACAATTGGAACTTCTTCGTCTTTTACTGTTACAGTGAAAGAACAAGTTTCACTATTCCCACTTGCATCAGTAGCAGTAATAGTAACTAATTGGGTAGAATTATGTCCTCCTGTTAGAACGGTTCCTGACACTGGACTCTGGGTTTTTACAATAGAACCATCAGCCGTACAATTATCGTGCGCAGTAGCACTTGCAGTATAATCGGGCAATGTGGCATTACAACTTCCAGCATTTGTATTTAAATTTTGATTGCTGGGACATGTGATAGTTGGCTTTACATTGTCAACATTGATATTTAAAGCTTGAGAAATTGCACAACTTTGGCTACTAATCGCTTTTATATTGTAATTTGTGGCTGTATTTATTGATGTTTGGTATGGAAGGTCGCCAATTTTAGTAGTGTTCGCTTGGTTCCAAATTTCGTAAGTGCTTCCATTTGTAGCAGAAGCAGAAACAGTGAAATTTACACCAGGACAAACAGGTGATGTAGGATTTACAGTAACATTTAATGCAGTAGGCAATGGATTAACAGTAATTGTAACAGTTTGTGATGCAATTGGCGTTAATGAATTATTATAAGGGTCGGTTACACTAACTAAGGAGTATGTAGTGGTTGTGGTTGGAGAAACAGTAATAGGATCATCTGCCGATTCAGTGCTATTATAGTTTGAAATAGTTGTATTAGAAGTGCCATTTGAAATAACAACCGTATACGGCCCCGTACTAGTTTCGACTGAAACAGCAATTGTGGTACTCTGTCCTTGACAAATTGTAGTAGCACCAGCACTATGAAGCGTAAGAACTTGAGCATTAATCTCATTTGTAAAACCAAAGAGAAATAAAAAACCCGATAAAAACAAAATAGGCAAACTTTTTCCTGTACTAACTTTTAATGTTGGCAGATAATTTGTCATAGCAATATATTTTTGTAATAATTTGATATTCTAATACTTGTGGTGACTATAATAAAAAAAATTCAGTTCTTATTTTCACTTGTTAATCGCTGTAAATAAACATATTATACCGTTATTAACAAAATGTTAACAAACAAACGACAAATTTAAGCAATTTTAACTTATAAACAATTTATGAACAGGCAAAATGTTTAGTTTTTTTCATTTTTCTATGAAACAACTTTTAATTTTACTAATTATGTAAATTATTTGTATAATTAAAATAAAAGCATCTACTTTTATTTGCTTTTGTTCAAAATTTGTCGTTATTTTGATTGTCTTAAACAGAAAAATTATGAAAAATTATTTTTTATCTATTATTGCAATAATTGGATTTTCAATTATGTCGTTTGCCCAAATAACTATCAGTTCTAATGCAAATGCATTTAAAATAGGTGATACCCATGAATTCATACTTACAAGTTTTAGCGATGAGGGCCCTTCGGGCGAAAAAGTAATTTGGGATTTTACTGGTTTAAAACCTAATGGCAAAAACCTAGTTAGCAAAATGCTTGGTGTTAATACATCGGACAAATCAAATCTTTTCCCAGATGCTAATTTAATTCTAGAAGAATTCGGCAATCAATTTTTCTTCAAAGTGAATAATGAAGGAATGGAACAATATGGGATAGTTTCGGCTTGTGATGTTGTTACAAATTTCGAACAACCACTTTTGAAATTGAAATTCCCTTTCAAATATGGTGACAGAGCCATTAGCAATTATTCAGGAGCAAAATCTTCTAGCAATGCTAACAGTTCAACAGCTGGAACATGCGAAATTGTGGCAGATGCTTATGGGACTCTTTTATTGCCAAATAATATCTCTATTGAAAATGCTATTAGAGTTAGCCAAACACGCACTTTTGAAAATTCAAATCAAAGCGAAATTACATATCGTTGGTATGCAAAAGGCATCCGCTATCCAATTCTTACGATAATAAAATATGTATCTCCAGAAAAATCATTTATTGCTCAAACGGCTTTATATGCCCATACAAGTGAAACAGGTACAGGACAAATTATTTCAAGTATTGAAGATTTTAACACTTCTAAAGAAGTAACAATGTTCCCAAATCCATTTAAAGATGGCTTTACTATTAATTATACCCTTGACAATGCCAGTAAGGTATCTATTGATGTGTATGATATTTCAGGCAAACTAGTAAAAACAATCTTCAACTCCCCCAAACAAGAAAAAGGCACATACAATTTCAGCATTAATAGTGCAGAGAATAACTTATTGCAAGGCGTTTACTACATCAGAATATCGATGGGGAACAAATGTGTTACTCGAAAAATGATTCAATTACAGTAATAAAATTTAATCTAATTACTCATAATCTATAAGTTCGTTTATCTTTTTCATGTCTCAAATTGCTTGATATGAATAGAAATTAATATTGTGAAATTTCTAAAATAAACCTCAAAAATCATTTTTTATCAAGTTTTCAAATCATTTTTTAAAAATTTTCCGTAGGTTTGCAACTTCTATAAATATAAACACAAATTAATGGAAACACAAAAGAAGCAAATAGCAATGATTGGCGGAGGAAGTTGGGCTACTGCTCTTGTGAAAATATTAACTGATAATGGACATAAGCTAAACTGGTGGATTAGAGAAGAAGATATTATTGAAAACATTCAAAGACATGGAAGAAACCCTCGATACCTTAGTTCTGTTGATTTCGACCCTTCAAATTTAAATATAAGCAACGATTTAAGAAGAGTTATAAATTCTTCGGATATAATTGTTTTTTGCGTTCCTTCAGCATTTTTAAAAAGTGTTTTAGATGATTTGCCAAAAGATGCTCTTAGAGGAAAAACGATAGTTTCAGCAATAAAAGGAATTATCCCAGAAATCAATTTAATTATTGGCGAATTCTTCAATCAAGAATATAGTGTCAGCTTTCAAGATTTTATTGTTGTTTGCGGACCTTCACATGCCGAAGAAGTTGCCCAAGAAAAATTAACTTACCTCACCGTATCATCTCAAAACAATACAATAGCGCAAGAGTTTTGTGAAATTCTGAATTCTCGATACATTAAAACTTCTACATCAGACGATATATTTGGCACCGAATACAGTGCTGTGCTTAAAAATATTTATGCAATAGCAACAGGTATTGCTAAAGGATTAGGATTTGGCGATAATTTTACATCTGTGCTTATATCTAATGCTTTACAAGAAACAAAACGCTTTATTGATACCGTTCACCCTATTGACCGAGATTTAACAAATTCTGTATACCTAGGTGATCTGCTTGTTACTGCCTATTCACAGTTTTCAAGAAATAGAACTTTTGGAATGATGATTGGTTCTGGCTATTCTGTAAAGTCGGCACAATTAGAAATGAATATGATTGCCGAAGGTTATTATGCTTCATACTGTATTCATCAAATAAAGAAAAACTATACTGTAGATATGCCAATTACCGAAGCTGTATACAACATTCTTTACGAAAGAATATCTCCACATGTTGAGTTTAGAATTTTGTGTGATAAACTATCTTAGTTCTTCACTAATTTAAAGCTTGTTTGAGATTCGTCTTTTCTGATTTTCACAAAATACATCCCGCTTTTTAGATTCTCAATGCTTATATTATTTTCGTTTTCTGTAATTATGGCATTGAGAACAGTCATTCCGCAAACATCCGTAATTTCAAGCTCTGAATTT
The DNA here is from genome assembly GCA_037139195.1 of Bacteroidota bacterium. Taxonomy (GTDB): domain Bacteria; phylum Bacteroidota; class Bacteroidia; order Bacteroidales; family JAHJDW01; genus JBAXGW01. The sequence goes on from JBAXGW010000025.1 coordinate 18,794, forward strand.
CCATGAATTCCATCAATTGTAATTGTATTATTTGCCGGATTTGGAAATATTTTAGCATTTATAGTATTTGTTTTTTCGATAATTTGACTGGTGTTTTCTTCTAGTTTCCACAATTCATTTCCACAGCTATTGTAGTTAGCGGCGAAATATAATACATTATTTAACGTATCAAATCCTTGAAAAAACATATTGTCTAGAGGGTTTGAATTAGGAGCAATAGCAGGAACAATCTTTTCTGAACCTGCAACAGTTCCATCAGTTCGCCATAATTCAAAACCATTTGTTCCATCATCAGCTGCAAAGTACATCTTATTTTTAAAAATGAAAAAATTACCTGAATACGATCCGTCATTTGGATTAATGTCTAAAAAAAGTTCTGTTCCAGCTATTGTGCCATCTGTTCGCCATAGTTCTTCTCCATTTACCCCATCATTGGCCGAAAAATAAAGATAATTATTAAATACGGTTAAGTACCTGGGCGAAGAGCCAGCTGTTGCATGTATGTCTTTCACTAACTGCGTTCCAAGAGTAGTTCCATTCGTTTTCCAAAGCTCAAACCCGTTAGTGCCATCATCAGCCGTAAAATACAAAGAGCCATTATATACAACAAATCCATCTGTTAAAGCATCGCCAGAAGGGTTGATGTTTTTTATCATTTGAGTTCCTATGGCAGTACCGTCAGACACCCACAGTTCGGTGCCATTAGTTAAATCATTTGCACAAAACCACATTTTGTTATTGTATAATGTAAAGCCTAGAGGCAAAGAACCACCATTTGTGTTAATATTTTTAAGCATTTTTGTACCTATTGTAGTTCCGTCTGTTTCCCATAGTTCGTATCCATTTATCCCATCATCTGCACGAAAATACATTTTGCTGTTATACAAAATAAATCCATAAGGATAACTGTTTCCAGAGGGATTTATGTCTTTTACCATTTGAGTGCCAACAGAAGTGCCATCTGTAACCCATAATTCCATGCCATTTGTACCATCGTCGGCCGAAAAATACAATTTGCCATTTAATATTGTATAATAATTAGCATACGATGATGTTGTTGGGTTTATTTCTTTAACCATCACTGTATTTGCAGAGGTGCCATCTGTAACCCAAAGTTCAGCTTGATGTGTTGCATCATAAGCAGTAAAATAAAGTTTATTATTGTATATTGTTAAACATGTTGGAACAGAGTAACATCCCGAACATATATCTTTTATCATTTGAGTTCCAGCTTCAGTACCATCTGTTACCCAAAGCTCCGACCCATTTGTTCCATCATTTGCCGAAAAATATAATAATCCATTATATGTTTTATATTGTTGTATGCTGCTATTACCAAGAGGATTAATGTCTTTAACAATATTTACAGTTGTTTGTGCTATTGTAAATGTAGAAAACACAACAGCAGTTAAGAGTAAAAAGATATTTTTCATAATTATATTTTTGATTTACAAAGAGGACAAAGTTAACTTGATTTTTAATATTTTAGCCCTTTGTTAATGATTTTGTTGAAATAAATATTTATGATACAATTGTATTTTCGCAATAAATGTATTAATTTGCTTAAAAAAGACGGAATATGTTAAATCAACGTTTACAACAGAAACTTCTTCAAAAGCTCTCGCCACAACAAATTCAATTAATGAAATTGCTGCAAGTACCAACTATTGCACTTGAGCAAAGAATAAAACAAGAAATTGAAGAAAATCCAGCCTTAGAAGAAGGTGCCGAAGAAAATGAAAGCGATTCTGAAGAATTTGATGATTTAGATTCTGACTTAAATTATGAAGATGAATCAGAAAACAAAGACAATATTTCTGCCGAAATTAATTTATCCGATTATTTTGAAGATGACGAAATTCCTTCGTATAAGCTTGCTGCAAATAATTCTTCGCCCGACGATGATAGAAAAGACATTCCTTATTCTGGAGGTATAAGTTTTCAGGAAATACTATCTGCACAGCTTGGAATGCATTATATAAGTGAAAAAGAAAAGGCAATAGCAGAAATAATAATTGGTAATCTTGACGATGCAGGATACCTTCAACGCGAATTACCTGCCTTGGTTAATGATCTAATGTTTAGCTATAATATTAAAACTACTATTAGTGAACTAGAAAAAATTCTAACAATCATTCAAAGCTTTGATCCTGCTGGTGTAGGCGCAAGAAATTTAAGAGAATGCCTATTACTTCAATTATATAGAAAAGACCAAACTAAAACTACAATAAAACAAGCTACAATCACAATTAGCAAATGTTTCAACGAGTTTACAAAAAAACATTACGATAAAATTGCTAAAAAGCTTGGTATCAGCGAAGATGATTTAAAAGGCGTGATTAATGAAATACTTAAACTAAATCCAAAACCAGGAAATTCAGTACTCGACGGCAAAAAGGTTTCGCAAATGTCAATTGTACCCGACTTTTTTGTATATAATGTGGACGGAAAATTAGAATTATCGCTCAACTCTAAAAATGCTCCCGAACTTCGTTTAAGTAGAACATATACCGATATGCTTCAAAGCTATGGATCTACAAAGGATAAAAACGACCGCAAAATGAAAGATGCCGTTGCTTTTGTGAAACAAAAAATGGATTCGGCAAAATGGTTTATTGACGCAGTAAAACAGCGACAATTCACTCTTTACGACACAATGGAGGCCATTATGAAATACCAGCGCGAATTTTTTGAAACGGGCGAAGAAACAAAAATTAAACCAATGATTTTGAAAGATATTGCCGACATGGTTCGCCTTGATATATCAACAATATCAAGGGTTGTAAATAGTAAATATGTACAAACAGAATATGGAACTTCTTTATTAAAAACATTTTTTTCCGAATCGCTTTCTACCGATAGTGGCGAGGAAGTTTCTACAATTGAAGTAAAAAATATTTTACAAGAATGTATTTCTAATGAAGACAAAAGAAAACCAATAACTGATGATGTATTGGCTTCAATATTAAATGAAAAAGGGTACAATATTGCTCGCCGAACAGTTGCGAAATACCGCGAACAGCTTGACATTCCAGTTGCTAGAATGAGGAAAGAACTATAAAATGGGAAATAGACTAGCTAATATTTTATCGTTTGTTTTGCACCCAATGCTAATGCCTACTTTTGCATTTATAATATTATTATTTTCAAAAAGTTACATCGGCTATACCGTTAGCATATATGGCAAATCTATCTTAATATCGCTTATATTTATTTTAACCTTTATCATTCCAGCTCTATTAATAGGGTTACTAAAAAAAACAAATGTAATCTCTAGCCTTGCTTTGGGCAAAAGAGAGGAACGCACCTACCCTTTTCTTATTGTTGCTCTGTTTTACTATTTAACTTATCGTCTTTTTTTAAATTACCAGCTACCAAATACCTTTTATACCGTAATTTTATCCAGTGCTTTTGTGGTTGTAATAACTTTATTAATAAACTTTTTTTGGAAAATTAGTGCTCATCTTATGGGCATAGGCAGCATTGTTGGTGCTATCTTAGCACTAAATGTTATTCTCAGTATCGATTATTTGTATTTGATATTAGTTTCGTTAATACTTTCTGGTTTACTGGGCTCTTCCAGACTAAAATTGGAGGCTCACTCTCCTGCTCAGGTATATGCTGGTTTTGGTGTAGGCTTTTTTATAACGTTTATCTTGTTTTTTTTTAGTTAAATTTTTATCTCCCTTTTATGCTATTTCAAAATCATCAGCATCCAATCCTACCGGAAATGTTTTTCTAAATTCCTTCAATCGCTCTAATGAAATATCTATCGATTTCAATTCCTCAACACTTTCGGTAGCAGAACAAATTACATCGCCCAGCGGACAAATAACCATGCTGTCGCCCGAATATTCTAATCCATTTCCATCTGTTCCAACTCTGTTAACACCTATTACATAGCACTGATTTTCTATAGCTCTGGCTTTTAAAAGTGTTATCCACGCATTTCTTCTAGCTTTTGGCCAGTTAGCCACATAAATTAGGAAATCATATTCTGGAGTTTGGTTTTCAAATTTATTTCTTGCCCATACAGGAAACCTTAAATCATAACAAACTAAAGGTTGAATTCTCCAGCCTTGATGATTTATTATCGCCTTTATACTTCCACTTGAAAAGTGATTGTTTTCTTCGCCCATGCGGAACAAATGCCGTTTGTCGTAATGGGTAATTTTTGTATTGCTATTGCAAAAGACAAATCTATTAAAAAACTGATTGTTTTCTTTAATTATAATGCTTCCGCAAATATTTATTTTATGTTTTTTGCAAAAATCTTTCATCCACTGAACTGAATTCCCTGTCATGTTTTCTGCAAGTGCTTCAACATTCATCGAAAAGCCCGTGCTAAACATTTCTGGCAAAACATATAATGAATTTTCGTGCAAATTGCTTTCAATAATACTTTGATATTTGGCTAGATTTGCTTTTTTATCTTCCCAAATAATATTGGCTTGGATGATGTTTACTAACATTATTATTTCCCAATAATTTTTACTTCTGTTCTTCTGTTTTTCTTTCTACCTTCGTCGTTAGAATTGGTTGCAATAGGTTGTTCGTAACCGTAACCTTGCGAACTTAGTCGCGTTGCGTCAATTCCTTTTGAAATTAAATAATCCATTGCTGCTTTAGCTCTTCGAGTAGATAATTCTTTATTATGTTCTGCGCTGCCAATATTGTCGGTATGACCCGATAGTTCAATTTTTATTGTTGGCATCGCTTTCAAGAAGTTTACCAGTCCATCAAGTTCTGTAATAGATTCTTTGGTAAGCTCATTTTTATCCGAATCGAAGTATATGTTTCGCAGAATAAATTTATCGCCAACATTATAATCCTCCGCTTTTAACGAAGTAAGATTTTCTATGGGTTTCAAAGGAACATCCTTATTTATTTCAACATTTTTATCCGATTTTTTTACATTAAAATTTTCGGTATAGGGTTGATATTTATCCGACTTTATGGTCATAGAATAATCCTTTTCAGTAGGCAAAGAAATAGCATATTCGCCTGTTGTTTTGTCGCTAGTGGTATTTGCAACTACCTCATTTTTGCTTTTATCAGAAACTTCAATTTTCGCCTCAAGCGGCTTGAACGTTGTAGGATCAATCACGGTACCTTTAATAACTGCAAAATCTTCTTTATCTTTAACAATAGTAATTACATAAATATCTTGGTCGCCAAACCCCTCTTCTTTCGAAGAAGAATAATAAGCATGTTTTTGATCGCTAGTTGGAGCAAAGAAAATGTCATCTTCAGTGGTGTTAATTGGGTATCCGATATTTGTTGGTGTCGTCCAGAAGCCATCATCGGTCATGTTGCTTATAAAAACATCAAAACCGCCCATACTTTCATGTCCTTCAGAACTAAAATAAAGTGTTTTTCCATCTGATAATATGAAAGGAGCATCTTCATTATAAGGTGTATTTATTGTTGGACCCATATTTACAGCAATTCCCCAATCTCCTTTTTCATTTTTTTGCGATTTATAAATATCTCTTCCCCCAAATCCACCTGGGCGATTACTTGTGAAATATAGCGTATTACCATCTGGTGAAAGTGTAGCATGAGTTTCCCAATATTTAGAATTTATATTTTGATTTAATTTAATGGGCGTTGTCCACTGGTAATCTTCAAAATTACTCATATAAATGTTGCCATCATCGCCATCATCCTTATAAATGAAGAGCTTCGAGCCATCGTTTGATATACTTATAGCGGCTTCGTGCATTATTGTATTGATGTTTGCCCCAATTTTAAGCGGTGTTAGCCATTCGCCTTTAAAGTTTCGGTTAGAAACAAATATATCCTCATAATATTTCCCTTGTTCATCCAACAAGCCGCCTGTACTTCCCTTACGTCGAGAAGTGAAAATCAAAACCGATTCGTCGTTTGAAATAATTGGGCAATATTCGGGGTATTGAGTATTGATATTTTTCCCAATATTTTCAATCTGAATATCCAATGGATTTTGTTTTAGCTTTTTTGCAACATAGCATGTTTGAATATTTCTATCAACATTATTAAGCAAAGAGCGATCAGTTCCCGCAAATTCGACTCTGTATTTGGTGAAGTATTTTATTGCGTTATCAAATTCGCTATTGTAGTGATAAGCTTGAGCCAGATAATAGTTTGTTTCGGCAGGAGCATAATTGTCATTGCCAATTCCAGAATAACTAGAGCTTGTATTTGTGGCAGCTTTTAGAAAAAACGGTATTGCATGATGCCTATTCGATGGAATTTTAAGATAACATAAACCAATATTGTAATTAATATTTGCATTGTTTGGATTTAACGAATCAATTCTCAGAAGTAACCTTGAAGCTGCCACAAAATTTTCTTCGGCTATATAAGTTTGGATTTGGTTGACTTCTTTTTTATATGTTTCGCTAATCTTTTTTTGCGCAAACGCAGATATACCAACGAATAAAATAAGGGCGATAAAAATTGCTTTCTTCATAAGAGTTTTATTTGTAGATGTAAAAGTAATCAATTTTTTTTAGTTCATAAAGTTCTTATAATTTGTAAGATAGAATAAATTTGTATTTTTGATGCTGTTAAAAATCAGAAATAAATTATAAAAGATATTGTTAATTAACTTTTTAATGAAAATTTTGATTTTTTTAACAAAAGAGCCAATAATTAAAAAAACTTTAAGTGACTAACGAAATAATAGACATAGAGTTTAAAAACAAAAAAAAAGAATATTCTTTTGAGATAATGACCTTGCAAAGCTTGTTTCAACGAAAACTAAATCATTTGCTTACCGAGTCACATCGTCTAGGGTTTTACTTAATCATGATTATTGAAAAAGGCAATGGAACTCATTCTATTGATTTTAACGAATATAAATACTCAAACGGAAGCATTTTCACAATTGGGAAAAATCAAATACATAAATATGCCATTAATAAAGACACAAAAGGCTATCAAATAGTTTTTACAGATGACTTTATGGTGAAATATTATGATGAAAAACAAGTATTTAATAGCCAATTACCATTTAACGATGCCGTATATTCTCCAAAATATCAATTAGCTGAAAACCAACTAAATGAAATTTTAGGTATCGTACAAAATTTATATTTTGAATATCACAATACAAATGATGATGATTATAAATCGCCAATTATTCGAAGTGGGTTGCACGTTTTGTTAATGAAATTAGAACGCTTTAAACAGCAAGAAGTTCCCCGAAAAATGGATGCAAATTTTTCTTATTTCTTTCGTTTTAAAAAATTAGTTGATGAGAAATGCTTTTTGACTCGAAATGTAACTGATTATTGCAACGAACTGAGTTTTAATCAAAAACGACTAAACCTAATAACAAAATCAATTCTAAACAAAACAGCTAAAGAATTTATTGACGACCGCACAATATTGGAAATTAAGCGATTACTTTCAAATACCAATTCGCCAATTAAAGAAATTGCCTATAAAGCAGGTTTTGACGAACCTACCAACCTTGTAAAATATTTCAAAAACCATACTACCATATCGCCTTCCGATTTCAGAAACTCTTTGAAATAGGCTACTTGCCAGTTTTTACCATTTATAAGCCATTTTTCACCTTTTGTACATTACTATTACTGCCTAATTTTACTGAATAAATTATTATTCAGATTTTTAAAACGTAAAGACAATGGAAAATTTAAAAGAACTTGTAAAAACATTTTACACAGAATGCTTAACAGTAAACACTAAAGGAAATATTGCTGAAGTTATGGGTGATTTATTAGCCGACAATTTTCAATCAATCAATGCAAAAGAAACCAAAAGCAAAGCAGCATTAATTGGTCAGGTTGGTTTTTTCTGGAAATTAATTCCTAATTTAAAATGGGTGCCACAAGAAATACTACAAGATGGCAACCGAGTAATTGTGCGAAGTACTTTTAGTGGCACACCAAAAGGCGATTTTATGGGGATGAATTTAGACGGTACTAAATCATTTGAAACCATGTCGATTGATATTCACACTGTTGAAAATGGGAAAATAGCCAGTGTTTACCATATTGAGGAATGGGCAACGGCTATTGCACAATTGAAAAATTAATTCATAAAAGCAGCATTTATTAATGCTGCCGCCGATGAAATTGGCAAAGGAACAGCAAAAATACTTTTTGCCGAAGGCTGGAAATTAGTTATAGTAGTTAGAAATCCGGCAAAATGTGAAACAACCTTTTCAGAATTTAAGTAAGTGTAGACCTTCAAGGTTTTAAAAACCTTGAAGGTCTACAAATTTATCTATCCTCTGTAATAAACTTTTCTAATTATTACCATTTTCATCTCTTTCTAATTATATTTGTATGTGAAAACTGCAAATAAAAAGCTAATACGTTAGCGTTTATGCTAAAAAAAGGACATGAGTAAAATATAAACAAACAGACAAATGGAAATTGAATTTCAAAATATCAACAAAGGCTATAAGAAATTTAATAAATTAATTCTGATGACTAATAAATTTAACATATATAGAAGAATTTCAATATTGATATTATTCAATCATTTCATTCTCTCAAGAATCACCTTCTGTAAAATGGAAACCAGCCCAGATTGACCCAGCCGAATATGACTCAAGTTTATATCCTAAAATGAAAGATGAAGAAAATTTAGAACATACAGATACAAGTTTTATAGGTATTGATGATACAGAGTTGTTTGTTTATTTTCATGGAGGAAAAGATGAGCCATCAAGTTTAGCTTTACTTTATAAGTACATAAGCAAAAACCTTATTTATCCTGACTCAGCAAGAAAAATGGGCATAGAGGGAACTGTGTATGTTAGTTTTTCAATAAATGAAATTGGCAAAATATCAGATATAAATATTGATAAAGGTCTTTGCCCCGAAATTGATCACGAAGTTATTAAATTAGTTTCAAATATGCCCGATTGGAATTGGGATAAAAGAATTAAACCTAAGTCGCGGCAATATAAAAAAAGACTTCCGATAAGGTTTAAATTGGATTGAAAAACAAAAAAAAATCTTAATTCTTATTAAAAAGCACCTAATGAAATATATATTTTTAATTGCTTATATATTATTTCTTTCGTCTTGTTCAAGAATGGAAATAAAGGAAAAAACCAATCCAGCAATTCTTGAATATTTCGATATTGACACCTCTTTTCATTATGTTAATAATAAATTTAGTTCATGTTTTCAAGATACCATTGATTCTTATTTAGAAATAAGATTCTCTACAAAAGGCACATTTTCTCAGCCGAATAGATATTTGCTTCTAAAATATGACGGAAATAGTTGGAAAGGGATTATAGGAGTTCATCCTACAATTGTTGGTGATTCATCATTTGAAAGCCCCATTATCCCAAAAAGTGGATGGGAAAATTTTGAGGATTCTCTTATATCAATGGATATTAACTCGCTTAGGTTTAAAGATACTGAAAATGATTCAATAGATTTAATAATTGATGGAGAATCACTTTATCTAGAAATAATTACTCCTAATCAATATAAAATTTACAGTTTTCATGAACCAGCAAACTTGATTAAAAATTGTACGAAATCGAAATCTTTATTTAAATTTAGCAGGATTTTCAAACTAGTAAATGATAATTTTAATAATTATTATTATGGAAAGCTCCAGCCAATCAAGTAGACCACATCACATATATCTTGATTAATTGACTCCTTTCAACTTGCACATTGTTTCTATCTAATCACTCTATAAATCAAAATTATCAATTCAATCCGAACAAACAGTATTCTAAATCCTTTTGTCTTAAGCGTCTTTGCTTGCCACCCTCTAAACAAAAACATTTGTTTCCACAATCTGAAAATTTCATGTAAATTTGTATTAAATTTAAATAGATATCAAATTGGAAACTGTAGTAAGCGGAATTAGGTCAACAGGAAATTTGCATTTAGGCAATTATTTTGGCGCAATTAAAAACTTTGTTAAGATGCAACACGAGCAACGTTGCTTCTTCTTTATAGCCGATTATCATTCATTAACAACCCATCCAACACCTGCCGATTTACACGGCAATGTAAAACAAGTGTTGGTAGAATACTTAGCTGCTGGCATCGATCCAAATGTGGCTACAATTTTTGTGCAAAGCGATGTGCCCGAAGTTACAGAACTATACTTGCTTCTAAATATGAATGCGTATTTGGGCGAACTCGAACGCTGTACTTCTTTCAAAGAAAAAATAAGAAAACAAACAGAAAACGTAAATGCTGGATTATTAACTTATCCAACGCTTATGGCTGCTGATATTCTTTTACACAAAGCATCGAAAGTGCCTGTAGGAAAAGACCAAGAACAACATCTTGAAATGACACGCACATTTGCACGTCGTTTCAACAATATGTATGGGGTTAATTATTTCCCAGAGCCTGTTGCATACAACTTTGGTGAAGAATTAATTAAAATACCAGGATTAGATGGGAATGGCAAGATGGGAAAATCGGAAGGTGCTGCAAATGCTATATTCTTGGGCGAAGAGCCCGAATCTATTCGCAAAAAAGTAATGCGTGCAGTAACTGATTCAGGACCTACAATTCAAAATTCAGAAAAGCCAGAATCTATACAAAATCTATTTACTCTAATGAATGTCGTTTCTTCGCCAGATACAGTAAAGTTTTTTGAAGAACAATATAATAATTGCTCGGTAAGATATGGCGATTTGAAAAAACAGTTGGCTGAAGATATGATTATCTTTACTTCTCCACTTCGCGAAAAAATAAATGATTTAAAATCGAATAGCGAATTGTTGCGAAAAGTAGCACACGAAGGCGCTGAGAAAGCTCGTGCCAGTGCTTCACAAACAATAAAAGAAGTAAGAGAAATTATTGGATTTAAACGGTTTTAAATAAATGAAACCGATAAAAAAACTGTCAGGAGTTTCAATTTGGTTAATGCGATTAGGCATACTGCTATTTGCATTTGCTTTTATGGGAGCCCAAATAAAAGAGCCGCAATTTACCAATCCTGATTTTTGGTTGTCGTTTATTTTTATAATAGGCGCTGTATTGCTTTTTGCTGGCAGTTTAGCCGAAGGTCCAAATTTAACAGTTTGGGGCGGACTAACGGTTTCGTTGGCTTCGTTGATAAAAATTGGGATAAGTTATCCAAATATTTTAAATCACAACAATGCATTAATGCTGTTGATGTTAGCTGTTGGAATGTTTTTTATTTCATTGGGAAAATAAAAAATTTGATTTAAAAAAGATATGGTCAATTTCTTTGGGCTAAAGCCCAAAGAAAACAAAAACAATTTGGGCTTTAGCCTAATTAAAAAACAAAAATGGAAAAGAGCAATTCAACAGAAATATTACAAGAAAAAGCTGTTTTAGTAGGGTTAATAACCCAACAGCAAGACGAAACTGAGGCTAAAGAATATCTTGATGAATTAGCTTTTCTAGCTGATACTGCTGGAGCATTAACAGTTAAAAGATTTATGCAACGTCTGCCTTACCCAAACTCAAAAACATTTGTTGGGCAGGGAAAATTGGACGAAATAAAACTTTTCATTGAAGAAAACAAAATAAATTTAGCTATTTTCGATGATGAGCTTTCGCCATCGCAATTAAGAAACATCGAACGCGAATTGAAATGCAAAATATTGGATAGAAACATTTTGATTCTGGATATATTCGCCAATCGTGCACGCACTTCGCATGCAAAAGCCCAAGTAGAATTGGCTCAAATGCAGTATATGCTGCCTCGCCTAACTCGTATGTGGACACATCTTGAGCGTCAAAAAGGCGGAATTGGGATGCGTGGTCCAGGAGAAAAAGAAATTGAAACTGACCGACGTATTATTCGTGATAAAATTGCACTTTTAAAAGAAAAATTAGAGCTAATTGATCGCCAAATGTCAACTCAGCGACAAAACAGAGGGCAGTTTGTACGTGTTGCCTTGGTTGGCTATACCAATGTGGGCAAATCTACATTGATGAATTTATTGAGTAAATCGGAAGTTTTTGCCGAAAACAAATTGTTTGCAACGCTAGATACCACTGTTAGAAAGGTTGTAATAAACAGCTTGCCTTTTCTTTTGTGCGATACCGTTGGTTTCATTAGAAAATTGCCCCACAGTTTGGTCGAATCTTTTAAATCAACTCTTGATGAAGTTCGCGAAGCCGACGTATTAGTACATGTAATTGATATTTCGCATCCTGGATTTGAAGAGCAAATTGAAGTAGTTACCCAAACACTACAAGAAATAAACGCTTCAAATAAACCATCAATTTATTTATTTAATAAGATTGATGCATACCGATTTACGCCAAAAGATGAAGATGATTTAACGCCTGAAACTAAAGAAAATTACAGTTTAGAATTTTTGCAAAATACGTGGATAGCCAAAAATAACTTGCCAGCCATATTTATTTCAGCAAAAAGCAGCGAAAATATTCAAGATTTAAAAGACACACTTTATGAGTTGGTGAAGAAAATCCACATGCAACGCTATCCTAATAATACCTATTATTTATCATAAGCGGGATTATTCAAATCTTAATGTTTTGTTAAAGCCATAGATAATTCGTTTTTGTTTAGTATTTTTGTTTTGTTAAATAATTTAAGAACCCAAAAATATCAAATGAAGAGAGTTTATTTTTTAGCAGGCATTTTACTTGCCGGAATCGTTGTTTTCAGCGGTTGTAAAAAGAAAGAAAAAGATATGAATAAAGAACTACAAGAATTCATTACGCAGTACGAAGGAAAAGTTATTCCTTTGTTCAAAGAAGCTTCATTAGCAAGTTGGAACGCCGAAATCACGGGCAAAGAAGAAGATTTTAACAAAGCCGCAGAGTTGGGCATTAAAATAAACACTATTTTTACAAATAAAGAAGACTTCAAAAAACTTAAAGAATTTAAAGAATCGGGTAAAGTAACAGATTCTTTATTGCTTCGTCAATTAGATGATTTATATAATTCTTATTTAAGCAGTCAGGCCGACCCTAAGAAATTAGAAGAAATTATTCGCGAAGAATCAAAGGTTTCACAGAAATACAACACCTATAGAGCAAAAATTGGGAATAAAGAATATTCAGACAATGAGATAGAGGATATTTTGAAAAACTCTACCAATTCTGATTCTTTAAAAGCCGCTTGGGAAGCTTCAAAACAAATAGGCGCCTTAGTTGCTGCTGATGTAATTAAATTAGCAAAACTGCGTAATGAAATTGCAAAATCTATTGGTTTTAGCAATTATCATGAAATGAGTTTAAAACTTGGCGACCAAGATCCACAAGAAATAAATAAAATTTTTGATGAATTAGATTCATTAACAAAGGATGCTTTTGCTACATTAAAAGGCGAAATGGATGATTACTTTGCTAAACGCTACGGCATTAAAAAAGAAGAATTACGTCCTTGGCACTATCAAAACCGTTTCTTTCAAGAAGCTCCAAAAATCTATAGCGTAAATTTCGACACGTATTATGCAAATCAAAACCTTGAAACGCTTACTGCAAAGTACTTTAATGGAATTGGACTTCCTGTTGAAGCTATTATGAAAGCATCCGATTTATACGAAAAAGAAGGTAAAAGTCAACATGCATTTTGTACTCATATTGATGGACAAGGCGATGTTAGAATACTTTGCAACATCAAACCTAATGAATACTGGATGAATACGATGTTACACGAATTTGGACATGGCGTTTATGACAAATACCTTGACTTTAATTTGCCTTATTCATTAAGAAATGCTGCTCATACTTTTACTACCGAAGCTATTGCTATGATGTTTGGAAGAATGGCAACAAATGGTCAATGGTTAAAAGACAATGTTGGAATAAAAGAAGAAGAAAAACAAAAAATTGCCGAAATTGGATTTAAATCACTTCAATTACAACAATTAACATTCAGTCGCTGGTCGCAAGTAATGTATCGTTTCGAAAAAGGAATGTACGAAAATCCTGATCAAGACTTAAACAAACTATGGTGGGATTTAGTTGAGAAATATCAAATGCTAAAACGTCCAGAAGGCAGAAATTCAGCAGATTGGGCTTCTAAAAATCATATTGCAACATCTCCTTGCTATTACCACAACTATTTATTGGGCGAACTATTAGCATCGCAACTGCATAATTACATTGTAACAAATATTATTAAATCCGACGATTTCTTAAATCAGAGTTATTCAAATAATAAAGAAGTTGGCGCTTACTTAAAAACAAAAGTTTTTGAGCCAGGTTCGAAATACCAATGGAATACAATGATAGAAAAAGCTACAGGCGAAAAGTTAACAGCAAAATATTACGCAAAACAATTTGTTAGCTCTCTTAAAAAATAAATAGGGTTACATAAAACATAAAATTGAACTGTATCCCATTAAAACAAAAAGACATTCGCCAAACGCGGATGTCTTTTTTATTACCTAATAATTCTTTCTACTTGTAGAATAACAATATTTGTAAAGCTTATTCAGAAATAGCATATATTTTTAAGCTTTTCTTGATTTTTTTTTAATATCAACGACATTCTGAAAATCGTATGATAAAGAGTGATAAAACGCACGCCTTCGTCTGTTAATTTCATGCTTCCGTTGTCAACTGAGCCTCTACGTTTTTCAATTAACGAAAAGCCAAGCATATACTCGCATATTTTTAATCACCTCAGGCTTTTCTATAGCTTATCCTTAATTTGCAAAATACTGTTAGTTAATTTTTAACTCATCAATAATATTCTGAGCTCCTGCAAATTTGTCTATTATAAACAAAACATAGCGTATGTCAACTGATATACAACGTTGATATCTTTCTGAATATGAAATATCTCCACTCATTGCCTCCCAATTACCATCAAATGCAATGCCTATTAACTCTCCTTTGCCATTTATTACAGGGCTTCCAGAATTTCCACCTGTAATATCATTAGAACTAATAAAGCAAACATTCATTACCCCATCTTTGCCATATCTGCCGTAGTCTTTATTTTTATACAGCTGCTTTAACTTGCTAGGAACAATAAACTCTTCATTTGCAGTATCTTCTTTTGCCATTAAACCATCCATAGTTGTAAAGTAATCGTATCTAACTGCATCTGAAGGGTAGCAGTCTTCAACTTTTCCATAAGTAAGTCGCATAGTTGAGTTTGCATCTGCATAGAAATTTTTATCGGCATTCATTTGCATTAAACCTTTAACAAAAAGACGCTGTGCTTTATTTAAACTGTTTTGAGCCGCATTAATTTCAGAATTAATATCAAAATATTTTCCAATAAATGAAGTCATTATTTGATAACCCAAATCTTTTTCTAAAACTTTTATCGATGGCTTTGCAAAAAAATTAGTTAATCGAGCTTTATCAGCAAAAATTGATTTAGCATAAAGTTCATTTGCAAATTTTTGAATAGAACCTTTATATTTCTTTTCAATAGTATTAAAAATATCTGGAAGCTGTTCCTTTGGTATGTCGGAAACAAATAAACCCATTAATTCAACAAATAGTTTTTTATCTACGTTTACGTCGTAATCTTTAAAGAATTTTTCTGAATCTTTTAAAAAATTTGCACTTATTTGATTTAACTTTTCTTTATTATCGGGTGTTGTAGACAGAACACTATGAAAATCGGAGCTCACAGGCGATAAACCGAAAGAAAAAAACAAAACTTCAGGACCCTGAAATCCAGCTTCTTCAATGTAAGTAGAAAGTTTGTTATACTTTGAAATAATAGAATAAGCATCTGAAATATCACTTATAACATTTCCATAAATTTGCTTTCTGTCGTCATTTAAGTTTATCCAGCTTGCAAATTTCTTTTCTAATGCTTCTCTTTCGGCAAAAACATTTTGGCGTTTCAACTGCTTTGTCGACCCAATAAAATATTTATAATAGTTAGATGTGGAAGCATATTTTGATGCATATTGAATTTTTGTTGCAGGATTGCTATTCATTGCAATAGACATTACATCTAATTTTCTATTTCTAATCTTAACGATAGAAGGATTTGTTTGTTCTATAGCTAATTTAACGCCAAAAGAAGAAAGAAAACGCTCCGTTGAACCCGGAAATCCCATAACGATAGAAATGTCGTTTTCTTTATATCCTGATATTGAAATTGGCAAAGAATGTTTTGGTGTAAAAGGAACATTTGTTTTGGAATAGCCAGTTGATTTATTTTTAGCATCGTTATATACTCTTAATAACGAAAAATCACCCGTATGACGTGGCCACATCCAATTATCGGTATCGCCACCAAAGCGGCCTATTGATGATGGAGGAGCACCAACTAATCTAACATCTTCTTTTACGTCGTAAACAAATAGATAATACTCGTTTCCTTCAAAAAAACTAGTCACACTTGCGGTAAAATGATTGCTCTCGCTCGCTTCGCGGGTAATTACATTAATAATTTCCTGTTCTTTCGATAAACGTTGAGCTTCTGTCATATCAGGAGTAAAATTTTTAAGCACTCGTTCGGTAACATCTTCCATTCTAACAAGAAATACAGCAGCCATATCTTCTATTGGAAGCTCCTCTGCCTTTTTCATCGCCCAAAAACCATTGCTCAAATAATCTTGACTCACACTGCTTTGAGTTTGTAAAGCATCAAAAGCGCAATGATGATTGGTTAAAAGCAATCCTTCATTTGATATAACTTCGGCTGTACAGAAAAAATCGGTAGGAGTTGATTTATCAGCTAATCCAACAATTGCATCTTTAAGCGATGAGTTATTTATGCTATAAATTTCGTCGGGAGTAAGTTGGAGACCCATTTTTTGCATATCGACGTAATTAAGTCGTTTGATAAGCATTGGTAGCCACATTCCTTCATCGGCAAAAAGGTTTGTATTAAAAAAAATGGTAAAAAGCAAGATCGTAGAAAATATTTTCTTCATAAAAAGATTTAAAAAACGTTAAATTTCAGAATACAAATTTGCAGATTTTGATTCGGATAAAAAAGTATTATATTGAAATAAGTCTGTGATTTATACAAATAAATGGTGAATAAGTTTGTTTATAAGCTCTGATTAGTGTTTTTTTTTATTAAGTCTTTCAGTCCACGCTTAAATTATTTATCTTTGCCAATTCCTTTAGAAAATAAGAATGAGAACTTTTATTAAATTTTTAGTCCGCAATATTCCTCGCCATTGGCTTATTAGATTTAGCTATATTTTTAGTGGTATTATTGCTTGGTTTTACCGTGGCGACAAGCATTACTGTCCTATATGCGAAGGCAAATTCAATAAAATGCTACCTTACGGAAATAACGCAGGTGTAAATCGCCTTTGTCCTAAGTGCTTATCACTTGAACGCCATCGATTATTGTGGATGTATTTTAAGGAAAAAACAAATCTTTTTACCGAGAATTTGAAAGTTCTTCACGTTGCTCCAGAACAACCTTTTGTTGGCAGATTTAGAAAAATGAAAAACCTAAATTATACCACTGCCGATCTTATTTCGCCTTTGGCTGATGTAAAGTTAGACATTCAGAATATGCCATTTGAAGATAATTCTTTTGATGTTTTTATCTGCAACCACGTATTAGAACATGTTCCCGACGAGTTAAAAGCGCTAAGCGAAGTTTATCGGATACTTAAACCAGGTGGTTGGGCTATTTTGCAAGTGCCAATAAACTATTCATTAGAAAAAACGTATGAAGACCCTTCAATTACTGACCCTAAAGAAAGAGAAAAACATTTTGGACAATACGATCATTTACGTTATCATGGCTTGGATTATCAACAACGCTTGGAAAAAGGCGGATTTAAAGTAATTCCTGAAAAATTCTATGCTGAATTTGATACTACACAAACCGAATATATGAGATTATCGAAATTTGGGGAGAATGAAGTTATTTTTAAGTGTGTGAAGGAGTAATTGAGAAGTAAGAATTAAGAATCAAGGAGTAAGAAGAAAGAATTCTGAAGTCTGAATTCAGAAGCCAGAATGCCTACGAGTTATATAAACCCCTGAAAGTGTTTATATTAAAAGAAACAATAAAATTTACAACATAAATTATTATGGAACAAAAAAGAACAAAAATTTCGGACTTATTAAAATCTACAGAATATGGCAAAGCTGTTACTGTTAAGGGTTGGGTTCGCTCAAAAAGAGAAAGTAAAAACGTTGCTTTTATAGCATTGAATGATGGTTCAACAATTCATAACGTACAAATAGTTGTTGACCCTACTAATGTTGACTTTGAAATTCTTTCAAACATTCATACTGGCGCATCATTATCAATTGTTGGCGATATAATTCAATCTACAGGCTCGGGTCAGAATTTTGAAGTTATTGCAAAATCTTTAGAAATTTATGGCAAAGCCGATCCAGATGAATATCCACTTCAACCAAAAAAACATTCATTAGAGTTTCTTAGAGAAATAGCTCATTTGCGTTTTAGAACAAATACATTTAGCGCAATTAACCGCATTCGTCACTCGATGATATTTGCAATCCACAGCTTCTTTACAGAAAAAGGATTTTGCAATATTCACACTCCTATCATTACTGCTTCCGACTGTGAGGGTGCTGGCGCAATGTTCCGCGTATCCACATTTGAGCCTGGTCATGAACCTAAAAATGAAGAAGGAAATATCGATTTCACTCAAGATTTCTTTGGTAAAGAAACTAGTCTTACCGTTTCGGGTCAGTTAGAAGTAGAATTGGCTTGTATGGCACTTTCACAAGTGTATACATTCGGTCCAACTTTTCGCGCCGAGAATTCAAATACCGCTCGTCACTTAGCTGAATTCTGGATGATTGAACCCGAGGTTGCTTTTGCCGATATTCACGACAATATGGATTTGGCTGAAGAATTGCTAAAATATGTTATCAAATATGCACTTGAAAACTGCAAAGACGACCTTGATTTCTTAAGCAAACGCCAAATTGAAGAAGAAAAGAACAAAAAGGAAGACGAACGTTCAATGGAGCTTATTGAGAAAATGAGTTTTGTTTTAAACAATGAATTCCAACGCCTTACATACACTGAAGCGTTTGATATTCTAAGAAACTCTAATCACAATAAAAAAGGCAAATTCCAATATCCAATCAACGAATGGGGAATTGACTTACAATCGGAACACGAAAGATATTTGGTTGAAAAACATTTTAAAAAGCCTGTTATTCTTACCGATTATCCAAAAGACATTAAAGCTTTCTATATGAAGCAAAATGACGACAATAAAACGGTTAGAGCCATGGATATTTTATTCCCTGGAATTGGCGAAATCGTAGGTGGTTCGCAACGTGAGGAAGATTTAACAAAATTGAAAAACCGCATTGCTGAAATGAGTATTCCTGAAAAAGATATTTGGTGGTATTTAGATACACGTAAATTTGGAACAGTTCCTCACAGCGGATTTGGCTTAGGTTTCGAAAGACTAATGTTGTTTGTAACAGGGATGGGAAATATCCGCGATGTTATAGCATTTCCTAGAACTCCTAAAAACGCAGAATTCTAAAAAACAAAAAAGGGCTCAATTTCTTCGTTATGTTCTATTTTTTAATTTAGTCATTTACTCCGGTAAACTCCTAAATTAAAAATCATCACAACCTCGAACTCGAGCCCTTTTTTTGTTTTTGATTTTGGGAAAGAATTATAAATTCACCCAATTTCTTCGTTATGCTCGATTTTTAATTTAGTCATTTACTAACGATATATAATTGTGTTTTTCTTCTATGTAATAAAATTTTACTCTTTAACTTTATTTGAAAACATCGTTTTTTGAAATATTAAAAATAATTATAAAAATTAGCATTAAAGTTTGATTATCTATTTATTAACAAGCAACTAAACTTTTACTAAATATATACTAAACTTTTACTAAACATATTTAAAAAAGCCTTAATTTTACCAAAAGTTAAGGCTTTATTTTTTTCTTTTGCAAGAAAAATTAAAAAATTACACTTCATTTTGTAACACCACACAAAAAAATTTGTTTTTTAAAAAAATATATATAAATTTGCTACATTAATCGATTTAGTTCAATATGAAAAAGACTTCACTAGCCGACATCGCTTCCTATTTGGGAGTTTCAAAAACTTTAGTTTCTATGGTGCTTAATAATAAAGGCGATGAGCACGCTATAAGTAAAGATACACAAAAAAGAGTTAAGGAAGCTGCAAAAAGCCTAAATTATCAACCTAATCAAATTGCCCGAAGTCTAAGAATTGGAAAATCAAAAACAATAGGACTAATTGTAGCGGATATATCCAATCCATTTTATGCTAAAATATCTAGATTAATTGAAGATAATAGTTCACGATTAGGTTATAATCTCATTATTTGTAGTACAGATGAAAATTCTGATAAAGAAAGAAAACTGCTCGATATGTTAAAAAATCGTCAGGTAGATGGGATAATTCTTTCTTCAACTTTAAAAAACAGCAACGAAATAAGAGATATTTTATTCGACAACTACCCTCTAGTACTTATCGATAGAACATTTCCCGACATGCAAACGAATACTGTAATCGTCGACAATTATTTAGGTGCTAGAAAAGCTACTGAACATTTGGTTGAACAAGGCTTTGAGTCAATTGCTCATTTTACAATTAGCCCAAGCTACGTTTCTTGTATTGTGGATAGAAAAAATGGGTACTTACATGTAATGAAAGAACAAAAATTACAAAAATATTCTCAAGTAATTGAAATTCCTTTTAATGATGTGAGAAATTCGGTATACAACTTTATTAAAGAGCAAACTCAAAAAGAAAAATCGATTGATGCTATTTTTACAGTTAACAACAATATAGCCTTAGCAGTATTTGAAGCAGCTAATAGTTTGAAATTAAGAATACCAGAAGATATTGGCCTAATTACTTTTGATGATATTGATCTATTTAACTTTACAAATCCAACAATTTCAGCAATAAAACAACCAATTGAATTAATTTGCGAAAAAGCAGTACAAACTCTAATCGATTGCATTGAAAATACAGTTACAAAAACTATAAATCATGTTCTTGAATCAGAAATAATTGTAAGACAATCGAGTATATTAAAAAAATAAATTAATGGCATGAGAAAAATAACAATTATCGGGATAATAGCCTTTATAACATTTTCTTGTTCAGTTAAAAATAATAAGTTAATCAACTATGTTAATCCCTTAATCGGCACAGCTGAGCATGGACATACTTTCCCTGGCTCAACAATGCCTTTTGGCATGGTTCAGCTAAGTCCTGACACAAGGCTTGATGGCTGGGATGGCTGCTCTGGTTACCACTATTCCGATAGTTTAGTTTACGGTTTCTCTCACACGCACCTAAGCGGAACGGGATGTTCTGATTATGGCGACATTCTGTTTTTGCCACTTAGTAAACCGGATATTAATAAAATATTCAATAAGCAGCCAACAGCAAGCTTTTCTCATAAAAATGAGAAAGCAAGTCCGGGCTATTATCAAGTAAACCTTGAGGATCAAAATATAAATGTAGAATTGACAACAACTAAACGTTGCGGTTTTCACCAATATAACTATACTGCACCTGAAAAATATATCTATTTAGATTTGAAACATCGCGATGTCGTTTTAGCATCTTCACTAAGAATAACCGGCAAAAACGAAATATCAGGATACAGACGCTCTAAAGCCTGGGCTACTGATCAAATAATATATTTTGTTGCTCAATTTTCTGAGCCAATATCAAAAGCAACTATTGCCCTTAATGACACAATAACCAATATTTCTGACAGCATTTCAGGTAATAACATAAAAGCACTTTTTGAATTTAAAGGAGACCAAAAACAAGTTAAAGTAAGAATTGGAATCTCAGGAACTGGAATTGAAGGCGCTAGAAAAAATTTAAAAACAGAAATTACTACTTGGGAGTTTGATTCAATCAGAAAATCTGCCGAAAACGAGTGGGAAAAGGTATTATCTAAAATAAAAGTTAAAGGAAGCGACGAAAAGAAAACCAAATTTTATACTGCACTTTATCATTCATATACATCGCCAAACCTATATATGGACGTGGATAGCAACTATTTGGGTCGCGACAAAAAAGTTCATAAAGCAAAATCCGAATATTATACTGTATTTTCGCTTTGGGATACTTACCGAGCTCTTCACCCGTTGATGACAATAATAGATGAAAAAGCCACTAACGGCTTTATTAATACTTTTATTAATCAATATTCTGAAGGAGGCAAATTACCTGTTTGGGAACTTTCAGCCAATGAAACAGGATGCATGATCGGATATCATTCGGTTTCTGTAATTGCCGATGCATATATTAAAGGGATAAGAGGTTACAACAAAGAAAAAGCTTTGCAAGCTATGATTAACAGTGCAATGCAAAATGATTTAGGATTAGAACAATATAAAAAGCAAGGATTTATTCCTGCCGACCAAGAAGCTGAATCTGTTTCTAAAACCCTTGAATACGCTTACGATGATTGGTGTATTGCACAAATGGCGAAAGAATTAGGAAAAGATTCTTTATATAATGAATTTATTAAAAGAGCTCAAAACTGGAAAAATGTATTCGACCCAGAAACAGGCTTTATGCGTGCAAGAATGAATGGAACTTGGTATATGCCTTTCAACGCTCATGAAGTAAATTTCAATTATACAGAAGCAAATGCTTGGCAATATTCGTTCTATGTTCCTCAAGACATGCAAACACTAATTGCTTATCATGGTTCAAATGAGCAATTTGAGAAAAGATTAGATTCTTTATTTTTGGCTTCTTCAGAAACTAAAGGACGTGAACAAGCTGATATTACCGGGCTAATTGGTCAATATGCACATGGAAACGAGCCCAGCCATCACATGGCTTATTTATACAACTTCGTTGGAAAACCTAATAAAACTCAACAATACATCAAACAAATAAGAGATGAACTATATACTACAAAACAAGATGGATTGTGTGGTAATGAAGACTGCGGTCAAATGTCGGCATGGTATGTAATGAGCTCATTGGGATTATATCAGGTTTGTCCAGGTTCACCATATTATCAAATTACAACGCCTGAGTTTGAAGAAATAACAATTCAACTTGAAAATGGGAAAACCTTTACTATCAAAACAAAAGGACTTTCAGATAAAAATAAATATATTAAATCAACCAAACTAAATAATAAGGAATATTCAAAATCATTCATCCCCCATTCTTCCATTGTTGAGGGAGGAATTTTAGAAATTGAACTTACGGATAAACCCGATTCAAAATGGGGAACAACATCTGATTATATTCAAGAATCTATGATTAAAGACGTTCCAATTGTAACTGTTCCTTATTCTTCTGAAACTAAACGCACTTTTGTTGATTCACTTTTAGTTAACCTTAAATCAGTAAGTAAAGAAAATAATATATATTTTTCTTTGACAGGAGGAACAACTATTGAAAAGATGAATGAATTTTCAAAACCTTTTTACATTAAAAATACATCCAGTATAAATTTAATTTCTAAAGATAAAAAAGGCAATACTAGTTGTGTAATAACCTCAAAATACAATAAAATTGATCCAAACATTAAGTTGACTTTGAAAAATGCTTATGCCGAGATGTATTCTGCTGGAGGAAGCAATGCTCTTATTGATTTGGTTCAAGGAAATAACGATTACCGAACTGGAACTTGGCAAGGATTTGATGGAGTGGATGTTGATGCAATTGTAGATTTAGGTCGTTTTAAAAAAATATCAAAAATTTCAATAAACTTTATTCAAGACCATAATGCATGGATTTTCATGCCAGAGTTTGTCGAATTTTATACTTCAACTGATGGGGTTTATTATAAATTGATAAAAAAGATACTTACAAAGACTCCTGAAAACCAAGAAGGAACGGTGTTAGAGAATTATGAAGTATCTGTTTCAGCAAATATTAGATATATAAAAGTATTAGGGAAAAATATGGGAAAATGTCCAAGCTGGCACAAGGCTAGCGGAAGCGATGCATGGATTTTTGCTGATGAAATTCTAATTAAATAATTTATCAATTAGCTAATTACCAAAATCCACTGGAATATGTAATATGTTAGTAGTAAATACTCTTCGACTTCGCTCAGAATGACCGCAGACAGAGCGGAACCGAAGTCTATCAAGAAAATAAACAATAGCTTGCGGTTAAGGTATTAAAACAATTTAAACTAAATTATAATGACAAATTCAACTGTGCCACACAAAACATCATCGTTTTTAGTCTTGATTTCTGTATTTTTTTTCTGGGGATTTGTTGCTGCAAGTAACGACATTTTAATCCCAGTTTTTAAAGAACATCTAAACTTAGAACAATGGCAAAGTCAAATGATTTCTTTTGCATTCTATGTGGCTTACACAGTGGGTTCTTTAATTTATTTTACCATTTCAAAACTAAATGGAGGCGATATCCTCAATAAGCTAGGCTATAAAAACGGAATTGCTCTTGGATTGCTAATTTCGGCAGTTGGAACAATGCTGTTTTATCCTGCTGCTCAAACATCTTCTTTTGGATTAATGATTACAGGCTTATTTATTGTAGGACTAGGTTTTTCCCTACAGCAAACTGCAGCAAATCCACTAGCGATTGTTATGGGTGATCCCTCAAAAGGTTCGCAACGTTTAAGTTTAGCAGGTGGCATCAATAATGTTGGAACTACCATTGGTCCTGTATTAGTAAGTATTGCCATTTTTGGTTCACTTGCAGCAGGCGAAAAATTAAGTAATTTAGAATCGGTAAAAACCCCTTATTTAATTCTTGGAGTTGCTTTTGTTATTGTAGCCGCATTTTTCAAATTTTCATCATTACCAAACCAAATAAATCATGCTGAAGAAGATAATAGTTCTTCTAAAGATGAAAAATCTACAAAAAAAAGTGCTTTTTCTTATCCACAACTATATTTGGGAATGATAGCAATTTTTCTTTATGTTGGCGTTGAAGTTGCAACTGCTTCTAATCTTCCCGAATTTATGAAACAGCACTTAAATACTAAAACCGAAGACGTTGCTCCTTTCATATCGTTATTTTGGGCGAGTTTAATGATTGGCAGATGGACAGGCGCTGTAGGTGCATTCAATATTAAAAAAGGAATGTTACATATACTTCGATTTATTATGCCATATTTGGCCTTCACGGTTTTCCTTGGAGTAAATGCACTAGCACAACATGATGTTACTCAATTTTATATTTACGGATTAGTTATTATTGTTATGATTTTAGCAGAAATAGCAAGTAAAGGAAATCCTGCTAAACAACTTCTTATTTTCTCTGGATTTGGAATCGCGGCATTAGCAACTGGCATGCTGGCCGACGGGATGTTAAGTGTTTACGCATTTATTAGTGTTGGTTTATTTTGCTCAACACTTTGGCCTTGTATTTTCACAATTGCAATTTCAGGTTTAGGAAAACATACAAATGAAGGCTCCAGTCTATTAATAATGATGATTATGGGTGGAGGAATTATAAGTTTACTACAAGGAGTTCTTTCATCGAATAATTTACTTGGAATTCAATATAGCTATTTAGTAGGGGTTATGTGCTTTGCCTATTTGGCTTTCTACGGTTGGAAAGGATTAAAATATGTTAGGAATTCTGAAGCTAGCAACTTGTCGAACATTAAACACTAGAGATTGATTTTTGTGCCACCATTTTTCAATTGATAATTATAAAAAATAATTTAATACAAGATTCTATTAATTACTATTAAATCAACTTTAAACAAAAAAGAAGATTATGAAAACTTTTGCAGTAGGTATTGATATTGGAGGCACAAACACTATTCTAGGATTCGTTGATAAAGAAGGAAATATATTCCACGAAAAAATATTTAAAACTCGAAGCTATCAGTCTGCTGATGATTTGATTTCTGACTTATCTAGTTATATAAAGCAAATACAATTTTCAGGCGATTCAAATTTAATTGGAATTGGCGTTGGAGCTCCTAATGGCAATTTCTATAATGGCACTATAGAATACGCACCAAACCTTAATTGGGAAGGTGTTATTGATGTAGTTAAGCTTTTTAATAACTATATTGACACAAAGGTTCTATTGACAAATGATGCGAATGCTGCAGCTATAGGTGAAAAAATTTTTGGTGATGCTAAAGATTGTAATGACTTTATCGTAATAACACTAGGAACTGGTGTTGGTAGCGGGTTTTTTATTGATGGCAAATTATTGTATGGTCATACCGGCTTTGCTGGAGAATTTGGGCACACAATAGCTATTCCTGATGGCAGATTGTGCGGTTGCAATAGAAAAGGCTGTCTCGAAACTTATACCTCGGCTAGAGGTGTAGTAAAAACCTTTTTAGAAATAGCTAAAAATGAGACTTATCCAAGCAAATTACTATATTTGCCAGAAAATAGATTAAACTCAGAACTAATTTATAAAGCAGCCACAGAAGGTGATGAAATAGCATTAAAAGCATTTGACTATACGGCAAAAGTTTTAGGCGAAAAATTAGGCGATGCAGTAGCAATTACAAGTCCTGAAAGAATTTATTTATTTGGAGGTCTTGCCCGTTCAGGCGACTTATTACTTAAGCCATTAAAAAAATATTTTGAAGATTCTTTGCTTGAGATTTTCAAAAACAAGGTAGACATTCGTATTTCTGGTTTGCTTAACAAAAATGCGGCTGTTTTAGGTGCTTCTTCTTTAATCTGGGATATTTATTCTGAAAAATGAAAATAGGATTATTTTTTGGGTCTTTTAATCCAATACATAGCGGTCATTTAATTATTGCCAATTATATGGTGAGTCATTCTGATTTGGATGAAATCTGGTTTGTTGTAAGCCCACATAATCCGCTGAAACAAAAGAAAACCTTGCTTGCTGATAACCACAGATTAGAAATGGTTCGTATTTCAATTGAAAATAGTCAAAAGCTTAAAGTTTCTGATATTGAATTCAAAATGCCTCAACCATCTTATACAATTGACACGCTGGTATATTTACAAGAAAAATTTCCACAATATAAATTTTGCTTGATTATTGGAGCCGACAATTTGCAAACATTCAATAAATGGAAAAACTATAAAGAAGTTTTAAAAATGACTGAACTATATGTTTATCCTCGTCCCAATTGCAATGATGTAAATGTTGACTTTATTTTTCACCGAATAGAGGCTCCAATGGTAGAAATATCTTCCACTCTGATTCGTAATATGATTAAAGCAAAAAAGGATATTCGATTTTTTGTGCCAGAATCAGTATATAATTATATTGACTTAATGAATTTTTACAAATAAATTTTCATTATTTACCTACTATTAGGATTTAAGCACTATTTATATCGAATCGAAATGCAATGGCATTAATGTTTTAACATCCTTAGTAATATATATTTCGCTCTTTTCAGAACACATAATTACTTTTATTGGTTCTTTTTGGGCTAATTCATAATCAATCATTACTTGTCTGCACGCTCCGCAAGGGAAAACTGGTTGTTTTAAAGTGAAACTATTCGATTTTGCATAAATAGCAATTGACCTTATTTTTAAATTTTTAAAATTAGCATTTGCACTATACAAAGCAACTCTTTCGGCACACATTCCCGATGGGAACGCAGAATTTTCTTGATTATTTCCTTTAACAATGGTGCCATTTTCAAGCATTATTGCTGCTCCAACAAAAAAGTTTGAGTAAGGGGCAAAAGCATTTTCAGATGCATTTACGGCATTCCCAACCAATAATTTGTCGTCATTGTTAAGTTCTTCAATATTGTTGTACACTTCAACTTCTGATACGATGGGTTTGATATACATTAGTTAATATTTTTTGTTGATGAGTTATCTTCTGTACTAGTAAATAAAAAATAAAAAAACGAATTAAAAAATGCATAAAAGGTAACTCCTGCCTGAGTTTCCAAAGTATCTTCGCTAAGCATAGATAATATTGCAATTAAAAAGAAAATAAAATAATAAAAGTGTATTTGCTTAAAGTTAAAAAAGGGATAAAACAGCACTAATAAAAACCATAGTAAACCAAACAAGCCAAACAAAACAGCAATTCTTAAATATTGATTATGCGATTTTAGCTGGTATTTTTCTTTAAGAGGTGAATTCATTTTAATATATTCTTTTGCAAATTCTTGATTGATATCGCCTGTTCCAACGCCAAAAAGCAAATTGCGTTTTATAATATTAAATGAAGTTCTCCAAAATTCGGCTCTTTGCATTACCGAATGACCATTTGGATTATTTGTTTCACGATAGTTTTCGTATTCCCAAATAATTTTATGTATTCTCGACTTTATACTAAAAGGTTTTTGATATTTATAATTGCAAATTCCATTTTCAACCGATTTGATTTCATCGTTACTAAGATAATTTATAGCTTCTTCATCTTTATTTAGCCCTTTTGATGCAAGAAATCTCATCAATGTATATTTCAACTCCTGACCTTTAAAATCTAAGCTGTCGAACGGATATTTGCTTCTGGCATTCCACGTAGT
Organism: Bacteroidota bacterium; assembly: GCA_037139195.1. Taxonomy (GTDB): domain Bacteria; phylum Bacteroidota; class Bacteroidia; order Bacteroidales; family JAHJDW01; genus JBAXGW01. The sequence continues at coordinate 47,096 of JBAXGW010000025.1, forward strand.
TTTCAACTCATTCCATTCAATATTTCTCCATATATATGAAGAGTTTTCTATTTGTTTATTCTCTAAAATATGTGAGTATTTATTTCCTTTTATTGTTGCTGTTTTTAAAATATCTTTGGCACTGTTTTTTTCATTATAAAAACTTTGTATTTGATAAGTAAGAAAAGTCAATGGAATAAAAATAAATATAAGCAGAATAGAAAAAATAGCAATTTTATTGGTTGAGTTTTTAATCTTTAAACTATAATAAAAAAGCAAAATAATCCCTATTGCAAACAAAATTCCAATACCAGTAATAGATTCAATAATTATAAGAAAATAAAACAGCCAAAAAATCAGCAATCCTTGCAGAACAAGCTGTATTTTATTGTATTTATTTTTGAATATACGATAAAACAATATTAGTATCGACATACAAATTAGCAAGCTCAACCTTATGTGAGAAATGAAAATTGAAATATTTCTTATATCTCTAAAATCTCGATGTATGAAATCGAGTAGAACTAACAAGCTACAAAATGTTGATGAAAACACGGCAAATATTAATAAACTCAAGTAGTTGTTAAATTGTCTTTTTGAGGGAATAGGAGATGTTGAAAAAATTAAAGGAAAAACAATTAAAGGAATTTTAATTTTCAAATCCTGAACTGCATAAGGAAAGTTGCTAGTATAAAGAAGCCCAAGAAGATGTAATAGATAAAGTGAAGTAAAAATAAGAGCCGCTTTATTATGCAAAAATTGTTTAAATTTTTCTTTTATATTACCCTGACCTATCCAGCTAATAATAAGTGCCATTTGCGAAATACTCATCAAAAACTTCGACAAAGGAAGTGCAACAATCATAAGTGCAATTCCTATAAAATAGAGCTTAAGAAAAAAATCTTTTCGGCTGGTAAAAAACGTCATTATTAAAACTGTTTGTAAAAATTCCTTTATAATCTATTTACTGGCTATATATTTCATAATCGAATAGTCCCTGTGAGTTCGGAATATTGCTAGGCCCTATTTTGCCTTGAATGTGCCATCTAATATCGATTGATACAAGCTTTTATTATTGATAACTTCTATTGCTTTATCAACCTCTGGGTCTTCGAATAGATTAGTAATAATTCGTCCCTTTTGGTAATAATAACGTGAAATAATTTCTTCTTTTAATATGGATTTAATTTGCTTCTTGAAAGTCATTAAATCTTCATTTTTGTTATGAGCTAGCTTTTGTTTAAGTTGATCGAATTCTTTTTCAACTCTTTCAAAATATTTTTCTTCGCTAGCTGTTTTTTTGAAGTCTTCTATTATTTGTTCACTTCTAGTTTGATAGTCATAATCTTTATCGGATAAATAAGCTACAAACGAATTATACATATCATCGGTAATCTGAAACTTATCAGCCGAAGCAATTGATTTATTTTCTTTAACAAATTTTGTAGCATAGTCGAAAATTAAATTTTTCATAATTAGACTAATCGCTATTTCACTCATTTTCTCAGGTTCTATGCTAATATCAGGAGCAATACCACCTCCATCATAAACTATTCTGCCATTTTTTGTTTTAAACGCAGTAATTAGCGAATCGGGTATTTTTCCAACGCTACCATCTTCATTTCTGTTAGCATAATCAATTGCTTGAATACATCTGCCGCTAGGAGTATAGTATTTAGCAATGGTAATTTTAACTTGCGTATTGTAAGTAAGTGGAAATACATTTTGAACCAAACCCTTGCCATAAGTGCGTTGTCCAATAATTACCGCTCGGTCTAAATCTTGCATTGAACCAGAAACAATTTCTGATGCGGAAGCACTACCTCTATCAACCAAAATAACCAATGGGATTTCTAAATCAACTGGATTTTCATGGGTTGCATGGGTGCTTGTCCCTTCTTTAAGTCTGCCCTTAGTATTTACAATTTCTTGTCCTTTTTTAACAAAGATATTAGCAATATTAACTGATTCGCGTAACAAACCACCACCATTTCCTCTAAGGTCTAAAATAACCCCTGTTAGATTTGCTTGGGATTTAAGTTTTAATAGAGCGTCTTTAACTTCACTCCCTGCATTGTCGGTAAAACCAGTTAGTTTTATATAAGCAACATTTTGCTTCAATAGACCATAATACGGAATATTGTCAATTTTAATTTCTTCTCGTACTAATTCTTTATTAATAACCAGACCATCTCTTTCGATTTTGAGTTTAATAGTTGTTCCTGGCTGACCTTTTAAGATTGCGCTTATATCAGCTGTTTTTTTCCCTTTAGTTGATAGTCCATCAACTTCCAAAATTTTATCGCCAGGAATTAAACCTGCTTTACAAGCAGGAAAGCCTTCATAAGGTTCAGAAATAATAACATAATCGCCACGTTGCTGAATAAGTGAGCCTATTCCACCGTATTGTCCAGTTGTCATAAATCTAACATCTTCAATATCTGATTCGGATATAAAGTTGGTATATGGGTCTAAATTATCCAGCATCCCGTTAATAGCATTTTCAATGAGTTTGCCTGGATTAGGTTCGTCAACATATTTTTGATTAATTTCTTTGAAAAGCGAAGAAAAAACATCTAAATTTTTGGAAACTTCGAAATAACCGTCGTAAAATGAGTATGAAATAACTGATGCAATAACAAGAGTTATTGCAATAATTATGTTTTTAGATTTTTTCATTGTGATAATTTTTAGATTTTTTACTAAAGAATTTTTGATAAGAAAATGTTTCTGGCACAGGATCATGTCCGCAACCACCCCATGGATTGCATGAAACAATTCGTTTTATAGCCAGTAGGCTTCCTTTAGTTGGTCCGTGTTTGGTAATGGCTTGTATCCCGTATGTAGAACAAGATGGACTGTATCTACACGAAGGCATTAAATATGGCGAAATGCCATATTGATAAAACTTGATAAGAAGAATAAAAAAATTACTTATTAGTTTTTTCATATTCTTGTTTAAAACGTTCAAAGATAAGTTTTATTTTATCGTTCAGTATATTGAATGGTAATATATTTTTATCTAGATATACCATCATAAACTCAATTTTTGTGTTTTTTTCTGCTAATAAATCAAAAAGCACTTTTTTATTTAACCTATAAGCTTCTTTACTCCTACGACGAATAAGGTTTCTAGCAACGGCCTTTTTGTGAAGTCTTTTAGGTACGCTTATTGCAACTTGAGCAATGCTGTCTTGTTCTATTGACGAATAATTCCAAATAACTTTAAATGGGAAAACCGTAAATTGCTTCCCTTTTGTAAAAAGAGCGTTTATTTTCGAATAACTAATTAATCGTTCGGTCTTTTTAAGTGTAAGCATTTTAATAGTATAAAAAACGGGAGAAAATCTCCCGTCATATTTATTTTTTATTTACGTTTTTCAAGTGCAGTTCGAGTGCCATGGTTATAGACGGAGCTTGGGGCATGGGTGCTTGCAAATCAAGTCGCAATCCAGCATCAACAACAGCTTTAGCTGTTGTTGGACCAAAGGCGCCTATATGCATATCTTCTTGTATAAAATTATCGAAATTTTTGAATAACGAAGCAATCCCTGAAGGACTAAAAAAGATTACCATGTCATATTTCGACTTTAAATCGCCTAAATCGCTCATATCACTAGCAACTGTCCGATAAATCACTGCTTTTACAAAATTTATTTTTGCATCTTCTAATGATTTTGGAATTTCTTGTTTATGAATATCCGAACATGGAAGCAAATACTTTTCGCTTTTATGTTTTTTTATAACATCCATTAATTCGCTAAACTTTTGTTTCCCGAAAAATATTTTTCGTTTTCTGTAAACAATGTATTTTTGAAGGTAAAGTGCTATTGCTTCCGAAACACAAAAGTATTTCATGGTATCAGGAATCACCAATCTCATTTCGCCAGCCATTCTGAAATAATGATCAACAGAATTTCTACTTGTGAAAATAACTGCTGTAAAGTCCAGAATATTTACTTTGTCCTTTCTAAAATCTTTAGCTAAAACTCCTTCTACATGAATAAAAGGACGGAAATCAATTTTAACATTAAACTTTTTCGCTAAATCGAAGTATGGAGACTTTTCTGTCTCGGGCTTAGGTTGCGAAACCAATATGCTTTTAATTTTCAAAGCGATTAAATTTTAGGTTTAACACTAAACGAATTTTATTTTTTGTACTAAAAGTCAATATTATCAAGGATTATACGTACTAATATCACAAAAGGTGTTATTTCGAGAGTGCAAAGATATAAAAACAAATAGAATTTAGAAAATTTTACACTGCTTGTGATTATACTTATGCCTCTAATAAATCGATATATAAAGAATAGAACGAATATTAAAAAGGCAATGTAAAACAGCCATAACTTGTTTTCAAAAGGACTGTAAATTATTAATAATAAGATAGGTAGAAATGTTAATCCTAACGCTTCATTGATTAAAAAAATGTTAGTTAAGTACACTGATAATTCTTTTTCGAGTTGAAATATTTTTCCAAAAACTGTGAAAATAAAAATTTTTAATAAATATAATGATGCTACAAGCAGACAAATTTTAAGTAAAACAACAAAATTTATTAAATTCAAACTTGAGTTCGTCGAAAAAGCTTGAAAAAAATAAATAATAAGTGACGTGTTTATTACAAAAAGAAGAAAAAATTCGATAAATCCTTTATAACTGATTATCCCCGATTCCCTATTTATCTGATTTATATATCTTAATGCATATAAACCATCCGTAATTTGTTTTAATCGCTTTGGATAACTTGTTTTTATTCTAACCAAAATAAAAATTAAAAATACAGTAACCAATATAACCCACGAAGGTTGCGATAAATGTGTTTTGTCGGTAAAGGTTGTTTTTACTTTTAGCTGATGTGATGTGAAAAGTGATTTTATATAAACTGGTCCTTTTTCTATAAAATCAAGAGAATCTTTTTTTATTAATGTTTTAATTGGAAATGTTTTACCATAAGAGCAAGTGTCTATACCTCCAATTAAATCATTGAAATGAAGGGTGTCGGATATTGAATTATTACTTACAATTGACATATTTTATTTGCAATGGCATTAAAACAGAATGCAAATTTACAAATTCAATATGGAAAAAGGCGAGGTGTTTAATTTTTTTTATCAGCATAATTTTTATTTGCAAATTAATATCTCTTAACTTTTCACGTATAATTGCATCAGTAGAAAAATTTACGTTTGCAGTCAATATAAATCTGAAAAGATATATTGTTTACATGCTCAAATTCGTCAATATTAATCCAGTCTGATATTATTTTAATTTTTGTTAGATATAATTGATAATTTATTTTGATTATGTTTTATGCTAACTTATTTTAATATTATCAAAGAAATTTTGTGATATAATTTTCAGATAAAAACCTAGTTCAATCATTTTCATTCTGTTAGAGAATGATTCTCGACTTAAAAAGATATAGTGGCAATTAAAAAAAATATAATGAAAACTACACCCGAACATAATGAACGTATGGCAAAAATTACATTTGCAACTGTATATCCATACTATATAAAAAAAATTGAGCGTAAAGGCAGGACAAAGGAAGAGTTGCACCAAGTTATAAAATGGTTGACTGGTTTTGATGACAAAAAACTTCAAGAACTGATTGACGAGAAAGCAACATTTGAAACATTCTTTAAAAATGCTAAATTAAACATCAATGCTCATCTTATAACAGGAATTATTTGTGGTTATCGAATAGAAGAAATTGAAAATCCCTTAACTAGGCAAGTAAGATATTTAGATAAACTAATTGACGAACTAGCTAAAGGCAAAAAAATGGAAAAGATTTTAAGAGTTTGATAACGAATAAATCACACTATCAAGCTAGAAACATATATTGTTAAATTTGAAAAATAAAAACTATGCAAACAGCAAATATTTATCTTAATTTCAATGGAAATTGCAAAGAAGCTTTTAACTTTTATAAGTCCATTCTGGGAGGAGAATACCCTTATGTTGGAACATTTGGCGATATGCCTCCACAAGAAGGAATGCCTCCATTATCAGAATTAGCTAAAAAAAGAATTATGCATATTTCCTTGCCAATAAGCAAAGAAACTATTCTACTGGGTTCTGATTGTCCTGAAGATTGGGGCCAAAAATTAATTTTAGGCAACAACTTTTCAATATCATTAAATGTAGGTTCAACAGAAGAAGTTGATAGAATTTTAAAGCTTTATCTGAAAATGGAACTGTTGTAATGCCAGTAGGCAAAATGTTTTGGGGAGCTTATTTTGGCATGCTAACCGATAAATTTGGAATAAACTGGATGATTAATTACGAATTGCCTAAATAAAATTAATAGGCAGTTTTTCATCTCACTTTTATATTTAAACAGCTTTAAATCTAATAAATATGAATCAAAATAAAATATGCCCTAGTCTATGGTTTAACACCGAAGGAGGCAATATCTCGAAAGTTATTGAATATTATAAAAGTATTTTTGACAAATATTTTCAAGCAGGGCAAATTACTCCTCTTGGAGAAACGCCCAGTGGCAATGCAGAGATTTGTGAAGCACAAATTTTTGGACAAAAATATTTCCTTATGAGTACTGCAAAAACCCATCACTCATTAAATGATTCGACTTCATTTATGATTTATTGTGAAGACCAAAATGAAATTAATAAATACTGGGATTTCTTCACCCAAGAGGGCGAAGAATCGCAATGTGGTTGGTGTATAGACAAATATGGACTCAGATGGCAAGTATTGCCTAATAATTTAGGGGAATTGATGAGTAAGCCAAATTCTTTTGATATTATGATGAAACAAAGGAAAATAATAATTGAAGAATATTTATAATAAACGGATAATACAGTATTAAATATGTGGTTTGTTTATTTGTTGTCATGGCATTTAAGTTTAAATTGTTTGTTTTCAATAAGTTGAGAAACAAACATCCTACACTGTGCCAAAGTGGATTGTTTTTGAAGGTATTTTATTGAATTACTGCATTTTAAATGAAAAAAGCCTCTTTGTGGGAGGCTTTTAGTTCTACACTTTACTTTCTGCGTTAGTTTAGTTGTAGAAGAATAGAAACGTGAGAAATTGATTATTAGTGTTTCCCCTAATCTATTTATTCAGGTTTAGTCCAGAATAAATTCGGGTTTAGCGTTTGATAATCAGAACTAATAATTATTCTATTGTCTTTTGATTTATCCTTTTTAATATATTCAAGATAATCAACAGGAATCAATTCACAATACTTTGCAACACCCTGTTCATAATTGAACTCACTGCTAATTGGACATTGAAGCCTATAGAGATTTTTAGCCATATAATCATATAAATATCCCTCCTTGCTTTGAGACGAACTACGATTCCAATTTGCATCAGGGTTTAGAATTAATGGCTTACCATTAATTAACCGCTCTCTTACTTCCTGCAAAGACAATAAATCTCCCTTTTCATCCATTACATATGCTTCGAAAGTTGGGTCAATCCATATCCATTTTTGAAACGTTCTTGAATAAACCATATTTATTACATGACAATCATTGTCAGTTGAATCTTTCGGTAAACATGTTACAAATCTAGATTGATAGCCCATTGATAAATATACATCGTTTAATAGTATTGCTAAGCCTCTGCAATTCAATGTTTTATTTTCATTCTTGCAAATTGTAATCATATCTAATGCATTTCTTTTTGATGGAATCCCTTTTGACCCATCATGACGGATTATATTATGCACCCATCTCATCAAATTAATAAACCTTGATATTTCGTTTCCATTTCCTGCAATAGAATCTAACTTATAAAGTTTGCGTAATTTCATCAGATTCGAATCATTAGCCGATTGATATGTGAACGCAGGTATTACAGTTTTATCATCAATATTATATTTTGAAGCCTTCTTTAATGTATCCAGATTTTTAAATAAATATTTATGAGCATAACTCAGGCATTTCTCAAACCTTTTCTCTTTTCTTAAATTATCCAAGTCGGAATCAACTAATAAATGCCCATAATCAGTATACTTAGATTTTTCAAGATAATCTAATGCTTTTTGATTATTTCCAGTGATTGAATAAGTGCAAGCAAAATTATAATAAGCATTTAACAAGTATGAATCAAAGGATTCTTGATTGCTTTTATCAAACTTGCTGAAATTAATAATGAAACTCTCTAGGATTTTACGATATCCTGAAGTATCCCTTTTATTATAAGCGTCCATCATTAAGCTATCTTGCTGGCTCGCATATTTATTAAACTCTATTTCGTTTTTTGTTTGAGAGTTGACTATTTGAGTAGTTAAAACTATTACTATAAGAGCCGAAAATCTAAGAAACATAAATGAATATTTTAATTTTAATAGTGCTTTAAATAATTTCTTGCAAGTTACAAAAAAATCTAAGTTTTGTGCTAAACTTATACTGACTTTAGCCTATTCTCACGCCCATTCCTCTCCTAGTTATACACCACTGTGCGTTCTGAAAATACAATAACAACAAGGCTTTCAGAGGTTTCAAAAATACACAATTTAACCAAATTGACAAAAAAAATCTCGAGTTTTATGCAAACTCGAGATTCTCAAAAAACTCATTTAAACAATCATTTATCCAATTCGTTATTTCAGGGTTCATACCAGACGAACTTGGTCTTCAGATAATCCAGTTAATTCAGAAATTTCGGGAACAGAAAAGCCTTTCTTTTTCATAGTAATTGCAATTTCATGTGCCCTTTCATTTTTTGCAGAGTCAACAATATTGACCATATCTCTGTAGTATTTCAGGTTGTCTTCGTATTCTCTTCTTTCCTGAACAGTGAACGTTGCAATTTCAGCTGTTTTTAATAGTTTTTCAATTATTTTTTCCTGAAGTGCAATCTGTCTGTTTTGTAAGTGCTTCAAAATTTAAAAATTATCGATTTGTTCTTTTGTAAGACCTGTGGATTTGATTATAACTTCAATATCCATTCCTAATTTTTTAAGATTTCGTGCAACATCTTCTTTGCCTTGCTCAATACCTTGCTCAATACCTTCTTCTTTTGCAGAGTCAACAATATTGACCATATCTCTGTAGTATTTCAGGTTGTCTTCGTATTCTCTTCTTTCCTGAACAGTGAACATAGCAATTTCGGCTGTTTTGAATAGTTTTTCAAATATTTTTTCTTGTAGTGCAATTGGTCTGTTTTGCAAGTTCTGTAAGTGCTTCAAAACATACATCCATTTATCAAAATGCGTTTTAAGTTCGGATTCATCTTTCTTGAACTTTGGAAGCTCTAAATAAATATAAGTTAACTTATCGTAAAATATAGATTTTGTTTCTATATCTGTAAGTTTAATCTTATGCATCAATTTATATGGTTCATTTTTATGATCTTCAAATACTGCTGATGCGTTAAAATTTAAGTGTTAAATAAATCATATTGTTCTTTGA
>JBAXGW010000026.1:0-55828 GCA_037139195.1 Bacteroidota bacterium
GATAGTAAAATCGAAATAATATTAGATGAGTAAAGGGGATACCCAGTTATTATTAATCGTACCAACTTGCATACATCATATAATTGTTGGCAATACGTTCTACCTCTCCCTTTAATAAATTTTCATCTATATCCTTTATTTTCTTAGCAGGAACACCTGCCCAAACGGAACCTGATTCAACAATAGTATCTTTAGATATTACTGCTCCGGCGGCAATTATGGAGTTGCTCTCGATAATCACACCATCCATAATAATTGCACCCATTCCAATAAGCACATTATCATGAATACTACAGCCATGAATTATAGCATTATGTGCAATAGAAACATTATTGCCAATAGAAACTGGGGCTTTTTGGTATGTACAGTGCACAATTGCTCCATCTTGAATATTAACATTATTGCCAATTCTAATTGAATGAACATCTCCCCTAACTACTGCATTAAACCAAACGCTACATTTTTCGCCAAAAATAACATCGCCAACTATTGTAGCGTTTTCGGCAATAAAGCAACTTTCTGGTATCATTGGCAATTTCCCATTTACCGATTTTATCAATGACATAAACTTATTTTTTAAAAGTTACTGTTGGATAATCTAATGAATAATGCAAACCTTTACTTTCTTTCCTATTGGTAGCCATTTTAATAATTAAATAACCAATATTTATTAAATTTCTAAGCTCGCAAATTTGAGGAATAAGCACCGATTTTTCATATATCTGCTCAGTTTCATTATATAGCAACTCAAGCCTGTCATTTGCTCTTTTTAAACGTAAGTTAGAACGAACAATGCCCACATAATTACTCATTACGGTTTGAAGCTCTTTTAGCGATTGGGTAATTAATACCATTTCCTCTGTTAGTACAGTTCCTTCAGCATTCCAATCAGGAACTTCATTGTTAATCTCAATGTTTTTAACTTTAGAGATTGCATCTACTGAAGCCCGATGAGAAAAAACAAGAGCTTCTAACAATGAATTAGACGCTAATCTATTGGCTCCATGCAATCCAGAGCTTGCGCATTCTCCACTAGCATATAAGTTTTTTATAGAAGTACGGGCATATTGATCAACTTTAATACCTCCGCACATATAGTGAGCTGCAGGAATAACGGGTATTAAATCTTTAGAAATATCAATTCCAATACTTAAACATTTTGCATAAATATTAGGAAAATGATTTATTAACTCATTCTTTTTCAAATGCCTACAGTCCAAATATACAAAATCATCACCCGAAATTTTCATTTCAGAATCTATCGCTCTTGCAACAATATCACGTGGAGCTAATGAGCCACGAGAATCATATTTATGTGCAAATTCCTCTCCTTTTCTGTTTTTTAATATGGCTCCAAATCCTCTTAATGCTTCTGTTATCAAAAAAGAAGGTTTTTCATTTGGGTTATATAAAGATGTTGGATGAAATTGCGAAAACTCCATGTTTTCAACTACACCTTTTGCTCTATAAACCATTGCAATTCCATCGCCTGTGGCAATTGGAGGATTTGTGGTAGTTGCGTATACATTTCCTACACCTCCTGTTGCCATTAATGTTGTTTTAGCTAAAACTGTTTCTATTTGACCAGTATTTGGATTTAATATATAAGCTCCATAACATTTAGTATTATTTGTCCTTCTTGTTACTTCAATTCCTAGGTGATGCTCAGTTATTATGTCTACTGCAAAATAGTTTTCTAATACTTCAATATTTTTGTGTTCTTTAACTTTCAGAATTAATGCACGCTGTATCTCTTTCCCTGTATTATCTTTATGATGTAATACTCTGTATTCTGAGTGTCCACCTTCTTTTGCTAAATCATATAGTCCCGACTTAGTTTTGTCGAATTTAGTTCCCCACTTTATAAGCTCTCTAACCCTAGCTGTAGATTCGGTTATAGTTATTCTAACTATTTCTTCATTACATAATTCAGCTCCAGCTAACATTGTATCTTGAATGTGCTTTTCATACGAGTCTGGCGAATACATAACAGCTGCAATTCCACCCTGAGCATATCGTGTGTTCGTTTCATCCATTTTATCTTTTGAAACCAAACAAACTTTTCCATGTTTAGCAACTTTCAAAGCATAGCTCAATCCTGCAATGCCTGATCCTATAATTAAAAAATCAACTTTCCTTCGCATTATTTTAGCGTTTAAATCTGAGCAAAATTAACTATTTGTTTCGTCTTTATTAGATTGTTTATATTTTTTTTAGAAACATCCAATAATTAAAATTAATAGAACCTCTTAATTTAGATTTCTAGCAATAAATTAGTAGAATTTGAACTTCCAATCAAAAGATTTTCAGGTTGTTCTATTAGCTCTTTTATTTTTATTAAGAATGCTACCGAATCTTTTCCATCAATAACGCGATGATCATACGATAGAGCAATGTACATCATAGGTGCAATTTCTACTTTCCCATTAACTGCAATAGGCCTATCAACAATATTGTGCATTCCTAATATTGCACTTTGGGGTGAATTTATAATTGGAGTAGAAAGCAGAGATCCAAAAACTCCACCGTTAGTAATAGTAAATGTTCCGCCAGTTAATTCTTCAATAGATATACGATTGTTTTTAGCTTTTTGTGCTAATTCAAATATAGTTTTTTCAATCACAGGAATGGATTTTGAATTTGCATTTTTAACAACGGGGACCATTAAACCTTTCGGTGTACTAACTGCTATACTTATATCTGAATAATTAAAGCTTAAAATATCGCCACTATCAATTTGACTATTAATAATTGGATAATGAGTTAATGCAATTGAAGCAGCTTTTGTGAAAAAAGACATATAACCTAGCGAAACGCCATGTTTTTCTTTGAATGCATCTTTGTTTTCACTTCTAAGCTTAATTAATGCTTGCATATTTATTTCATTAAACGTTGTTAGCATAGCTGTTTGATTCTTTGCAGCAACAAGTCTTTCTGATAGTTTTAATCGAAGCGTAGACATTTTTTTTCGCTCTACCTCTCTTACTTCAACTCCTAAATTGTTATTCTTTTTAATATCAGAACTTAGCGGTTTTGATAGAACATCAGAAATCTCTTTCTTCGATAAACGAATATGCTTTAATTTTTCTATAAACTCTAGTTCAGAAATATTTTTGTCTGCTAATAATAAACGAGCTAGTGGACTAATATTTAATTCCAGGTTTTGATTAGTTAATTTATCTGGTTTTATTAGTTCTTCAGGTTTTGAAATAATTTCAACTGGTTCTATTACCTTAACATCGTCAGCTCTATCAACACTTATTGAAGCCGAACTGTCAATAATACAAAGAGTTGAGCCTACTTGAATAGTATCGCCTTCAGAAGCAAAAAATTTAATAATGCCTGACTCACTTGCAAACACTGGAAGCGTAGCTTTATCTGAATCAATTTCTGCAATTTCAGCATCTTTCTCAACATAATCGCCATTTTTAACTAACAAAGCCGACAATTGAACGTTATTTATTGATTCTCCGGGGCTAGGGATTTTAATTTCTATTAACATAATTAATTATTTAGAATCATTCTATTAACAAAAATAAGATTAATTTTTGTGTTAACATAAATAAAGCTTAAAAAACTTTAAAAGCCGTATTAACAGTAATTAACCAAAAAATAAAATCAAGCAATATTTTAGTTGATTTAAAAAAAAACAAATTAAAATAAAAAATAGGGGTTAAAATGTTGTAAATTGAGTTTTCATTTAATAAATTTACGCCTCTTTACGAGAAATAGCTAATATAAATTTATCTAAATATTAAATAGTATGAGAAAACAATTTACTAAGATTTTAATTGTCTTTTCTTTGTTTGCAAGTATAAATGTAAAAGCAGACGAAGGTATGTGGCTGATGATGTTAATTGAAAGGCTTAATTATGTTGACATGCAGAAAATGGGATTGAAACTAAGCCCTGATGAACTGTATAGTGCTAATAATTCTAGTTTAAAAGATGCAATTGTTAAGTTTGGTAGAGGATGTACTGGAGAAATGGTCTCAGAACAAGGATTACTAATGACAGCGCATCACTGTGGTTTTGAATATATTCAACAGAACAGTACGGTAGAAAAAGATTACTTATTAAATGGTTTTTGGGCTACTTCAAGAGCTGAAGAATTGCCTTGTCAAGGTTTAACTGTAACATTTTTATCTAGAATTGAGGATGTTTCTGAAAAAGTTTTACTTGGGGTAAACGAGAGTATGACAGAAACTTCTAGAAAAAACAAAATTGACGCTGCTATCAGCCATTTAGTAGAAACAGCAACTAAAAAGACCAATTATACAGCAGAAATTAAAAGTTTCTACGAAGGCAAAGAGTATTATATGTTTGTTTATGAAACATTTAAAGATATTCGTTTAGTTGGAGCACCTCCACAAGCTGTTGGTAATTTTGGTGGTGATACTGATAACTGGGCTTGGCCTCGTCATACTGGAGATTTCTCTATGTTCCGTGTTTACACGGCTCCAGATGGTACAGCTGCAGAATATTCAAAAGATAATGTGCCTTTTAAACCTAAACATTTTTTGCCAATATCTACTAAAGGCGTAAAAGAGGGTGATTTTACAATGTCTATAGGATACCCTGGGAAAACAGATAGATTTATCAGTTCTTACGGAGTTAATATTGCTGAAAAACAATATAACCCTGCATTCGTTAGAATTCGTGATAAAAAGCTTTCTATTATGAGAGCATCAATGGAAAGTAGCTATGATAACAAATTAAAATATGCTGCAAAATATGTTTTAACAAGTAACTATTGGAAATTTTATCAAGAACAAACTAAAAATATTCAACGTTTGAACATTTATGATAAAAAGAAAGCGGAAGAAAATACTTTCCAAAAATGGGCAGATAGCGATCCTACAAAGAAAGCTATGTACGGAAATACTATGAAAGATATTGCTGACGCTTATAAAGAAATTGAAAAGTATAACTTATCAAAATTGTATTTTAGCGAAGTTATTGGAAAAGGGGTTGATTTAATGATGATTTCGAAAAAGTTCTTGCCTTTATATAAGCAAATGTCTACATTAGCAACAGGTAAAGACAAGAAGAAACTTATGGATGATGCAAGAATTCTTGCTGAAAATTTAAAGGAAGACGTTAGAGAATATATTAAAAATACCGATTTCAAAACTGATAAACTTATTTTCAGAGAACTTTTCAAACTATACTATAATGACATAGTGAAAGAGCAACATCCTGATATTTTTCAAACTGTTGAAAAAGAATATTTAGGCGACATGGGTGCTTTTGCTGATTATGTTTATAATAATTCAATTTTTGCTGATCCTAATAAACTTTGGTTTTTCTTAAATCACATTGATGCACAGACATTAGAGGGAGATATCACTTTTAAAATCTTAAACTCATGTATGAGCCAAGATGCAAAAATCGACGGAGCTATGTTAGAAGCAAATTGGAAACTAACAAAAGCTAAAAGAACTTATATTGAAGGTTTAAAAGAAATGAATGTTAATAAAAAATTCTATCCTGATGCTAACTCAACTATGCGTTTGAATTATGGAAAAGTTTCTGGATACATTCCTTCAGATGGACTTGTTGCTGAATACCGTACTACTCTAGATGGTATTTTAGAAAAAGAAGATAAAAACAATGATGATTTTAATGTTCCTGATAAATTAAAATTGATTCATCAATACAAAGATTATGGACAATATGGCGAAAACAATGAAATGCCTATTTGCTTTATTACTGACAATGACGTGACAGGTGGGAACTCTGGTGGTCCTGTTATTAATGGCGAAGGTCAGTTGGTTGGTATTGTATTCGATTTAAATCGTGAAGCAATGAGTGCTGATTATTGTTTCTCTCCAACATTACAACGGACAATAGCAGTAGACATTCGTTATCCACTTTTGATTATGGATAAAATGTTTAAAGCATCTTATATATTAAATGAATTACAATACAACAAGTAAAAATAAATAAACTATTATTAAAACGAGGCAGACATTTTTCTGTCTCGTTTTTTTATTCTAGTAAGCTTTTTTTATCACTATTCCGACCTAAAATCATTCTTAAGGGCATTTCATGGTATTTTAAGCGTACCCTCAAAAATAATAATATAGTTCGCTATACACAATTATTTACAGCAAACTTATCAGCTTAAACCTTGTTTGCAAAAACACATCCTGACTCTTTCAAATAGCTATCAAGTGTGATAGAATTGAAAGGTAATATATCTAAATGAACTCAGCTCTCTTTGCAAGCTTAAAATTCAATATCAACTAGCTATTACAAAAAAAATCCCACTATAAAATGGG
This sequence comes from Bacteroidota bacterium, assembly GCA_037139195.1. Classification (GTDB taxonomy): domain Bacteria; phylum Bacteroidota; class Bacteroidia; order Bacteroidales; family JAHJDW01; genus JBAXGW01. Next base: position 6,284 of record JBAXGW010000026.1, read on the forward strand.
ATTTTGGAATATATATAAAGTTTAATTGAAAAAGCCACTGCGGGCTTTTGTTGTCCCGTTAGGTCTCGAACCTAAACTCTTCTGATCCAGAGACAGACGTGTTGCCAATTACACCACAGGACAATGGATAATTTTATTGCTTTTTTGTATTATCTTCTTAATAAGCCCATTTCAAATAAATAGCTCCCCAAGTAAATCCTGCTCCAAAAGTAACTAATATAACATTATCTCCTTTTTTCAGTTGACTCTCATAATCTGCTAAGCAAAGAGGCAAAGTTCCAGAGGTTGTGTTTCCATATTTTTGAATGTTAACCATAACCTTACTTTTGTCTATTTCCATCCTATTACCAACAGCTTCAATAATTCGCATGTTAGCCTGATGAGGTACAACCCAAGCAATATCATTATGAGTTAAATTATTTCTTTTCATTATTTCAACGGCAACATCCGACATACTAGAAACAGCCCATTTGAATACAGGTTGACCTTCTTGATAAATGAAATGTTCGCGAGCATCAATTGTTTCATGAGAAGCAGGTCTAACAGAACCACCAGCTTTTTGATGCAAATGAACTCTACCTACACCATCAGATTTCAAAATGCCATCCATAATACCAAATTCTTCTGTTGTTGGTTCTAGTAAAACAGCACCAGAGCCATCACCAAAAATTGGGCATGTTGCGCGATCTGTATAATCGACAATTGAAGACATTTTTTCTGCTCCTACAACTACAACTTTTTTATACTGACCCGATTCAACAAATTTTGAAGCAGTATACAACGCAAATAAAAATCCCGAACAACCAGCATTTAAATCATAGCTAAAGGCATTTTTTATTCCAACTTTATCACTAATAATATTAGCGGTTGCGGGGAATTGATGGTCAGGCGTTACGGTTGCACATATAAGTAAATCAACTTCTTCTGGCTTTGTATTGGTTTTAGTTAAAAGTTGTTTAACAGCTTCGGTTCCCGCATCTGATGAACCTTTTCCAGCATCAAGGATATGTCGTTCCTTAATGCCAATCATCTTCATTATCCATTCATCGGTTGTATCAACCATTTTGCTAAGTTCCTCATTTGTCAAAATATATTCGGGAACATAAGCACCTATTCCTGTTATTGCTGCTCTTATTTTTGTCATAACAATTATCTTTTAATCAAAACTTCGGCTAATTTATACAAATTATTGGGAAAATGCCTTTTTAATTTTAGAAATTAATTTTGAAGATTGAATATTTTTTGTTTGCAATATCATATTTTTAATAGCAATATCATTTGATATTCCATGACCAATTATCACTGTAGAATTAATACCAAGAATTGGTGTTCCGCCGTGGTTCTCATAATTCATTCTGTCAAAGAATTCATCTTTAAACCCTCGTTTCACAATCATTCTATACATTCCTTCAACTTGTTTAAGCACAACATTTCCAACAAATCCATCACATATAATTACATCTGCTTTATCTTTAAACAAATCACGGCTTTCAATATTACCAACAAATTCGAAATCGGTTGTCCCTTTCATCAAGCTATAAACAGCTTGAGTTTGAAGGTTTCCTTTTCCTTCTTCTTCGCCAATACTTAATAGTGCTATGCGAGGGTTTTTAATTTTTAGAACCTGCTGTGCATATAAATTTCCAATAATAGCAAATTGATATAATACATCTGGTTTTGCATCTGGATTTGTTCCTACATCAAGCAATAATCCGGTACCTCCATTTTCTTTAGGAAGACTTGCAGAAGTACAAGGTCTAATTACTCCAGGAATGCTATTTACAGAATACATCGCTCCAACAAGCATTGCACCAGTATTACCAGCACTACATAAACCATCAATCTCTTTGTTTTTAAGATAATGAAAAGCTTTTGAAATACTAGAATCTTGTTTCTGACTTATTGCTTTAGTAGGATGTTCGCCCATTTCAATAACTTCAGAACAGTGAACAACATCAAAAAGAGATATATCGGCATTTAATTCGCCAAATATTGATTCTATACGAGTCTTATCGCCAAAAAGGACAATAGTATCCCCCGACGATAATTCTTGTTGTGCAAGTATCGCTCCTTTGATGGTAGCTAAAGGGGCATAATCCCCTCCCATTACATCAATACCTATCTTCATGGTATTAAAACTAAATTAAGCTTTAGCTTCTTTTTCTATTGCTGGTTTTCCTTTATAGAAACCACACTCACCACATACTCTATGAAATAAAACAGGCGATCCACAGTTTGAACATACTGAAATTGTTGGAGCTACTGCTTTGTAATGAGTTCTTCTCTTGTCTCTTCTTGTTGATGAGTGTTTGTGTTTTGGATTTGGCATATTTGAAATTTTTTAATGTTAATTTTCAAAATCTATATTTAACAACTTATTCCAACTTGGATTGTTATTTTCTTTAGGTTGTAGTTCTTCAATCAATTTGATTGTAGCAGTATTACATTGACTTTTATTTTCATTTTCTGAATGCACTTTTCTGATAGGAATAGCAAGACCAATCATCTCATAAACCATTTGGTTAATATCTACCTCGTATTCATTCTCTGGAAGAATGATTACATCATCTGCTGCTGCTTCATATCCATGTCCAAACTTTACAAATACTTGTTGAGTTCCTTCAATTGGCAAATCAAAATCTTCTCCACATCTATCGCAAGTAGCACCTACAAATCCATAAAATGTGAAATTCAGAATTAACATCCGTTCCGATTTGTCTAATTCCAACTGAAGTTGAACATTTCCTTTCTGAATCTCAAAAAAATCAAATTCCTCAAAGAACGAATTATTGATTTCAAAATCATATAAATGCTTTCCTAGTGCAAGCCCTCTAAACGGTATTTTAAAATCTTTTTTCAATTATCAATTCAAAATTAAAAGTTCGCAAAGGTACAAATTAATATTTAAAAATAAAAATATCAGATATTGCTTTTTAAACTGCACAATATCTGATATTTACATCAATTTCTACTTGAAAGCCTTTTCTAAAAGTCCGTCTCCATTCATACTTAAACGATTGAAATAAGCTGGAGTTTCTTTTCCAAGGTATTTGTCTACATACATTTTTGCAAGATATTGTCCTAACATAAAGCCTTGTCCTCTAAGTCCTACAAAAAGCCCTAAATCGGTGTCTATTACCATTCTAGGCTCAACATAGTAGCCTGACCAAACTGCTTGGAATCCAACCGATGACAATTCAGGAATCCAGTTAACAAATACTTCAGAAACTATTTCTAAAAACTCTTTCGAATTAAGTTTAAGGTTTTTGTCAGTTTCCATTGGTTCAATTTGCGGAGATGCACAACCAATAATTTGTCCGGTTTCTGCTAATTGCTGTCCGTAAACTGCAACAAAACCTTTGTATTTTCTACGGTCGATAATCATTGGCAGTGGGGAATTATTTGCTCCCATCCAAGGTAAACGACGTGTAATAAATGCTTGATGTTTTACTGGATATGTTCCTGTTTCAAGTCCCAATTGTTTTGCAAATTTATCGCCTTCTGGTCCTAATGCATTCACGAAATGTTTTACATGAAACTCTACATATTCCTTATCGTGATTGATTGTTAGAACTTTGTATTTGTCGCCTACTTTGGTTACATCAACTAATTGACAATCTTCAAGTATATTTCCACCTTCTGAAATACCAATTTTTCTAATTAAATCAACCACTCTTCCTGGTGTTGCTTGCCAGCAATTTTTGGTTACTAGAGCCGATTGATAGGTATTTCCTAAGTTTGGATTAATATGAGAAGTTATTTCTTTCGCATAATCTTTAGGACTAATCATATATGCATCCGACCAAGCCATTGAAGCTTCTAGCGCTTTATAAGTAGCTTCATCATGAGCAAATGTCACATAATTGATTAATCGGAAATCGATATCGGCTTTGTTTTGTAAATCCTTAAAAATTCCAAGATTTTGAACAGCAATTTCTGATAATTCGGGTAATGAGAAATTTGGACGACCACCAGCAATATTTCTCCAAGAAGCACCTCTACCGTAATTGATAAGTGTTGGTTTTTCGCCAGCTTCTGCAAAATATCTAAATAATGCGCTACCTGCAATTCCACCGCCAGCAATCAATACATTGGTTTCAACCTTTTTAATGGTTTTACCAGAAATATTTGTGATAATATTTTCTTTTACATTACGTGGATAAAGTTCGCCCATAGCCACTTGATTTGAAAGTGGACCACGTGGTGTTGCTTCTCCTACAATTGATATGCCTTTTGAACTGATTGCAGTTTTCAAACGCTTAATACAACGTTTTCCACGGCAAGCTCCCATTCCTAAACGTGTGGTATGTTTTATTTCGTCAACAGAGATGAATTTTCTGTCGCCTATTACTTCAAGAATCTCGTCCATGCTAACGTCGTCGCAATGGCAAACATAGGTTTTTGACTCTATTTCACAATCGCAAGGACGAATTTTTACTGCATCTGGATAATTCTCTTTTACTATAAATCCGCGAACATTCATTAGTTCGTCTCCATGAACATCTGCTGATTTAACTCTAGCGATATTAGTTTTATTCGCTTTTTTCAATATTTTTTCAATTACTCCTTCGCCTAATTTCTTACCGTTATTGTCAACCAAGAATACTTCCTGACCTTCATTTGCAGCATACTCTATTGGTAAAAACAACCAATCTTTTTGAATATTATAACCAAAAATTGCTAAACCAGGACATTGATAAACGCAGTCCATACAGCCAACACATTTGTCGAAGTCGATTGAAGGCACCGTGCTTGTGCTGTCTTTCTTAATTGCACCATGAGGACAAGCGAAAGTACAAGGATTACAAGCAAAACCATAGATGCAATCGATTAATACGAATGGTTTATTCTTACGTTCTGTTGTTGGTTCTTCAGGTTTTTCAATAATCTTGGTAGGATGTTGTTGCGAATCAATGTATTCTTTAGATACTGCTAAGTAATCATTATAGTTAATGCGCTCTTGCATTTCTTGAAGCACATCGTAAGCCGCTTGTTTTCCTCTAAGCACTGCACTTGTGCCTTCGCCAATTCTTATTGAATCGCCAGCACCATAACAGTTTCTGCCAAAAACTTCATTTCCTTTTATTAATAATTGATCGTCGGCAACAAGACCTGTACAAATATTTATTGCATCAATTCCTTCAATAATTTTTTCAGTTCCAGGAATTGGTTTGAAATCTTTACTTTCAGCTACAACTGCTCCGATAATACCAGTATGGTCGGCATTTGGAATAGCCTTTAACAAGATATGTGATAACATTACTGGAATTCCCAAGCGGCGAACTCTGTTTGCTTGCACTGGAAAACCTCCTTCGCGAGGCATTGCTTCAACAATCGCCTTAACATTAGCTCCTGCTTGCATCAATTGATAAGAAGTCAAGTAACCTATGTTTCCTGCTCCAACTGTAAGTATGTTTTTACCCAAAAGCGTGAATTCCATATTCATCATTTTTTGGATAACGGCTGCAGTATAAACTCCAGGAAGGTCATCGTTTTCAAATGTTGGCATAAATGGAATTGCACCAGTTGCAACAATCAAATGATTTGCATCTATATAATAAATTTCTTCAGTTTTAATATTTTTTACTGCAATTCTTTTGCCTTCTAATAAATCCCAAACGGTAGAATTCAAGAAAATTCCATTGTGATTATCACCAGCAAGTGTTGTTGCAATATCGAATCCACGCATACCACCAAATTTCTTTTCTTTTTCGAAGAAGAAAAACTGATGAGTTTGCATTAAAAATTGCCCGCCAATTTGCTCATTATTGTCAATTACAATATTATCAACATTGTGTTGATTCAATATTTCACGAGCTGCTAATCCTGCAGGACCAGCACCTATAATTGCAACCTGTGTTTTATAAACATTAATTGCTTTGTTCTTATAAATTTCGTTAATTGGTGGATTGTAATCCTTTGGTATTTCACGAACTTCTTTAACATTATCTACCTTAGTTAAGCAAATACGTTTAATTTGCCCGTCAACAAGCATTTCGCAAGCTCCGCATTTTCCAATACCGCACTCTAAACTTCTTTCGCGGTTATCAATACTATGACTGTGAACTGGATGACCCGCTTGGTGTAAAGCAGCTGCAATAGTAAAACCTAAATCGCCAACTACTTTTTCTCCATTAAAGGTAAATGCTGATTTTTCAGCTTCTGGGACAGTTAAAATGGGGTGTTTATCTATTTTATACATGGCACAAACTTTTTAAATAAATCTTTCTCTAAATCCGTCGCAAAGTTAGATTATTTTGATAAAAATTATATTTTTCTTTAAAAAATTTTTGTTAAAAATTATTTTCCCATCTTTTTCCATTATTCAATAATCTAACTAACTTTGCCTCAACAGAAATTATAAAAACCTTCAGATATGAAAAAAACATTAATAATTATGGCTTTACCAGCTATTATTTTATTTAGCCAGTGTAAGCCCAAACAAAAACATGTTGATGCGCAAACAAACTCGAAAGAGCTTGCCATTAAACAAGAAACAATTGATAAAGTTATTAAAACCCTAAAAGATTCACTAGGCGAAAAGCAAGCTTTTAGAATTGAACGTGGCGTTAAGCAAACTGCAACTCTATGGCAAAAAGAAGATGGTAACGACAGTGTTTTTAGTGCTTTTTGTAAAGAAAATTTCATTGGCGCTGATTCAACTCTAAATCAAACCTTTGAAAAATTAGCTTATCATTTTGAGGTTATTTGGGGAAATATGAATAAAATGGCGGTGGATTTAAAACGTCCGATGCACCTTGAAATTGGAAATATGTTGCCAATTGATTTAATGATGGGTGGCTACGAACCTTCATCGCATATCATTTCCGATTTTTATAATAATAAAATAGCATTTGTAGTTACTTTAAATTTCCCAACATACAGTTTGAAGGAAAAAGTTGAACAAGGTGACCAATGGACACGAAAACAATGGGCGTATGCACGTATGGGCGACCTCTTTACATCAAGAGTTCCTTCGGAATTACTTTTGAAAGCTGGCGAAGTTAGCACCAACGCTGATGCATACATTTCAGGATATAATATTTGCATGGGGTATTTAGTAGACAACAATTTAAAAACTCATTTTAACAAAGATATGAAGCTAATTACACACTGGGGCTTACGCGACGAATTGAAATCGCATTACGCCGATAAAGACAGTGCTTTATTTATGCAGAATATGATTTATGATGTAATGAAAAGAATTATTAATCAAGATATTCCTGTTGAAGTAATAAACAAAACCGATTATCAATGGAATCCTACAACAAATGTAATTTATAAAGATGGGAAAGAAGTTAAATCAACTCCCGAAGGCAATGTTAGATACCAACATTTATTGAATAATTTTCATGCAATGCAAGCGATAGATGCCTACAGTCCTCAATATCCAACTTTTATACAACGTCGCTTCGACGAAGGAATGGAAATGTCTCAAGCAGAAGTAGAAAAATTATTTACTGAATTTGTGTCTTCACCAACAGTCAAGCAAGTTGGAGATTTAATTAGCAAACGCTTAGGACGAAAATTACAACCTTTCGACGTATGGTACGACGGATTTAAAGCAAGAGGCAATTTTAATGAAGCCGACTTAGACAAAAAAACTCAAGCAAAATATCCTAATGCGGCTGCTTTAGAAGCCGATTTAGCAAATATTTTGAAAAAATTAGGTTTTAAAGCCGATAAAGCAGCTCAAATTGTAAGCCATATTGCTGTTGATCCAGCTCGTGGTTCTGGTCATGCTTGGGGTTCGGAAATGAAAACCGACAAAGCTCATCTTCGCACTCGCATTGCAAAAACAGGAATGAATTATAAAGGTTATAACATAGCAGTTCATGAATTTGGGCATAATGTAGAACAAACATTAACACTTCAAGATGTTGATAATTATTTAATGAAGGGTGTTCCAAATACTGCTTTTACCGAAGCATTGGCTTTTATTTTCCAAAAAAGAGATTTAGAAATTATGGGAATGAAAGATAATGACCCAAACAAAGCCAATTTGATGGCATTAGATAATTTTTGGGCTTGCTACGAAATTATGGGCGTTTCTTTATTAGACATGAAAGTTTGGAAATGGCTTTACGAAAATCCAACTGCAAATGCCGACCAACTCAAAGAAGCGGTGATAAAAATTTCTAAAGAAGTTTGGAATCAATATTATGCTCCAGTGTTTGGAACAAAAGATGAACCAATTTTAGCAATTTATTCGCACATGATAGATGCACCTTTATATTTATCAGCATATCCAATTGGACATTTAATAGATTTCCAAATAGAACAGCAAATAACAGGAAAGAGTTTTTCTGACGAAGTAATTAGAATGTATACTGTAGGTCGTTTAACACCTCAATCATGGATGAAAAAGGCTGTTGGCAAAGAAATATCAATAGAACCTATTCAATCGGCTGCTAAAAAAGCATTGATGGTAATAAAATAATTTTACATAGCGTTCAAAAAAAGGGGCAATTAAGCCCCTTTTTTATTTGAAAAGAAAGCCACCACAGCATCAATTCACAACGATCACTTGATTGAATAAATTACCGGAACTAGATACAACTCTAAGTTGATAATAATTCCTTGATAAGTTTAAATCTGACAATTGAATGGTATTGATTCCATCAATAGTATTAAATTCTGATGTATATAATTTTTGTCCTAATGAGTTATAAATCTCTACCGTTAGTTTTTCATTTTCAACGGTCTCAATTTCAATATTTAAGTCTTTGTCGGTTGGGATTGGAAACACCTTAAAGGTTTCTGTTGATTGCTTTTTGCAATTACACGCCAAGGTATTGAACGTTTCGCTTTTCCCATCAAAATCAGTTTGAGACAGCCTATAATAAACAGTTTTGTCGCTTAAATCATCTAATACGCTATAGTTCAAAAGTGAATTGCTATTTTCAGCTCCACTAACTTTAGTGAGCACAGTCCAATTAACTAAATCAATACTTTTTTCAATTGTAAAATAATTATTATTTGTTTCAGAAGATGTGCTCCAAGTTATATTTACGCCATTATCTGAGCAATTAGTATTGAAAGATATAAGCTCAACCGGCAATAAAACGCTTTGATCACCTGCACCTCCAACTTCGCTAAAAGTAGATAACCCAGACCAAGTTAAAGTGTTTGTTCCTGCATTAACTCCACCATTGCCTTGTTCTGTAACACCAATTAAATCGTTAGATTCTGAAGGAACATACCATGTAGCAATTCCATTAACTATACTTTTTTTAATGGGCAAAAGACTAGCTTCAGTTGTTCCAAAAAAGTCTCCATCATCATATTTTAGCGATAAATCATAACTTGCATCCGTAATACCTTCAGGCACATAGCTCCAAAAACGATTTAAATAATTTAATATTTCATCGTGCATACCAGTTATTTTGGCGTCTTTTGTATAAACTGTTAAATACGCTTTATCTAGGGTTGCGGCATCAAGTGTAAAAGCAAATGGCACATAATGATTTGCATCACCAATAGGATATGAATAGGTTATTGAAGCAGCACTTGCAATAAACATTTTAACTTTGCCCACTGCGCCAGCATTATCATAAGCTATAATATATCTATCAGAAGCTGCGCCAGTAATACTTCCATTGGGTCCACTTTCAGTGCCAATTGTTAAAGTGTTTGCGACTGTGGCAATTTTTGTTGCATCTGCAAAATCTAGAGTGTTTTTAACCGTAACATCGCCTGCTAACGTTTTAATACCCGAACCGCCAACCGTTAAATTATAATAAGTAGTAGCAATTATTGTTTGACCTGCTCCATCATAAATGAAAGTACCTTCTGCATTATCAAGTGTTCCTATGCTTGAAACTGTGCCTGAGCATCTAATAAACCCATTGCCAGTAAAATCGATTGCTCCTGCATTTGAAAAAGTTCCGTTTATATCGAGTGTAAAGGCTGCAATATTGAATGTTCCAGTAAAACCAGTTCCAGTTAGATTAACCCATTCAGTATTACCAGCAATTGTAACAGTGTAGGGAGCAGTTCCAGAATTAGCATCAAAAAACACATTATCGGTTGAGACAGGAACTACACTTTGAGATAACCCATTAGATGTTAACGACCAATGCGCTGCATCATTGCTAGAACCTGTTCCGCCAACCCAATAATAGTCTGTTGAAAATGCATTAGTTGAAATCAATATAAGTGATAATAAGCCTAGTATATATATATTGTTCTTTACTGAACTAATTATTTTGGTATAATTTTGTAATTTCATAGTATTATTATTTATAATTTCAATATGTATATATGCAAATATACATATTGTATTCATAAAGTCAAATACTAATTATATTTTTTTATATAAAACAGCTATTTTAAAATTATTCTAAATAAAAATATTTTTATTAGTCTGTTTTTCTGCTCTTTACAAATTCCTAATTTTAATTTTTTATATTTTACAAGTTTCATTTTTATAGGTATTAATACTTGTTTTTCAATCAAGTATTAATACTTTGACGAAATCATACGTATATACCTACTTAGTTTTTAGAAATCACTGTTGTCCGATAAAATGAAAAAAGATTCCTCCTTGCAGTCGGAATGACTAAAGGTTGAGTGGAGCATAGAGGAAGAAGGGGGTTGTCGGTGGCTTTGCCACCGACAACCCCCTTCTTCCTACCATAATATATTGATAGTCATTTCGAACGAAGAGAGAAATCTTTGAATATTTTGTTTCATTATGTTTTTGTCGGACAATTGTGTTTAGAAATAAAAAAGAAGGTGTCCGAAAAGAACACCTTCAAAGAATATAATGGGCTTTTTAGGCGCCACCAAGTTTCCAGTTTTTTTATGTTTATTTAATATAGCTCAAACCTTCTAAAGCCGATGTATCAGTTGGTTTATTTAATAGCACTTTATTAAACAATACTTTTGCTTCGCGAAGCTTTCCAAGTTTAAAGTTGGTCCAAGCATACATTAATAAATTATCGTAATCGAAAGGATATAAGTTGGCAATGGTTTCAAAATATTTAAATGCTGTTGTATAATCTTTTTTGCCGTAAAAAATTAATCCTAATCGATAATTTGCCGTATAGTTTTTTTCATCAATTTTTAAAATTTCAATATACTGGGTTTTAACCATATCCCAATTTCCAAGTGTTGAAGCAGGATAAACATACCCAAGTTTCGCTTCGATAGATAATGGCATAATGGCCATTGCTTTTTGATAATATGCCATCGATTCGGTAAATAAACCAGCCATATAATTCAACCAACCTAAACGCAGATTAATTTCATAAGAACCTTCGTAATTTACTGCTTTTAAATCTTCAATTGCTTTAGTATACAATGCACTTTTTTCGTGAGCATAACTATTTTTAAAAGCTTCTTGAATTTTTGCATAATCTTGACTTTTTGCCATAAAGCCAAAAAGAACAAATGCTAGCAATAATACGGTTGATTTTTTCATTAAAAATTCCATTTTATACCTCCTATTAAAGTGTTATTATTATATGTAGTGTTTCTTGTTGTATTTGTTATTGATGAATAATTTTGTGGATTTACTGAACTTATATTATAGGTATTTTGTTTTTGGATAAACTGATATCTAAAAGACAATTCAATATGTTTAAATGAATAGATTAAATTCAAACCTCCTCTGAACTCTGTTTTATCTGTGCTATTATAAACTAAATATCCATTATTTTCCATACCATTCGACATATCGCCATAAGCACCATGAACCTCTGCCCACAATTTCGACGTAAGCTTAAAGCCAATTAGCTGATTAACAAATATTCGAGTTGCAGTTGTATCCATTGAAACCGATAATGTTGTAGTAGAATACAAATTTAAGTTACTTTTTGGAAATAACGAAATAGATAATGCTCCTCCTTTTTGTTGATTTCCATTTAATGTGCTATAATTTAAACTGGGTGTTATAGAAAAAGCCTTAAAATTCTTAGTTAGCGAAAGCGAATATGCAAAATTATAAAACAATGTGTCTTTTTCCGTAAAATTAAATGTTGAAACTGTTTGAGGCAAAGGCATTACAACGTTTACTGATTTAAAAACATTTGTAGCTAATAAATTAGTATAGGTGCATTTAATTAAATGAAAAGCTGGAGAAATAATTATTCCATTTTTAAAAGGAATAGAAGCTCCAAAATAATAATCCATTTGATTTAGTTTATAGTGAAGGGTTTTATATTTGAATGTGTTTTCTGGCGGCAAACCCACAGAATCAGCAACAATATCAAAATAATTATATTCCCTAAATTTATTAATGTTTAGCATTGAAAAACTATGGTTTATTATCACTTTTTTTAGCAATTTATGCTGCAATCCAAACCCTGAATAGTTATAATTACTAGTAAGGTCTTTTAACCCAAAAGCATCGTATTTGCCTGTTAACAAGGGGTCGTATCCATGTGCAGAATAATTATTGCTAAGGACTGATCCATAATCAAAACTAATATTTGTAATAGTTTTTATCTTGAAAAATGCTTTTTGCTCAACTGATAGTTTCTTTTCAAGTAACATAGCTTCTTCCTTTCTTCCTGAATAGGAATAACACAAATATAAATACCCTAAAGAATATGAATCTTCTGAATTAAAAGAAAGTGCACTTTCGAAAAACTCGATGGCTTTTCGATATTTCTCTAGCATAAAATAAGCATATCCTACTCGATAGCTTAAATAATAGTAATTAGTTCCGTTTTTTATTGCTTTACTTCCAACTGTAGCAAGCGAATCCCATTTTTGTTCATTGTATAGCTTATATGTGTAGTTTTCGATATTTAACTCCGTATTATTTTGAGCAAAAACTGAAGCCGAAAACATCAAAAACAGTAAAGCTAGTATTTTTTTGGTTCTTTCCATTTTGCTATAATATTAGTTTTTCTGTTATTTATTGTAATCTGACTTATTTTATTGTTTGCTATTATGAAATCGAAATCGATGGTTTTTATTTTAAAATTAAAAATGCTAACCTGCGTTTGCGAAGATAAATAAACAGTGCTCTCATTAAAATATTCGCTTTTTTTCTTGTAAATCATCTTGTATCGCGAATGCAAGAAAATATAAAATGGAGCAAATAAATCCTGAACTATAATTAGTGCATTCTTGTTTAATATATTTAATGGGTAATTGTCTTTTAATTCCAAATCTTTATAGAAACCATTAATTACCTTGTATGACCCTAAATAGAAAAAGTACAAAAATGCATGTTTTGTTCCTTCGTAATGAGTAAAGAAATGGATATTGTTTTCGTTTTTAAAATAAGCTTTTGCTTGCGACTCCTTACAAATAAGGTAGGTGTTATTATACATATCAACCTCAACTTCCCAATTAGCAGTATAATTTGTTTTGGCATTTAAATCTTCAATAGCAAAGCTAATTTCCTGTCCTGGAACAAAAGCAAAGGCTTTAGAAATGCTATTGTTTTTCTGAATATTAGAAATCTTTTGGTCTTTGATTGGTTTGTCGTACGATTTTAATTCGTACGAACCATCATTCTTATGCAAAATATAATGACTTATAGGATAATCCAGGGTTTTTGAACCAATATAAGGTGTGCCCTGTATTTGAAAATGAGCATGTGGTTGTGGCGACCTTCCTGAGCTACCGCAATTAGCAATTACATCTCCTTTTTTTACAATACTGCCAACAGCTACTTTAAACGAACCCTTTTTAATATGGCTAAGCTTAGTATAAAGTCCCCAAGCATGCTTAATAATAATGGTATTACCCCAATTTTGGTCGATATTGGCATTTCCTATTTCATTATCTTCAATGCCATCAATAATTTCTTCAACAATGCCATCGGCAGGAGCTACAAGTGTTTTATTATAGCAAAAATAATCTTCTACATTTTTACCGTAATCCTGAAATAGCTTGTTTTCTTCATCTTCTATCTCAAAATCGAACGCATGACGCCAATCCTGCTTATGGGTATGTTCGCCATTATGCCCTTGTGTAACAATCCATTCGCCCATGAACGGCAAATTAATAGGGAAAAACTGTAAATTCTTAAAACGTTCTAGATTATTTATTTGCGAATACAAATTCTTTTCGGGTGAATTTTGCTGCAAATACACTATTTCGGGTTTTGTAAATGCACGTTCCCTAAATTTAAGAACATACAAAAACATAATTACAATCATATTAAATGGCAACGACAGTATGGATAACTGATAGATAGCAAGTATATGCGAAAACCCTGTAATAATAAACGAAATTAAAGGAGTGAGAAGAATTACCCACAAAAAAGAATATTTTGATGGCACAATAAAATATCCGCCAAGAGCGATTGCTGTAAGGATAAAATTAAAACCAATAAAACTATAGCTTAGTTCTGCAATATTGGCTCCAATAAAAACATAATATAAATATGCGGAGAAAAAACCTACCAAAGAAAGCAAAAAAGCAATACGTGAATAAATTAGTAACCCAATAGCAATAAGTACTCCAGCTATTATATGATATTGAAAAAATATACCACCCAATGATTTAAAATAAATAACCAAGGACTCGTGCATATCTAGGTTATTAAACCAATTGAAAACATCAACCATCAAGAAACCGCCCCATTTATACATTTCGTTAGCAGTAAAAATTCCTCTTTCGCTAATAACAAGCGATTCGAATTCACGAGTTGATAAAGTAACTAGCCATATTGCTATAAGGAAGGACAAACTTAGAAAAGGCAATCCGTACTTGCCAATTACACCGCTTAAAACTACGGTAAAAAATAAGGTAAGAAGCGAAGCAAAAAACAATAAAACAAACAATTCGAAATTTGGTTGATAATATACACCAATGCCCAAACCAACAAGTAAGCTATTAAAACCATATACGCCTGCTTTTACATTAAAGCGATTTAAGCCAATTGCCCAAGCCGAAAAATTAGAAACAACAATAGCAAAAACGCCACATAAACCAGCCCATGCATCGAAGAAAGTAACTGCAATTAATATTAAAGCAAAAATAATATTATTCGAGAAAAAAATCTGCGAATAGCTATTAAGTAATCCTTCAAAATTAAATTGTAAAAACTCGTTTATTTTTTTCATTATACTTTGCTTAAAATACATTTCAAATTTAAGACTGATTTTTTTAAATGTATTATAGTTTTTTGGTTTTCTTTTATAATATTTTAAAAAGCACTGCTCAATATGCAAATAAATTGGTGTTAGTTTATGGTGTTTTTCTAGTTCAAAGATATCAATTGTTGAATGACTTTAATCGAGAAACAAACATATTCAATTACTTGAAGAATAATAAATCCGATGATGTTTTAGTTCATCGGATTTTGTGGGCTTTTACGAATGCATTACTTTGCATAACAATTTTTTATCCGCACATTTTACGGTGATTATCCGAATTATTCTCTGCAAAATGATGAATTTGCTTGATGGGAATGGATGTCGGTTTATTGATTATCTGGCGTTTACAGACAAAAGTATCAAAAAGGAATGAACTTTCCAAACCTGCGTTCCTACCTAAGAAGGCAGAACCCGACAGTGGAAGAAAACGCTTGGCAGCTGACTTTTTTCAACTTATTTATTTATTATCACGGGCATTGCAAACAGAACTTTCACTCTCTTGCCTTTAAAAGTCATTGGTGGAAATTTATATTTAACAAGTTTATCAATAATACTTTTATTAAATTTATCTTCCACTCCTCTCAATATTTTGGCATCACTTATTGCGCCATCTTTATCAACAACAAAAAGAACATATGTTTTGGAGTTTATAAATTTCATGTCTATCTCTCCAGAATTTAATAAATCATTAGAAAATTTTTCAGAAAATAATTTCAGTTTTCTATCACATTCATTAATTGAATCAATCATCCAATATTCATATACAGGTTCAAGCAGACTGTCATTTTCATCTTTATATTCAACTATATCAAAAAACATATTTTTTTTATAAATACAAACAACCTTATCCCCTAATGAATTTTTCCACTCAAATTTCCCATCTTTAATTTCGGGGTTTATTGAAGTCAACTCTCCTGATTTAATAAAATCAAAGGGTGCTTTAAAAAATAAAAACTCCTCAAACTTATATTTTTTTGAAATAGAATCATAAATATAATTTCTCAAATAAACTGCGGAATCCTTAGAAGTTATATTATAATTGTCTCCATAGTAAATTGTATTAACTTCTTGTCCTAAAATGGATTGAGCAAAAAAAAGTAAAATTATTATTTTCTTCATTTATTTACTAAGCGACAACAAAAAATTACAAACGCCCATAATCGGCTAATCATCCCCCACAAACCTAATTAAAAATTTTAATTTTAGCTAAATATAAGAAATATTATAATTTCTTAATTGTTTTAGTTAATATATCAATAAAGAATTGAAGTACAGAATAGTACTATTTTTGTTAACTAAAAAGCCTAGTAAAATGACTTTAAAAAAATAAAGCTAGTCTTTTCTTTCATATCTGGTCTTATACCCTGGATTTACTTCAGGACGTAATGCATTGGGATAATTGAAGTCGGTTTTAATATCAACCGATGTTTGTTTCACCATTTTAAATATTTCGTATGGATTTTGTATTGCACACCAAGTGTCGTAAATTTTTGAGGTATTATCTTCATCTGTTTTAGTACGACCACTGAAAAATTTAATTGTCCCCACATTATAAATTCTTTCAATAATATTAACAGTAACTTCAATATCAGAGATTTTATCGTAATCAATAGTTTTAAAATCTGTGCCAATAAATCCAGTACGCATCATAACTCTTTTATTAGAATAAGCATAAACTGTATTTGAGTAGGAAAGTAGCCTGTTCAAAAAGGAAAATAATCCTTGAACCAAAGGCAATAGCCCAATTATCCAGAAAAGAGCTAATCCAAATGCTGTACTTTCAGAACTAGAGAAAAGGCTAACAATTATCCAAATTACACCAACGGCTATTGCTATCAAACCACCTCCAAGACCACTTAAAATAAATGGAACAAAAGTAGGTTTGCTTGTCCATAAAATTACTTCGTCGTTATCTTTAATGCTATCGAATTCTGGCAATAAATTTTTATCAAATGTTGAACTCATATTTTACACTATTTTTTTCAGTTGTTTCATCAAATTTCTGGTTTGTCTATCCATTTTGGTCTTCAAATACTATATTGCATCAAAAAACTTTATAACTAACTTTACATAATCATCAAATTCTGTAAAAGGTAGCGTTTCGTATTTATCATAAATATCGTGATATGCCTTAATTCCGCCTTGTGTATAAATATAAAAGCAAGGAACTCCCTTTTGATAAAATAAGCAATGGTCGCTTATGCAGGCTTCGCCTCTAATATCGATTTTTGGCAATAACTGATTTTCGGTATTTATCTTTGTCATTAAATCAAATTTATCTTTAAATACTGAACCATTAACTACTCTAATTCCCTCAT
This sequence comes from Bacteroidota bacterium, assembly GCA_037139195.1. Classification (GTDB taxonomy): domain Bacteria; phylum Bacteroidota; class Bacteroidia; order Bacteroidales; family JAHJDW01; genus JBAXGW01. Next base: position 23,664 of record JBAXGW010000026.1, read on the forward strand.
CTCCTGTTCCAGCTAAATCAAAATTTATTAAAAATTTGATTTTGTTTAATTTAATCATTGGATTATCCGTAAATTCTTTTGCTCCCAGAATACCAAGTTCTTCGGCTGCCAGTGCAATAAAAACAATACTGTATTTTGGTTTATGCTGCGAATAATATTTGCCTAAATTTAAAAGCAGTGCTACGCCACTTGCATTATCGTTTGCTCCTGGAAAATAAACTTCTTTGCCAAGCATCCCTAAATGGTCGTAATGGGCAGTAACTACAATAAAAGAATCGGGCTTAATTTCACCTTCTATAATGCCTACAATGTTTTGAGTTTCATATTTTTTCTTGAATTCGCCTTCAATTTTTATTTGAATAGAACTCACTTTATTTATATCAATTTCCTTATTTATTATAATAATTGGTTTGCTGTTTAATGTTGAAGAACACTCCCAAGTTAATTTATCTTTTGTGAGAACAACAACTCCTTTAACCGAAACCTGTGGATCGTATTTTATTGCATCAATTAGATTGTCTATCTTTTTTGTCAATTCTTTATCTTCACCTGTTTTCTCTCGTGTATCAACTAATAATAAATTGTTTTTCGCTTCTGCTATCTTGTTTAACAGGTTATCCTGATTTGCGATGTCTTTCCTGTTAATTACTATAATTTTAAACGTTCCATCTATACTTGGTGAGCTTGATTCTATTAAATAATCTACACCAATCTTTAGCTCTTCATTATTAATTTTTAGAATTGGGGAATTTGGAAAAGTATTTACAGAAACATTAAATTTTTGATTATATGTTTTGGATATTGGCTTAATTCCAACCGCCTTAAACTCTTCTATTATATAGTTGGCAGCCAATTTATCGCCATCCTCAACATAGCCTCTTCCTTTAAATTCGGGAGATGCTAATTTTGAAACCACTCTTTTTGTGTATTCCAAATCTTGTGAAATTGAAATTTTACTAATCGCTATTAAAATCAGAATTAAAAAAGTTGAACGTTTCATATTATTTTACTTTTAAATTTATAATATAGTTTATCTTCATGTTATTCTTATGAATATGTTTTATCATTATTAATTTGTAGCCTATTTCAAAACCCTGTCCAATCAATCGGGAAAAAATTGAAGCGGACTTTTATTTGCTATTATTTTTATCTCTGCTATCTATTTATACATTATTATTTCAATAAGAACAATACTACTATTGTAAATAAAATGCCCTATTATTCCATACCATAATGATCTGTATTTTGCTCTAAAATAACCAAAAATAAGTCCTATTGGAAATATCCATAATGTTGATAATAAAGATAAGTGAAGTATAGTGAAAAGAATTGCGGATATAATAATTGTTGACTTAATACTTGTAATCTTGGTCAGCTCATTGAACACAATACCTCGAAATGCAATTTCTTCAAATATTGCTGGGAAAAGTCCTATTGAAAGTATTGAGAAAAAAATTGGGGCAGGTGAATCTATAAATTGTTCATAATATGTGATTTGACTTTTATCAAAAATGCTTTGATTCAAGAAGCCTGCAATTAAAGAAACTAAAATTGCAAATAAAGGGGCGAAAATTATTATTTTTATTAAAAGCAGCCGCTTTGGTTTATTAAACTTGATTAATTTATTTATCGACTTGGTGTCAATAAAATAGAATACCAATATAATTGCAGCAAAAATAAAGTCAATTAAAAGAGTTTGAATATAATTACCATTAAGTTCAATAAAATTTATTGTAGCAATATAAGCAAGCAACACAAAAAAGAAGACAGAAATTTTTTTTACATTTCTATTGTAATCCTGACTTTCTACTGAATTTACTAGGATATTGCCACACTTTCCACAATATGTGGCTTTTGTAGGATTTTGGGATTGACACTTACTGCACTCCATCTGATTCTGTTAAATCTTTTGATTCCTTCATTGATTTAAGTTCTTTCTCCAATTTTTCTGAGTCTTTAACACCCTTATATCCATAAATGAAACCCGAAATAATAATTACTTTCCAAATAATACCTTGAATAATTGTATTTGGGTCGGCAATTGCAGAGAGTACATTGAAAACTATATAAACGAAAAACCCTGAAAGTATTGCTGCAAAAGGTTTATATTTACTCCACATTCCTAGTCCAAAATAAATTCCTGCGCCAATTAAGGAGCCTATTATCATTGCGATATCAAAATTTACTATCACCCCCAAAATAAGTCCAACTAGAAGATTAAGACCAGCAAGAATAAATAATAAATTTCTGGCTTTTTTAACTGCATTTTTCTGGTTATCTAAAAGTTCTTTTTTCTTTTTAATACTAATTAAAAACTTTTTCATCTCAATTTGAGATCCTCTTTGAGGAAATCTGCAATTTGGACAAAAAATATCATCTTCTACTAATCCCGTCGATTCGCAGAAATAACAAACGCTATAGTCTTGTATAATTATTTCACTTTCTTTTAGTCTTCTTTCTCTTTCAAGTTGTCCTGATGTCATTGTCATTTTATTGCTTTTTTAAATTTAACGTTTTGGGGCTTTGCATTTGGACGGGTTTCGAAGCACAAATCTTCAAGTTTGCCATCAGCTAGCCTTAAGGAAAAACCGAGTTATGGGCAGTTGAGCCCTTGTTTTATCGAGTCATTTCCGATATTCCAATTGAAATCAGTAACACAAAGTTTAAAGCTGCGTTTATTCCAAACGCAATAACAGCATTTTCGTTTTTAAGTTTCTTTTGTTTGTTTAATATAAGCAGCCATATTGGTAGAGTAAAAATTAGTATAACAAAACCGTTATTATGACCTTCGAAGCCATGATAAGTCTTTGCGTTCGTATAGATTGATATAAACCATATTGGAAACATACAAACGTTAATAAGCAATCCGTAAAATAGGTAAAGTAAAAATGCTTTTAATTTAATTCTCCCTGTCATTTAATTCATATTAAACAATAGTTTATACTATAGTCTGTTAGCATTTGTAGAATTACCCATAACTCGAGACTTGCTCTAGCTAGCCATCTAATACATTAGTTATCATTTATTTACTATCCAACAACAAACATTTACAAACGCCCATATTCAGCTAATCATCCCCACAAACCTAATTAATAATTTTAATATTACCTAAAGAATTTTAGCTAAATTAAGAAAAATTATAAATTCTTTATTGTTTTAGTTAATATGTCAATGGAGAAAAGACTGTAGATAATTTCAATGAAAATTTGAAGTTGGTCAGTCAATCTTTAAGTATTTGCAGAAAATCATCAGCAGTATTTTGTATAATACTATTCTTAATTTGTTTCGAAAAATATATCTTTGTAAAAACATTAAAAAATGAATATTCGCAATTCTATTAATTCCCAGTTTTTGGCAAATGATGTTGAATTAAACCACAACATCAATACGCAAATGGTTGCCGAAGCAATTATACAAGCATCGAACCTAGATGAATCAAGTATTTTTTCTACTATAAGCGACGCCAAGCGCTTTATATTAAGCATTGTAGATTTAACTACCTTGGAAGGCAACGACAACGAAGAAAAGATTAAAATACTTTGCGATAAAGCCCATACTATACTTAAAAACCATAATAATACGGTTGCTGCAATATGCGTTTACCCAACAATGGTTGAGTATGCTAGCAAATTTATGCAAAATAGCAATGTTCATATTGCTTCGGTTGCCGGTGCTTTTCCTTCGGGACAATCGCCTCTGAATATTAGAATTGCCGAAGTAGAGTTTGCAATAAATAGCGGCGCTAATGAAATAGATATGGTGATTTCGAGAGGGAAATTCCTTGAAAAAAACTACCTTTTTGTTTTTGATGAAATTGCAGCAATTAGAAAAACTTGCGATAATAAAGCTCACTTGAAAGTTATACTCGAAACTGGCGAATTGCCTTCTATTGAGCAAATTTATTGGGCATCGAATATAGCAATAAATGCGGGTGCCGATTTTATAAAAACCTCAACAGGAAAAATTGGCGTTGGAGCAACTCCTGAAGCCATTGCAACTATGCTATTTACAATAAAAAAATATTATGAAAAAACAGGCATAAAAATTGGCATAAAACCTTCGGGAGGCATTGCAAATTATGCAATTGCTATTATGTATGTAAAACTAGTTTTTTTAATTCTTGGCAGAGAATGGCTAAGCCCCGATTTGTTTAGATTAGGCGCAAGTAGATTAGTTGACGAATTAATTAACCCATAAGCAATCCTTGTTAATGAAATCAATTCCATTATATCAAATTGATGCGTTTACTGATTCTGTTTTTGGTGGTAATCCGGCAGCTGTTTGTGTTCTTGAAAATTGGATCGACGATAAACTCCTTCAAAATATAGCCTCCGAAAATTTTCTTCCCGAAACTGCTTTTATTGTTAAGTCTGGTTTATATAATACGTACGACTTGCGCTGGTTTACGCCAGAAATTGAAATGGATTTATGTGGTCATGCCACATTAGCAAGTGCTTTTGTTATTTTTAATTTTTTAAATACCAAAATTGATAGTGTTGAATTCAACACACAAAGTGGGAAATTAATAGTAACTAGAGAAAACGACCTTTTGACATTAGATTTTCCTTCAAGAATTCCTGTTAAAGCTGAATTGCCTAAGCTTATTATAGAAGGAATAGGATTAAAACCACTAGAAGTATTCAAAGCTCGAGATTATGTACTTGTTTATGAAAACGAAGAAATAATAAAAAATATTAATCCTAATCAGGAACTTTTAAATCAAATAAATCTCGACCCAGGAGGCATAATAGTAACAGCTCCAGGCAATAAAACAGATTTTGTTTCCAGATTTTTCACTCCTCAGGCTAGTATTTTCGAAGACCCCGTTACAGGCTCAGCCCATTGTTCATTAATTCCACTTTGGAGCCATAAATTGAAAAAACTCGAAATGACTGCTCTACAATTATCAAAACGAGGCGGCAAAATATTATGTAAAAATCAGGATACTAGAATTTTAATAAGTGGAAAATGTAAAACTTTTCTGATTGGAATAATACATATTGAATAGAAGTTTTTGGTTTTTACAGGTTTATTGAGATTAATCCATTAATTTTGATAAAATTTTCATTCGAAATAATGAATAACAAATATCTATTTTGGGCTTTCACTTTTATAGCACTTTTGGTTCTATCCATTGCTAGTGTTTTAGCATCTTTATGTTTGGGCGAAGTTAATGTTTCATTAGCAGACTTACCGCAAATATTTCAAAATCCCGATAGCACCGAATATTCTATTTTATTTAATATCCGAATTCCGCGAATAATTTTAGGTTTTGCAGTGGGCGGCTCATTAAGTTTGGCTGGAGTTATTCTACAAGGGATTTATCGCAATCCGCTTGTTGAACCCTATACCATGGGGATTTCGGGAGGTTCGGCATTAGGAATAGCACTTACTATTGTGCTTGGATTAAACCTATCGCTTGGAGTATTTGTACTGCCTCTATCTGGCTTTGTTGGAGCAATTATTACCGTATTTTTAGTATATTTTTTGAGCATTCGAAATGGCATATTCAATATTAGTAGGATGTTGCTATTAGGCGTAATGATAAGTTTTATAGCTTCTTCGGCAATGATGTTTTTAATGTCTACTACAAATTCCGACAATTTACACAGCATCATATTTTGGATAATGGGTTCGCTCGACGAAACCAATTTCACATTAGTAAATATCGTATTTTACTCCTCAATTGCTGGACTTTTTATTTCATATATTTTTGCACGTCCGCTTAATGCCCTTCGTTTGGGCGAAACCAATGCAAAACACCTTGGAATTAATACCAATTTAGCTATTAAAATTTTATTTTTAATTTCTTCCCTACTTACTGGTATTTGTGTTTCGGTAACAGGCGTAATTGGTTTTGTTGGATTAATAATTCCCCATTTTATGCGTTCATTGGTTGGCACCGATTATAGAATTCTTCTAATAAGCTCATTTTTAGGAGGAAGTATTTTTGTTATGATAAGCGATATTATTTCGCGAACTATTATTTCGCCCAACGAATTGCCAATAGGTGTAATTACAGGAATGATAGGCGGCTGCGTATTTATATTTGTTTTAAGCCAATCGAAATATAAAACAAAAATTCAATAATTAATGAACGCTTTTCTACAAATACAAAACATCTCATGCGGTTATCCTAGCAAATTTATGCTGAATAACATTAGCTTTGAGCTTGAAAAAGGTTCGTTTACAGGGATTATTGGTCCTAACGGTTCGGGAAAATCTACATTATTTAAAGGAATTTGTGGCGATTTACCTTTAAAAAACGGCAATATTCTTTTTCAAGGATTTGACATTTCAAAGTTAAGCCTTGTTGAAAAAGCAAAAAAAATTGCTGTTGTTTCGCAATATATTGATAGTATTGATATTTCAGTTGAAGATTACGTTTTAATGGGTAGAATACCGTATAGAAATTTTCTTCATTTCTTCGAAAGTAAAGATGATATTGAGCTGTCAAATAAATACATGAATTTAACTGGCGTTTATCAATATAAGGACAAACTAATGTCGGAGTTAAGTGGCGGAGAACAACAATTAGCTGCAATAGCTCGTGCTCTGACTCAACAACCCGATATATTGTTGCTCGATGAGCCTACATCCCATCTAGATATTTCGCATCAAGTGCAGGTTTTAAATCTATTACAACACCTTAATGAAGAATTAAAGCTAACAATTTTAATGATAATTCATGATTTGAATTTAGCCAGTGAATATTGTAATCACTTAATAATGATGAAATTAGGCGATATTTTTAAAAGTGGTACGCCAAACGAAGTATTAGTATATAATAATATTGAAGAAGTATATAACACGGTGGTTATAACATTGGAAAATCCACTCTCAAAAAAGCCTGCAATTTTTTTAATATCAGAAAAAGTACTAAAAAAGAGCTCTACGCAATAATAATTATTCTTCGAAAAAGCTTTTTACGCAATCAACAATTTCGTGATTTTCAATATCATTAATGCATTTAAAATGTGATTTGGGGCATTTTTCAAATCCAATTTTTGAGCATGGGCGACAATTTATTTTGTTATTTTCGATGATTTTAAACCGCTCGGGATTCTTAGGCAAATAAGGATACATTCCAAAGCTTGGCACAGTATTTCCCCAAATTGAAACTATTTTCTTTTTAAATGCAGCTGCAATATGCATTAAACCCGTGTCGTGTGTAATAACAACTTTTGCTTCTTTAATAATTGCTGCTGATTGATTTAAATTCGTTTTCCCGCAATAATTTATAATTTTGTCGCTATCCGAACGTGCAATAGATTCAGCTAATTCAAAATTTTCTTCTCCACCTAAAAGAATAATAGGATAATTAATTTTATTACAAATAGCCCGAATCTTTTCATCGGTTAAACATTTTGTTTTATGAGCACCGCCAATTACAAATGCAACAAAATTATCTTCGTGAGTAACGGGTAATAGCTCACTAAATTCTTCGTCTTTCTCAGGCAAAAAATAATCTAGTCCTTCTAAATCATTAACTATATTTAAACTTTTTGCAGCATTTAAATATCTATCAACTATATGAATATTTGGTAGTGTATTTTTTTTAAAATTTACGAGTATCCACTTTTTTAAATTTAATTTATCAAACGAAACAGTGGGAGCATTAAGTTTTCTCTTAACAATTCTGCTTCTTAAACTTTTATGTAAATCAATTATTAAATCAAACTTTATTTTTTTTAATTCGGCAACAGTATCATCAATTGATGTAAGCAAATGTATTTGATCAATATAAGTGTTGGCATAAATTACTGGATAATACGCTTCCTTTGTCAAATAATGGATTTCAGCATTTGGGATTTGTTGTTTAATACAACGAACAACGGGTGTTGTTAAAACAATATCGCCAATTGAGCTAAAACGAATTATAAGTATTTTCATGATGGTTTAAACAAAAGTATAAAGTAGATTTATAAAAAAGTTCCAAATCATAACAATAAAAATTGATGCTAGCTTGGAAGGATAAAATTTGAAATTATTTTTTTGCACTAGCAGCCAGATAATTAAGGTGCTAAGAGCCAGACCCACAATTGAAACAACGATAAACACAGAAAATTCTAACATTATATTTGCATTATGGCTATGGAAAGTCCAGCAACGATTTAAAATATAATTGTTGATGGCAGCTAACGAAAAGCCTATTCCATTTGCAACATATTTTTGAACTTTAGCTTTTTCTTTGAAAAAATAGGTCAACCCAAAATCAATGACAAAGCCCATAAATCCTACAATACCAAATCGTATGAATTTTAAAAAAAGTTCTGAATTTAGGAGCGCCTCAATCATTTTTTATAGTAAAGGAGTTTTCAAATTTAAAAATAATTTAACATATAAATTCATTTTATTTGTTGAATTTCAAAATTTTAGAACTTTTTTGTTTCTATTAATTCAGAGGCAATTTTTCGGGTTTCGTTATCAGTAGCAATATAATCGAGCAATTCAGGTGTATTTATAAACTGACATTTTTCCATGCATTTTTCTATAACTCTTGAAATATCTAAAAATCCAATTTTTTTCTGTAAAAAAGCATAAACCGCAATTTCATTTGCTCCATTTAAGATACAGGGCATATTTCCACCTTTATCCATTGCATCAAAAGCCAATTGAAGATTTCGGAATGTTTTCAAGTCGGGCTGCTCGAAGCTAAGCTGAGGATAATCCATAAAATTAAAACGAGGAAACGTAGTTTTAACTCTATTTGGATAAGCCATTGCGTAGAGAATTGGTAATTTCATATCGGGCAAACCCATTTGTGCTTTCATAGAACCATCTTGAAATTGAACGATAGAATGAACAATGGACTGAGGATGAACAATAATATCAATTTGCTCCTTTTTAAGATTAAACAACCATTTGGCTTCAATTACCTCTAATCCTTTATTCATAAGTGTAGCCGAATCGATTGTGATTTTAGCCCCCATTTCCCAATTTGGATGTTTAAGAGCTTGTTCGGGCGAAACAGATTCTAAAAACGCAGCATTTTTCCCTCTGAATGGTCCGCCAGATGCTGTAAGATATATTTTTTCTATTTTATTATGGAATTCACCATTTAAGCATTGAAAAATTGCAGAATGCTCGGAATCAACAGGATAAATATTTACTGCCTTTTCTGAGGCTAATTTTGTAATTAGCTCTCCGGCAACAACAAGTGTTTCTTTGTTTGCTAAAGCAATAGGTTTTCCAGCCTCTATGGCGTGTATTGTAGGTTTTAAACCAGCGTAACCAACTAATGCAGTAAGAACTATATCGATAGATTCCATTTCTACAATGCTACAAAGCGAATCGTATCCTGCAAAAACTTTAATATCAGTATTAGTCAATGCTGTTTTAAGTGTTTCGTAATGTTTATCTTCTGTTATTACAACCGCATTTGGCTGAAATTCAAGTGCTTGTTTAATTAACAGATTAACGTTATTGTTTCCAGTTAAAACTTCCACCTCAAATAAATCGCTATGTTCTCTAATTACATCTAAAGCTTGTGTTCCTATTGAACCCGTTGAACCAAGTATTGCAATCTTTTTTGTCATTTTTTGTTTTTAGTTGAATTATTGGAAAACAATAATATAGAATTAAAATTTAAGTGTATTTCTAATTAAAAACCATATAGTTTTTTGGGTTAACAGCATAGCCGTTGTACCAAATTTCGAAATGGAGATGTGGACCTGTACTTAGACTGCCTGAGTTTCCAACTATTGCAATTGCTTCTCCTGCTTTAACAAAAGCACCTTTTTGTTTTAATATTGAAGAATTGTGCATATAGTAAGAAATTAAGTTCCCTGTATGCTGTATGGCAACAACATAGCCTGTTTCTAGTGTCCAGCCGGTGAAAACAATAGTTCCATCAAGGGTTGCTTTTACTGCTTCATTTGGTTTTGAAGCTATATCAATTCCATAGTGCTTTTCAGAAGGATTAAAGCCATTTAATACAACTCCCTTAAGCGGCGTAAAGAAAAAATAATCGTTTATACCGCCTTTGCTTGTAGATTCTTCATCATAATTAAGAGAATATTGATCGGCCTTTTCAATTTCATCTCTAAGTTCAGCATCGGCTTCCGACTTGTCGTTTTTCATACTCTCGTACTTTGCTTGCTCCGATGATTTAATTGGTGCATTAAAGTCTCTCTCCGATTGATCCTTGCCTTCAATTACGCTTTTTATTGCTAAAATATAATTCTCTTTTGCAGAAATTGCTCTTTCTAAAGAATCGGTTTTGAGCGATAAATTCTCAAAATTCTGACGCATTTTAACATCAGATGCATAGTCGGGGATAAATTCTTTAAGCGGAGTAAAAGCAATAAGGTAGGTAGTTCCAATAATAAGCGAAATGGCTATTGCGCCAAATACAATAAAAACATTCATTCTAGATAGTCGGAATGTAAACTTTTCTTCAAAAGTTGATTCATTCATAACTACAAAACGATATTTTTTCTTAAACTTTGAAAACCAGCTTTTCTTCTTTTTTATATCGGTCATTATTTTTTATTTTGAAATAGTGTTTTGAACACTAACAAGATTTTGCACTGCAAGAATTATTCCTTCGGTATTAATTCCGCATTCTTTGTGAAGTTGCGTAATAGTCCCGTGTTCAATAAATTTATCGGGTATTCCCAATCTTTCAATTGATATAATACAATTTTTTTTGTTGGCGTATTCTAAAACTGCACTTCCAAATCCTCCGCTAGTTATACCATCTTCTATTGTTATTATTTTCGCGTGTTTCTCAAAAACTTCATCTAATAACTCTTCATCAATAGGCTTTGCAAATAGCATATTATAATGAGCTACAGAAATACCAATGCTATCAAATGTTTGATATGCATTAACTACATTGTTTCCAATAGGACCAAACGATAATATTGCAATATCGCTCCCATCTCTAAGTTTTTGACCTTTCCCAATTTTAATTTCCGAGAAGGATTGCTGCCAAACAGGCAAAACTCCATTTCCGCGTGGGTAACGAATTGAAATTGGAAAATTATTCTTACTCAACTGTGCTGTATACATCAAATTTCTCAATTCAATTTCGTTCATTGGAGAGCAAATAGTCATATTTGGAATGGTTCGCATATAAGCAATATCATATACACCATGATGTGTAGAACCATCTTCGCCAACTAAACCGCCTCTATCTAAGCAGAAAATAACATGTAAATTCTGCAAAGCAACATCGTGAAGCACTTGGTCGTAAGCACGTTGCATGAAAGTAGAATAGATATTGCAAAACGGTAATAAACCTTGTGTTGCCAATCCTGCGGAGAAAGTTACTGCATGTTGTTCGGCTATTCCAACGTCAAAAGTTCTGCTTGGCATTTTTTCCATTAAGAAATTCATTGAGCAACCCGAAGACATTGCTGGAGTAATTCCAATGATTTTCTCATTTAATTCTGCCAACTCAACTAGTGTATAACCAAATACATCTTGGTATTTTGGAGGCATTGGCTTATCGCACGGTGCTTTTATTATTTCACCAGTTTCTTTATCAAACAATCCTGGAGCATGCCATTTAGTTTGATTTTCTTCGGCATATTTATATCCTTTTCCCTTGACTGTAATGCAATGCAAAATTTTAGGACCGGGAATATCTTTTAAATCTTCAAGAATTTTAGTTAGTCGTATTACATCATGCCCATCTACAGGTCCGAAATAACGTATATTAAGCGATTGAAACAAATTACTTTCCTTAATTAGCGTGCTTTTTAGTAATCTGCCAATTTTATGTGCTACAAATCTAAGAACTCGTCCAAATTTTTTACCTGCACCTAATGCCGACCAAACCTCATTCTTCAAACGATTATAAGTGTGCGATGTAGTAATATCGGTTAAATATTCTTTAAGAGCTCCTACATTGTTGTCAATAGCAATCTGATTGTCATTTAAAATAACTAATAGATTTGCGCTTGTAGCTCCTGCATGGTTAAGTGCCTCAAAAGCCATTCCACCAGTAAGTGAGCCGTCGCCAATAACTGCAATATGATTTTTGTCTTTTTCGCCGTTATAAGCCGAAGCAACCGCCATACCTAAAGCAGCAGAAATAGAAGTGGAAGAATGTCCAACACCAAACGAATCGTATTCACTTTCGCTACGTTTTGGGAAACCACTCATCCCCTTGTAAAGTCGATTGGTATGAAAAATATCTCTACGTCCAGTTAATATTTTATGCGGATAAGCTTGATGTCCAACATCCCAAACAAGCTGATCATAAGGAGTATTAAAAACATAATGAATAGCAACAGTAAGCTCAACAACGCCCAAGCTAGCACCAAAATGGCCAGGGTTTTTTGAAACTGCATCTATAATAAATTGGCGCAACTCATCACAAAGTACGGGAAGACTTTCTTCGTTGAGTTTACGAAGGTCTTCGGGTAAATTTATTTGTTCAAGTAATGGACCGGCCTTTGGTTTCATTAATAGTGTTAAAGTAATTATCAGATAACAAAAGTAAGTAAAAAAATCTTACGATTCTGTTTCAAATGATGGTTTTTCGATGAAATGGAATGTTAATGTTTTTAACAAAGGATGGATTTAATTTAGCAAATCTAAAATAGCTTTAACAACATTATCAGCACCTTCGGCAATTTGAACAATATTTGATTCAAGCATATAGCATGGACTTGAAACAATTTTATTTTTTTTGTCAACGATAATACCTGTTTGATTTGTGTTGATATGATGTGCTCCCATTTTTTCAATTTCATTTGCTGTGCCTATATCATGACCGATAGTAACGTCGATATTTCCTAAAACTTTTGCAATTAAAGCAGGCGATACACAAAGAGCTCCAATAGGTTTATTAGCAGAATACATAGATTTAATAGTTGTTTCAATTAATTGATCGACAGTACAATTAGCACTATCGAAGGCAAAAGTACATAGACTCTTTGCTACACCAAAACCACCAGGAAAAATGATTGCATCAAAGTTTTCTTGATCAAAATCCGAAAGCGAACTGATATTTCCTCTAGCTATTCTGGCAGATTCTACCAATACATTTCTTGTTTCATCCATTACTTCGCCATTTAAATGATTGATAACATGGTATTGTTCAATATTTGGAGCAAATATCTTATATTCAGCACCATGCTTAGCAATAGCTAATAAAGTAAATACTGCTTCATGAATTTCGGCACCATCGAAAACTCCTGAGCCAGAAAGTATAACTGCAAATCTTTTCATATTCTTATTTTTCTGCTAATTTAACAAAAAACTTTCATTCTTTTAAAATCCAATAATTCTAATTTGTACAATAACTATTTTTTGGATTTGGTATTTTTATATCTTTGCTCATAATATAAAATAGAAATAGTATGGCAAAAACACGTCAATTTCCACACACGTATGTAATTATTTTCTTTATTATTATTTTAGCAGCAGTTGCTACATGGTTTGTTCCTGCTGGTGAATTTTCGCGACAAGCTGCCGAAGCCGGTGTTTCTACAAGAAACTTGATAATTCCAGGTTCATATCACCAAGTAGATCAGAGTCCACAGACTTGGCAAATTTTTTCTTCCTTCTACAAAGGTTTCGTGAGGTCGCCAAAAATTATTGTTTTTATTCTAATTTTAGGCGGTGCATTTTGGATTTTAAATGAAAGTAAAGCTATTGATGCAGGAATAGCTTCATTTTTAAAGTTATCAAAGAAATTCGAAAAATTTAAAATGGTTCGACTTTTAGGAGTTAACAATATTATTATTACGCTTGTAATGCTTATGTTTAGCTTTTTCGGGGCTGTTTTTGGAATGAGCGAAGAAACAATTGCATTTGTAATCATATTTGTTCCGCTAGCTATTTCAATGGGTTACGATTCAATTGTAGGTGTTTGCATGTGCTTTATAGCTGCAGGCATCGGTTTTGCTGGCTGTTTACTTAATCCTTTTACATTAGGAATTGCTCAAGAAATTGCCGGCATTCCTTTGTTTTCGGGTATTGAATATCGTTTCATTATTTGGGTTGTTGTAAATATTGTTGGAATTGGATATGTGCTTATTTATGCAAATAAAATTCGCAAAAACCCAAGTTTATCGCCAGTTTACGAACAAGATAATTATTGGAGAAAACATGCTGCTGAAGCTTCGGGCGATTATATTCAAAAATCTCCCAAAGCTGCTTGGTTTATATATTTCGGAATTTTATTAACACTAGTAATTTACGCCATTAAAATTCCGATGAGCGAGCTAACTGTAGGAAAATCAATATCAAGAATTCCATTTATGGGAATAACAGCTGCTTTGTTTGCTGTTTTAGGACTTTTTACGATTAGAAAGAACATGCAATACTTCATTTTAGTATTGCTCTTATTCACAATTATCTTTCTAATGGGCGGTGTAATGGCATTTGGTTGGTCTTTATTAGAAATAGCATCGCTTTTCCTTGTTATGGGTATTGCATCTGGAATTGCAATGGGCAAATCGGCAAATGATGTTACTCGTTTATTTATAGCTGGCACAAAAGATATTATGTCGGCAGCCCTTGTGGTTGGACTAGCAGGTGGTATTATAGTTATTTTGGAAGACGGCAAAATCATAGACACTTTCCTTTATTCCATTTCAAATGCAATGGCTGGTTTTGGCAAAGTAACCACCATTTCATTAATGTATGTTTTCCAATCGGCATTAAATATGATAATAACTTCAGGAACAGCAAAAGCTGCACTGATAATGCCTATCATGTCGGATATTTCGGATATGATAAGTTTATCAAAGCAAGCAACCGTTACTGCTTTTCATATTGGCGATGGATTCACCAATCTTATTACACCTACATCAGGTGTTTTAATTGGAGTGCTCGAAGTAGCTCGTATTCCTTTCAATAAATGGTTTAAATGGGCATTTCCTTTTATTCTTATTATGGTTGTTTTAGGATTACTAATGCTTATTCCAACTGTTACAATGACTTTAAAAGAGTTCTAACATGGACAAGAAAGAACTTCGAAAACAAATCAAACTGCTGAAACATGATTATTCTGATTTACAAAAAAAACAGAAATCGGATTTGATTTTTAGCAAAGTTGAATTACATGACGTTTTCAAGAGCTCGAAATGCATTTTAATTTATTGGGCGCTGCCTGATGAAGTTCAAACGCAGCAATTTATTCAAAAGTGGGCTGATAAAAAGCAGTTTATATTACCTGTTGTAAATGGCGAAATTTTAGACTTCAAGGAATATAGTGGAGTTGAAAATCTAAATGCAGGAGAATCTTATGGAATATTAGAACCCAAAGGCAATATTTTTGAAAACATTGACAATATTGACTTAGTAATTGTTCCTGGAATTGCGTTTGATAGACATGGCAACCGCTTAGGAAGGGGAAAAGGCTTTTACGATAAATTTCTGAACAATACAAAGACTTACAAACTAGGCATTTGTTTCGACTTTCAATTTTTTGATGAAGTTCCTTATGAAAAGCATGATATCAGAATGAATGAAGTTATATATGGATAAACAAATAGCCCTAATTAACAAAAAAACAGCAATCGTTTCTAGGTTTATTGTTATAGTTCTGCTTGTATTTGCATTTCAAACTGCTTCTTTTTCTCAAAAATATTCTGAAGTTCAAATACAAATAAATTCTTCAAAAGATAAAATACCACATACAATTGGAAAAGACACTTGTGTTATCATTACGACAAGCCAAATACGAAACGAGTCTATCGTAATCAATGGAGGGACACTCATAATAAATAAAGCTTTTCGTTTAAAAAATATATTATTAAATGAAGGCAGATTATTTAATAATAGCTTATTAGTTACCAAAAATTTACGTTTTAACAATGCTACACTACAAAACGAAAAACAAATAATTGCTGATTCAGTGACCCTTGAAGGAAAAACCAAATTTTTTTATAATAATGGACACCTTCGCTGTTCTAATCTTCTTTTGCACGAGAATTCTGTTTTTGAAAATATTGGTATTTTAGTTTCCCAATTTATTATAATAGAAGATGGCTCTGTGATTAGAAATTCTCCAAATGCCTTTATTTCTTCTAGCTCTAATATTTTCCCCGATTATCGAAAAGTAATAACTTGTTACTATAGCATTTTAAGTCTAAAAATATCAGAGTATATAAAAACTAGCGATTGGATTCTTGTTTTAATCTATTTATTTTCAATAATTTGTATTAGCTGGTTTTTAAATAAAAACGCTCGATTTAAATATTTAATTCTTGCTGGGCTAATTGCAAAAATTCTTTTTGGAATCATCGGAACGCTTCTTTATGGTTATTATTACAAGGGCGGCGATTTGTTTGAATACTTCAATTCGGCAAAAGCGTTAAATAGCCTCATGCTTTCTCATCCTTTAGAAGCTATTCAAATATATTTTGGCAATAATTCGCCTACAAATATTCGTTTACTCGAAGAAACATCTAATTATTCAATATATAGTCTTTATTTCAAGTCTTTAAATTCATTTACAACCATAAGAATTTACTCTATTGTACAACTTTTTGCATCAAATAGCTTATTAGCAAGTGTTGTTTTGATAAATGCATTTGCTTATATAGGAATTTGGCAATTCTTCAAAACTATTTCTAAACTATACCCTGGCAATAGAACGGCTTTTGCAATGGCAATTTTGTTTCTCCCATCTGTATTGTTTTGGAGCTCACAATTATTAAAAGATACCATTGTTTTTTCTTGTCTACTTTGTTTGATGGCTGGATTAATTCAGGTATCTATTCTAAAGAAAAAAAAATATTCTAACTTACTTTGGCTAATAATTAATTTTTTAATTATCAGTATGATAAAGCCTTATGTTTTAATTGCACTGATTCCATTTATCTTAATAATTGTATATTATCATAAAATTATTAATGCTTCTACCATTAAATCTAAGCTTAAAATAATTTTGCTTTGCTTGTTATTTGGAGGAATTATGGATTGGGCATACATGGCTACTACCGAAAAAATAGCCAATTCGGCTTATGGCTCTGTTGAAAAGGTTATGGATAAAGCAAAAGTAACACGTGAAGACCATTTACGTTCCGATTTATATGGCAAAAATGCTTACAACCTAGGAAAAATAAATAAAAGCATAGACCAAATTTTAATTGCTCCTGCAGCAATATTTACCGGCTTATTTCGCCCTATGCCATGGGATATTGGAAATATTTTAATGATACTTCCGGCTATTATAAATAGTTTAATCTTGCTATTTGCAATTTTAGCTTTGTTTAAAACGTATAATCAGCCACTTCTTAATGATCCATTTTCAATAGCATTAATTGGATATATTTTGCTATATTCTTATGGAATAGGTATTTCTAGCTCAAACTTTGGTGCTTTATCAAGGTTTCAAATAATGATAGTGCCATTTTTACTTGTTTGGCTTATTGTTCGACTGAATTTAAGAAAAATTGTATCTTTGAAAAAAAATAACACATGAATAGAATTTTCAAAATTACGTTTATCTGCATCATATATCTAGGAAATATCCTCAACGTTAGTTCACAAAATTATGTCGATTTATTTAATGTTGGAAGCAATATTTCGCCTAATAACTCTATTAAAAATTCGAATGAAACCATTAATATTAGCGAAACATTTTGCATGTTTAAATTGCCAATAGTACTGAAAAACAAAGATATAATAATTGCTGGAACTAGTTTTAATTTAATGAGTTTTAACAAGCAAATTACTTTGACCAACAGTACCGATTTTTACTCAACTACCTTCCAATTGGGATATACCAAACAGTGGAACGATAAATGGAATACGATGCTAATTGCACTTCCCAAAGTCAGTAGCGATTTTGAAGAAGTTAATAATAAAGACTGGCAAATGGGAGGCATTTTACTGTTTACTTACAAAAAAAAAGAAAATTTAAAATATAAATTTGGTGGGTATTATAACCAAGAATATTTTGGACCTATGTTTGTTCCAATAATTGGAATCGACTGGCAACCAAGCGATAAAATTAGTGTTTTTGGAAATTTGCCTATAGCGCTTACTTTTGATTATAGATTTAGCAAGCGTTTTTCAACAGGAATATATTTTAATGCCCCTACTTTCTCTTACCGCTTGGGCGAAAAATTCCACAACGAATATATTCAAAAAAGCTCTCAAGATTTATCTTTGTATTTAGACTCCTATATTTTCAAAAATATAGTGTTTTCGGCGAAAGGAGGACACTCATTTGGACGTAGCTACCGAATTTATTCAGAAAATGACAAGCTAAGTGCTAAAATTTCGGCAGTAGCTATTGGCGACAACAGATTGCAGCTGAGCAATGACATAAACGATGGGTATTTTTTCGAAATAAAATTATCGTATAGAGTTCCACTAAAAAAATAATACCGTTTATTGCTTTTCTCCTGCTAAACTTCTTAATTTATTGAGGGTTTCCTCTATTTGTATATTATATTCATCAATTTGCAATTGGTATTGATCCGAATCCTCTTCAATTGCTTTGTATATAAACTCATAACTGAGTATTCTTATTTTGCAATATTGCAAAATTATTTTATTCTTTTTATGAAATTGCTCGGGAAGGTTTAGTTTTTCAACTTCATTTAATAACTTCACATTCTCTCTCCAATAATATAAACCACTGTCTTTAATTTCTGAGAGCAACTTTTCTTTTGGCGAATTTCTAGGCATGCCAAAAATTTTAAGTGCCTTTTGCTCCATTAAAGCAAATTGTTCCATTTTTTTTCCATATTTTCCAATATCGTTGGGTAGTTTTTTGTAAAAAACAAAAGAAGAAACAAGAATTATTAATGTTAATATTCCAATTGTCCAAAACTTAAGCTGACTTTCTTCTGGTTTTTTTAAGCTAGGGATATAAGCATAGCCAATAATAATACCACCTACCAAACCACCAATATGCGCTGCATTATCAATTCCGCCCTTCATTCCATATAATAAATTGTAGCCCACAAAAAGACCAATACTTGCTAGTAAAGCCTTTCGGGTTGATTTCTCAATAAGATTTGTTGAAAGCATGGCTAGAAAAACACCATACATACCAAAAATAGCACCTGAAGCACCCGCACTTACAGTTAAATCGTGCCACCATAAGCTAGCAATACTAGCAGTAATGCCCGTTAGTAAATAGGCAGAAATAAAACGCAAGCTTCCCAAAAGTGGTTCTAATAAAATGCCAATATAAAGCAGTGCATACATATTCATAAGTAGATGCAACACGCCAATATGCAAAAAGCAATTTGTAAGTAAACGCCACCATTCGCCTTCCAATGTAAGTGGTCGGAAGTTTGCACCCCAATTAATTAAGCTTTCAGTATCAGGAGCAAGCCAATGCACGCCCGAAAAAAGCATAACAAGCCATACTAAAATATTTAAATCAATTAAAATTGGAGTAACATAAAAACCGGGTCTTGGAATAAAAATACTAAATGCATCAGTTATTTTTTCGTTTGTTGTTTGAGGAGCTTTGCTCAATATATCTTGTTCAAGAGGAACAATATTTTGAATTTCTTCAAACATAAGTTCTACATCTTCTGTTTTAAGGGAGTATTTCAAATCGATAAATAAATTAGTAAATTTTTCAATTACTTTTTTATTCTTTCCCCAATCAAACATTTCGTTTCCAATACATTCACTTTTTATCGATGCTCTACTTCCATCAATTTTAAAGGTTATTTTTGCATTCCATTTCCATCTTCCATTATTGGTAAAAGCAATAAAGCCCGTTTCACTAATATAATCAATTTGCCACTGGAGTTTTTTGGCTGTTTCAATAGCAATTGTTAAGAATTGTTTCGATGTAAATTTATCAAGATAAAACTCCTCAATGTATTTTGGTTTAAATCCAAATGCCATATTTTTTTGTTTTTATTGTTTTATTGTGTTAACGTGATCGCATTTGCTGTTCGGTGGCGGTTTTAACCGATAAACTTTATATAAAGAACTAAACTTTGCCTTGCTTCTTTACTGTCCAACGAGCCACAAATCCGCTGCTGACAGCAAGTGTGTGTATAGGGCATTTTTATTCTGTTCGTAATACTGGGCATTCGTCTAAGTCAATTCCTTTTATGTTTTTGTTATCACAGCTATAATTTAGTTTTGCTCTTTGCTTTCCATTCTTGTCCTTACCAATTCCAATCCTAGCAGAGAAATAACTGTTATTTAATTTATCCCAATACTCATAACTTCCATAGTCACCCATTTCGGTATCAATGTCACCCTCAGGTGCTAAGAAAAACCCTGAACCCAAAATTGCTTGTCCTGATTTGCTGCAAATTACAGCATTAGTTTTGTCTAAGAGTTGAAAGTTGTAATTTATGTTTGTAAAGTTGGTTCTTGTTACTGTCATTGAAAACTTGTTATTGTCTTTAGAAGCCGTAAATGTTGTTTTCGTATTTAATTTTAAGTCTTCAGGAAAATAAGTAGTGTCTGTGCCAGTTATTATATAGTTATCAATAAGTTTTATTTGCTCTTTAAAGTCAGCAAGTCCGTTAATGAAAGACTGGTCGTATAGCGATTTGTCTTGGATATAAATGACCTGAAGTTGTTTTTCAGCGGAATCAGTTTGTAAAATGTTAACCGAGTTTTGGTTCTCATTTATGGCATATTCATTCCATTTATTTGCATTTTCAAACATAAAGTTAAGACCAAAATAAACAACGGCGCAAATTATTGATTGAAATATAAGAATATAAACTCTTTTGTTTTTATCTTTAAACATTTTACAAACCAAGAATATACTAGCAATATCAACAAATAAGATAAAGCTTGAAATCATAAAAAAACTAATTATTGCCCAAATTCCAAACTCAGCATTGTCGTGAAAAAAACTAACACTGCTACCTAGTGAGTTTAGAATAATGTATAAGAAGTATATTACAATTATTGCTTTAAGCAAGGTGATTTGAAATATTGAATTGCTGTCTTTCATTTTTCTTAAAAAATAATTTCTATCTTTTTTTAGTAAATATAATTCAAATTCAATCATTCCGTTTGGGTATTTCAGGCTTGTTAATCGTCCATCTGTCTTTAGATGTTTTTCTTGTCGCAAAATACCCTAATGGCAAATTTGCAATTTCAAGAACGGTCCTGTCAATGTTGATTATCTCTTCTAAACTTAAAATCATTGCTACGTCCTCATAGTTGTCAAAGTCGTCGGAGCTAAAAAATTGCCAAGCTCCATCGTCGGCGTCATGAGTCACATAAGTAATCTCTTTTTTGTCTTTTACTACAAATTTTGTCGTGATAACTGCTGTGTTTAATGTGTCCTCGAATTCTTTCAATTTGTCCAACGTTTTATTTTAACTTTCTTTAAATAAGCAAAATACTAAAGTCATGCCAAGTACAAATGTCTTAATGTTGCGTGCGTTTAAATGCCCTATAACTTGTGGCTTGCTGTAGCACGCCTCCCAATCTATTAATTATCACTAATTTAATAGTTAACAGTCGCCTCTTATAATCGGCTAATCATCACCACAAACCTAATTAATAATTTTAAAATTACCTAAAGAATTTTAGCTAAATTAAGAAAAATTATAAATTCTTTATTGTTTTAGTTGATATTTAAATGAAGAATGGAAGTTTAGAATAGTAACATCTGCGATAACTAAAAAGCGCTTCATGGTTCATCCTAAAATCCGCAATAGAGAAAAAGTTCAACTTATTAAATATCGAAAACCTTTATTAGAAGCACTTAAGTCAGCGGAATAGGAGCGTTGGCAATGTAAATTTTGCGGTGGTGAGTGATGGAGGCGGATATGCAAGCGATAATAAAATCTTGTTATTGTAATATACAAATAACTTTTATATCTATACATTTCTGATTAACTCAATCATATTTTCAAAATCTTCCGAATTTAAGGAGCGATAGAATTTCGCAATGAGCATATTACCTTTAACTTCAATATAAACTTCATTTTGATTCTCAATAGCCTCAAGTCTTTTCATAGAAGCAAAAGCATAACCTTTATTTTCTTCTTCTGAAAGGAAATAATATTTCGATGAAAACTTTGGAAATTCGTTAAAATCCAATTCTGATTTAATAAAAAACTCGGATATTGTATCCCCAATTGTTTCTGGACGAATAAGTATGTGTCCATAATCACGGTCGAGTTTTTTAAATCCTATAACTTGAAGTTCATTGCTTCCAATATTATATTTGCCATTGGGGATATAGTACTTAACTCTGATTATAGAAAACCCTGAATAATCTGAACCGTCCTTTATTTCGTATAAATTTTGGAAATCAATTTCATCATAATTCTCCATTAAAAAAGATTGCTCTATAAAATCTAATGAAAATTTATCCTGTTGTTTTTGAATATCAATCTTCATCTTTGATTTCTGAATGATATCACTTATTAAATCTATTTCTGAGGAACTAAGCATAGTAATATTATGATTATCAGGGTTTAATATTTTCATCTAATTTTATTCTCAAATATCTTATTATCTCGTTTTCATAACAAAAATACTCGTAACAATATATAACAATATTATTATCAAAATTTTCAACTCTTTCAATTATATAGTTATCTGGAATAAAATCTTCATTTGTAACAATAAACCCTCTATCAGAGTTTATTATTAAAGCCTTATAAGGAAGAAAACAGTGACTACTTGCCATATAGGGAGTCAAATAATAACTGACAACTGCAAAATTCTTAACAACTGATTTAAAATTCACGATATAAATTGTATCCAAACTAAATACCAGTTGGTCATAAATTTTCTCATAATCTTTTTCAGTTGGATTTTCAGGCAACCCCAAGCTATCATATGTTAGAAAACCTTGTTTTACGATATATTTTTTTAAAACAACTTCTGCAATCTTGGAATTAAGCGTATCAACTTTCAAGGTCGAAGATTTCAAATAATCAATATAAATAATTGAATCAAATCTTTTTATTGAGTCATTTCCCTTTTCATATGATTGACTATATAAGCTCAAATTCACAAAAAGCAAAAACAAGAAAATTAATTGTTTAGTGATTTTCATTCCTAAAAAAATCTTTTGGTTTATTTCAATTGAGTCAGTTTTAAAATTTTTTAAGCTTCAAAAAAGCATATAATAAACAGTTTTGATTTATACAAACCTAAATAATAATTTTTATATTACCTAAAATATTTAAACCAAAACTCAAGGAAACTAGCTGCATTGGTCTTCAATGCTTAGTTACATAAATGGTAATGCTAAATCGCATAAAAAAAGCGACCCTTTCGAGGTCGCTCTTCATTTATTTAAAGATTTTAATTAATCTTTTTTAGAATAATCCATTTCGGTCATACGTTTGTAACCAGCATATCTCCATTTAGCATCCGATTCAGCTATTTTAAATAACTGACCTGCTTCTGTTGGGAACGCTTTTTTCAATGATGTATAACGTACTTCTGAATTCAAGAAATCTTGGAATTTAGACCAATCTGGTTCTTTAGAATCTAATGTAAAAGGATTTTTGCCTTCTAATTCTAAAGCAGGATTGTATCTGTAGTTATGCCAGTAACCAGCTTCAACTGCAATTTTTTGTTCTGTTTGAGCTGCACCCATACCGCCTTTTAATCCATGATTGATACATGGAGAATAAGCAATAATTAATGATGGTCCTGGATAAGCTTCAGCTTCTTTCATAGCTTTGAAGAACTGAGTTTGGCTAGCTCCCATTGCAACTTGAGCAACATAAACATAACCATACGTCATTGCCATAGCACCAAGGTCTTTCTTGCGTGTTCTCATACCAGAAGCAGCAAATTTAGCAACTGCACCTACAGGAGTAGATTTAGAAGCTTGACCGCCAGTATTTGAATATACTTCAGTATCAAGTACTAAAATATTTACATCTTCGCCAGAAGCTAATACGTGGTCTAATCCGCCATAACCTATATCATAAGCCCAACCGTCGCCACCAAATATCCATTGCGATTTTTTAGTGAAGTATTGTTCTAATGCTAAAAGTTCTTTTGCAATTGGATCTGATTCTTTTTTCAATGCAGCAATAGCTTTTGCAGATGCATCTGCCGAAGTTTCAGCATTGTCTTTGCTCTCAATCCAAGCTTTCATAGCAGCTTTAGTATCAGCGCTCATGTTTGTGTCAAAAGCTTTAGTCATTCTATCAGCAATTCTATCTCTTAATTTGCCAACACCTAATGCCATACCGTAACCAAATTCTGCGTTATCTTCAAATAATGAGTTAGCCCAAGCTGGTCCGTGTCCGTTTTTCTTGCTAGGACAGTAAGGTGTAGCAGGTGCAGATCCACCATAAATAGAAGAACAACCTGTAGCGTTAGCAACCATCATTCTTTCACCAAATAATTGTGTGATAGCTTTGATATATGGTGTTTCTCCACAACCCATACAAGCTCCAGAGAACTCGAACAATGGTTGAGCAAATTGACTATTTTTGATGCTTTGTGCTTTTGGAAGTACGTCATCTTTATAACCAATAACGTCATTCATAAAGTTCCAACGTTCGTTTTCTACCATTTGACTAGCAAGAGGTTTCATAACTAACGATTTTGTTTTAGAAGGACAAACATCTACGCAGTTTCCACAACCTGAACAATCAAGTGGACTTAATTGCATAGCAAATTTGTATTCTTTCAAGTTAGCTAAACCTTGAACATATTTAGTTCCAGCAGGTGCTTTTGATGCTTCAGCGTCAGTTAATAAGAAAGGACGAATTGCAGCGTGAGGACACACATAAGAACATTGGTTACATTGGATACAAGTACTAGCAACCCATTCAGGAACGTTAACAGCAATACCACGTTTTTCGTAAGCTGTAGTTCCAGCTGGGAAAGTACCATCTTCTCTATTGTTGAATGCACTTACAGGAAGTGAATCGCCATTTTGAGCATTGATTGGTTCCATTACGTTTTTAATGAAATCAGGGATGTTTCTATCATCTTTAGCAGTTGAAACAGTAATAGATTTCCATTCAGCAGGAATTTCTATTTTAGTAACTGCAGCACCAGCATCAACAGCATCATTGTTCATTTTAACAATATGTTCGCCTTTTTTGCTATATGATTTCTCAATCGCTTTTTTCATTTGATAAACAGCATCTTCGTAAGGAATTACTTCCGAAATTTTGAAGAATGCAGCTTGCATAATTGTATTTGTTCTATTTCCTAATCCAATTTCCTCTGCTATTTTGGTAGCATTGATAACATACATGCTGATTTCGTTTTCAGCAAGATATTTTTTCATTGAATCTGGTAATTGTTTTTTAGTTTCTTCAACATCCCAAATACTATTTAAAAGGAATTTTCCGCCTTTTTTCAAGCCTTTAAGCATGTTATATTTATCTAAGTAAGAAGGAACGTGACAAGCAACGAAGTCAGGAGTTCCAACCAAATATGGCGAACGAATTGGGTTATCACCAAATCTTAAGTGAGAAACTGTAATACCACCCGATTTTTTAGAGTCATAAGCAAAATAAGCTTGACAATATTTATCCGTTGTTTCACCAATAATTTTGATTGAGTTTTTGTTAGCACCAACAGTACCATCAGCACCTAAGCCAAAGAATTTAGCTTCGAATGTTCCTTTAGGAGAAACGCTAATTTCTGGAAGTAATGGCAACGAAATTTTGTTAACGTCATCATTGATACCCACTGTAAAGTGATTTTTTGGTTGAGCAGCAGCTAAGTTATCATAAACAGAAATCATCATTGCTGGAGTAGTGTCTTTAGAACTTAAACCGTATCTTCCACCAATAATGATGATAGATGCATTGTTATGTTCGTAGAACATTTCTCTAATATCTAGGTACAAAGGCTCGCCATTTGCTCCTGGTTCTTTTGTTCTGTCAAGAACACAAATTTTCTTAACAGTTTTAGGAAGAACTTTTAATAAATATTTAGCTGAGAATGGACGGTAAAGGTGAACAGAGATTAAACCTACTTTTTCGCCTTGAGCCATTTTATAATCAATAACTTCTTTGATTGTGCTTGTGATAGAACCCATAGCAACGATGATGTTTTCAGCATCTGGTGCACCATAATAAGTAAATGGGTGATATTCTCTACCAGTTATTTTTTTAATTTCTTGCATATAATCCTCAACCATGTCAGGAATTACATCATAGAATTTATTAGCAACCTCTCTTGATTGGAAATAAATATCAGGATTTTGAGCAGTTCCTCTAGTTACAGGATGTTCTGGATTTAAAGCATTGTCTCTGAAGCGTTGTAAAGCATCTTTGTCTAACAATTTTTCTAAATCACTCATTTGCATTTCTTCCACTTTTTGAATTTCGTGTGAAGTACGGAAACCATCAAAGAAATGTAAGAAAGGAACTCTTGATTTAATTGCTGCTAAGTGAGCAATACCAGCAATATCCATAATTTCTTGAACGCTACCAGTTGCTAACATAGCAAATCCAGTTTGACGAGCACTCATAACATCGCTATGATCGCCAAAAATAGAAAGAGCCTGAGCAGCAAGAGCTCTAGCACTAACATGGAAAACACCTGGAAGTAATTCACCAGCAATTTTGTACATGTTAGGAATCATTAATAATAAACCTTGAGAAGCAGTATAAGTACTTGTTAAAGCACCTGCTTGTAATGAACCGTGAACAGCACCAGCAGCACCACCTTCAGATTGCATTTCAGAAACTTTTACTGTTTCGCCAAAAATGTTCTTTTTGCCAGCAGAAGCCCATTGGTCAACATACTCCGCCATATCTGACGATGGAGTGATAGGATAAATAGCAGCTACTTCGCTAAACATATAAGCGATGTGTGCAGCAGCGTAATTACCTTCACATGTGATAAATTTTTTTTGTTTTTCCATAATTTATTGATTAATACGGTATTACCGCTTTGTTAAAATAAATTTGTTTTCAATAATAATCTAGCTTAGAGCCGAACAAATTTAATTAAAATTATTGGACTGCAAATTATTTTTATGGTTTTTTTTAGTTGCTATAAACCGCGTAGAAACCTCAAAGTAATGAGTTTTTCAATACCCAATTATCGTTCAAATTGCCTATCAAATATAATGTTATGTCTATATTATTTGCAAATATATATAAATATATATATATTTGTATGACTATTTCGACAGTAATTTGTATTAATTCTAAACAATTTAAACATGCAAACTCAGCTAAAAAAAGAAAAATTGAAATTATCTTCTCATTAATTGGTGGTATTGCTGGTTTTATATATTATTTCTTTATAGGTTGTAGCAGTGGAACCTGCCCTATTCAATCGAACCCTTTTTTTAGTGTTCTTTGGGGGCTTGGAGTTGGCTTTTTAATTGGAGACACTAACTTTATAAAGAAATTATTTTTGAAAAAAGAAGAATAAATATTAGATTTTTCTTAATTTATATACTTTCCAAATCCAAACGTTCCTTCTTTGTCAACTTAGCATAAACAAGTTGATACGAATCGTCAATTAATTCTTTAATCATTTTCTCAGATAAATTTCCATTTATATATACGGTATTCCAATGAATTTTGTTCATGTGAAAACCAGGAACAATCTCTGGATAATGCTCTCTGAGCTGAATTGCTTTTTCGGGCTCTGCTTTTAAATTTAAGCTATCAGCTTTATTTAAATCAAGTAATGCAAATAATTTCGAGCCAACTTTAAAAACTAAAGTGCTATCATCAAAAGGTAAACATTCGCTAACTGCTTTTTTCGATAAACAATAAATTCTAATATCTTCAATATTCATTTGACCTATTTTTTTGTTAATGCAAAATTATCAAATAAAACGCGAAATATCAGAATACATTTAATTGTTATTTTATTAACAAATTAACAGGTTATTTAATCATCTATAATTCTGAATTTCTGAATATTAACATAGTTTTTCAAAATTATAAAAGATTCAGGGTTAATAAAAATTAAACCTTTTTTAATGTTTAGTAAAGAAAAAATAATTTACTTTGACCGAATTTTTAGAAGTCTGTGATTTAAATGCAGCATTTAAATTTTTATAATTTACTGATTTACAAATATAAAGCCTATGTCTTTGAAACAGAAAACTCTCGAACTACAGAAGAGAATGTCTGCCGCAATTAGTGGGGGAGGCGAGAAAGCTATCGAAAAGCAGATAGCAATGGGGAAATTACCTGCTCGCGAACGTATCCAATCAATTTGTGATCCGGATTCTTTTCTAGAAAATGATTTATTTGTTGAGCATCAAGCTCGCGAATTTGATATGGAAAAGAAAATCCTAAATGCGGACGGTGTTGTAACTGGCTCCGGAACATTTTTAGGTCATCCTATTTGTCTTTATGCACAAGATTTTACCGTTGCTGGAGGTTCTTTAGGATTAGCACATGCTCGCAAAATAACAAAAATTATGGATCATGCCATGAGAATGAGAATTCCTATTATTGGAATTAACGATTCTGGTGGTGCTCGTATCCAAGAAGGTGTTAACTCATTAGCTGGTTATGGCGAAATCTTTTACCGTAATACCTTAGCATCTGGTTATATTCCTCAAATATCAGTAATATTAGGTCCTTGTGCTGGTGGTGCCGTTTATTCGCCTGCTCTTACCGACTTTGTATTTGTGGTAGATAAAATTTCTAAAATGTTTATCACTGGTCCAGAGGTTGTAAAAACCGTTCTTGGCGAAGAGATATCTATGGAAGATTTGGGTGGTGCTCGCGTTCATGCTGAAATAACTGGTAATGCACATTTTTATGCAGAAACAGAAGAAGAATGCTTCGAGCAAATTAAAAAACTCTTAACGTTTATTCCTTGGAATAACGATAAAAAAGCGGATTCGCTTACACCAAAAAGACCTAAATTTAAAGGAAAAATTGAAGATATCATACCTGCAGATGCTAAACAACCTTACGATGTACGTGATGTTATAAGAGCAATTGTAGATGATTCAGATTTCTTTGAAGTACAACAACTTTGGGCTGCTAACATTGTAATAGGTTTTGCTAGAATAAATGGCGATACTATCGGATTTGTAGCTAATCAGCCTCTTGTTATGGCAGGTGTACTTGATTGCGATTCATCTGATAAAGCAGCTCGTTTTATTCGTTTCTGCGATGCATTTAATATTCCATTAGTTACTATGGTTGATTTACCTGGTTATTTACCTGGTGTAGACCAAGAACATGCAGGTGTTATTCGTCATGGAGCAAAATTACTTTACTCTTTCAGCGAAGCTACAGTTCCAAAAATGACCGTTATTATGCGTAAAGCTTATGGTGGTGGTTATATTGCAATGAACTCACGCCATTTAGGTGCCGATTTCGTTTATGCATGGCCAACTGCTGAAATAGCTGTAATGGGTCCTGAAGGTGCTGCAAATATTATTTTCCGTAAAGAAATTATGGAAGCAGAAGATCCTGAAGAAATGCGCAAATTAAAAGTAAAAGAGTATAAGAAAAAGTTTGCTAATCCTTATGCAGCAGCAGCTTATGGTTATATTGACGCAGTTGTAGAGCCTAGCGAAACTAGAAGCTACTTAATACACTCATTAGAAGTTGCAAAAAATAAATTAGATAGCAGACCTAATAAAAAACACGGAGTTCCACCATTTTAAAAACTAAAACTATGTCAGAAAAAGATACAAATCTTAAATATGTGAGTTTTGGAGTGGGCTATAGTGTATATAAAACTACAGTTTCGAGGAAATACGAACTTAGACAAAAGTACATTCCAAAAGATCCAAAAAAAATAACTGCTTTTATTCCTGGTACAATTCTGGAAATTAAAGTAACTGAAGGCAGCGAAGTTTCAAGAGGAGCTTGTTTGCTTATTTTGGATGCTATGAAAATGAAAAATAAATTACTTGCTCCTTTCAATGGAACTATTAAAAAAGTTCATGTTGAAAAAGGAAATACAGTAACTAAAAATCAAGTTCTTGTAGAACTAGAATAGTATATTTAATTTATACTTAAATAGGTTGCTATTGATTCTCAATAGCAACCTGTTTTTTTTATATTTATAGGTTGAAATTGCCTAAATCTTAAACTATGAAGAGAAATTTATTTATTATTGTTTTTCTAATAATTTCAATAAATCGACTGTTCTCGCAAGAGGTTAGCCTTTCCTTTATTCTTTTTGATCAAGATAAATATGAGTTGACCGAATTAAGTCGCAAGAAATTAGATTCTATTGTAATGAGTTTGTCAAATATTCCTGAGGGATTTGATATATATATAGCTGGGCATACAGATAGTATAGGTTCATTTGACTATAATATGCAATTATCGAAGAAAAGAACAGAAGTCGTGCATGATTATTTTGTGTCAAAATCTTTTTTGAAAAAGCATATTAAAGTTGACTATTTTGGATATACTAAAGCTATTAAATCTGATAATACTGAAAATGGCAAACAACTTAATAGAAGGGTTGAAGTGAGTATTTGTACTCGTGAAATCGACGTTCCAAAGTCATTAGGCATAAAGAAAGAGCATAAATCTTATAAATTTAATTCGTCAAAAAACAAAGTAATTTATTACGAAGAGACAGGAACAATAATTTACATTCCTGATAGTGCTTTTCAAACAGTAAATGGGGAAAGTTATAATGGGAAAGTTATAATAAGTTATAATGAATATCGAAATAGAGCCGAATATTTATTGTCAGATGTTCCAATGCAAGTTTACACAAAAGACTCTATATTTCCAATGGTTTCTGGAGGCATGTTCAGAATAAAAGCTACCGATGAAAATGGGAATGACCTCGTAATAAAATCTAAAAAAAGAATTGAAGTAAAATTTAATCTAACGAATGAACTTTCTGATATGTTCTTTTGGTATCGAGATACCGTTAAAAGCTCTTGGATTAAACTAAAAGAAATTGCAAAAATAAAATCTCCTAATAATAGATTTCTCCAAAATACTATTTATAGCGTAACTGATTATCCGACTAGAGCTTGTTGGATGGATAGTTGTGCTGGTTTAAACTTCATATACAAAAATGCATCAAAATGGCTGAATAATGGTTATATATCTTATTTAACCGACCAAGGCAAAAAACAAGATTTTGAAAAAGAAATAAAACAAAATACCGATAAAATTATACAATTAAAGAAAAAAGATTTTTCGTTAATAAAATTCAATGAACGTACAAATACTTTTGAATTGTTATTTATAAATGACAAGAAACAGAATGACTTAGTTAGTAAAATTGAATTTATGCCAGAGCCCTTGCTTAGTAATTCTGATTTAAAGTTACTAACGTCAAAAACTTGGCCTGTATTTGATATTGCGGATATCGACAAGTTATTTCAGCTTCAATTTTCAGACAAAGACACATCGATTATTCTTAAAGTAAGGTGTTTATATAAAGGGAAAAAAGATAATCCAAAAACAAATAAAAAACTTTTGGATGCATTATCAACATGGGCTAAATATATCAATAAAAACCAAACTCAAGCAGATGTCCAGTTTGTTGCAATTGAAAAAATAAATAAAAATTATGTTAATAGTCAGAATTGGAATAGTTTTCAGGACAGTTTGGATTGTTTTTGGGCTTATAGTAAATTGTTGATGACAACAGAAAAGGAAAAAAGTTTATCTCGTGATAAATGGTTGAAATTTTTTCAAAGCAAACCTTATACTATGCTGAATCGATATTCTAGCATTAAAAGTATTGCTGATTCTGCTTGCGTTAGAACAGAGCCAAATGAACTTTCTGTTATTCTAGAACGAAAAATTACCACTAAGGAATTTTTGATGAATATGGATTCATTAAGAAGAATAGCATCTAAAGTTAAGCTATTAAAAGAGCAAATTACCTGCTATAGTAATTTAGTCATACCCTATATAAATGATTCTTTAAAGCTAGACTCATTGAAGCAAAGGTGTATACGACTAACAAATATTCAACAAGCTTTAAGCTGCTATAATTTCAAATATGATTTAGAATATATGGAGCTGCATTTTGACTCTCTAGCCATTGTTTGTAGAGATTGGGAGCGAATGTTGGCTTATATACCATGTAATTTGAAAGGAATGGATGATTATATTTATCTAAAGGCACATTATGACTCGCTTCGATTAGAGTGTCAAGCTCAAAAAGCAAAAGAAGCAAAAATTAAACAGCAACAATTAGAAATGCAAACACAAGTAAATAGATTTTTTGAAATAGACAAATTAGGAGTTTATAATTGCGATCAAATTGCAAGGTTAATTAATCCAAAATCAATTACTGCTGATTATGCTGATGAAAAAGGGAAATCAATAAAAATAACTGGGTATCCCCTTAGCTCATCTTAAAAAATGCCTATCTTTAGGGGATGG
>JBAXGW010000027.1:0-55774 GCA_037139195.1 Bacteroidota bacterium
TGTCTTGAGAAGTTAATAAAATATTTCAATTCCACATTGGTACGATTGATAGTTTGAACTGTTGGAAATACAAATGCAGTTCCTTTATTTCAATTCCACATTGGTACGATTGATAGTTGTTGCCAAACCAATACCGCCCTTTTTTAATAGATTTCAATTCCACATTGGTACGATTGATAGATAGAGTTGAGTACGAAGTGGCTTTTTCGTTTGCGTTTAATTTCAATTCCACATTGGTACGATTGATAGCTTCTTGGATGCTTGCTATTGCCATGAATACCATTATTTCAATTCCACATTGGTACGATTGATAGTCTTTAATTATTTGTGCTTTTAGCTCTAAATCCAATTTCAATTCCACATTGGTACGATTGATAGCTTTTTCGTTTGCGTTTATGGGTATGTTTTTGCGTATTTCAATTCCACATTGGTACGATTGATAGGAATTTGAACTGTTGGAAATACAAATGCAGTTCCTTTATTTCAATTCCACATTGGTACGATTGATAGCCGTGTTTTTTTTAATTATTCACTGCTAATTTTCAATTAGTTGTAAGGAACAAAGTTATTGTTTTTTATTTGTTTTATTGTCGATTGTTAAAGATATTTTTTTTGTGGAGCATCGACAATTTCGCTAATATTAAGATTTTCAATACGTCAAAGAACTTAGACTCATTTAATTATTATTGTTTTGTGTATTGTTTATATTTCCCTTGTCTCTTCGACGACTTATAGAAAGTTGCTTGTTTCTTGCTTCTCTTTTCCTACTACTTCTTTTTCTAGCCATTTCTCTTGTCTGGTTTTGAAAATAATAATGCTGTCTTCAGATTTTTCCATTATTGAATTTGCTTTCGATTTTAGTTCAAGTAGTTTTACCTCAGTTATTTCCCCTTCAAATACCGAATTTTGAATCCAACTGAGATATTGTCGACATAGTTTTAGCATTTTGCCAACTCGCTTTTCTCCTATATCATAAACTAATATTACATACATAGTTTTCTCAATTTATTTTTGATATAATTTGTATTATTAATGCGAATTTTATGTGTGAAAATATTTTACCACCACATCTTGAATGGCTTGTATTCTTCTATGTCTAATATATGCTTTTGAATTTTGTAACATTCTAATTTTATTAAGTGTTTGTAACTTACTGATTTCTTCAAGGTTCTATGTTCAATGGTTTCTAAAAGCCTTTCTTCAAATGCTTGAACAAACGTCTTTTTCCCTTTTGGTTTTAGTAATATTCGGTTTATTTTTTCTTCGAAATCATTTTGTTGCACCATTTTTTTGTTTAAAATTTTGAATATCACTCTGT
The DNA here is from genome assembly GCA_037139195.1 of Bacteroidota bacterium. Taxonomy (GTDB): domain Bacteria; phylum Bacteroidota; class Bacteroidia; order Bacteroidales; family JAHJDW01; genus JBAXGW01. The sequence goes on from JBAXGW010000027.1 coordinate 1,319, forward strand.
CAACCAATAATGGCTTAAATATCTCGGCTAAATCAAGACTTAAAGAATATCTGCGTTCGCCAGGTTCGTGCAAGAAACTAATTGTTGGATTCAATTGAGTTTGATGAATTGCTCGCAAACATTGACTGTAACACATCATATTGCCAAATGAAATTAATGCATTTACTTCGTTTAGAGGTGGATGATAACTTCTACCATTCATTTCGAAATCATTTATTATTAAGTTAAACGCCTCGTAATAGTTTTTTCTAATATTGCCTTCAATGCCCATCAACTCATCAATTGCAATGGTGTCTGGTATTTTTTTAGATAAGTTTTCTATATTAACGATTATTAGCTCTAAGTCTTTTCCACGATTATTGTAATATTTTAGATTTTTTATCATGTTAAAACTGGCTCCGTCTAATATTTTTTGAGCAATGACTATTCGCTTTTTTAAATTTTGCTGGGTTTTAACTTGTGCCACCAGCATTTTGCCCGATAATAGAAAGTCTTTTGGCATGAAAGATCCTGTGTAATTCTCGTAATAATCAAAGAAATGTACAGAAATATCGTTTTTGCCCAAAAAGTTATACATGGCACTATTGGCATCAATGCTTCCAAAAACATAAAGTTCGTCAACATTTTCGACTGGTAAGAAACGTGGTTTTTCTTCATTGCCTTTGTCGTCAACTGGTGTGAATTTCAATGTATTGTCATCTCTAGAAAGTCTGCCTGGATTGAAAAGATAGTATGTTTTTTTCATGAATAGACATATTTATATGTTTTTTCTTTGGACATGATTAACATGATTAACAGGTTGTATTTTGACTTGATTTAGTAAGAATATCAAGCTTTTATTAATTTTATCATGTAAATCTTGTTGATCCTGTCTAAAAAAATCAAACTTTTGGTGATTTATAGGTGCGGTATTTCCTTTTTATTTCTACCGACCTACCAAAGTTTATTAATAATCCAATTTCATTACCTGTTCCCTGAAGATAATTTACTAATTGTACTTCGTGTGCTTTAACTGTATTTTCAACAGCTTTTAGTTCTACAATTAGTTCGTCTTCTACAAATAAATCAGCGTTATAGTTGCCAACCAAGTTTCCCTTATAGAACACTGGAATCGGATATACTGATTCAACCTTAAATCCCATTAATTGTAATTCTATTATCATAGCATTGTGATACACTTTTTCTAAAAAACCAGTTCCAAGCTCATTATATACATTGAATGCAGCTTTTATAATATTACTTGTTAATTCATCATTCATAGGTGTTGATCTATTTTTCATTTTTTATCTTGTTAATCATGTAAATCCTGTCAAAAAAAAATTGTTAACCCGAAAAACAAAAGTCAAAATAGCTGCATTTTTTACAGCATTTTTGTTCCACTTTTTGAGGGCATTCGTCCGAGTTTATTATATTTTGAATTTGTTGAGTCATTTCTTCTATCTCTATCTTATCGCGTTCGCTCAATAGTATTTCATCAGTTTTTCGGAGTTTAGGATATTCTAATATGCCAGTAACACCATTAATACCTGTTTTTTCTAAAATATAAATGTAGTATTTTAGTTGCCATTCATGGGCTTTTTCAATTTTATCCGACTTTTTCACTTCGTGTATTACTTTGTTTTTGGCATCGTAATAATCTATTTTTATGCCTCCAATTTCTATTTCTTGATATTTTTCAGTTCGTTGAGGGTAGGAGGTTTCGTGGATTAATTTGCCTTCATATACTATATCGCTAGTATGTTCCATGCTAATTCCGCTTGAAAATAGCCATAGTTTGCGATGGCAGATTTGATAATAGTTGAAGTGAGTGCCTGTAATCATAGAATTATAGGTTTCTTTATACAATATTAGCTTTTCTAAATTCGTCTTTCAAAGCGGGTAAATTAGGTTTGTGATTGTATAATTCTATAACTAATTGAGCAATTTCTTTTTCTTGTCCTTTAATATGTTGGGCATGTTTTAGCAATTCGGCTATTTTAGAATATACAACTCTTGAGCGTTCATTTTTTAATAATTTAAGTGTTTCTTTTTTTATTAAATAGCATGCTTCAATTGGTCGGTCGTTGAAAAGGTAACTTACAGCTTCTTGAAAATCAAAATACCAAAATAGATTATTTTTATTCAAGTAATCGTTTTCTAATGCAAGAATTATTTGGTCGAATTCTTTTACGTGTGCAAGAACTTTAATTTTAATATTTAGGTCTTTGATTGTTGATATAAGTTTTGATAACTCATCTTTTGAGATGAGTGTATGTAATTCATTTAGTCTTTGTTCGTTACCCGTTTCTTTGACAATATCTTTAAGAATTGCAAGATGCAAATCAGAACTATATTTCACTTTGTCGATTAAAAATTCCCAAGAATTATTTTTGAAATGCAGATAAAACGCATCAATGTTTTTCTCAAACGCATCAATATTTTCATTGTAATAATAATTTAACAAATCGCGAGAAGAATCATAATCAGATAAGAAACACGATTGCAAACTTTCTGCCCATTTTTTCTTATCTCCGAGCATGTTCATTATTTTGTTGATTAACAATGGAATAGATTGAATAGGGTTTCCATATTTCTGATTATATTCCCAAGCAATTTTTGCAGTTTCATTAGAAACGATTATTTCGTTTATCAGTTTAGATATGTATTTCAGAAATTCATTAGAGTCGTTGAAGTATTTTGAATTTATATTGAAAATTGTATCGAAGAAAGCTGTGAAATCATCGTTAGAGAAAGGTCTGTTTTTTAATTCCACTAAAGATTCTTCGATGGCGTATTTTGTGGCTGAGAAAAAGTATTCATTTGCAGGGTCGCCCAAATTGTACTCATCATCTTCTATTTCTGCATTATTAATGCCAAGATAAATTGAAGATAATTCAGCTGCAATATCAATTAGGTTTAAGTTTTTAAAAGCGTTTTTTAAAGTCTCGATATAAGGTTCGAAGATTTCGTTGGCTTCTTCTTCCGCTGCAGATTGAATGAGTTCGTATTCTGGAACATAGTGGTCGTAATGATATGGGGCAATTTCTAGGCTTTCAAGGTCAATCGACTCTAGAACTGAGCTTATATGTTCTGAATATTCGATAATTTTATTAATAACGTCATTTTGATTTATTAATATAGGAGAGGACAATCTAATATATTCAAATTTGTCTTTGAAAAACAGAATAAAATCATCTTCAAGACTTTTGTTGTTCTTAATTAATTGAAAAAGATAATCGGATTTTTCTTTTTCAGAAAGAGAATTGAAAAGGGTAGTATTGTTTGGCATAAGTTGTATTTTTTTTGAATACTATATTAATGGGCAAAGTAATTAAACTGAAACGAAGTATGGTTTATATAAATTCGAATGGTTGTTTTAATTCTTTTGCTAACAATTCTTCATTGATTCCGCTATGAAAATCATATATTTTTCCTTCTCCAATATATTCTTTTTCAAACTTAAAAAAGTTATAATTTACAAAATCGCCAGTTTCTTTATTGTATTTGCAATATTTTTTTAAATCATTAGCCTTTCTCATAAAAATAGAAAATACAAATTTTGACATTATTCCATTTAATATTTTGATTTGTATATTTTTAAGAGTGAAATTTAAATCTTTATTTTGAATTAATGAAGCATATATTTCCCAAATTTTATCACCTGAAATTCTATCATTGTTATCATTGCTAAAACACTTGTGTTCCAATATGAAATCTAATTCTGATTTCGAAAAATTGTTTTCATTTCCATAGCAAAAAATATCAATATCCATTGGGATAAATATAGATGCATTTTCAGAATCAATCAATTTGAATTCTCTATGTATTTGCTCAAAGTTAAGTTTTTCAAACAAGTGTTTATAATCATTAAAGTTCTCTTTATATGCCGATTTATTATTCATTTCAATCTTTTCAAAAACCTTTTCGTAAAGTAGTTTGAAATCTTTTTTGCTTAAAATATCAAAAACAAATTCATTGGAAAAATTCTGAGTAACTTCATATCGTAAATCTTTGCCATAAATTGATTTTGCTTTATCATGTTTAAAAAGCCACATTTCGCAGTTTTCTTTATTTATATTTCGGTTTATTCTGCCAGCAAGTTGCTCGTCACTATCTATTAACGATTGGTTTTTAAACCCTAAATCCATATCAATGTCAACGCCAGCTTCAACAACTTGTGTCGAAATTAAAAGTATTTTACGTTTTTTGTTTTGTTTATCTTTCAAATACTCAATTATATATTTACGCCGAGGTTCTAATATTGTACCCGACAAAACAAAAATATCATCAAAAAAATCGTTTTTTTCTTTTAAAATATCATAGAATTCACTGGCCGATTTTTTGAAAATAAATTCAATAATTGTATGTATGCTACCTTTATACTCATCGCTTCTATTTTCGGCATATTCTTTTGATTTTTCAATCAAAATATCAGCTAAATCATGTAATTCTATCTTTTTATCAAGCAAATCTGTTTTAATTGAAACTCGATTTGCAAAATTGGGGTTACACAAATAATCTTCTTGGGCAAATTTAATCAGCGGTTGAAAGTTAATTATCTCCTCATCACCAATAGCTATATTGCCGATTTTAGGCAAAGTAGCAGACATAATTACAAATCGAATATTAAATAATTTGGCATAATTGGAAATATAATATTTTATTTTATCCCATTCAGATGGATTATAGGTTTGGAGTTCATCAATTATTACAATTGAATTTGCCAAACGATGAAGTAAATAATTTGTATCTTTTTTGTTAGATTTTAAAATGTCGAAAAACTTAATATGAGTTAATAGCGTGAAAGGATAGTTTACAAACAAATTGTCAATTTGGTTTTTAAGGTCATTTCCATATTTTGCAACTTCGTTATTATCATTTGTTTTAGTTTGAAATCCTGATTTAGAGTGAACTTGTGTAACTTCAATATTTGTTAACCCTAATGTTTCTTTTATTGCCTTATCGGTTTGAGTGATAAGTGTTGTAAAAGGAAAAACATAAAATACTTTATTTATTTCGGGGAATAATTTCAGCATTTTATAAATTGCAATCATCGACATATTGGTTTTTCCGCCACCAGTTGGAGCTTCAATATAAAATACTTTATCTGAGCTATGCTTTTCGATTCCCAACAACACTTCAGCCCCAAGTTTTTGTCGCAGGATATTCAAATTTGCATTGCTTTTTTCTTGTAAATCAGCAATATTGGTGTTTAAATACTTTTTGCAGTTTCTAGTAAGTTCTCCATTGTAACTTGTTTTTTCATTGGTTTCAAAATGATTGAATATTCTTTGTTTTAAATCATTTGTAATTAATCCAAAATCTTCTTCTGTAGAAAATTTTAAATCATTCATATATTGTGAAGTCGCATAATAATCGGAAGCGGTAAGCAGTGAATAATTTAGTTTTAATAGTGCAAAAAGAGGGAAGAAATCGAAAGTTTTATTTTGAATAAATTCTTGAAAATATTCAATCAAACGGTTTTCGTTTTTGAAAAAATTATTTGAAAAATCTTTAATTATATCAAATTCAACTATTTCATGAAATTTATATATGGTATTAATTTTACTTTCTTCAAAATTATAATCTTTTGAAATGTAGGCTGAATGATGTTTTAAAATTGGAATGGAAAATATAAAAGAATAATACCATAAAATTGATTTTTGTTCAGAACTAGAATCATTTTCAAAAACCCTTTTAAAATGATAAGTTAAAAATAAATATGCACTTAAATAAGAATGTTCATAGCCAATTTTTACAGTATTATCTGATTCGAAGAAATTATTTTGCATTCTTTCGACCTGAAAATTTGGATTAATTTTGCCAAAATCATGAAAAACAATAGAATGAAAAAACAACAATTTTATATGATTTCCAATTTGAATATCTTCAAATGATATTTTAGAAATTAATTTATCAATAATGCTTTCAAGTTGATTGACATCTGTAATAATATTGAAGTATTTTTTTACTTCATGAAGATGTTCATGTAAAGTTTCTTGTTGCTTTTGATTATGTGTATGAGCAAAAAACTCATTTTTAGTTTCAAATATATTTTCTAACCCAATGTTTTCATCAGATAATTCTTTAAAAGACTTGAATAATAACATTTGCTCCAATTTTTAAAAGTTGATGTTCCAATTTTTCTTTTATTTTTAATGACCAATCAGTAAAAGCAAAGCTTCTGTATTCATATTGAAATTGTTTCGGAGCAATTTCGACATAACATATAGGAAGTCTTTCAAAATATGAAAAAGTATTGCCTTCGGTATCAATCGTTGGATTAAATGGCTGGATGTCTTTATTCCCTTTGATTGGATAATCTTTAATATAGATAGAATCTATTTTGAAACTACCCGAAGGTTCGAAAATATCAAATGCATATTCCGTGTAATTTTTCCACCAAACAGAAAATTCATTTTTGCCTAAATATGGCAAATATTCAGCACGCTGATTTTTCAGGTTTTCATCAATTTTTTGATGTGAAGGATTTTGCAAATCTAAAAAAAAATAGCAACAAAATGCTGGAGCAATCAATGTTTGTTCTGTTACGATTAAATTTCCACCATCTTCTTCACTTGCCATGCCTGTAGAATTATTGTAGGTTATAATAGTTTTTTGGAAATTACCATTTTCGTGATTTAATGGTTTTATCCCAACTTTCAAATTATCAATTAAGTTTAAATAATAGTCAGGCAATATTCCTTTTTCTTTAAACCCTGCTTCGCCAATAATTGCCCCGATAATTCCCAACAATGCAGGTTTGTGCAGCATGTTGAATGTTAAATATACTGGTTCATTTGTATCGGGCTTTTTCAACATGCCAAAATTGGCAAATAAATCTATAGATATTAGTTTTTGCATTGTTTTTATGATTTTAAAATTTGTTCGATAAATAAGCTTACAACTGAATAAGTTGTGTTAAAATCCGGTAATTGACCTATTGCTAAATGATGCCCCAAACTGCTTTGCCAAGCTCTTTTATTAATACTACCTTTGTTTTCGTTAACAAAATCAGTAATTCCGTTTATTTTAATTTGTTTATCTGTTGCTTTTTTAATTAACATTTCTTTGATTACAGTATAGTTTTCTGTTTCAATAATTTTGGATAAAAAAGCAATGTCGTAAATATCTCTTGGTCTGTTTCTTTGAATAAGAGCCCTTGTTTTCTCGCTAATTACTTCGTTTATTGAATAAACAGGTATTATATTTGTAATTGTATCCATGTCAGAATACTCATGAAATATAGATTTTTTAACAGGTTCGGATATTATCTTTTCCGAAAAACTAATATCTAATTTAATTTGTGTCTGCCATCTGTTTACAGGTAAAGGTTTTTGATTCGGCTTATGATCTGCTCCCCAGTAGTTAATTTTTATCTCATAACCTTGTCCTTCTTCATCAGATTTTTGAAATTTTTGTTTTAAAATATGAAATTGAATTCCACTATTTTTTGTTGCTGTTTTCATGATATTTTTAATAAAAACATCATCAACAATAAATTTTTTATCTAATAACGTAAAATCTAAATCTTCAGAAAAACGATAATCATTGAAATAACATTTCTTTAGAGCAGTTCCACCTTTGAAGATGAAATTTGTTTTTGTTGATTCCAAAGAATAAAACGCATTTAAAAAATGACCTAAAACCCAATCCTTATCAATTGTGCTTGTCTTTAATTTTTTCTTTTCGGCAATATCAATTATTTCTTTTTGTGTAATCATTATTTTAAGAATTTGATATTTCTAATATTTCTGCTTCGTCCATATTCATTATTAAATTCCAACGGGAGTTTGTGTGTCCGTTTTTATTTCCTCCACTATCAAATAAATTAAATTTCTCATTCTTAACTGATAGAGCATATTTATAAAAATAATCCATTTTCGGTTTGTTTGTCAGTTCTGATAAATAAGCCAAACGTTTTATTACTGCTATATTATCAATCGCTTTACAATATTTAACTAACTTTTGTGCACTTAAATTTGCATTTTTGAAAGCTTTTAATATTTCAGCATAACCACCACCATATTGTGGTAAGTCAAAACAATCGACAATTGTTTTTTCTATATCCGTAATTCGAAATTGATGATTTCCGTAGCCGATTGTTTTAAACCCAATTAGCTTTTCTTTTTTTACCCTAATAAAATTATACGGCACTCCAAAAATCACCTGATTTCGCTTTACTTGTGTTGTTTGCACATACATTGTATTAGGAATTTGCTCGGTTAATCCGTGATAATGCATTGCTGTCCAGTAAGCTACTCCGCCGTTTTTAACAATAAAACTTGCAATTACATTTTCGTCCCTGAAATTGTAGCGGCAATATTTGCCTTTTTCAATCATTGAAAGATAATCTTGCTTAATTAGTTCTCTGAAAGCTTTATCATTAAATTCTTTTAGTAATAAATCATTTTTTGTAAATACATCAATACCGTACTCTTCTAATTTCTTTAATAATATAATAGACTCTTTTTTCATAATATTATATGTTACCTTTTGTTTTACAATTCCTATGGGTAAATGCAAATATAGTTGATTAAAAGGTAATAGCAAAATTGATGTTAAATAATTGATAATAATTAGTATAGTAATACAGAGCTACGAGAAATACATTATTTCATAGTTTTTAAATTTGTCAATGTTATATTATTATGTTTCGTGTAAAGATAACACAATAAATATGGTATTATCTTTACACAAAACACTAATAAATTTTTTAATTATAACACAAAAATATTAGTCTTATCTGGCTTATTTTCAATAATTAATGAAGATTCATTTCGGTAAATTTCTATCTTTTCTATTTCAGCATCAAATTGGTTTAAAATTTTTGATAATTCAGCCAAATCAAGAACTACTTTTCCATCTTGTTTTTCGGATTTCATTTTTACTAGATTATTCAAATTAGGCAAAACTGTTTTTGATGTTTCTTTTAATTCTATCCAAAGTAAAAATTCATTCTCAGTACCTGCTTTTGATGCACTATCATAATATGTTGCACCTCTGCGCATTGCTTCTTTCAGTATATTTATGTCTTCTGAATTTATATCATTTGCGTCTTTACCTGCAATAAATTTTGCGTCTTCTAAATTTTTAGGATTTATTGAAAAATGATGTAAATAATGTCCTTCTTCTAATTTAGATTGCTGACCAATGGTTGTTTGACCTTTGTCTTTTGATTCTCCTTCTTCATTTTTTTCTTTTGCTGGATTAGGATTTCTAAATGGTGCAGTTATTTGTTCCGAAAAAATGTTGTTTTCTTTCCAAATATTAACTCCATGATTAATCTGAACAGTTCCATGTATGGAAATATTTTTCCCTTTTGCACCATCACCTTTAGGAGCGAAAGTGGCTCCAAATAATCTAATATCAATACATTTCAATAAATTTTTTGCTATTTCTTCAGGTTTATCACCTTTTACAGTATTTGGGTCAAATTTTTTATCATACGCTCCAATTAAATCAAAAGGAACTATTTCATTATTTTTAACGTCTTTTTTCATTCTTTTGAAATAAAGAACATATTCTGTAGAATAATTATCTTTAATATAATTTTTTATAGTATATTTAAATGCTTTGTCGGTTGCATATACAACACCATTTGGAAGTGTGCGTGGTAAACCTGTGAAATCGGCATTATAATTTGAATTTATTGCTTTTACAATAGCAGCACCAAAAACTCTATTTTTAAAATTTGTCATATTTTTATATTTTATTGATTATTACTAATTTTCTTGTGTAACTTCTTTCTTGAAAATTGTTTCGGAAAAATATCCTGCAAGTATTAGAGGTAAAAGATTTTTAATATTTTCTTTTGTATCAAATCCCATTACTTCTCCCATGATTTTGTCAAATTCATATTTTTTCGGGTATAAAGTTAATTTGTGTTTATAAGAATCATAAGTTCTTGCAATTGCTTGTTTAAATAAATTTGCGTCTGACTTTTGCAAAAAAGGTTCTAATAGAGCATGAGTTCTATTAGCTGATTCATTTTGAATTAACAACTTCCATATTATTTGACCGGAAGCGAAAGCAAATTCATCATTCGTTCGAATTCTTTCAGATGAATTTTCTGGTTTTGCTACTATCTTTAATCTTTCAAATAGCTGTTCTGTTTTATTTACCATATCAGTATTATTATTAGAATTAACAAAATAATTATATAAACTAAACCAAATATTAAGTTTTTCCTTAATATCAGTTGTTCTCTTAAATTCTTTATCTCTATGAATATCATCAAGTATTGAATTCGACATAATTTCATAGAAAATTTCATAAGTAATAGCTTGTCTTTTTGATTTATAAACATAATCATAAAGCGTTTTTCGATATTTGTAAAATAAATCAACGATTGTTTCAGTAGCATAATTACTGATTTTTAAATCATCAAAATATTTTAACCGCAATCCATTTTTAGTTTCCTGAAGTAATTGTTTATTAAATACTTTATTCAAAATATTACTTTGAAAATCAAATATATTATCGATTTTAAAATCTTTTAAAAGCTCACCTTTACTTTTAACTTTAAAAATAGCTTTTATTATAGGCATGTCATCAGTTTTATATCTGAAAACAGGTACAAAATCCAAATCATAAATCATTTCTTTCTTATTCTTCGGAATGTATTTAAAATATACCAAATAATAATTTTGTAAATCCTTTTCCCGCTCATTTAATAAATGTTCAATGATTTCTTTATGCCCTTTCGTTTTGTCATTTTTGAAGAACTTAACAACTTCTTGTGTTAATTCTTGTTTATCTACAAATAAGGGAAATGGATTTGGTAAAACCTGATTATCATATTTTAATCTAAAAAATTGATATACTTTTTTTGCTGTAAATCCATCAACTTTATAATTTACATCAAAAGAAGCTGATTTATGTCTTAAAAATGGTTTATTATCAATATTCCCAACATTTAAATCGTTTATAATACCATGAGCTTCATCTTTTTTTAAATCATATAAAAAAACTTTTGTAGACAAATAATTACTGTAAAAATCTTGATAATCTTTTATTTCAGGGTCCTTTAAGAAAAAATAAAAAAGAAAAGTATCTTTAATTGTTATTTCATAATTTCTAAATTTTAAATTATATTTCCAACCCTTTTCTTCTTTTAGACATGCTCCATTTTTATCAAAAAACTTGAAAAATTCATTATTCAGGTATTTAGTAAATTTTTCAAACCATAATTTTTGTTGTTCTGTTAAATTTTCAGTATAGTTTTTTACAGATGTTATATATGATTTTAATGCATTTTCTTGTTCTTTACGTCTTTCTTCAAGTGTTTGCATAATTTTCAAACCACCTTTTTTTTCTTTTTCTTGTGGTTTCAAACCTTTACCAGATATTGAAATACCGAAAGGACTACCAACATCAATGAAAATTTTTTCAATTGCATTCATGCTTTTATTGGTAATCATTTCTGAATTAGTATATCTTTCTAAAAATTGATTATATAATAAAGCATATTTTTCTGTTTTATTATCAACGTTCAAAATATTCTCATCTTTAATAACCAACTCATCTCCTTCTTTTTCAAGAAAAATATATAAACCTTCTTTTAATTCAAGGTTTTCTGAAAATATTTCAGGACTTTTCTCTTCTAAATGTTCTATAAAATTTACTATTTCTTGAATCATCTTTTCTCTATTTATTTGTTTTAAATACTATTCATTAACTTCACACCAACCAAATCCTACCGAATTTTTTTCTCCAAAGCCTGCCCCGTAAATCATTTTGTGAACTTCTATTGGAGCTTTTAGTTCAAAATAAAATTTATAACCTCGTATTTTGCTTTGTGCTGATGTATAGGGTTTTATTGTTGTTAATTTAGATTTTATTTCGCTTTGTAGTTTAAACGCAATTTCATTTTCTGATATATTAGTTTTGTTATATGGCAATGTGTTGAATTTTTGCAATATATGACGAATTAAATACCCATCAAAAAGATCATCGTTGGGAGAAAGATATTTTGCATGTTTTTCATCCTCTGGCAAATAACTAATAACCACTGGTGAAGTTGCCTTGTAATTCATAGTGCTATTAAAAATCGGTTCAGTTAGTCTTTCTACTTGCACAACTTTTAAATCTAAACCATTAAATCGGTCGCCAATATATACTTCCTGATTATTGAATAGGCCAATGATAAATTTTTCTGCTATTTCCGTTATCAAAAATGAAACCTGCAATTCAATTGTATTTAATTTAACTTCAAACAATGATTTTTCTTTCCAAAGTATAGGTCTTCCAATTACCAATGGCGAGTAGTTGAAAAATTTAAAACTCTTATTTCCGTCCTTGTAACCCTCAGAATGTAAAAATTGAGCAAACTCCCTATCTGCATTACCAATGATTTTGTATATCCAAGCTCCAATATAGTATTGATAATCCATTGGAAGCATGCGTTGACGATTTTCTAAATTTAATTTAATTTTAAAGCGCATTTTTGTTAAATTTGAAATGATAATTTTACGCAATAAAATTGTAAATGAAAAATATTTTCACAAAAATTATATTAAATGTTGATAAGTTTTTGTTATAGGTTTATGAAAATAATTAAAGTCAGTCTTCATGGGAAAAAATGCTCAGAAAATTCGTAATGGAGACGAAGAAAGAGTTGAAATATAGGAGTTATACTTGGCTGGGTAGCTCATGGTCTATACAAGTCCAACGAAGAGTAAGGGGTTTATGTACGAGCTTCATATAGTTTTTTAGATTCTATAAAATCAAACTATCTTGTTAGTCTGTTGTTTGACGTCGTAATTGTAAGCTTAACTATCAATAACCCTTCATTATTTGCTTCTCTTCAATGCCGACTTTCCCTTTGCATTTAGAATCTTGTTTTGTTTAAGTAGTTTTTTGTATATTCGAAATTCAAATTTCTCTTGTTCTTTGATTTTTTTATCAATATATTTTTTTCTCTTTTGAAGTAGTTTTGCTTCTTTTAAGTGTTTTGCATTTGCTTTTTTTAGTTTCTTTAGATTATCTTTTATAATAAGTTTAGCAATTCTATTTGCTAAAATAATATCAGCATTTGTTAGTATTTGTTCGTCTTTACTGTTTTGAGTTGTGCTAGGTTCGTCAGAAATAGGAAGCCCAATTATATCCGATTTTTCAAAGCTAACTTCGTTTTTAGCACTGTATTTTTTGCATTTACTACTGGTGTTTAGATTCTTTTTGTTTGAATTTTTAAGACTGTCAAGTGTTTTAATGTTTGTTTGAAAAGTTGATGTCCTTTTTTTTACGCTGTCAGCAATAACTACATTTATTGTTTTAATAGTGTCATTAAACTTGTTTAACCATGATTCAGAAGTTTTATATTCTGATTTTATAAGCGGAATAGTATTTTTAGTATTTGAGTATGTTGAATCATAACAAAGCTTCGATATTTCTGTCAGTTGATTTATAATATCGGTAATTTTTTCGTTTCTATTTTGGAGTGTTGTTATAGAGTCGGTATATGTCTTAATTCGATTTTTCAAGGTGTCTTGCATTGCCTGAATTTTTTCAGGTTTTGCTTTTTCTAGCTGTTTAATTAACGATTTTTCTTGTTTTTTGCTTAAGCCAGCTTTGCTACACAATGCTTTATTCTGATTTTTCAGTTTTTGATTCGTTGTATTTAAGCTAGTAATTGTTTTATAGCATTGTTCAATTTGTTTATTGCATGATTTTATAGCGTCTTCGTGAATTTTAGTGCATTCTGCGTGATATTTGTCGTTGTTTTTGAAGAGTAATTTGATAAATTCTTTAATTTCTTTTTCATGAAGTTTTAAAACTTGTTTTGTGCTATCTGTATTTAAAAGTAATTTGTTACAGGTTTCAATAAATTCGGTTGTATCGTTAATTTTCTTTGGTAAGTGATTGAAAGTCCAATTAGATTCTTTTAAAAGATATTCTGCTAATTCAAAGTTATTGTGAAAATTGAAATCTTTAGCTCCTTTTGCAAGCCAAGAATTTGACATAGGCAAATTGTTGTAATATTCTGAAATGCTATCATTGTAATTATATAGCAATGGCGTGTTTTTTGTCCAGTTTTTATTCTGAAAGTCAGGTAAAGATTGCGTGTTTTGTAAAAGTTGAAGGTAAGGGACTACAGGAATTGAGTTTTTAATATATTCGTTTGGTTCTATTAAAAAAGATTCTTCGCTGTATTGATACTTCAGCCGAACTCCTTTTTTTATAGTTGGTAAATTAAAGAATTTTGGAATGTATTGATAATATTTAAATTTTAATTCAAATTCTCCCCAATCAGCAAAAGGGTCAATTAACTTCCATTCATTGTTGATTTTCACAAGAGGCCAATTATGAACGGATCTAATAAATGGCTCGTCCTTTTTGTGCCAATTGTCTGCTCCATAGCCAATTGCCATAAAACAATCGAGATTCGATAATTTGCATAAATCAAGGTAAAGACTATTGAAATTTTGAGCGAAAATTTTGCCGAAAAATAAACGTTTCCATCTAAGTTTTTTATCATAATCTTTTATTAAAGATTTTTTCTTTATTTTTATGTTTTTAGCAACGTAAATGTGAAGAGCATGCGCTTTTTCGTAATCAGTTTTAGAATAACGAGTAATGGTTTTTGCAAGCTTCTTTTTAGAAATTCTTGCAAACCAATGTGCTTTACTTGCCCATTCAACATAGCTTGTTTGAGCAGATAAATTAATAATGATAAATAGACAAAAAACAAAGGATAATAATCTTTTCAAATCAGGTTTTTTATTGAATTATAACGTAATATAATTTTGTTTATTATTTCACTTTTGTCGTTTGTATAAAAATCATACTAGAAACTATTTTTTTTGCTTTTAAATCTTGATTTTTGTTTATATATTTGTAACGAAAATTTTAATTATACACCTTGATGTACAACTGCAAAATAGCATGTAAGAAACTAAACTTTAGCTTAATAGTAAAAACTATTGAGGATGGTTATGGTTTTTTGCCAATCAAAGGAATAATTAAAATTGAAGTTTTTGACACAGTTTAGTGCGCTAAGAACGCAAAAGGCTAATAAATCGATGTGTCAAAATATCATTCATTGCCCTATGGACTTTTTTAACAAGAGTTATCCTACAATTAAAAAGTCCATCCCAAATTTCTTAATGAAGTTTTGATACCTATCGAAATGCATAGTTACTTTTGCTAGTCGCTTTAATTTATTGTCCTAAACAAATGTTAAAATAGATTTTTATTTTAGTCGATTTTTTTTGATATTCTGGCTAATTATTCTATTTTTGGATGTCTATAAAATGAATTAAGAAAAACAAAATATTTTATGAAAAAGAAAATATCGATAGAAGAAGCCGTTGCGAAAGTTAAAGATGGCATGACAATTATGGTTGCTGGATTTATGGCTAATGGAACTCCAAATACAGTTATTGAAGCATTGTCTAAAACTAATGTAAAAAATTTAACTCTAATTTGCAACGATTCTGCTTTCCCCGATAAAGGTGTTGGTTTGTTAATAGTGAATAAGCAAGTTAAAAAGATTATTACATCACATATCGGAACGAATCCGGTAACTATCGACCAATTAAATGCGAAAGAAATTGAAGTTGAATTTAATCCACAAGGAACTTTAGCTGAAAGAATACGATGTGGAGGAGCTGGACTTGGTGGTTTTTTAACGCCAACAGGTCTTGGAACAGTTGTTCAAGATGGAAAACAAATATTAAATATTGGGGGAAAAGACTTTATATTAGAATTGCCGCTTAGAGCTGATGTTGCTTTGCTTGGAGCATCTATTGCTGACGAGGAAGGAAATCTTTTTTATAAAGCTACATCGCAAAACTTTAACCCTGTTATGGCAACAGCTGCTGATATTGTTATTGCAGAAGCAGAACAAGTTGTTAAAACAGGTGGAATACAAATGGAATCGGTGCATACACCCGCTATTTTTGTTGATTACATCGTTAATTAATGGTTCAGGGTAAACGGTGCAAGGTGAAAGGTGAAAGGTCGCTGGTTCAGTTATGAAATAATAAACAAATTTTAAATTTAAACTAAATAACATACAATATGAAAGAAGCTCCAAAATTAAATCTGGAAAAGTCATTCGCTGAATACGAATATGCAAAAACACTGATTCCTGGCGCAGTTGCTGGTATTAGAAGACCTTATAACTTTGTTGAAGGCGAATATCCTATCTATTTTGATAGTGGTAAAGGTGGAAGAGTTACTGATATTGATGGTAACGAGTATATCGATTATCTATGCGCTTATGGTCCTATGATTATAGGTAATAGAGAAGAAGAAATTGATAACGCTGTTATCAAACAAATACAAGAAAAAGGTTTTTGCTTTTCTTTAACTCAAAAATATCAAAACGAATTAGCTAAGAAATTAACAGAAATTATTCCTTGTAGCGAAATGAGTTTCTTTGTTGGAACTGGTTCAGATGCTACTTCATTAGCAACTCGTATTGCACGCTCATATACAGGAAAGAAAACTATCTTGCGTTGTGGCTACCACGGCTGGCACGACTGGTGTGTTGAAGTTAAAGGTGGAGTTCCAGAAAAATTATATGAAGATGTTCATGAATTTGAATATAATAACTTAGAAAGCCTTGAAAATCTTTTAAAAGAAAATAAAGATGATATGGCTGCAGTTATTATCACGCCTGTTGGTCATCCTCTTGCACACGAAATGGAAGAGCCTAAAGCTGGTTATTTAGAAGCAGTTAAAGCTCTTGCGAAACAATATGGTGCAGTTCTTATTTTTGACGAAATCAGAAGTGGATTCAGAGTTTCTATAGGCGGTGCACAAAAATATTATGGTGTTACTCCTGATATGGCTGTATTTGGAAAAGCAATGGCTAATGGATATGCTATAGGTTGTGTAACTGGCAAAAAAGAATTTATGAAAGAAGTTGAGAAAAATGTATTTATTTCTTCAACATTTTTCCCAAATAGTTTGAGTTATGTAGCTGCCCTTAAAACGATCGAAATCCTTCAAAGAGATAATATTTTAGATAAAATTTGGGAAAAAGGAAAATACTTCAATGATAGTATTTCTAAACTTATCGAAAAATACGATGTTGGTGCTAGAATCAGTGGTATTCCTCCAATGATGTTCATCACTTTTGATAAAGACGAAGCTAAACAATACAAAAACAAACGAACTGATTTCTATACTCAATTAATACGTAAAAAAGTATTCTTGCAGCCATTTCACCACGGTTATATCTGTGCACGTCATACGCAAGAAGACCTTGATTATACATTAAATGCAATTGAAGAATCATTTCAATACTTAAGAGAAAAATATTATAAATAAGCGGTACACGGTGCATGGTGAAAGATAAAATCTATGCGAAGCTACCCAGAACCTTGTACCCTGAACCATTTACCAAATTTGGAAAAAAATTAGACAATGGAAAAACTAATAATCACAGCTGCAATATGCGGCGCAGAAGTTATGAAAGAGCACAATCCTGCGGTTCCATACACAGTGGAAGAGTGTGTTCGCGAAGCTAAATCAGCTTTCGAAGCAGGTGCAAGTATTATACATCTTCATGTTCGTAAGGATGATGGAACGCCTACTCAAGATAAAGATAGATTCAAAGTAATTATGGATGCTATTAAAGTCGCATGTCCGGGCGTTATTATACAACCTTCAACTGGTGGTGCAGTTGGAATGACAAACGATGAGCGTTTGCAACCTACAGAATTAAATCCTGAAATGGCAACTCTTGATTGTGGAACATGCAATTTTGGTGGTGATGACGTATTTACAAATACTGAAAATACAATCAAATATTTTGGTACACGCATGATTGAAAGAGGAATTAAACCTGAACTTGAATGCTTTGATAAAAGTATGATTGATATGGCATTGAGACTTCAAAAGAAAGGTTTTATAAGCCTTCCAATGCACTTCGATTTTGTTATGGGAGTAAATGGTGGTATTTCTGGCGAATTAAGAGATTTCGTATTTATGAGAGGAAGTATTCCTGAGGGCGCTACATATACAGTTGCAGGAATTGGTCGTTACGAATTCCCATTGGCTATGGCTGCTATCATTGATGGCGGACATGTTCGCGTTGGATTCGAAGATAACGTATTCCTTTCAAAAGGTGTTCTTGCTAAATCAAATGGCGAATTAGTTGCTAAAGTTGTAAGAATGGCGAAAGAATTAGGAAGAGAAATTGCTAATCCGAGCGAAGCGAGGATAATACTAGGTTTAAAATAGAAAAAATATGTTGGTAAATGGTGCAAGGTTAAGGGTGCATGGTTTTGATGCCTAGCCACCTTACACCGTGAACCGTTTACCTTACACCAGTAAAAATATTTAACAACTAAAACTATAAAAGAAATGCAAAAAAAAGGAAACAAATACGGCACACACCGTGTAATCGAGCCAAAGGGCGTATTGCCACAACCAGCTAACAGGATTGATAATAGCATGGAAGAAATTTGGGATAATGAAATCCTTATTGATGTTCAAACATTGAATATTGATTCGGCTAGTTTTACTCAAATAGAAGAACAAGCTGGTGGCGACAAAGCTAAAATTGCTGAAATTATATTGCAAAATGTTGCAAATCAAGGAAAACATCGTAACCCAGTTACAGGTTCTGGTGGTATGTTATTAGGTACTGTTGAAAAAATTGGTGATGCATTACAAGGAAAAATAGATTTGAAAGTGGGCGACAAAATTGCTACTTTAGTATCTCTTTCTCTTACTCCACTTCGTATCGATAAAATAAAAGATATTCGTTCAGATATTGACCAAGTTGATATTGATGGAAAAGCTATCTTATTTGAAAGTGGAATCTATGCAAAAATTCCTGCTGGAATGCCAGAAGGACTTGCACTTTCTGCTCTTGATGTTGCTGGTGCTCCTGCTCAAACTGCTAAATTGGTAAAACCTGGAGATATAGTTCTTATTATTGGTGCTGGTGGTAAATCAGGTATGTTATGCTGCTACGAGGCTAAAAAACGTGCAGGCGTTACTGGTAAAGTAATAGGTCTTTGCCATAGCGAAAAAAGCACAAAACGCTTACAAGAATTAGGTTTCTGTGATCATGTTTTCCAAGCTGATGCTACACAACCAGTTGCTTGTATGGAAATTATGGAGCAATTAACTAAAGGTCAAATGGCTGATATTACTATCAACAATGTAAATATCAACGATACAGAAATGACAAGTGTTCTTTGTACTAAAGATACAGGTATTGTTTATTTCTTCTCAATGGCTACATCTTTCACAAAAGCTGCTTTAGGTGCAGAAGGCGTTGGTAGCGATGTTACAATGATTGTTGGTAATGGATATACAAAAGGTCATGCTGATATAACTTTAGCTTTATTACAAGAAAGTGAAGTTTTAAGAAAAGTTTTCACCGAATTATATGCTTAAAATTGTTAAATTTAACTGTTCAGAGTATTCATCACTCTGAACAGTTTTTAAATTAAAATGAATATGGAAAAAGGATGCAGATACGGTACGCACCGAGTTATTGAGCCAAAAGGGACTTTGCCTCAACCAGCATTGAAGTTGGATAACACAATGCAAATCTATGATAATGAAGTATTAATTGATGTTCAGACCTTAAATATTGATTCGGCAAGTTATACCCAAATACGACAAGTATGTGGAGATGATGCTGAAAAAATGAAAGCAATGATTCTTTCAATTGTTGCTGAGCGTGGAAAAATGCAAAATCCAGTAACAGGTTCTGGTGGTATGCTTATCGGTACTGTTAGAGAAATCGGTCCTAAATTTCCAAATAAAAAATTAAAAGTGGGAGACAAAATTGCAACTTTGGTTTCCTTGTCGTTAACACCTCTGAAAATTAACAAAATAAAACATCTAGATGCAACTCACGATCAGGTTGATATTGAGGCGCAAGCTATTTTGTTTGAAAGCGGAATTTTTGCTGTTTTACCAAGCGATATGAATGAAAAGCTTGCTCTTGCTGCACTTGATGTTGCAGGTGCTCCTGCTCAGGTTGATAGACTTGTAAAGGAAGGTGATACCGTATGCATTATTGGTGGTGGCGGAAAGTCGGGTGTTTTGTGTTGTTATCAAGCAATGAAGAATGTAGGTCCTTACGGAAAAGTTATCGTTGTTGAATATTCGAAAGAAAATGCACAACGTATTGTTGATATGAATTTAGCGCACGAAGTGATAATTGCAGATGCTACAAATGTAATGGATGTTTATCATAAAGTGATTGCTATTACTGGCGAACGTGGTTGTGATGTAACGATTAATAATGTAAATGTTCAAAGTACAGAAATGACATCAATTTTAATAACTAAAGGTCAAGGATTGATATATTTCTTCTCAATGGCAACTTCATTTACTAAAGCAGCTTTGGGAGCTGAAGGCGTTGGAAAAGATATAAACCTAATTGTTGGAAATGGATATGCAAAAGGTCATGCTGATTTAACGTTGAACATTCTTCGTGAATCGGCCGAAATAAGAGAGCTTTTTGAAAAACTTTATGTGTAGCTATAAAATCGTAATGAATTTATAAGGTATAAACAATAAATACTCTTCGACTTTACATAGAGTGACCGCAGACTGAGCGGTGGTTGCTGAGCGGAGTCGAAGTAAGTCGAAGTCTATAAAGAAAAGCAACAAATGGATTGCGGATATAAGGTGTAATAAATAATAAAAGTTGAATATGAAATTAAACGGAAAACAAGTTTACTATCCTGAAGTTTCTGATGCAGATTGGAACGATTGGAAATGGCAAGTGAAAAACAGAATAGAAACACTTGAACAACTAAAAAAATATATAAATTTAACTCCTGCTGAGGAAGAAGGGGCTAAAGAATCTCTTAAGACGTTAAGAATGGCTATCACGCCTTATTATATGTCATTAATTGATAAAAATAATCCAAATTGTCCTGTTAGAAAACAAGCAATTCCTTCTGGCTCAGAGTTGCATCAGGCAGATGCTGATTTGTTAGATCCTTTGCACGAGGATGAAGATTCTCCAGCTCCAGGTTTAACTCATCGTTATCCAGATAGAGTGCTGTTTTTAATAACAGATATGTGTGCAATGTATTGCCGTCATTGTACTCGTCGTCGTTTTGCTGGTCAAAATGATTGCGAATCGCCAACAGATAGAATTCAAAAGTGCATAGATTATATCGCTAAAACTCCTACAGTTCGCGATGTGCTACTTTCGGGTGGTGATGCTCTTTTAGTGAATGATAAAATGTTAGAATCTATTATTCAAAGACTAAGAGCAATTCCTCATGTTGAAATTATTCGCATTGGCTCACGTACGCCTGTTGTTCTTCCACAGCGTATTACGGATGATTTGGTAAATATGTTGAAAAAATATCATCCAATTTGGTTAAATACACATTTTAATCATTCAGATGAAATTACACCTGAAGCTACAGAAGCTTGTGCTAAACTTGCTAATGTTGGTATTCCATTGGGTAATCAGTCGGTATTATTGCGCGGTGTGAACGACTGTGTTCATATCATGAAAAAATTAGTTCATGATTTAGTGAAAATGAGAGTTCGCCCATATTATATTTATCAGTGCGATTTATCAATGGGATTAGAGCATTTCAGGACTCCAGTTTCTAAAGGAATAGAAATCATCGAGAGTTTAAGAGGTCATACATCTGGATATGCTGTTCCAACATTTGTTGTGGATGCGCCAGGTGGTGGTGGAAAAACTCCAGTTATGCCAACATATATTATTTCTCAAAGCCCTGGAAAAGTTGTTTTAAGAAATTTTGAAGGCGTAATTACAACATATACGGAGCCAATGGATTATAAAAACGAATGCGACTGTGAAGATTGTAAAAAGGAATCGCATACCGAAGGCGTTGCTTCATTATTAAGAGGTGAAAGAATGTCGTTGGAACCTGCAGAATTGAGCAGAAAAAAACGTAGCCACTAATTTTGGTTTAAGGTTAACGGAGCAAGGTTCAGGGTAGATTCTGCTTTGAACCTTGTTTTGTTATATTAGTATGGTCGAATTTATTACTTTACAACTTTATAAACTTAAAACTTTCAACTATCTTGCCATTCATAAACGAAATATTAAAACATAAAAGTCTATCCATTGTTGGATTGGAAAAGAATACCGGTAAAACCGAGTGTTTGAATTATGTTTTAAGGCGTTTGAAAGATTCGAAAACACAAATTGCGCTAACTTCTATTGGTATTGATGGCGAAGGATTAGATCAAGTTACAAATACTCATAAACCCGAAATTGAAGTTTTTGAGAATATGATTTTTGTTACTTCCGAGAAGCATTATAAAGAAAAACAATTGCTTGCAGAAATTTTGGATATTAGCGAACGCAGAACATCACTTGGAAGATTGATTACTGCTAAAGCCATAAATAGTGGAAAACTTATGTTTTCTGGACCTGCAAATACGTTGTGGTTGAAGCAAGTAATTGATCAAATGAAAACATTTAAAGTTGAAACTACAATTGTTGATGGCGCTTTGTCGAGGTTGAGTTTGGGTTCGCCCGCAATTACTGAAAGCATGGTTTTGGCAACTGGTGCTGCCGTTTCGGCAAATATTCCTAATCTGGTGAAAAAGACAAAATTTGTTTATAATTTAATCAATATTGAGGAGTTTGATTTTTCTAAAAAAGACGAACTTTTAGATATTGAAAAGGGCATTTGGGCAATTGATGATGAAGGGAATATTTGCGACTTAGAAATTCCATCAGTTTTTCTTTTGGAGAAAAACAAAGACAAACTTTTTCAATTTGGGTTTACCTTTTTTGTTTCGGGAGCGATAAGCGATAATTTGTTAAACTTCTTGAGAGTTCAAAAACAGATTGAAAATATAGTTTTGGTTGTTAGGGATTTTACACGAATATTTGTTTCGCAAGAAGCTTATATCAACTATATTAAGAAGGGCGGAAAAATTAAAGTCTTGCTAAAAACAAATTTGCTTGCGGTATGTATAAATCCTGTTTCTCCCGAAGGTTATGTGTTAGATTCAAATATATTAAGAAGCACGATGGCCGATGCATTGCAGATTCCGGTGTACGACATTATGAAAATTTGATTTGAAACTAAATGGTCTCATGAATTGCAAATTATCTTTCAAGAAAAACAATTAACTTTGTGTAAATTCTCAAATTAATTTTGAAGATGAATCTTAAAATTTTAACAGATAAATATTTAACAGAGTATTCAAGCCAATTAAATCTAGTGTGGATTAAAAACCTAGATTTTTTGAATATTAAAGAAACATACTCAGTAAATGATTTTGAATTTTATATTCAACAGTCTGCTACATATTCGTCTAATATAGAGGGCAATAGCATTGATTTTGATACGTTTTTGAAAAACAAAAAGTTTAAAATCAAATCGAAGCCTAAAGAAATGGCTGAAATTGATGATTTAATATTGGCATATAACTATGCAATGAACAATAAATTAAATCAATTGAATTTTTTTGAGACTCATAAAATGCTAAGTAAAAAAGTTTTATCCTTAAAAAGCCAAAGAGGGAAGCTAAGAAATCAGCAAGTGGGCATTTTTAGTGAAGGGAGAATTGAATATATGGCAGTTGAACCAGAGTTAGTGAAAGTTGAATTTGATAAGCTTTTTGATGATATAAATACTTTACTATTGGTTGATTTATCTCCAGTAGACGTATTTTATTTTGCTTCATTTATTCATTTGATGTTTGAAAAAATACATCCGTTTATGGATGGAAATGGGAGAGCAGGCCGATTGCTAGAAAAATGGTTTTTAGCAGAGAAACTAGGATATAATACATGGTCAATTCAAAGTGAAAAATTTTATTCAAAGAATATAACTGAATATTATAAAAATATTTATATTGGTTATAATTACTATTCATTAAAATTTGAAAAGTGTCTTCCGTTTTTATTAATGCTTCCATGTAGTTTGGACTTAAATAAAAAATAAATGTTACAAATAAAAAATATAATAGACTTAGTAAAAGGGTTTCGTTTTATTATCGAAAGCCTTGATTTAAAATCTAGTTTGGGACGGCGACACTTGCTTTCTCTACCTTTTATTACAGATCCCAAAATTTTGGTTTCTGAGTTTAATACTATTGCTGATTTTATTAATGCCGATTCGGATATAATTGATACTATTTCGATAAAGCTTTCTCAAATTCGTGATATACAAGGAACTATTAAGAATTTAAACAATGCCGCAACACTCGATGATATTGAACTTTTTGAAATAAAGCATTTTAGTCTATTAGCTTGTGAAATAAAGAAGTTGCTTGAAAAGCTGAAAATTAAAACTATTGTATTGCCTTATTTGGATGAGTTAGTTAATATTTTAGATCCAGAGAAGCAACGTTTAGCTCATTTTTATATTTATTCGCTTTATAGTGATGAATTGGCAAGTCTTCGACATAAATACAATATGCAAAAGGAAGAAAAATCGGAGTTAGCAGAGGCTACTCGACTTAAAAGCATAGAAAAAGAAGATGAAATTCGTCAACGTTTATCCATACAATTGTTCGAATATGCGAATAGCTTGTTTGTTGCATTGGAGCAAATTGCATATTTAGATGTTGTAATTGCAAAAGCGAAGCTTGCAGAAACATTAAATTTGTGTAAGCCAAAAATTGCAAGCGATACTTCAATTTATAAATCACTGTTTAATCCACAGGTTAAAGAAATTTTGCAAAAAGAAAACAAACAATTTCAGGCTATTGATATTACTTTGTATCGATCTCCATGTTTAATAACTGGAGCAAATATGGGAGGGAAGACCGTTTTATTGAAAACCGTAGCTTTAGCTCAATATATGTTTCAGTTTGGATTCTATATTCCTGCAGCAAAGGCAGATATTGTGCCAGTTGATTTGGTGATGCTTAGCATGAGCGACGAACAGTCGGAGCTTAATGGCTTATCGTCTTATGCTGCTGAGATACTGAATTTAAACGATATTATAAATGCTATTAAATCTGATAAAAAAGTATTAGTATTAATTGATGAGTTAGCTCGAACAACAAATCCAGAAGAAGGGAAGGCAATAGTAAATGCAACGCTAGATATTTTTGAAATATATAAAGTAAGAAGCCTAATAACTTCGCATTACAGCGGACTGAAAACCAATTGCAGAAAATTAAAAGTTAAAGGACTTGATTTAAAGACTATTAAAGATATAATTACCGTTGAAAATATTAATAAGTTCATGGATTATTCACTGGAAGAAAATAAGCTTGATGAAAAATCGAATGAAGCATTAAATATTGCGAAAATACTTGGCGTTGATAACGAATTAATATTGAATGCTGAAAAATATTTATGTTGATATTTTTTTGCCCTTTGTTTTTTTTATTCTGTAATCTTTCATTTGCTTTTTCTTTTTACCGTTAACTTTTTTCTTTCTACCGTTAACTTTATTGTTATAGTTTTTTGTTGTTTTAATATTTAGGTTTGCGTTAAACTTAAATTAAAGCCATGAAAAAACTTATACTATTATTGAGTTTTGTATTTATATTCAACTATATACACGCGCAGCAGACTGAATTTGTGAAATATTACGGTGAATCTTGTCCTGATTTTGGAATGTCAATTGACGAAACTTCAGATGGCGGATATATTCTTTTAGGTCATACTCAAAATTATGGAGCAATAGTTCAGGATATTTTATTGATTAAAATTGATTCTCTAGGAAACACTGAATGGCAAAAGTTGTTTGGAGGGAATGATTATGATTTCGGGCAATCTGTTCAACAAACAAATGATAATGGTTTTATTATTTGCGGATTTACTAGTAGTTATGGTGCTGGTGGAACTGATATTTATTTAATAAAAACAGATTCTTTTGGAAATATGGAATGGGAAAAAACCTATGGAGGAACTAATAATGATTATGGTTATTATGTGAAACAAACTAATGATAATGGATTTATTTTATGTGGGAGTACAAGAAGTTTTGGAGCAGGAAATTCTGATGGCATAATTATTAAAGTAAATGACTTAGGCATTCAGCAATGGAGCAAATATATTGGTGGAGCTAACAATGATGGAATTTACGCTCTCGACATTATTAATGATGGTTATATTTTAACAGGTTATACCGAAAATTTTGGAGCCCAAAATACAGATGCAATGCTAATTAAAATTGATTTGCAAGGTAATCAGAAATGGCTTAAAATTTTTGGAGGTATGAACAACGAAAGAGCAATGGGAGTTAAGTTTATTGACGATAATTCCTATGTAATTGCTGGATATACTAACAGTTTTGGAAATGGCAGTGATGAAATTTATCTTGTAAAAACCGATTCCGCTGGAAACGAAATTTTCAGTAAAACTTATGGAGGTTCTCTATCCGACAAAGGTTTTTCTTTGGATTTAACTTCAGATAAAGGTTTTGTAATTCTTGGACAAACTAGTAGTTTCGGACTTGGCTTAAATGATATGTATATTGTTAAAACAAATTCGTTAGGAAATATAATTTGGGAAAAGTATTATGGAGGAGTTGATGACGATTCTGGTATTATGATTAAAACAACAAAAGATAATGGCTTTATTGCAATAGGAAATACATTGTCGAATTTGCCAGATTGGATGGATATTATGTTGGTTAAAATGGATTCTACTGGATATGCTAATTCTATATTTTCTCTTAAAGCTAACAATCTAAAAATCCTTGTATATCCAAATCCAGTGATTGATAAAATTATAGTAGAAAGTAAAGATGAATCTGCTGGAATAATAACAATATTAGATATACAAGGAAGAAATTTATTAAGTATTGACGCATCTCAAAAAACAAACGAAATCAATATTTCTAACTTATCAAAAGGAATCTACTTTTTAAAATATGAAACTAGAAATGGTATTTTTGTAAAGAAGTTTGTTAAAGAATAAAAAACCCGAATTTCTCCGAGGCTAAAATCTTTTCATATTTCCTTCTGTAATGTGTTTTGATTATTCGTTTGTTTAAGTTTCAGAATGACAATCAAATACTGTTTCTTGTTCAATCTACTCAATGTTTGAAATGATTACACTCAATATTTTGAGTGAATTTCAGTGCTTCTTTTAAGAGTCGTAAAATCTATAAAATATGTTGTTATTACAATTTGCTCAATATTAAGCGTAAAAACACTCATTAAGTTGAGTAAAATGTTAAATGACGAATAACTATCACAAAATCAGTAAAATATATTTGTTGTTGCAATTTACTCAATTTTTCGAGTAAAAATACTAGCTATATTGAGTAAAATGTTTATATTTGCAAAAATATATTTTCAAAATCATGTTTGTTAGAAGTATTTTAGATATTATTAGAAAGAGAATTAACGAACCTATTTCATTAATTCAAACGCTTTTAGGTCCTAGACAAGTAGGAAAAACTACTTTGGTAAAGCAATTAATTGAAACTGTAGATATGCCTTTTTTGTATATTTCGGCTGATAATATTGCCAATGCGGATTCAATTTGGTTGATTCAACAATGGGAAATTGCTAGAATGAAAGAAGATACAGAAAAAGGATTTTTACTGATAATTGATGAAATTCAAAAAGTTAGAAATTGGAGTGAAACAATTAAGCAATTATGGGACGAGGATAGATTTAAAAATCGAAATATTAAAGTTGTGATTTTGGGTTCGGCGGGTTTGTTGATTCAACAAGGATTGACTGAATCATTAACTGGTCGTTTTGAAATAATAAACATTAGTCATTGGTCTTATGCAGAAGTGAATGCAGCATTTGGTTTAACAGCTGATGAATTTATTTGGTTTGGTGGATATCCGGGAGCAATTAATTTTATTTCTGAAGAAAACCGGTTTAAAGATTATGTCAGGAATGCGTTAATTGAAACAACTATTTCTAAAGATATTTTGATGCTCTCCAGAGTTGATAAACCAGCATTATTGAAAAGAGTTTTTGAGTTAGGAACGTTTTATTCTTCGCAGATAATTTCTTATACAAAATTGCTGGGTCAGTTGCAGGATGCTGGAAATACTACTACTTTGTCTCATTATCTGAGTTTGCTCGACCACGCAGGAGTGATTTGTGGAATAGAAAAAATTTATCAAGAACCAATTAGAGTGAAGTCATCAAGTCCGAAATTTCAGGTTAAGAATACAGCTTATATTTCGTCAATGTTAGATTATAGTTTGCCTGAAATTAAATCAAATCCCGAAAGTTGGGGAAGAATTGTTGAATCTGCGATTGGAGCTCATTTAATTAATTTTTCAATTGATGGCAATTATCAAGTTCATTATTGGAAAGAACGAAACTTGGAAGTAGATTTTGTTTTAAGAAAAGGTACTAAAATTATCGGCATTGAGGTGAAGTCAGGTGCGGCAAAGCCAACTTCAGGAATGCGCGAATTCAAAAATAAATATAAAGACGCCAAGGTTTTATTGGTTGGCACAAGCGGAATTCCGTATCATGATTTTTTGAATATTAATCCTGTTAGTTTGTTTTAAAGTTAATAAGCCCCGAACTTCTCCGAGGCTATATCTTCCGTTAGGCTTCTTAATTCTTAATTCTTGCTTCAGAATTCTTATTTCGATTCAATCCATTTTCTAGCATTTACAAAAGCCTGAGCCCAAGGACTAACTTCGTCATTGATTCTATCTGCTGGATAATTCGCCCATTGCCAAGGATACATTGCTCTTTCAAGATGTGGCATCATTGCTAAATGTCGACCATCTTCGCTACAAATGCCGGCAGTGTTATAATCTGAACCATTTGGATTTGCAGGATAGCTGTCTTTAGTATATTTCAATGCAATATTGTATCTGCTTTCTTCATAAGGCAATTGGAATTTACCTTCGCCATGTGCAATCCAAATTCCTAGTTGACTTCCTTCCATGCCTTGAAGCATAATTGAAGGTGTATTTTGGATTTTTACATTTATAAAGTTCGATTCAAATTTATGTGAGTCGTTATGAAGCATTTGTGGTTTCTTTTCATCGTTTGGTGTAATTAATCCAAGTTCGATAACTAGTTGGCAACCATTGCAAACACCTAAACTTAAAGTGTCTTTACGTGCATAGAATTTGTCAAGTGCTTCTTTTGCTTTTGGATTGTAAATGAAGGCGCCTGCCCAACCTTTAGCAGAGCCTAAAACGTCAGAGTTTGAGAATCCTCCAACAAACACAATCATATTTACATCTTCCAGTGTTTCTCTGCCATTCACTAAATCTGTCATGTGAACGTCTTTTACGTCGAAACCAGCCATATATAAGCTCCAAGCCATTTCGCGGTCGCCGTTTACGCCTTTTTCACGGATAATTGCTGCTTTTACGCCACTTTTAGTTCTGCGAGAAAGTTCAACACCTTCGTTTTTAGCAATTCCTGTAAATGATTGTGGGAATTGATATGATAGAGCATTGTGTTTATAATTTGCAAAACGTTCTGCTGCTAGTTTTTCTCCACATTGTTTTCTGTCTAATAGATAAGATGTGCGGAACCATTTGTCGCGCATATCGTCAATATTATAAGAAAGCAATTTGCTGTTGTGAGAAATATTTAAAGTTCTGTCATTGCTCAATTTAGCAAGACTAATAAATTTAATTCCTTTGTTGTTTAAAAAAGCTTTAACTTCTTCTGGTCTTGCTACTTGAATTAAAATAGCTGGATTTTCAGCAAATAAAACTTTTGTAGTATCTGTTTCATTAAATCTATTTAAATCAACTGATAATCCTCCTTTTGTGTTAGCGAAATTCATTTCTAAAAGTGCAGTGATTAAACCGCCCGAAGAAATATCGTGACCAGCAACAATTTGTTTTGCTGCTATTAATTCTTGAATTCCTGCAAACACTTTTGAGAAATATGCAGCGTCTTTAACAGTAGGAGTTGTAGTTCCAAGTTTGTTCACAATCTGAGAAAACGCAGAGCCTCCAAGTTGAAGTGCATCGCTACTCATATCCACATAAAGTAATTCAGAGCCTTGAATTGGTTTAATAACTGGTTCAACAATGTTTCTTATGTCTTTTGATTCAGCAACGGCAGAAATAATAACAGTTCCAGGAGCATAAACTACGGAACCATCTTTATATTTCTGAGTCATTGAAAGCGAATCTTTCCCTGTAGGAACATTGATGCCTAATGCCAGAGAAAAATCAGATACAGCTTTCACAGCTTCATACAAACGAGCATCTTCGCCTGCATTTTTGCAAGGCCACATCCAGTTTGCACTTAATGAAATTCCTTTTAAGCCTTGTTCAATTGGAGTCCAGATGATATTAGTAAGTGTTTCTGCAATAGAAAGAACCGAACCATTAGCTGCCGAAACCATTCCTGCTACAGGAGCGTGACCTAATGAAGTAGCAATCCCTCGTTTTCCTTGATAATCTAAAGCGGTAACTGCTAAATTGTTTAATGGTAAATGAAGTTCTCCAGCGTTTTGTTGTTTTGCAATTCTTCCAGTTACGCTTCTGTCAACTTTGTTGGTTAAATAATCTTTACATGCAACTGATTCAATTTGAAGAACTTGCTCGATATAATTTTTCAGGTTTTCTTCGTTATAAGAAATTTCATTATAAGTTGTATTTAACGAATTATCTTTCATATATGTTTTAGGCGGATTTCCAAACATATCTTCCAATTGAAGGTCGATTGGAGTGTCGCCATTATTTCTGTTTTCGAACGTAAATTTTCCATCGCCAGTTGCTTCGCCTACAACATACATTGGAGCACGTTCGCGGTCGGCAATTTTTTGCAATAAATCAATGTCTTTTTCGTTGATTAACAAACCCATCCGTTCTTGCGATTCATTTCCAACAATTTCTTTTGCAGAAAGAGTAGGGTCGCCAATAGGTAATTTATCGATAAATATTTTTCCACCAACTGGGTCAACCAATTCTGAAAGACAATTCAAATGTCCGCCAGCACCGTGGTCGTGAATAGATACAATTGGATTTTCTGAACTTTCAGCTAAAGCACGAATTGCATTATAAGCACGTTTTTGCATTTCAGGATTTGAACGTTGAACGGCATTTAACTCAATTCTATTGCTGAATTCGCCTGTTGCAACTGAAGAAACAGCGCCACCGCCCATTCCAATTCTATAATTATCGCCACCAAGGAGAACCAATTTGTTTCCAACTTGTGGTTCATCTTTAATAGCATGTTCTTTATTTGCAAATCCAATACCGCCAGCCATCATTATAACTTTGTCGAAGCCGTATTTTTTGTCATTTTCGAAATGCTCGAATGTTAGAACGCTACCGCAAATAAGTGGTTGACCAAATTTATTTCCGAAATCACTTGCTCCGTTTGATGCTTTTATTAAAATTTCTTCTGGAGTTTGATATAACCAAGGGCGAGCTTCTGTTGCATTTTCCCAAGTATGTTCTTCGGAAGTGCGAGTGTATGAAGTCATATAAACTGCTGTTCCTGCAATTGGCAATGAGCCTTTTCCGCCAGCCATACGGTCGCGGATTTCTCCTCCAGAGCCAGTTGCTGCACCATTAAATGGCTCAACGGTTGTGGGAAAATTATGAGTTTCTGCTTTTAGAGAAATAACCGAATCGATATCTTTTATTTGAAATTCATCTGCTTTATCGTGAGTTGCAGGAGCAAATTGTTCGATTCTTGGACCGTCAACAAATGCGCAATTGTCTTTGTATGCTGATATAACGCGATTTGGATTAGTTTTGGTTGTTAATTTTATCAATTGAAATAAAGAATCTGTTTTTTCTTCGCCATCAATTATAAAAGTTCCGTTAAAAATCTTGTGGCGACAATGTTCTGAATTTACTTGCGAAAATCCAAATATCTCACTGTCAGTGAGTAAACGATTAAGTTTTTTAGATAAACCGGTCAAATAACCAACTTCATCTTCGCTAAGAGCTAATCCTTCAGCTTTATTGTAAGCTGCAATATCTTCAATATACTTTACAGCTTCAGGTTTGATATCCAAAGTGAAAATATCTTGGTCGAGCTTGTTGTATCTAGCTTGTAGCATTGGGTCGAAATGAATAGAGCCGTCGTCTTTAACGAATTCTTCAATTCTAAAAATATTATCAATTCCAATATTTGCAGCAATTTCAACAGCATTAGAACTCCAAGGAGTTATCATTTCTTTTCTAGGACCTATGAAAGCGCCAGATACGGATTGTTCTTTGATAAGAGAGGCATTTGAAAAAGCCCATTGTAATTTCTCGATGTTTTCGTTCTGTAAAGCTGATTTAGCTTGAACTGCAACTATTTTGTTGTTGCCCGACTGGAAAAAGTATATCATAAACCCTTTATAAATTAGGAATTTTAATCTTCAAACGGTACATGGTGCAAGGTGAAAGGTTCAGGGTAGCTACGCAACGACTTGTTTTGTTGCTATTTCTGAGGAATAAATTCATCAAACAACTAGAAAATTAAAAGATTAAAAACGCCTTTTATTAATAACTCTATTAAACAGCAAAATTATAAAATTATTTTCAAACGCCCTATTAAAGTTATTAATGATAATTGGGGGGTTATTAACAGTTTTTGTTTTCGCGCAAAGGCGCCGAGGAGCAAAGGGAGTTGAATTTTTTTCTTTTTTATTCTTCGATTACTTTGCCATTGTTAAATGTAATTTTTCGTTGAATACTTCCGTCTTCATGCCATTGAGTCCAAGTTCCATTGCCTTTCCCATTTGTGAAATTGCCTTCAAATTTTTTTTCTCCAGATTTAAACCATTCTTTCCATATACCATTCGCAACCCCATTTTTGTATTTTTCCTCTGAAATTACCTTCCCATTTTCAGTTTTTTCTAGTGCAATTCCAGTGTATAAGCTGTCTTTATAAAAAACAAATTCACCGTTTCTTATATATTCTGATTTATTAATTGTGTCTTGCGAATATGCTAATGAATTTGAAAGTATAAAAAAAACTAATAGAAATAATATTTTTAATTTCATTTGGTTTCAGTTTTAATTGATTACTTGCAAATTTACCCAACATTTTCCAAAAAACAAATTTTGTTTTTAATCATAAAAAACATGATAAATTTCGATTTGAATCGAAAAAAAACATAATAAAATTCGGTTAGAATCGAAAAAAAACATAATAAATTTCGGTTTAGATTGTTTTTCGTTGTATATTTGACCTCTCATAATTATTAACTTAAATATAAAGACTTCGACTTCGCTAAGTCTGACAGTCACACTGAGCGGACAATGTTATTAAGTTAAGAAGAAAAGCTTTTTCTTTACAGTTCGACTACGCTCACTGTGACTGGTTTTTGTCACCCTGAGCGTAGTCGAAGGGATTGTAAAATGGCTTAAATTAATGACATTGCTGAGCTGAAGTCGAAGGGAATTGATAAATTCATTGATAATATTGTGTTATTATGCAGATAATTAGAAATGTACAACAAGAAATAGATAATCACTTTTTTAAAGGAAAGGCAATTATACTTTTTGGTGCTCGTCAAACGGGAAAATCTACCATTGTGGAAATGATTTTGCAAAAAAGAACTGAGCCTATTTTGAGATTAAATGGCGATGATTCGGATGTTCGTGAAATGCTGAAAAATCCAAATGTTCAGATGCTGAAGAATATTATTGGCGAAAATAAAATTCTTTTTATTGACGAGGCGCAAAGTATCGAAAATATTGGAACTGCAATTAAAATTATAGTAGACAGAATTCCTGATGTTCAGGTGGTCGCAACAGGTTCGTCGTCGTTTGAATTGGCAAACAAAACCAATGAACCTTTGACAGGACGAAAATATGAGTTTTTGTTGTTTCCACTTTCCTTTTCTGAAAATTCAAAATATTTTGGTTTTTTAGATGAAAAACGTATGCTTGAAAATCGTTTGGTTTTTGGTTCGTATCCTGAAATTGTTTCAAAACCGAATGAAGCAGAAAAACATCTTCGCCTTTTAGCTAATAGTTATCTTTACAAAGATATTTTAATGCTAAGCGATATAAAAAAACCCGTTTTAGTTGATAAAATTTTGAAAGCACTTGCATTACAAGTTGGAAATGAAGTTTCGTATAATGAAGTTGCTCAAATAGTAGGTGCTGACAAAGAAACCGTTGAAAAATATATTGATATCCTTGAGAAAGCGTTTATTGTTTTTCGCTTACCAGCGTTAAGTGGAAATATTCGCAATGAGTTGAAAAAGAGCAGAAAAATCTATTTTTATGACAATGGAATTAGAAATTCGATTATTGGGAATTATAATTCAATAAATACAAGAACGGATATTGGTGTTTTGTGGGAAAATTTTATGGTAAGTGAATTGTATAAAAGAAACATATACAATAATTTACATCGAGTGCATTATTTTTGGCGAACAACCAGTCAGCAAGAAGTTGATTATATCGAAATGGATGGAGATTCCTATTATGCTTATGAATTTAAGTGGAATCCAAAAGCGAAGGCTAAAATTCCATTAACTTTTTCAAAAAATTACGCTGTAAAACAATCGTTTGTGGTAACACCTTCGAATTACTCAGAATTATTGTAGTGCTGTCTCTATAGATTAGAAATTCATTTAAAAATCACAAACTATTTCTAACTAATTAACTTGTCTTTAAAAAGTTCCTATCCGAAATAAATAAAACACTTTTTATCATCGATATTTTTCAGTTTCTTGATATAAATCAAGTGGTTTTTTCGCTAAAAGTCATATATTTGCATCATATTAAGATAATTTTTTATGAGAAAAATACTATACCAAACAACTTGTTTTTCATTTTATATAAAATGAATGAATAAGCGTAAAGTGAAGTATCTTATAGTTTTTGTAATAGCTCTGTATGAGAATTAATCTTAACTAGTAAAGAAAAAAATGCATTGGTTAAATTCTATTGGAAGAATCATAAACGAAAATACAGTATTAATACTCGTATAATGGCAATTATTTTGTAAAATGATCTCAATTAAAATAGTAAAATCACATATTATTATGAAAAAAATTAATCTAGTTATCTTCTTGTTGTTCCTATTTGCTTTTAATACGAGTGCAATGCAAATTTTTGTTGAAACTCCTTCAAATGGAACGTTGACATTGGATGTAGAGCCTACCGATATTATTCAAAACCTCAAATCTAAAATAACCGATTATACGAGCATTGACGCAGCATTAATGATATTAAAGTTTAATAGTGTTTTACTTGAAGATAACCGGACAATAGCAGATTATAGCATAGCGAAAGATGATATAATAGTACTCACATTAAAAATTGTTAATGCACTTGATATAGATGGCACTGATGATTATGTTTCTATTGCATCAGGAACTGGATTAGTTCCTACATCAGGAGATTATACGGTTTCTATATGGGCAAAGCAAAACGCTTCGCAATTGGGTTCGTTTTTCGAGTTGTATTCACAAGGAAATAATATTTATCTTGGAGGAAATACCACTGGAGGAATTCGTGTGGGTGATAATTGGGGAACAACAGGTGTTGCATATCCAACAGATGGACAATGGCATTATTTTACTGTTGTGAAATCGGGTTTGAACGGTTATTTATATTTAGATGGCTCTTTAGTTGCTAAAAAAACAGGCGGCTTTGTTTCTCCAACCTCAACTACATTTCTTTTAGGAAAACAATATTCGCCTCATGCTGAGTATTTTAATGGACAATTTGACGAATTGAGTATTTGGAGTAAAGCACTTACTGCTTCAGAAATTCGAACAAGTATGGGTGACGAATTAGTGGGTACTGAAAGCGGATTATTATCATATTATAATTTCAATCAGGGAATTGCGGCTGGAAATAATTCTGCAATTACTACTTTAACAGATTCAAAAGGATTAAATAATGGAACTTTGGTTAACCTAACGAAAACAGCTGCGACATCTAATTTCGTTGCCAGTACAGCAATTTCGGCATATCCAAATAACGGGTTGAATTTTGATGGCATTGATGATAATGTAACCGCTGGTTCTTGGTTTAACTTTAATACTTTTACATTGAGTATGTGGCTAAATCCAGGTGCTACCCAAAATACTTATGCCGATATTATTGATAACAATCATGTAGGCAATGATAATTGGGTAATTCAGCAAAATAATACTACAACCAATGAATATAATTTCAAGGGAGTAACTTTTACATTGCCAGCAAACCAATGGTCGCATTTAACTGTAGTTTGTAATAATTTAGGCACATCAATCGGGATTTTTGTAAATGGCAATTTAGTAGCAACAGGTTCAAGTTCTTTCGTTTACAATGGAACCCAAAATTTAATTTTAGGAAGTCATTATTCAATAGCAGGAAGGCAGTGGAATGGTACTATGGACGAATTAAGCATTTGGAATAGAGTGCTTACTACAGAAGAGATTCGCAACAATATGAACAGCGATTTAGTAGGAAATGAATCCGGATTGCTTGCTTACTGTAATTTTGATCAAGGAATTGCAGATGGAAATAACACTGCAATAACAACATTTACAAGTAAAACTGGTTCGATTAATTGCACCCTAAATTCCTTTGCCAAAACAGGCACAAGCTCTAATTTTATTGCAAGTGCGGTTCCTTCTGCTTATGTGCCAATGACAGCACCTGGAAATGCATTGAGTTTTGATGGGGTGAACGATTATGTATCTATTGAAGATGCAACAAATTTAAATCCAGGAAATCAAAATTTAACGATTGAGTGTTGGTTTAATGCTTCAAATAATAATGCGGGAGAACATCATCTATTTAACAAAGAAGATCTTTATGAGGCTTCAATAATTGATGGGTATTTTAGATTTGCATTAATGCCTAATTGGACGTGGCAAGGTGGAACTTCGTTTCCTGTTGTTCCTGGTCAATGGTACCATATCGCTGTTGTGTATGATCATACTAATATCACCATATACAAAAATGGAGAATTATTCTCAACGCTTGCAAAAACCGATGATATTGGAACTACAACAACAAAATTATTAATTGGCGCTAGAGCAGCTGGTACTGCTTCTTTTTTCGAAGGTAAAATAGATGAGCTCAGAGTTTGGAGCGACGCTAGAACAGCCTGCGAAATAAATTATAACATGGCTAGAACCTTGGTTGGCGATGAAGATAATTTGGTAGCATATTATAATTTCGATAATGGAATTGCAGGCGGAACGAATGTTGGAATAACAGATTTGTCTGATATAGCAGGTTCAGACAATAATGGAACATTAACTAATTTTGCCTTATCTGGCTCAACATCTAATTGGGTTGATTCACAGGCTGGTGATGGCTTGCCAGTAATTACAACAACAGGTTATTCTGCGGTTTTAGCCACAACAGCTGATGTAGCATGCAGTATAACTTCTGTAGGAGCTGGAAATACAACGGTTCGTGGTGTTTGTTATAGCACAAATTCCTGCCCAACAGTAAATGACTCCAAAACACAAACAACAGGTTCTTATAGCACAGGAGCTTTTACAATAAGTCTTTCAGGATTATCAAGTAATACAACTTATTATGCTCGTTCATTTACAACAAATGCAAATGGTACTAGCTATGGCGAAGAAATAAGTTTTAAAACAAGGATGAGTACTCCGGGTAATGCATTGAGCTTTGATGGTGTAAATGATTATGTTTCTATTGACAATGCAGCTAATTTGAATGCAGGGAGTCAAGATTTTACTGTTGAGTGTTGGTTTAATGCCTCAAATAACCATGCGGGTGAACATCAGTTGTTTAACAAAGAGAGTTTATTCCAAGCAGCTGTATTTGATGGGTATTTTAACTTTGCATTAATGCCCAATTGGCAATGGCTAGGCACAAATTTGTTCCCTGTTGTTCCAGGTCAGTGGTATCATGTTGCAATAGTATACAATCATACAAATATAAAATTTTATAAAAATGGCGTTTTATTAGCAACTTATGCTAAAACTGGTGACATTGGAACAAATGCCACA
Organism: Bacteroidota bacterium; assembly: GCA_037139195.1. GTDB lineage: Bacteria > Bacteroidota > Bacteroidia > Bacteroidales > JAHJDW01 > JBAXGW01. The sequence goes on from JBAXGW010000027.1 coordinate 39,039, forward strand.
AAATTGTTGATTGGAGCCAGAGGTGATAACTCTCCAAATTCTTTTTTTGAAGGAAAAATAGATGAATTGAGAATATGGAGCAATGCTCGCACCGCTTGCGAAATTAATGCGAATATATCGGGCTCATTAGTTGGCAATGAGTCAGGCTTGGTTGCGTATTATAATTTTGATAATGGCTTAGCAGGTGCAACTAATACAGGTGTAACATCTTTGACAGATATAGCAGGTGCCGATAATACTGGAACATTAACCAATTTTGCTTTAACAGGTTCTACTTCAAATTGGGTCGATTCGCAAGCTGGCGATGGTTTGCCAGTTATTTCAACTACAGGATCTTCATCTGTTTTGGCAACAACGGCAGATGTGTCTTGCAATATTACTTCCGTAGGAGTTGGAAATACTTCGGTTCGAGGCGTTTGTTATAGAACAAGTTCTTGTCCAACAGTTAATGACTCAAAAACACAAACAACAGGTACATACAGCACTGGCACTTACACAATAAGTCTTTCAGGTTTAGCAAGTAATACCACCTATTATGCCCGCGCATACACAACAAATGCAAATGGAACTAGCTATGGCGAAGAAATAAGCTTTAAAACTAGGATGAGTTCTCCAGGCAATGCATTGAGTTTTGATGGAGCAGATGATTATGTTGAAATTTCAAATCCATATACTTCATTTACTGATGCAATAACAGTTGAAATGTGGGTGAATTATACCGGCATGCAAGTTGGATCTGGTATAGGACAATCTGCAAGTAATTCGGATTCTCCTACTTCAAATGTTTGGGTGATGCATGGTAATATTGGAGACGGAACAATGACGTTTTTTGCCTGCGACGAATCTGAAAGCGAGCACAGTGCAGTTTGTTCAACGGTTCTCCTAAATACTGGATGGCATCATGTAGTTGGCGTAGCTAATACCACAGAAGTTGCAATATACATTGATGGCGTAAAAGAAGGAACTGGGCAGGGAATTCATACGTCTATAAAGTCGAATCCAAGTGCAGTTATGCATTTAGGAAAAGATCCAAGATATGCTTCAGGTAGATTTATGGGTGGTAAAATTGACGAGCTTAGGATTTGGAATACTGCTAGAACGGCATGCGAAATAAATGCAAATATTTCAAACTCATTAGTAGGCAATGAGCCTGGCTTGGTTGCATATTATAATTTTGATAATGGCGTAGCAGGTGCTACAAATACAGGTGTAACAACTTTGTCTGATTTGGCCGGCGCTGATAATACAGGTGCATTAAATAATTTTGCATTAACAGGTTCTACTTCAAACTGGGTTGATTCTGAGGTGGGCGAAGGTTTTCCTGTAATTTCAACTACTGGTTCTGCAAATATTCAACTAACAACAGCTGATGTAATTGGAAACATTACAGATATTGGTGCTGAAAATGCAAGCGCTAGAGGAATTTGTTATAGCACTAATGCTTGTCCAACAATAAATGATTCAAAAACTGAAACAACTGGTTCATATAATACAGGGGCTTTCTCAATCAGCCTTGGTGGATTGTCAAATAACACAATATATTATGCTCGTGCTTATGCCACAAATGCTTATGGAACTAGTTATGGCGAAGAAATAAGTTTTAAAACAAATATGATACCTCCAGGAAATTGTCTTGATTTAGATGGAAGTGATGATTACGTTAGTTTCCCAAGTTCACCAGCTTATGATAATAATAATTTTACTATTGAAGCATGGATTAAAACAACCACCATGGCGGCTGAAAGAGAAATTGTTGGATGGGGAAAATCGGGAAGTAATGATGTAGTTGAGTTTAGGGTAAATAATAACAAATTGCAGTTTGGTATTGATTATGGAGGATGGAGTGTTGCTACAAGTACATCGGATGTTAATACTGGAAATTGGACGCATGTGGCAGCTGTGAAAGATGGCACAACAGTGAAATTATATGTAAATGGAAAATTAGATGCTACAGAAAGCGTTACAGGTACTCCAGTAGTTGATATAATGGAAATTGGAAATTTATTTTATAATTCAGGTCAACGTTCGTATTATTTCCCTGGTGATATTGACGAGGTTCGTATTTGGAATTCTGTTAGAACGCAAGTTCAGATTGCTGCAGGTATGAAAAACGTCGTCGATCCAGCACTTAACGCTGATTTAATAGCTTATTACCAATTTGATCATGGTATTGCAGGTGGAACAAATACTGGAATAACTTCATTATTAGACAAAACCACAAATGCAAAAAATGGAACATTAAATAATTTTGGCTTAACTGGTTCAACAACAAATTGGGTTGAAAGTTATGCAATGATTACTCCTGATCCTCAGGATGCTGCCAATTCATGCGATACCACTACTACAATTAGTTGGACAGCGCCTGCAATTGGAACAGTTGAAAGTTATTATCTTGAAGTAGCCACAGACTTAGTATTTGCAAATAAACTTGCTAATTACGATCCTTATAAAGACATGGGGACTTCTCTATCTGAATACTTGTCAGGATTAACAAGTGCACAAACTTATTATTACCGAGTACGTGCTTTTAAAACATCAGTACGAGATGTGGGAGCTATAATCTCTGTTGATTCAGTTATAATGCCATTGCCAATCACTGCAACTATTAGTCAGGTTGATGTTTCTTGTCCTGGTGGAAGTGATGGCTCTGCAACTATCACTGCTACTGGTGGAACTGGTATATTGACTTATTTGTGGTCTAACAATGAAACCACAACAACAATCAGTGATTTAACTGCAGATACATATTATTGCACAATCACTGATGCAAATCTTTGTGTTAATAGAAGATCAGTTGGAATTAGTGATTTAGATGGAGTAAAACCTACAATTACTGCACCAGACACTGTTAATGTAACAACGGATACTGATTGCACTGCTACTGGTGTTTCAATTGGAACACCTGTCACCGCTGATAATTGTGCTGTGGCTTCTGTAACAAATGATGCTCCACTTGCCTATACGCTTGGAGAAAACATTGTAACTTGGACGGTAACTGATGCCAGTGGAAACACGGAAACAGCAACTCAAATTGTTAATGTTGCCGATAATGTCAAACCAACAATTACGGCTCCTTCAACAGTTAATGTAAATACAAATAATGGATGTACTGCAACTGGAGTTTATTTAGGAATAGAAACAACTGCTGATAACTGTTCGGTAGCCTCTGTTTCTAATAATGCACCTACAGATTTCGCATTAGGGGCAACCACCGTAACTTGGACGGTAACTGATGGAAGTGGAAACACCGAAACAGCTACACAGATAGTTAATGTAGCAGACATTTCGAACCCAACAATTACTGCACCTTCAAATATTAATACAGTAACTAATGATGCTTGCACAGCAACTGGTGTTGATTTGGGTTCGCCTACAACTGGAGATAATTGCTCAGTTAATACAACTACAAATGACGCACCTGCTACTTTCCCACTAGGCGAAACCACGGTAACTTGGACTGTAACTGATGGGACAGGTAATTCGGCAACTGCAACTCAAACGGTAACAGTAGTTGACAATGTTTTGCCAGAAATCACGGCTCCTGCAACTGTCAATGTTACTACTAATACAGCTTGTACTGCAACAGGCGTTTCGCTTGGAACACCTGTAACTTCTGATAACTGTTCGGTATTAAGTGTAGAAAACGATGCCCCATTAGCCTTTGAATTAGGCGAAACCACAGTAACATGGACTGTAAAAGATGGAAGCGGAAATACTGCAACAGCAACTCAAACGGTTAGTGTAACTGATGATGTTGATCCAACTATTACTGCTCCAGCTGAAGTTAATGCAACTACAAATAATGGATGTACAGCAACTGGTATCGCACTTGGAACGCCAATTACATCCGATAATTGTTCAGTAGCATCTGTAACAAATGATGCTCCGCTTGCATTTCCTAAAGGGGCAACCACTGTAGTTTGGACAATAACTGATGGAAGCGGAAATACTGCAACAGCAACTCAAACGGTAAATATTACAGACAATACAAATCCATCTATTATCGCGCCAGAGAATGTGAGTGTAACTACGGATTTAAATTGTATAGCCTCTGGTATATATATAGGAGCACCAATAACTTCTGACAATTGTTCTGTTGCTAATGTTACAAGTGACCAACCTGCTGAGTTTCCATTAGGTTCAACCACTGTAACTTGGACTGTAACAGATGAAAGCGGAAATACTGCAACAGCAACCCAAACAATTAATGTTACAGATGATGTTGATCCAACAATTACTGCCCCTGCAACACTAAATATCTCTACAAACTCAGCTTGTAGTGCTACTGGAGTTGCCTTGGGAATGCCAATAACCGCAGATAATTGTTCTGTTGCCTCGATTATTAACGATGCGCCTGTTTCTTTTGAAATAGGAGCAACCACCGTAATATGGACAGTAACTGATGGAAGTGGAAATACGGCAACTGCAAATCAAACAGTTAATGTTGCAGATAACGAATTTCCAACTATAACTGCACCTGATGATATTATTGCAACTACTAATAATGCATGTACAGCAACTGAAATAGATTTAGGAACGCCTATTACAGCTGACAATTGCTCATCGTCTGTGCTTACAAATGATGCACCTGCTGCTTTCCCTGTCGGAGAAACCTTGGTAACATGGACAATAACAGACGGAAATGGAAATGCTACTACTGCAATTCAAAAAGTTACAATTACAGATAATGAAAACCCAGTAATAACAGCACCTGCAACTGTCAATGTTACAACCAATTTAGCTTGTACTGCCACGGGAATTGCTCTTGGAACGCCTACTACTTCTGATAATTGCTCAATAGCTTCAGTAACAAATAACGCCCCAACTGCATTCCCAAAAGGAACAACTACAGTAGTATGGACTGTTACTGATGGAAGCGGAAGAACTGCTACTGCAAATCAAAGTGTTATAGTTACTGATAATGTTAATCCAACTATTACTGCACCAAATGCGGTAAGTGCCACTACTAATTCAGGTTGTACTGCAACTGGCATAGCGCTTGGAACGCCTGTATCTGCAGATAATTGCTCGGTAGCATCTGTAACTAATAATGCTCCAACAGCTTTCCCATTAGGAGAAACTACTGTTGTCTGGACCGTTACTGATGGAAGTGGGAATACAGCGACCGCAAACCAAATTGTAACAATAACTGATAATGTAAACCCAGCAATTACTGCGCCTTCAGCAATCAATACAACTGTCAGCTCAGGGTGCACTGCAACAGGGATTGTGCTTGGCACGCCTGTAACAACTGATAATTGTTCTGTAGCATCCGTTACCAATAATGCTCCTGCTGCTTTCGCTTTAGGTGCAACAACTGTGGTATGGACTGTAACAGACGGAAGTGGGAATATTGCCACGGCAAACCAAATAGTAACTATTACAGATAACGTGAATCCCACAATTACAGCCCCTTCAGCAGTAAGTACAACCGTTAACTCAGGATGTACTGCAATAAATGTTGCATTGGGAACACCTGTAACAGCTGATAATTGTTCTGTAGCATCTGTTGTAAATAATGCTCCAACAGCATTTCCATTGGGCGAAACTACTGTAATATGGACGGTAACTGATGGAAGTGGAAGAACTGCAACTGCAAATCAAATAGTTACTGTGGTCGACAATGTTGATCCTACAATTACAGCACCAACAACTGTTAATGCAATAGCAAATTCAGGCTGCACAGCAACTGGAGTTTCGTTAGGAACGCCTTCTACCGCTGACAACTGTTCGGTAGCTAGTGTTTCTAATAATGCTCCAACAGCTTTCCCTCTAGGTGAAACAATAGTAACATGGACGGTAACAGATGGAAATGGAAATACAGCAACTTCCACACAGTCAGTAAATGTAATTGATAATGTTTCTCCAACAATTACTGCACCTGCAACTGTTTATGCAACTACAAACTTAGGTTGTACTGCTACTGGTGTTGATTTAGGAACTCCTACAACTACTGGCAATTGTTCCTCGTCTACTGTTACAAATAACGCTCCGTCAGAATTTCCTAAAGGAACTACTACTGTAACTTGGACTATTGTTGATGGAATGGGAAGAAGAGCAACATCAACTCAGACTGTAATTGTAACCGATAATATTGACCCAACAATTACAGCTCCTCCTACAGTTGACGTATATGCAAATACGGGTTGTACTGCCACTGGTGTTTATTTAGGAACTCCTGTTACTGCTGATAATTGCGCAGTGGAAACAGTAACTAATAATGCTCCTGTTGCCTTCCCGTTAGGATCTACTACTGTAACATGGACTGTAACTGATAGAAGTGGAAGAACAGCTACTGCAACACAAATCATAAATGTTAATGATAATGTAAATCCAACAATTACTGCACCTGCAAATATCACGAGAAACATTAATTCTGCTTGTACTGCTACTGGTATTGCTCTAGGAACACCTTCAACATCTGATAATTGCTCCGTTTCTACAATTACAAACAATGCTCCATCATCTTATCCTGTTGGTGCTACAACTGTAGTTTGGACTGTTACTGATGGAAGTGGAAATACTTCAACCGCAAATCAAATAATAACAGTCGTTGATAATATAAATCCTACTATTACAGCTCCTTCAGCGCTTGATATAACTACAAACTCAGCTTGTTTTGCAACAAATGTTGCTCTTGGAACACCTATTGCAGCCGATAACTGTTCTACTCCAATAATTACAAATGATGCTCCATCAGATTTCCCATTAGGAACTACCACTGTAACTTGGACTGCAACTGATGCTGGCGGAAGAACAGCAACAGCAACGCAAACAGTAAATGTTACAGATAATGTAAACCCAATTGCTATTGCAAAAGATATTGCAATTGATCTTGATGCAACAGGTAATGTAACTATTACAGCTGATGATATAAATAATGCAAGTACTGATAATTGTAGCATTTTAAGCATTGAAGCAAGTAAAACAGCTTTCGACTGCTCTAATTTAGGGGAAAATGCAGTAACATTAACTGTTACCGACGAAAGTGGAAATGTGTCAACAGCAGATGCTATAGTAACAGTAAATACGCCGCTTGCAATTAATCTAACTTTAAGCGGAACTAGTCAAATATGTTACGGTTCTGGAGCAAATATTACCGTTGCCTCTTCAGTTGTTGGAATGATGTATCAACTCAGAAATGATAATGCAAATGAACTTGTTGGTTCTGCTATTGCAGGAAATGGAACCACAATTAGTTTGCCAACTGGAAATCTAATAGCAACTACTACTTTTAATGTTTTAGTAACCAGCGATGCCAGCGGTTGTTCGGCAGAACTTGCAGAAAAAGAAGTTATTACCGTAGTAAATATTCCAAGTGCTCCTGATGCAATAGCTTCGTTACAGCCAACTTGTTCGGTAGCTACAGGTTCTTTAACTGTAACTTCAAATATTACGGGATTAAGCTTTAGTATAGATGGAACGGATTATTCAAATACCTCAGGAATATTTACTAGTTTGAATTCTGGAAGTTATACTGTTACTGCTAAAAATTCTTTAGGCTGCGTTTCTAATCCTTCATCACTTATAATTATTAATACTCAGCCCTTAACTCCTAATACACCAATTTTAATTGTGTCAGAACAGCCAACGTGTTTATTGGCAACAGGTACAATTGCTGTAACATCAAATACAATTGGATTAGCATTTAGCTTAGATGGCGTATCTTATAGTAATACATCAGGTGTATTTTCGGGTTTAACAGCTGGCAACTATTCTGTAACCGCTAAAAATACTGCAGGTTGCATTTCTAATGCATCAGCTCAAGTTATTATTGATGCACAGCCTTTGACACCTGCCACACCACAAATAACACTTGTAGGAAATGTACTGCATTCCAATGTTTCAACTGGAAACCAATGGTATAATCAAAATGGAATAATCAATAATGCTACTAATCAAGATTATACACCCACAATAAATGGCAATTACTACGTAGTAGTTAGTTCTTCGGGTTGTAGTTCAGCACCATCTAACATAATAAATGTTACATTTACAGGAATCGAGGCAACTTCGATAGCGGAGTTAAATGTTTATCCAAATCCAGCAAACGAAACTATTACAATTTCTGGAGCAAACAATTCCATTTTAGAAATTATTGATTTAATTGGACAAGTTGTTATTAAAAACAAGATAACTTCAGATAAGAAAATAATAAATGTAAGCAATTTAAAACAAGGAACATATACTATTAAAGTGAAAGATGATTATCAAACTAGAACAATGAAATTTCAGATTTCTAGATAAATGGTTAAAATTTAAAATTATTACGATGGAAAGTGTATTTACTTATTTTGATCAATTTCTAGTACTGTCGCCAGAAGCAAAAAAGTTAGTGCTTAAATGCGTTGACTTAGTTAAAATTGAAGCAAATACTGAAATACTTGTTTCTGGCAGTACAAATAACTTTATGTATATTATAAAGAAAGGAGTTGTGAGAGGTTATTACACCTACTCCGATCACGAGGAAACAATTTCTTTGTGGATGGAGTACGATACTTTTGGTGATGTTTCCACCTACATTGCAAACAGACCCGCAATAAAATCATACCAATCAATTGAAGGCATTGAAGTGTATAGGGTAAATATAGTTCAGTTCCGAAGATTATTTGCTACAAATCATGAAATTTGCAATTTAGGCAGAATAATAGCTGAGCAATTTATAGTAAAAACGGAATTTTTCAAAGACAATATAATGCGGTGTGCTGCCGAGGAAAAATATCGGTTTTTTATTCAAAATAAACCTGGTTTAATAGATAGAGTTAAACTTAAACACATTGCATCTTTTTTGAAAATTACACCCGAAACTCTGTCTAGAATTAGAAAAACTGCGAATTATGAGCAAAGAGTTGATGGTTGTATATGAACAATAATAATGATGAAGGTGTTGTTTGTGTAATTTTTTTTAGGCGTACGATTTGTTATTAAATATAGTGAAATTGTTATTTTGGCTGCATATTTCTTGAATTATACTTTCAATATTCTTGTTTGCTTTGTTTCGACAAGCTCACTAATATCAAGCCTAATACTTATCATTATTAACTGAAATTCCTTTTTTTTGTGTTTAAAAGCTGACAATAACCGTTCAATCAGTGTTATTCATACACTTGTATGAACGTTATAATATATTGATGGGTCTTTTTCTGTTTATAAGAATCAGTATCCTTTTAATATTTATCCTGCCATATAATAAGGATAATTTATATTGATTTTTTTTGTATTTCTTGATATATGTCAAGTGATTTATTGAAATTAAAGTCATAATTTTGTCGATTAATAAACAAATATCAAACATTAGTATAAAATATCTATGTAATAATGTTTTTTTCGTATGAGCAACATAAAAAAACTATATACTAACTAATTCAACTTTTTATGAAAAATTTTACTCTACTTCTAGGATTGCTTTTTGCAATGACTACGCTAGCTTTTGCCCAGTCTGGTCCAAGTGGCTATGCATTAGAATTTAATGGCGCTGACGATTATGTTGATTTGCCAAATAACAGTAGTTTTCAACCAACTGGCGGAAACTTTTCTGCTGAAGCTTGGATTTATATTGAAGATGGCGCACCAGACGATCAAAAAGTTCTTATGACTTTAGGTGGTTGGTCGAAAGGTTATGCTATGAATATTTATAAAAACGGTAATGGCTACTTTTTCTCCTCTAGTGTTTATTTAACAGGAGGAAGTTTCTGGGCTGATGGGAGCACTAGTTATATTCTAACCAACACTTGGACGCACGTTGCAATGACATGGCAACAAGGTGGAAACATAACTTCTTATGTAAATGGACAGCAAGTTGCTCAAACAAGCACAACTGGAACATATACTACTTCTGGAAATTCTGTTACAATGGGAATTGGATATACAAATATGTTTTTCGCTCCTTTTCAAGGAAAAATTGACGAAGTAAAAGTATGGAATACTACTCGTACCCAAAGCCAAATACAATCAGATATGTCTGATGGAACAGGTACAGGAACTACTGCATATTATAAAATGAGCGATGGCAGCGGAACATCATTAACCGATAATAGTGGAAATAGCAATACTGGAACTTTAAGCACGCCAAGTTGGGTTGAAATTTCATATTATAGTGCTGGAACAGGGACTATAGGTGATCCATATCTTATTTCATCTATAAATGATTTAACTGCACTTTCTATCGCTGTTAATTCAGGAGTAAATTATGCAGGAAAATATTTTTTACAAACAGCCGATTTAGACTTAAATATTGAGCCATACAATACAGGAACAGGCTGGCCTTGTATTGGTTATTCAACATCTAATAAATTTAGTGGAACTTATGAAGGCGACAATCACAAAATTTCAAATTTATTCATTAATAATTCAACAATCACTTATGGCGTTGGGTTATTTGGTGGGTATATGAATGGAACTATAAAAAACTTAGGCTTAGAAAATGTAAATATCACTTCAACAAACAATGGAGTTGGGGCTATCACTGGATGGACTTTCTCAGGATCAACTGTTCAAAATTGTTATGTGAAAAATGGAACAATTAATGGCTATTCTTATGTAGCTGGTATTTGCGGAAGTCCTTATACTGGTAGTATAATCACACAGTGTTATACTTCTGGATTAACAATAACTGGTCATGATATGGTAGGTGGTATAGGTGGATACAGTTATGGGTCAAATATCAATAATTGTTATTCTAGGTCTTCTGTCATTGCTACTGCAGCAGTTGCTGGAGGTGTTTTGGGATACAATAATTCAACAGGTGTTTTAGCAAATTGCTATTCAACAGGAACTGTTAGTGCTCCTAGTGATAAAGGTGGAGTTTTAGGTGTACAAGGTGGAAGTGCAACAACAACAAATTCTTTTTGGGATTATGAAACATCAGGATTGACATCAAGTGCAGCTGGTACAATGAAAACAACGGCACAAATGAAAACGCTGTCAACATTTTCAGGTGCTACATGGGATTTTGTAACAACTCCTATTTGGAAAATGGATATTAGAAATGATGGATATCCATATCTTGCAGCACAATTTTTTGTTAAACCGATTGAACTAACTGCCACTGATGGAACTACAGGGCCTGTTATTTATGATAATTTAAAAGCAGCTTTCGATGCCATTAATACAGGTACGCATCAAGGTGCGATTACAATTAAATTACTTGGCAACTCTATTGAATCGGCTTCTGCTGTTCTTAACGCTAGTGGAAACGGTACTGCGGCTTATACCTCTGTTAATATTTATCCAACAGTATCAGGGTTAACGATTTTTGGAAATCTTGAGGCTCCACTTATTGATTTAAACGGTGCTGATAATGTTACAATTGATGGAAGAGTTAATGCTACAGGTGCAACCAAAGACCTTGTAATTACAAACACGAATTCATCATACACTGATGGTACTTCAACCATTCGATTTATCAATGATGCTTCATCTAATGTTGTTCAATATTGTACCATAAAGGGTTCGTATATAAAATATGGTGCTTCTGCTGCCGATATGACAGGAGGAGTTGTTTTTTTTAGTACAACCAACGGCACTACAGGAAATAATAATAATCTTATTACAAATAATGATATCACTAGCTCTGATAATACAAACAGGGCAGGAAATCTCGTTTATTCATTAGGAACTGCAGGAAAATCAAATAGCGGAAATACCATCAGCAATAATAACATATACGATTTCATGAATAAAAAAATGGATTCATATGGTATTTATCTATTTACCAATTCAACTGATTGGAATGTTACCGGAAATAATTTTTATGAAACAACTACATTTACTCTTCTTGCTTCGAATACATATTCAATTTGCTATCCTATATTTATAAATGATTTGTCGGGAAATAATTTTAATGTTTCCGATAATTATATTGGAGGTAGCTCTTATGATCATAGTGGTCGTTTTACAATAGATGCATCGTTATTGCTGCCTGGTACTTATAATAGCTATAGTTATTTTGAGGGTATTTTTATCAATGTAGGCAGTACAACAGCCAGTTCGGTGCAAAATAACACCATTCAAAACATTACTTTTTCTACAGGATCGTCTAATAATTCCTGGTATGGAATCAAAGCCTCGAATGGCAATGTAAATATTGGCACTATAACTGGAAATACCATTGGTTCAAACACAGGAACTGGTTCTATTACTATTACCAATACAACTTCCGATATGACCAGCTATGGAATTGTTGGCGGTAAAGATGTTAGAAATAATATCATTGGATCATTTACATTAGCTAACACTGGAGCTAAGGCTCATCGATTTATTGGGATAAATCTTACGGCTAACACTACATCTGTCATTAATAATACCATAGGAAGCACAACCCAAGCTAATAGTATTTATGCAAGTTCAGAATCTACCAATTCTTGGCAGTTTATGCATGGAATAGTTGGTGGAGGAAGTGCTACTATTACTGGCAATACAATTGCAAATATGACAAATGGACCTAGCAATACGAATGCTTCTTCTGTAGGATCGATGCGGGGTATATACACTTATGGGGCAAATAATACAATTGCAAATAATTTAATAAGAGACTTATCTGTTGCTAATGCTAATTCAAATTCTTATCTTGATGGAAAGGCTTCACTAATCGGTCTTTGTAATGAAGGGGGGCAGGGTAGTACGATTGAAAATAACACCATTTATAACTTATCTAATACCTATCCTTCTTTTTCAGGAGTTGTGGTTGGACTTTTTTTTAGTGGCGATTATTCTGGGACGAATCTTGTTTCGAAAAATTTTATTAACAGCCTTTATGTAACTGGAGTTTCTAGCACTGCTGCAAGTATATATGGAATAAAGAAAGACAATGGTGTTTGTACATTTGCAAATAATATTGTAACACTTGGAGGAAATTCTTCAAGCGAAATACATGGAATAAATTTATCTGGAGGAAGTGAAACTGGCACCAGTGTTTATTACAATACGGTTTATATTAATGGAAATCCTATTTCGGGCTCAAATAATTCCAATGCTTTTTCCTATACCGTATCTTCAAGTGCAGCTAAGGTGATAAAAAATAATATTTTTGTTAATGCTCGTTCGAATGCCGGCACTGCCTCTGGAATGCATTATGGAGCATACTTTTTGAATAATGCTTCAATTACACTTGACTATAATAACTACTATGCTTCTGGAAACGGCGGATATCTTGGATATTACAATGGGGCATACAAAACCACTTTGCCAATTATAACATCTCAAGATGTATACAGTACTAGTGTTTCTCCAGTATATGCAAATGGTGGTGGCATTACAACATCCGACTATCTTCCATCGAATACATCTTTAGTTGCTATTACTGGAACAGGTATTACAACTGATTATGACGGAGGTGCTGATAGAAGCGTAACTTATCCTGCAATGGGAGCTTTTGAATATCCTGTGATCCCTTGTTTTAATCCTTCTAATGGAGGAGCAATCACTTCAGATCAAGCTGCTTGTGCTACTTTAGACCCTCTTGCTTTTGAAAGTTCAGCGCTTCCTACTGGCGAAGCTGGTACAATAGAATATAAATGGCAGATGTCTACTACAAACAGTAGTTCTGGTTTTTCAGATATTGCATCTAGTAATTCAGAAACGTATGATCCATCTACACTTACACAAACCACATGGTATAAACGTATTGCACGTGTAACTTGTAAGTCGAACTGGACAGGTGCTGCAGAATCAAATGTATTGACTATGACGGTTGATCCTACAACAGTTGCTGGTGAAGTAACTGGCGGAGCAACACTATGCGGCACAGAAGTTAGCGAGGATTTAAATCTTTCAAACTATACTGGTTCTATCGTTAAATGGCAAAGTTCAGTTTCTCCATTCGATACTTGGGTTGATATTAATAATACATCAAGCTATTATTCTCCTGGAACATTAACTGAAACAACTCAGTTCCGTGCTGTTGTTCAAAGTGGAACTTGTTCAGTAGAAAATTCGACAGCTACAACAGTAACTATTTCAACCGATCCATCTTCTGTTGGAGGTGATATAACAGGTGGAACAGGTCCTCTTGCTTGGGGTGCTAATACTGGAACAATGACTTTAAGTGGACAGACAGGTGTTATTGTAATGTGGCAAAAAAGGCTGAATTATGATACTTGGATTGATATTGCAAACACTACCGATACGTATAGCGAAACTCCAAATGCTTCTGGTACTTGGGAATATCGTGCTTTTGTAAAAAGTGGCTCATGTTCAGATGCATACTCAAACACATTTAGTATTGAGGTTTCTCTGTCTCCATCAAATATTCCAGACTCTAATATGTGGACTCCTAATGGAACTGTTTATACTATTGCAACAGATGCAAACTATACATACATCGGAGGTTCATTTACTACTATTGGTTCTATAACAGGTCAAGGAGTAGAATTAACAACAACTTCTACTATATCTAATCCATTATTTCCAAAAGTGGATGGAACAATATACGCTACTGCTCCAGATGGAAATGGTGGTTGGTATATTGGAGGAAGCTTCCAAAATGTAGGAAGTTTTGAACGAAACAATATAGCTCAAATTAATTCTGCTGGAGAAGTTACTGATTGGAATCCTAGCGCTGATGATTATGTTAATACTATTGCAGTAAATGGTAATGATGTATATGTTGGAGGCTATTTCTCTTATATAGGCGGTGAAGATAGAAGTTATATTGCAAAATTAAATAATACCGATGGTGCTGCTGATGTTGATTGGAATCCTAGCGCTGATCGTTATATTAATACAATAGCAGTGAGCGCAGACGGAGCCGATATATATGCAGGTGGAAACTTTTATAATATTGGAGGGCAGGATAGAAATTACATTGCAAAATTAAATAATACAGATGGAACTGCAGATGATACATGGATAGCGGATGCAGATTACACCGTTCTTTCTATTGCAATCAGTGGTAATGATATATATGCAGGAGGTAGATTTTCAACTATTGGTGGTGAGTCAAGAAGTTATATTGCAAAATTAAATAATACGGATGGACTCGCAGATGCTACATGGGATGCGGCTGCAAATGGTCGTGTATTGGCTATTGCAATAAGTGGTAATGATATTTATGCAGGAGGAAGATTTGACAATATTGGCGGTGAGGATAGATATTACATTGCAAAATTAAACAATACCGATGGTACTGCTGATGCTACTTGGGATGCAAGTGCATCTGATTATGTATATTCTGTTGCAACTGACGGCACTGATGTTTATGTTGGCGGAGCTTTTGACTATATAGGTGGAGTGTCTAGAAACTATATTGCAAAATTAAATAATACGGATGGTGCTTCTTATACAGATTGGAATCCTGGGGCAAATGATTATGTTCGTGCTATTGCTATTAAAGGGACTGATGTTTATGTGGGTGGAGATTTTAATATGATTGGTGGAACACCAAGAAATAATATTGCACGCTATATTAATACAGATAATAGCCTAGATGCTACTTGGAATCCAAATGCAAATAATACGGTTAAATCAATTGCTTTGGATGGAAACAATGTATATGTGGGTGGAGAATTTGATAATATCGGTGGTCAGGCAAGAAGCTATATTGCAAAATTAGACAACACTATTGGTCTAGCTGATGCAACATGGATGCCAGAAGCAAACTCTACAGTTAAAGCCATTGCAATAAGTGGTAATGATATTTATGCTGGTGGTGATTATACAACTATTGGCGGACAAGCAAGAAATTATATTGCTAAATTAAACAATACAGATGGTTCTGCTGATGCAACATGGGTTGCAGATGCAAACTCTACAGTAAATACACTAGCTATTAGCGGAAGCAACATATTTGCTGGTGGGTATTTTACAACTATTGGTGGTCTTGCAAGAAACTATATCGCAAAATTAAATAATACCGATGGTGCTGTTGATGCTACATGGCTTCCAGAATCAAACTCTACGGTAAACACCATTGCTATTACTGGAACTGACATTTATGTTGGTGGAGAATTTGACAATATTGGAGGCGATTCAAGAAACTACATAGCAAAATTAAATGATACCGATGGTGCTGCTGATGCTATTTGGAATCCAAGCGCTGGCTATACAGTTTATGCTTTAGCAGTTAACTCAACTGATGTGTATGTGGGTGGTGGATTTGATAATATTGGTGGACTGAACAGAAATTATATAGCAAAATTAAATACTACAAATGGTGATGCTAATGTAGAATGGAATCCTTCTGCTAATGACGATGTACACGCTATTGCTATTAACGGAGATGATAATTATGTGGGTGGAGATTTTAATTATATAGGTGGTGAAAATAAACCATATTATGCAAAATTCACTCAAATACCTTGTGTTAACCCAACAGACGGTGGCATAGTTTCAACGTCACAATCTGGTTGTAATCCATTTAATCCTGCTGCTTTTACAAGCACGCTGCCAACTGGTAATTCAGGTACATTGGAATACAAATGGCAATATTCAACTACTAGCAACGCTGCTGGATTTAGCGATATAGCAAGCAGTAATGTTGCTAATTTTGATGCTGGTTCGCTAACTGAAACAACTTGGTTTAAACGAATAGCTCGCGTTGCATGCAAGACTGATTGGACAGGAGCCGTTGAGTCAAATGTTGTAAAAATAGCTGTTGAGGATAACTTAGCACCAGTAGCAAACATAGCAACATTGCCAAATGTAACAGGATCATGTACAGCCACAGCCACAGCACCAACCGCAACTGATGCATGTGCAGGAACAATTACAGGAACAACAACTGATGCCTTGACATACAA
>JBAXGW010000028.1:0-53479 GCA_037139195.1 Bacteroidota bacterium
TTCATTTTTTTACATTTTATTAAAACTATGGATTTTCAATCCATAGTGGTTTATTCAAACTCATTATTCCCCCAATAGAAGATTAGTTTGCTTTTTTTATGATGAGTAGAATTGATATGTTAAACAAATGAAAGTCAGTAGAAAAAAATGTTTTATACTCCCAAAACTATTTTTTTGTTTTTTTATTTATTTAACAAATACAAAACTAAAAGCCATGAAAAATAAAGTAAATATTTATAATGAAGAATGGTGCGAATTGATTTTTGAAAACAAAAATCATGATTATGGAGCTTATCAATTAAGGTTAGGCTCAAACAAACGACACCTAGTAGCATTTATTGTTGCTGTATCAATTCTCTTATTATTAATTGGTTCGCCATATATTTTCGCAAGTGTATTGCCCGATGATAAGGGTGATGATTTTGGTATTGTGGAAATGACAGATATTGAATTTGAGCCAGAAACAAACAATGCAGATGAAGCTGTTAAAGAGGTAGTAGTTCCTGAAGCTAATTTGGCTTCTGCAATTGCTTACACTACGCCAGAGATTGTTCCTGATGAAGTATTTGATGAAACTAAAGAGATGAAGCCACAAGAACAAATAAACGATTTTGATGGTATGATTTCATCAATTGATTTTATTAGTAAAGATAATGGCGGTGATATTGATCCTGCAATATTAAATGTGCGAAAAGAAATCACCGACACAAAGGAAGTTGATGAAACGGTTTTGTATGCAGATCAAATGCCCATGTATGAAGGAGGGCTTGAAGAAATGTATGCTTTTATTGCTGAAAACATAAAATATCCTGTTTTAGCTAGAGAAGAAAATATTTCAGGTACCGTTCATCTTAGTTTTATTGTTAGGAAAAATGGGAAAATTACAGACATAAAAATTCTAAGACCAATTGGTGGAGGTTGTGAAGAAGAGGCTGTAAGAGTTATTGAAAAAATGCCCAATTGGAGACCTGGAAGAACAAACGGAACACCTATTTCTGTTCAATTTACAATTCCAATTAAATTTACGCTTGAGTAACAATTAAAATACTATTGACTTTCATTTGTTATTATTTTAATAATTTTTTAATCTGCCAAAGCCATGAAAACACTAAAAAATATAATTATTTTGTTTCTGTTCTCTCTATTATTCTTTAATTGTAATAATAGGAATGTTGCTGTGTTAGATACACCAACTTCTGGGAATACAAAAATAGGTGTTGATGAAACTTTACTGCCTGTGATAAAATCAGAAATAGATGTGTTCGAAGCTACTTACGATAAAGCTAAAATTCATTCAACATATTGTTCCGAACGTGATTTGTTTAATTTGTTTTTTCAAGATAGCGTTAAAATGATTGTAGCTTCCAGAGAGCTTAATAAACGAGAAAAGGCATACCTTAAAAGTGTCAAACAATATCCAAACCTTACTTTAATTGCTATAGATGCTATTGCAATAATTGTCAATAAGCAAAATAACGATTCATTGATAAGTGTAAATACATTGAAAAATATTGTTTCAGGAGAAATAGTAAGTTGGAAAAAAATAAATAAAGAATCTAATTTAGATAAAATAAAATTAGTTTTCGATAACCCTTCATCCAGTACTGTGCGATATATTTTCGATTCGGTTTGTATGAAACAATTATTTTCCAAAAAACATATTGCACTAAAATGCAATTCAGATGTGATAAAATATGTGTCAAATAACCCTAATGCAATTGGAATTATTGGACTTAGCTGGATAAGTGATAAAGAAGATACAGTTACTCAATCAAACTTGAAAAAAGTTAGATTAGTATCCGTAAGTGAGCAGAAAGTTGCTACTTGTCTTAATAGTTATAAGCCTTATCAATCTTGTATTTCTAATAACGATTACCCATTGTGTAGAAATATATACATTATAAATAAAGAGCCTAGATTAGGACTTGCATCAGGATTAACAACTTTTATTGCAGGAGAAAAAGGACAGAAAATTATTTTAAAATCAGGAATTGTTCCCTCAAAGGCAATAGTTAGAATGGTTCAAATAAATGATTAATCTGAAAATGTAAAATATGAAAAAACACCTCAAACGCCGTTAGGTCATCCGTCAGGCTTCTAAATTCTGAATTCTGAATTCTGACTTCTGTATTCTGTATTCTTGCTTCTGTATTCTTGCTTCTGTATTCTTGCTTCCTTCTAAAAAACAATCCCAAAAACTTTAACCAGAAACTGAATAGCTATAATAATACAAATGGCAAATTTTAGAATAGTTCCAACAAGAAAACCTAAAAACGAACCCATTGCTGCTTTAAAAGCTTTCTCGGAGCTTTGTCCATAAATCTTTTCGCCAATAAATGCACCAGCAAATGGTCCAGCAATAATTCCAATTAAACCAAATGGTCCAAGTGTAATTCCTAGAAATGGTAAAACAATAACCGATACAATTAATCCAATTGTGCTTCCCCAAGTTCCAAACTTTGTTCCGCCCATTTTTTTTGTGCCCCAAATAGGTATAAAATAATCGGCAATTGTAATAAATAATACAATAATTAACCAAATAACTAAAAATGAAGTCGTAAAAGGTTTATAGCTTGTTAATTGTAGCAGAATTAGCGCAATATAACTTATTGGGGGACCAGGAATTACAGGTGCTACGCAGCCAATTATTCCTCCTATTAATAATACAATTCCGATAATGATTAAAAGTATGTCCATAAATTTGTAATTTTGCAGCTAAGATAATTAGAAAGTTTAAAAGTTTAAAAAGTATTTAGAGTTGAAAATTCTGAACAGAGGCTGAGCGGAGTCGAAGCCAAAGTTAGTGAAGTGTTTAAAGTGTCTAAAGTACTTAAAGTATATATAGTTTTGAGTCCGCGGAGTATTTAGAGTTGAATGTTCTGAACGGTGGCTGAGCGGCGGTTGCTGAGCGGAGTCGAAGCAAGCCGAAGCCAAAGTTTATAAAGCATATTAGTGTGACCGCAGACTGAGCGGTGGTTGCTGAGCGAAGCCGAAGTAAGTCGAAGTCTATCAAAATAGCCTGCGGATTTAAGAAAGTAATAAATATACCCACAATGAGAATACAGAGCAATCATATTTATTCAATTATTAGTTTTTTTCATTCCGAATTGGATGAGAAATATGGCAAAAACGAAGTTGATTCATTTATTCGTTTAGCTTTTGAATCAATAATTCATTTTTCGCCTATTCAGTTATCGATGAATAAAAACGAAACCGTTTCGGAATCGGTTTTATTGAAGTTTAACAATGTAGTGAAGCAACTACGTCAAAATAAACCAATACAATATATATTAGGAGAAGCATACTTTTATGATATGTTATTTTTTGTTGACGAAAATGTTTTAATACCTCGCCCCGAAACAGAAGAATTGGTTAAATGGATTGTAGAAGATAATAAGGCAAATAACAATATTAAAATATTAGATATTGGAACTGGCAGCGGAGCAATAGCTATTTCATTGAAAAAAAATATTGAAAAATCAATTGTTTTTGCATGCGATATTTCGGAAAAAGCACTTGATGTGGCACGTGAAAACGCTAAACGCAATGATTTATTGATTGAATTTGATAGGTGTGATATTTTAAATTCATCAATGGTCTCAAAGCATAAATATGATATTATAGTTAGCAACCCGCCTTATGTAATGAATAAAGAGAAAGTGCTAATGGCTGATAATGTTCTTAAATATGAGCCAGAATTGGCTTTGTTTGTTGAAGATTCAGACCCATTATTGTTTTATCGCGAAATATTGAAAAAGGGGAGAAGCAGCCTTAATAATGGAGGCTATGTTTATTTCGAAATTAATGAATTGCTAGGACAAGAAATGATAGCACTTTGCAAAAGTGAAGCCTATACTGAAATTGAATTAAGAAAAGATTTTGCAGGCAAGGATAGAATGCTTAGAGCAAGGTTTTAGTTATACAAAAATTATTCTCAATTGCAACATTCCGTTCATAGCATATTTTGGATAATCGCCCAAATGTATTTTTGATATATATAATGTAGGACCAATGTCGAATAAAAAATTAGAATTAAATTCGATATGGTACCCAGCTGAAACCAATCCGCCAATTCCTAGTCCGCCTTCTTTAATATTATACATTTGATTATATGGGCTCATAATGCTATATTCCAAAGTTTCAATTTTAATATTCGATTCTTTAGCTGTAACTTCTGATAAATTTGCAGCTACTTCGAAATAGGGATATATTTTTTTATCAGTTTTCATCATCAGACTAAATCCTAGGTCTATGTTTATTCGTTCCTCGCTGCCCGAAATATTTGCGGTATAAATGTAAGGTTCAGTAAACCCATTGTTGTATTTGTCGAGGTAAATGGTAAAAAAATCGCTTGTTTTAATTTTTGAATAATTAAATTGCCCGAATATCCCAAAGGTTTCATCTACTTGATAGCGTGCGAAAACACCAAAGGTCATAGCTGGTTGGTATTTCATGCCTGTAGCATATTCACCCATTTTGTAATTGTAGCCACCCAAAGCATCTCTAATCTGTTTTTGATTAAAAGGATTATTAATAACTCTTTCTAATAAAGTACTATCTAGATTGTATGCGTTATTATCAACTCTGGCACCGTTGTAGTAGTTTGCCGTATTTTTATTAGCAAAGTACATTCCCATATTTCCACCAAATTGCCAGCCTGAATAATCTGTTTTTTCTTCTTCGCTATTAGGTTTCAGTGTGGTGTTTTTGTTTTGTGAAAACAAACTTATTGAGATTAAGGATAGTATGATGATAAAAAAAGCTTTCATTATTTTTGTATTTTTTTTATCAAAGTTAGAATTTTTTTTAATTCGTGTTATAAAAAATGTTTCTATATTTGTAAAAATGAGCTTTTGTTAAAATTATCTGAGCTATTTATATGGAAATACGTTTGAAAATTTTAGAGTTATTATTAGTAATTCATGGTCTTTTAGCCGCAGGAGTAATTGTTGGCTTGGTTATAGCAGAGCAATTGTCTGTAAAAATGGGAGCGATGTACTTTGTTTTCATTATTTTGCCTACTTTGACTATCATTGTAAGAAAGCGGTTTAAAGTAGTGAAAAGTGATAAGATAGATTAATTTCGGTAATATTTTAGTTTTTTTTGACTTATTATTCTGTTTATAATTTACCGTTAACTGGATGAAATATACCGTTAGCTGATTAATCGCTCCCAAATTCTTTTTGTTTGTGTTTATGTTAAATAAATATATTTATATTTGCTTATACAATAATTATTGGAGCTTTTAGTTAATGAGATTGTGCATTATTAAATTTTATTTATTCTTGTAAATTTAATCAAATACGTATTTTTTTAATAATAAGTTTGAGTTTGTAAATGAGCATTTTAATATAGACAAATATTAATGTTTAATAACTTTTTTAGAATTAACAAAAAAAAATATATTTGACAAATTAATAATATTAATTACATTTGCAGGATTAATAAAGCGTCTAAAGAATCCAATTGTTGATATAAATGATTGTATTCGTGAAAGTTAAATGGAATATCGTTTTAATATTTTTTTTAAATAAATTGAGCTTTACATTAATAAATAAAACAAACAAACTAATAAAATAATTAACTTAATTATCAAAATTCTTGTATTAATTAATTGCAATTCAAGTAAATAATTGAAATCATTAACCAAATAAAAGAAAACAAATTTATGGAAAACAAAAATCAAAAATCAAAGGGCTTAGGCTCAATTTTTTCAGCAATCGTAATACCTGCTGCATTAATCGTATCATTCATTATTTATTACAAAGTATTAGGTAATGGTTCGCATTTTCAAGGTGGAAATCCTGAAAACAACCCACTTCCTGGTGATTATTTTGGTGTAGTATATAAAGGAGGTTTTATTGTGCCTGTTTTAATGTCATTATTGCTTATTGTTATCACTTTTTCTATAGAACGTTTTTTTACTATTTCTAAAGCTAAAGGAAAAGGTTCGGCTGTTGCATTTGTTAGAAACATTCGTGCTTTATTACAAACAAATAATATTAATGAAGCTATGGCTGAATGTGAAAAACAAAAAGGTTCTATCGGAAACGTTGTTAATTCAGTGCTTATTAAATACAAACAAGTTGAAACTGAAACAGAAATGTCGAAAGACCAAAAATTAGTTGCTTTACAAAAAGAAGTTGAAGAATCAACTGCTTTAGAGTTACCAGCTTTAGAACAAAACTTAGGTGTTTTAGCTACTATTTCTTCTGTTGCAACTCTTATGGGTCTGTTAGGAACGGTATTAGGTATGATTCGTGCGTTCGCTGCGTTAGCAAATGCGGGTTCTCCTGACTCTGTTGCTCTTGCTAATGGTATTTCTGAAGCTCTTATCAATACAGCTTTAGGTATCGGTACAGCTGCTCTAGCTATTATCGCTTATAACTTCTTTACAACTCGCATCGATAAACTTACATACAGTATTGACGAAGCTGGTTTTACAATTGTACAATCTTATGGTGCTAACCACAAATAGTAGAAAAATATGCCAAAAGTAAAAATTCCACGAAAGAATACAGCCATTGATATGGCTCCGATGTGTGACGTTGCTTTTTTGTTGCTTACATTCTTTATGCTTACATCTAATTTTACAAGTAAAGAGGCCGTTCAAGTTTCAACGCCATCTTCAATTTCTGAAATTAAAATACCTGAAGTGAATATCATGAATATTTTGGTAGACAAAGATGGTAAAGTGTTTTTCGGAATTGATGGACAAGAAAAGAGAAAAGCCTTATTAGAAGCAATTGCTACTGAATATAAGTTGACATTTACAAAAGAAGAATTACACACTTTCAGCACAATAGCTTCATTTGGAGTTCCTACAAATGCATTGAAAACATATCTTGATCTCCCAGGAGAATTAAGAGATTCAAAGCAAAATGCGTTGGGGATACCAAGCGATTCAACAAATAATGAATTGAAAAGCTGGATAAAATTTGCTAGAAATGTTAATCCTGATTTGAAAATTGCTATAAAAGCTGATAAAGGAACAACCTACCCTAAAATCAAAAGTGTAATGAATACACTTCAAGATTTACGCGAAAACAGATATAACTTAATTACTAATTTAGAAGAACCTCCTAAAGGATTATAATATGTCAGAAATAAGCACCGAGAGTAAGGGTGGTAATAAGAAAGGTAAACCCAAGAAGAAGTCCACACGCGTCGATTTTACACCGATGGTTGACTTAGGTTTCTTGTTGATTACATTTTTCATGCTAACTACTACCCTGATTAAACCTCAAACAATGGAAATTAGTATGCCTAGTAAAGATAAAGTTCCTGAAGGGCAAGAAACAAAGGTTAAAGCATCTTTATCCATTACCATTGTTCTAGGAAAAGATAATAAAGTTTTTTACTTTTTTGGGACTAGAGAAAATAATGTAAACCCCAAAGCTATTCAAACTACTTATGCTGCCGATGGCATTCGTAAAGTATTATTGGAACGCAATATTTCTGTTATGAAAGAAGTAGCAGATTTAAAAGATCAAAAAGCAAAAAAACTAATAAGTGAAGATACCTTAAAAGCCAGAGTTTCAAGGTTGAAGAGTGGGAAAAATACACCTGTTGTTTTAATTAAATCATCAGATGAAGCCACCTACAACGACTTGGTTGATATCCTTGACGAAATGCAAATTTGCAATATTGGTAAGTATGCTATTGTTGATATTACAAAATTTGATTTAGATGTAATTAAAGAATCGGGTTTTGAAAGACCGGTTGCTGGTAAACTATAAAATAAACTAGATTATGCAAGAATCAGGAAATATTTATTCATACGATTGGTGCGAAATTGTTTTTGAAGAAAAAAACAAGGAATACGGCGCCTATGATCTACGTTTGCACTCTTCAAAAAGACATGTTAAAGCTTTAGTTATAGCAATCGTCTTTTTTACTTTAGCAATCTTGTCTCCAATTATCATAAAATCAGTAATGCCAGAAAAAAAAGAGGCAATGACTGAAGTAACTTCCTTGTTAGATGTTAAAATGGACAAACCAAAAGATCAAGAAAATAAAGTAATTGAAAATACACCTCCACCTGAACTTAAAAGTTCGATTAAGTTTACTCCTCCAGTTATCCGACCTGATGAAGAAGTAACTGAAGAAATGAAATCTCAGGAAGAACTTACTAAAACCGATGTTTCAATTTCTATCGCCGATGTTAAAGGTAATGATGATGGAACTGGTGTTGATATTTCAGAGTTGAACCAAAATACAACTATTGCAGATGAAGCTGTTGCTGCTGAGGTGTTTACTGTTGTTGAGCAAATGCCAGAGTTTCCAGGTGGTCAAGAAGATTTATACAAATACTTAGGTGAAAACATCAAATATCCAGAAATTGCCAAACAAAGTGGTATTTCGGGTAGAGTGTTTGTTTCATTTGTTGTTGAACCAAATGGAAGTGTAAGCAATATTAAAATTCTAAGAGGTATTGGTGGCGGTTGCGATGAAGAAGCAGTTCGCGTTATCAAAGGAATGCCTAAATGGAAATCAGGAAAGCAAAATGGTAAACCTGTTAGAGTTAGCTTTAACTTACCGGTTAATTTCCAATTACAATAGTAGTAGTACTTACAACATTATTAAATACATAAACAAACCAATGAAAATTAAAAGTGTTTTTATTAATCTATTAAAAATGCTTTCCATTACAATGGGGTTTGTTTATGTATTTTTAGGTATTATCCTTCTTGTTTACAACCCAATCCCAATGCTTTTAAATAATTTTAGTTCAAAAATATTTGGAGTTTTAGCATTGAGTTATGGCGCTTTAAGAGTTTGGCGAACATATAAAAATACTTGCAATTGTAAAACAGATTGATATGAAAAATTATATTTTTAATTCATTATTCTTAGCGTGCTTAGTTTTAATAATAAGTTGCTCAGGAAAAACAAACTCTAATTCAAATACAAGCACCCCAACATCAGGAACTACCACTATCGCTGTTGACGAAACACTGTATCCAATTATTAAGGCCGAAAAGGAAGTTTTCGAAGCTATTTATGATCAGGCAAAAATAAATATTCTAGTTTTGTCTGAAAGAGAAGCCTTTGTTGCTCTCGAAAAAGGCAAAGTTGATTTAGTTATTGCAGCAAGAAAATTAACTGCAAGTCAAGAAAATTATTTTAAACAAAAAACTGTATTCCCAAAACATAATGCAATTGCAGTAGATGCAATAGCTGTGATAGTTAATCCCTCAAATCCAGATTCAACTTTTTTAGTTGATGATTTGAAAAACATTATCACAGGAAAATTTAAAAATTGGAACGAACTTATGCCTAAAAATAATTTGGGCAAAATAAATATAGTATTCGATAATTTCAATTCTGGAATTGTTAGATACCTTTTAGATTCAATAGGAAATGGAGAGAAATTCCTTTCTAACATGACGAATTCTAAGTCAAATGAAAATGTAATTAAAGAAGTAGCTAAAAATAAAAATAGTATTGGGTTTATTGGTGCTAATTGGATAAGCGATCACGATGACTCTACTGCAATGACTTTTTTAAAAGAGATTAGAGTAGCTTATCTTTCTCCACAAGATGGCATGGAGTTTGTTCAGCCATACCAGGCATACTTAGCAATAAACCAATATCCTATAGCCAGAAAGATTTACACCATCTGTACAGAACCAAAAAGTGGACTAGCAACAGGGTTTGTTTCTTTTTTAGCTAGTGATAGAGGCCAACGTATAATATTGAAGTCGGGGATACTCCCTATTACAGCTCCGATAAGAATTTTAAACGTTAAAAATGAAATGTAAAAATAGAAGTTCTAAATTAAAACTTTAAAACTATGAAAAAGAAAGTGATGTTTTTTAAAGCGATTGTTTTGTTGCAAATAATTGGAACAAGTTTGTTTGCACAAGGTAATAAAGGTTTCGAGTTATTGAAAAGAGATAAAATAAGCGAAGCAAGAAAGTTTTTTATTTCAGAAATGAACAGTAAGCCTCAAGATCCAAAAGTGTATTTTGATTTAGGTTCTTTTTATTTGAAATTAAACAATACTGATTCGGCACAAATTTACTTTAAAAAAGGTACTGAAATAGCACCTGCTGATTTAAATTGCCAATTAGGGATGGGTGCAATTTACGCAATTAAAGGAAACTTAGGTGAAGCATTAAAGGTGGAGCGTGTTCTTGGAATAGATAAAACGAAAAATATTGATTGGGTGTTATTTATGCTTGATGCATGGATTAAATCGCCTAATGCTCCAGAGGGTAAAATTGATGGACTTTTAACAAGGGCTAAGGAAATAAACAAAGCGAATCCTAATATTTATTTGGTAAAAGCTAACTTGTCAATAAAAAATCAAAAAGCAGGCGAAACTGCAAATGATTACGAAATGGCAATTTATTTTGATTCAACAAATGTAGAAGCGAATTCTAAATTGGGAGATATATATGCTGCAGTTAAAAATAAAGAACAATCAATAAAAGCATATCTTAGAGCTATTAAAAAAGATTCAACATTTCCTCCAGCATTAAGAGGCTTAGGCGAATTGTATTATGACTATGGTAATTATGCAAAATCAGCATTTATTTATGGTAAATATATTGAGAATGGCG
The DNA here is from genome assembly GCA_037139195.1 of Bacteroidota bacterium. GTDB lineage: Bacteria > Bacteroidota > Bacteroidia > Bacteroidales > JAHJDW01 > JBAXGW01. The sequence goes on from JBAXGW010000028.1 coordinate 10,569, forward strand.
AAATTAATACAAAAGAACTTCAAAAATTTGGAACCATTTTGTATTTTAGTAAAGATTATGCTAAATCAATAGATGTTCTTAGTAAAATTAAAGGTGATAATGAAAATTTTGTTTTAAAAAGAATTATTGGGTACGACCAATTTGAATTAAAAGATTATGCAAACAGTTTAAATAGTTTAAAACAATTTTTCGCACTAGTAAAAGACAAATCAAAAATACTTTATACTGATTATGAATATTATGGAAAATCGCTTGCTAAAAATGCAATGGATTCACTTGCAATTGAAAATTTCATGATGGCAATGAAGATTGATTCTTCAAAAACAGGGATATATGAAAATATCGCTCAATCATATCAAAAGCAAAAGAAGTATTTGTTAGCTGTAGAATATTTTGAAAAATTAATTAAGTCAAGAACTACACCATTACCTTCGGATTTTTATCAATTTGGACTTGTGAACTATTATGCAGCTGTAAATTCAACGGATACCGTTTTAAAAAGCAAATTGTTGATTCAAGCAGACACTGCTTTCGGCTCTTTTATTTCATTAAACTCAAAATCGCAACTGGGTTATTTATCAAGGGCACGTGTGAATTCACAGATAGATACCGAAACAACTAAGGGTTTGGCTAAACCTTATTATGAAAAGGTAGTAGAAATTTGTTCTGCTGATCCAGTAAAATTTAAGAAAGAACTAATTGAATCATATCAGTATATGGGCTTCTACTATTATGTTAATAAAGATAATGCTACTTCTAAATCATTTTGGCAAAAAGTATTAGAATTAGACCCAGCGGATACAAAAGCTTTAGATGCAATGAAGGGGATAAAATAAATTTAAAAAAAACAAAAAGCTATAAAGGCAATGAAATACATTTTCATTGCCTTTTTTTATTGTTAATTAATAAACAGTAAGCTCTGTGTGCTAGTATTAATAAGATAATATTTTTTTTTATATCTTGTAAGTATCAATAATAAAGACATTTTTTTAATATATGCTCTGAAATGTCTGTTAAAACTAGATAAAAAAAATATTTGGCATATAAATAATAATAATTACATTTGCCTAGTTGAAACCTTTAGTTTTAACGAAAATCAACTTTTAAAGTTGATATAGCAAATAATATTTTAAGATACTGATATTCAAACAATAAAATTATGTCACACGAGCATCATCATGAAGTAAAAACACTTGCTAATGATATTTACAAAGCGACTGGTGTTAAAGTTGCAAAGTGTTATCAATGTGGAAAGTGTTCAGCTGGTTGTCCTGTTTCTGATGAAATGGATTTACCGCCAAATGTATTATTAAGATTGTTACAAACAGATAATGAAGCAGATGAGCAAACCGTTTTAAAATCAAAAACTATTTGGTTGTGCTTAACTTGTGAAATGTGTATTTCAAGATGCCCAATGGAAGTTGAATTGCCAAAAGTAATGGATTATTTAAGGCATAAATCAATTGGCATGAATTTACAACATCCTCATGCTAAAAAAATTATTGATTTCCACAAATCATTTCTTGATTCAATCGAGTACACTGGTCGTTTATATGAACTAGGATTAGTTGTTGATTACAAAGTTAGATCATTAGATTTGGTGAAAGATGTTATGTTAGCTCCAAAAATGATTTCACGTGGCAAATTAGGTTTTTTACCAGAAATGATAAAAAACAAAGAAAATATGAAACGTATTTTTTCCAGAACTAAAAAAACAGGAGGAAAATAAATGAAAATAGGATTTTATCCAGGATGCTCCCTTGAAGGAGGATCTCGTGAGTATAGCGAATCTGTTGTTGCAATTGCAAAAGCTTTTGATATAGAATTTGAACAAGTTCCAGATTGGAACTGCTGTGGAGCCACTGCTGCTCATAATTTAAATCATGAATTATCGCTTGCATTGCCAGCTAGAATTTTGGCATTAGCAGAAAAAGCTGGTATGACTGAAATTTTAGTGCCTTGTGCTGCATGTTATAATAGATTGACTTTAACTCAACATGAATTAAACCATGATGAGGCTTTAAAAACTAAAATAACAGAACATATCGATATGCCATTAAAAGGCAAAATTGAAATATTAAATGTTATTCAATTTATAGATAAATATATTACAAAAGATATTAAATATAAATTAGTTAATCCACTTAATTTCAAATCAGCATGTTATTATGGTTGTTTACTTGTTCGACCAAATAATATTTTGAAATTCGACCGTGCAGAAGATCCTCAATCAATGGATACCCTTATGAATTTAATAGGAGAAAAAACGGTTGATTGGAATTTTAAAACTGAGTGTTGTGGTGCTGGATTCTCTGTGTCAAATACGAAGGTAGTATCGAAATTATCAGGAATTATTATTCAAGATGCAGTTGATAATGGTGCAGAAGCAATTATTGTTGCTTGTCCTATGTGTCAATCTAATTTAGATATGCGTCGTCCTGAAATAAATGAATATTTAGGAAAGAAATATGATATTCCAGTAATTTATATTACACAGGCTATAGGCATGGCAATTGGATTAGAAGATAAAGCATTGGGTTTGCAAAGACATTTTGTTGAAGTAAATCTTAAAAATGCTAAAATATCAAGCCCTCAAGTATCAACTAAAACTATGGAGGAATAATATAAGATGTCAAAAATTGGAGTATTCATTTGCCATTGTGGCGAAAATATAAGTGCAACAGTTGATTGTGTTAAAGTTGCGCAAGAAATTTCTCATGTTCCTGGTGTAGCTCTTAGTATGGACTACAAATATATGTGTTCTGATCCAGGTCAAACTATTATTAAAGATGCAATAAAAGAACATAAATTAACAGGTGTTGTAGTTGCAGCGTGTTCGCCACGTATGCACGAGCCTACTTTCCGTAAAGCTTGTGCTGAAGCAGGATTAAATCCTTACTTATGCGAAATGGCTAATTTACGTGAGCATTGTTCGTGGGTTCACCCAAAAGAAGAAGCTACTACGCAAAAAGCAGTTGATGTTGTTCGTTCATTAGTTGAAAAAGTTAAAATAAATGAGCCTCTACAACCTATCCGCGTTCCAGTTACCAAAGTTTCTATGGTAATAGGGGGTGGCGTTGCTGGTATTCAAGCTGCTTTAGATATAGCAAATACAGGTCATAAAGTAATTATGATTGAAAGAGATCCATCTATTGGAGGTCACATGTCTCAGTTATCTGAAACTTTTCCAACTCTAGACTGTTCTCAATGTATTTTAACACCAAGAATGGTTGAAGTTGCTCAACATCCAAATATTACGCTTTACACGTATGCAGAAGTTGAAAGTATTGATGGGTTTATTGGTAATTTTAAAGTAACTGTTCGTCAAAAATCTAAGAGTTTAGATGAAAAAGCTTGCACAGGTTGTGGTCTATGTATAACTAAATGTCCAAACAAAAAAATTCCTAGTGAATTTGAGCAAGGTTTAGGTTTTAGAACTGCAATTTATGTTCCATTTCCACAAGCTGTTCCAAATAAACCAGTAATTGATAGAGTTAATTGTACATACTATACTAAAGGAAAATGTAAAGTTTGCGAAAAAGTATGTCCTACTCAAGCAATTCGTTTAGATCAAGAAGATACGATGATGGAATTCGAAATTGGAGCAATTGTAGTTGCTACTGGTTTTGATATTAAGAAAACAGATTTCTTCCCAGAGTATGGATATGGTAAATATAAAGATGTAATTGACGGTTTACAATTTGAACGTATAGCATCTGCATCAGGACCAACTTTAGGTGAAATCAGAAGACCTTCGGATGGTAAAATTCCAGAAAAAGTAGTGTTCTTAGCATGTGCAGGTTCTAGAGACCCCGCTAAAGGAATTGAATATTGCTCGAAGATTTGCTGTATGTACACTGCAAAACATGCAATTCTTTATAAACACAAAGTTCATCAAGGCACTGCTTATGTATTTTATATGGATATTAGAGCAGCAGGTAAAAACTATGATGAATTTACTCGTCGTGCAATTGAAGAAGATGATGCAAAATATATCAGAGGTAGAGTTTCTAAAATCTATGAAAAGAATGGTAAACTTATCGTAGTTGGTGCTGATACTTTATTAGGTGGTAAAACCGTTGAAATAGAAGCAGACATGGTTGTTCTTGCAACTGCTGGTGTAGCAAATCCAGGAGCAGAAGAATTAGCACAAAGACTTCACGTTTCCTACGATGCACACAAATTCTTTGTTGAAGCACATCCAAAATTACGTCCTCTAGAAACAAATACTGCTGGTATCTTCTTAGCAGGAGCTTGTCAATCTCCTAAAGATATTCCTGAATCAGTTGCGGCTGCTTCTGGTGCTGCTGTTAAAGTTGCTGCATTATTCTCAAATGATGAATTAACTAGAGAGCCATTAATTGCTGTTGTAAACAAATGTGCTCCTCCAATTTATTCAACATGTGTTGGTTGTATGTTGTGTCAATCTGTTTGTCCATATAATGCAATAACAACAGAGGATATTAAAGACAGACAAGGAAATATAATTAAAACGATTTCAAATATTAATCCGGGCTTATGTCAGGGCTGTGGAACTTGTGTTGCATTATGTCGTTCGAAATCAATCGATATTCAAGGATATACTAACAAACAAGTACATGCTGAAATAATGTCTATTTTTAATAATTTATAGTATGAATCAATTTGAACCTAAAATAGTTGCCTTTGTATGTAATTGGTGCACGTACGCTGGCGCAGATTTAACAGGCACAAGCCGTATCAAATACGCATCAAATGTTAGAATTATTCGTTTCCCATGTACAGGACGTATTGATTTCATGTTATTACAAAAAGCTTTTGAAAAAGGAGCTGATGGAATAATCGTTTCTGGTTGTCATCCTAATGACTGTCATTATTCTTCTGGAAACTTCCACGCACGTCGTCGTTGGATGGTATTTAAAGAACTTATGGAGTTTATGGGCATCGATACACGTAGAATTACTTTCTCATGGGTTTCGGCAGCTGAAGGTGCTAGATGGGCAGAAGTTGTGAACACAGTAACAGAAGATGTTCGCAAATTAGGACCATACACCGCATATAAAGAATTAGCAGGTTTAACAAACGATAAGGAGGCAGCAAATGAATAGTGTTCGTCAAAAAGCAAAACAATTGCTCGAAAGTGGAGCTGTAAAACTTGTTTTGGGTTATGAAGCAGGAAGCGAAGGTAAAGCTCGTCCAGCATTTATTATGAATGCAAATGATACTGATAAATTAATCTATCAAAAAGGTGATATGATAAATTTAGCTGTATATCTAAATAAACACGAAGTAAAGAAATTTGATAAAATAGCTGTTGTTGCTTCTTTAGCAATGATGAAATCAATTTTTATACTTTCTAGTGAAAAACAAATCGACACCGCAAACGTAACAATATTAGGCGTTAATCAAAACGAAGAACTAATTGAATTTGCTAATATTGCAGATGTTGAAAAATACATTAACGAAAATCCTGTAGAATATACTCCTGAAGAAAAAGCGATTCTTGAAAAAATAGACGCTATGACGATGGAAGAAAGATGGAAATACTGGACAGACATATTCTCAAAATGTATTAAATGTTATGCTTGTCGCGCTTCTTGCCCAATGTGTTATTGTACACGTTGCACAGTTGACAATAATCAACCACAATGGATTACTGTAGCCCCAACAGCACTAGGAAATATGGAGTGGCACATGATGAGAGCTATGCACTTAGCTGGTCGTTGTAGTGGTTGTGGCAATTGCGATACTTCTTGTCCTGTAAATATACCATTGAATCTGATTAATTTGAAATTAACAGAAACAATTCACAAACAATTTGGTTTTACAGCTGGAGCTTTGTTGACGCAAGAATACGTTATGTCAACTTTTAAAACTGACGATAAAGAAAACTTTATTAAGTAAGAACAATGGAAGAAAACAAAATAATAAGCAAAGAGTCGTTAGGTAAACTCTTTGATAAAATAAAAAGCACAGGTGTTGTAATTCATGCTCCAGTTGGCGAAGATAAAAATGTTGAGTTTAAAGAAGTGGCTAATTTCAAAGAAATTAATCACGAGTATATTCAAACAATTCAATCTCCAAAAAGCTTAGTTTTTCCAAAACATGAAACCATGTTTGAGTTTGAAAAAGTAGAAGGAGAAATGAAACTCAAAGATGTAAATACTGATGAGTTTAAAGAAACTGTACTTTGGGGTGCTCATCCATGCGATGCTGTTGGATTTGGGGCTTTAAATGCAATTTTTACTTGGGATTATCAAGATAAATATTTCATCGACAGACTTAAAAAATTAACAGTAATCAGTTTAAGCTGCACAAAAGGTGATAGTTATTGCTTCTGTACTTCTGTTGGAATCAATCCTGGTTGCGAAACTGGAAGTGATATTCTTTTAACACCAATTGGAAACGATAAATTTCTAGCTCAAATTCTTACAGAAAAAGGTGAAAAGATTTATAAACTAGCTAGCGAATTATTCGAAAATGCAGGCAACGTTAATAAAGAAGAACACTTAGCTAAAATAGAAAAAGCATTTGATTACGAAGAATTAAACAAAAAGTTAGCTACTAATTTCGACGATAAAGTGTGGGAAGAAATAGCAATGCGTTGTTTAGGTTGCGGAGCATGTGCTTATGTTTGTCCAGCTTGTGCTTGCTTCGATATTCAAGATGAAGGAACACAGGAAAAAGGAAAACGTGTTCGCTGTTGGGATTCATGTGGCTTAGATATGTTTACTTTACATACTTCTGGTCATAATCCTCGCGAAGAGCAATTCCAACGTATGCGTCAGCGCATAATGCACAAGTTCTCATATATGCCAGAGCGTCAAAACGTTTATGGATGTTCCGGTTGCGGAAGATGTGGAAGAGCTTGCTCAGTAGATATGAACTTATTGGAAAATATTAAAAAAATAATGGAGGCGTAATCACTATGTGTACAAATGTATATTTACCATATTTAATGCGTATTGAAAAGGTTATCGAAGAAGCACCGGAAGTTAGAACATTCCGCTTAAAATTCGTTAATCCTGAAGATCAAGAAAAATTCACATTTAAAACAGGTCAATTTGGCGAATACTCAGTTATGGGTGAAGGTGAATCTACTTTCTGTATAGCTTCTGCTCCAACAAGAAAAGACTATATTGAATGTACTTTTAGAAAAGCTGGTAGAGTAACATCTGCATTAGCTAATCTTGAAGAAGGTGACACTTTAGGTTTTAGAGGACCTTACGGTAATATTTTCCCAATTGAAGAGTGGAAAGGCAAAAACCTTTTATTCATAGCTGGTGGTATTGCTCTTCCTCCAATGCGTTCGGTAATCTGGAACTGCTTAGACTTAAGAGAAAACTTTAAAGATGTTTCTATTCTTTATGGTGCTCGTTCGGTGAATGATTTGGTTTACAAACATGAATTGAAAGAATGGGATGAAAGACCTGACGTTAAACTTGTTACAACTGTCGATCCAGGTGGCGAAACTGCTGATTGGAAAGGTGAAGTAGGCTTTGTTCCTGCTATATTGGAGAAAATGAATCCTTCTGTTGAAAATACAATAGCTATTATCTGCGGTCCTCCAGTGATGATAAAATACACAATTCCTGTATTAGAAAAACTTGGATTTAAAGATACTGATATCTTCACAACCTTAGAAAATAGAATGAAATGTGGAATAGGTAAATGTGGAAGATGTAATGTAGGTAAAGTATTTGTTTGCAAAGACGGACCTGTATTTACCTATGCAGAGATGAAAAATTTACCTGCTGAATATTAAATTTTTTTTTTTTTTATTTAAGCAGCATTTAAACATCTAATAATCTTTATTTTACTTTAAATAAAGATACTGCATTTAGGAAAATTAAGGAATATTTGATTAGGAATATTTTTTTGACATCAAAATTCTTTGCATATTTAAACACTTAAAAAACTAAAATTAATTAAAAAACACTGATAATGAAGCCAGAACAATTAATTGTATTTTTTATCGTTGGTCTTGTTCTAGTGGGAGGCGCAATATTATTTTCATATTGGCTTTCACCAACATCAACAAACGGACAAAAAGCTGAAGCTTATGAATGTGGTATTCCAACAACTGGAATTACATGGTTGCAATTTAATGTTGGATACTATTTATTTGCAATTCTATTTTTAATTTTTGATGTAGAAACTGTATTTGTATTTCCATGGGCTGTGGTTATGAATACCTTGGGATGGTCTGCATTTGTTGAAATAGTAATTTTCTTTTTTATTTTAGTTCTAGGTTTAGCTTATGCTTGGAAAAAAGACGCGTTAATATGGGAATAAAAATTAAATCAATGAAGTATGAAGACTTCAAGGATAATGAATCTCTTGAGCTCTTCCAAAAAAGTGGAGAAGGAAATTTTCTTTTAACTACACTTGATGACCTGATTAATTGGGGTCGTTCAAACTCTGTTTGGCCACTTACATTTGCAACAAGTTGTTGCGGTATTGAAATGATGGCAGCAGGTGCAGCTCGTCATGATTTTGCACGCTTTGGTATAGAAGTGTACCGTGCTAGCCCTCGCCAAGCTGATGTTATAGTTGTTGCAGGCACCATTACTAACAAAATGGCTCCTGTATTAAAAAGACTTTATGATCAAATGTCTGAACCAAAATATGTTATTGCAATGGGTGCATGTGCAATTTCTGGTGGTCCTTTTTATTATAATTCTTACCATGTTATTAAAGGCGTAGAACATGTAATACCTGTAGACGTTTATATACCTGGTTGTCCTCCTCGTCCTGAGGCATTGCTTTATGGCGTGATGCAATTACAAAGGAAAATTAAAGCAGAACCTTTTTTAAGAGCTAAATACAAGAAAAAAGAAGTAAAATAGGTAAATACGGTAAACGGTGCAAGGAAAGGTAAAGTTATGAAATATTGATTTTATCATTACCAATCACCAATCACTATTCACTATTCACTATTCACTATAATAAAATGACAAACGAAGCTTTAAAACAAACCATACTCGAAATATTACCTCAGGCTGAATTTATTGAAAATTCTGAATATCTGACAATAAAAGTATCTCCAGTAAAGTTGCGAAGTATAGCAACTACTTTAAGAGATAAAGAAGAAACTTTTTTTGACTTCCTTTTTTGTTTAACTGGAGTAGATTTTCCTGATAAAACGTTAGGAGTAGTGTATCATCTAACGTCAACTAAGCACAATCATACAATTGTTCTTAGAACCTCTACTAGTAATAGAGAAAATGCTGAAATTCCTACTGTTTCTGATATTTGGAGAGCAGCAGAGTTTCACGAACGCGAAGTTTATGATTTAATGGGTATAAAATTCACAAATCATCCTGATATGCGTAGAATTTTCCTTGAAGAAAGTTGGGTAGGTCACCCTTTACGCAAAGATTACGTTGATGAAATTAACATAGTAGAAAGATAATCCTATGGAAAAAGAATTACATGAAAATCAAGAATACATCATCAACATGGGGCCTCAGCACCCATCAACACATGGTGTTTTAAGATTAGTGCTATCATTACAAGGTGAAACAATTAAATGGGTTCAGCCTCATTGTGGTTATATCCACCGTGGAATTGAAAAAATGTGTGAAAAACTCACTTATCCACAAGTTGTTCACCTAACAGACAGAATGGATTACCTTTCTGCACACATGAATAACGCTGCTGTTTGTTTAGCTGTTGAAAAAGCTTTGCAAATTGAAGTTTCTGATAGGGTAAAATATATCAGAACTATAATGGATGAACTTGCTAGAATTGCATCGCATCAATTATGGTGGTGTTCTTTTGGTATGGACTTAGGTGGTTTAACTTGTTTCTTTTATGGCTTGCGTGATAGAGAGAAAATATTAGATATTTTTGAAGAAACTACTGGATCTAGACTTATACAAAGTTATTATACGCCTGGTGGATTGATGAAAGACCTTCATTCAAATTTTCAAACAGACGTTAAAGCTTTTATTAAATATTTCAGAAAAATAATACCTGAATACGATCAGCTTCTTACAGGTAATGTTATTATGAGAGAAAGAACTAGAGGTATTGGTACAATTTCTAAAGAAAAGGCAATTTCTTATGGCGTAACAGGTCCTTCAGGAAGAGGTTCAAACTTTGCTTGTGATGTTCGTAAATCGACTCCTTACCATTTATATGACAAAGTTAATTTCAATCAAGTTTTAAGAACTGAAGGCGATTCACTTGCACGATATGAAGTTAGAATGGACGAAATGCGCGAATCGATGAATATTATTGAGCAGTTGATTGATAATATTCCAGAAGGAAATTTTACTGAAAAAATGAAACCGATTATCAAATTGCCAGAGGGCGAATATTATCAAAGAGTTGAAGCTGCAAGAGGTGAATTTGGTGTTTATATTATGAGTGATGGCAATAAAAATCCTTATAGAATGAAATATCGTTCGCCAAACTTCTGTAACCTTTCAGCTTTAAATGAATTGGCTGCTGGTCAGAAAATAGCAGATATTGTTGCTATTGGAGGTTCATTGGATTATGTAATTCCTGATATGGATCGGTAGATATTTTTTTGCGTTCACCTTTTTTTGATTGCGTTTGGTTATAATAACTTTACAAATGAAAAGATTGAGCAAAAATCAAATATCAAAATAAAATTAAAAAACAGAGTTTATTTAAAAAACTCTTCAATATAATATAAAAATTATGAAATATTCATTTGACAAATTAATAGAAACATTCTTTCAATGGACTCACACTACATTGTTGGATTTGATGAATCCATTTTGGACAACATGCGTTGAAATGGTCCTTATCGGAGTTGCATTTTTAGCATTCTATGCTGTTGTTGGTTTGTACTTAGTTTTAGCAGAACGCAAAGTATGTGCTTTCATGCAAAATCGTGTTGGTCCTAATCGTGTAGGTATTTATGGCTGTATTCAAACCATTGCCGATTTAATTAAATTATTATTTAAAGAGCTTATACATATTAAGAGTGCAGATCAACTTTTATTTAATCTTGCTCCTTTTATAGTTATTATAGCTTCGTTTTTAGCTATTGCTGCAATTCCATTTTCTCAAGCACTACATGCAATTGATTTTAATATTGGTGTTTTATATGTGGTTGCAGTTTCGTCGTTAGGCGTAATTGGTATTTTACTTGCAGGCTGGTCAAGTAACAACAAATACTCTCTTATTGGAGCAATGCGTAGTGGGGCTCAGATAGTTAGTTATGAGTTGTCAGTTAGTTTAGCTTTAATAACTATTGTTGTTTTAGCAAGTAGCGTTGACTTAGGTGCCGGTGTTGCAGGTAATTTAGAAAACATGAAATTGTCAACTATCGTTTTAAAACAAGAACGCTTATGGTTTATTTTTAGTGGTCACATTCCTGCAATCATTGCTTTTGTAATCTTCTTAATTGCAGGAACAGCAGAAACAAACCGCGGACCTTTTGATTTAGCCGAAGCAGAATCTGAATTAACTGCTGGTTTCCACACAGAATACTCAGGTATTAAATTTGCATTTTTCTTTTTAGCTGAATATATGAATATGTTCATCGTTGCTTCAATTGCTACTACAGTGTTTTTAGGTGGTTGGATGCCTTTCCACATCCCTGGATTAGATGGCTTTAACGATATAATGAATTATATTCCTACATTCTTCTGGTATTTTGGAAAAACAGCAATGGTTATTTTTATAATGATGTGGTTCAAATGGACTTTCCCTCGTTTGAGAATTGACCAATTACTAAGATTAGAGTGGAAATATCTTTTGCCAATAAATTTAGTAAACTTATTACTTATGGCTTTTTTAGTATTAAAAGGCTGGTTACTATAAATCGAATCCCTATAAACAAAAATATAAAATGAAAGAACTAATAAATTATTTTTCAGGATTATTTAAGGGAATTAAGTCTTTGCTTACAGGGATGACAGTTACTGGGTCGTATTTTTTTCGCCCATGGACTATCGTTACTCAGCAATATCCCGAAAATCGCAAAAAGTTGATTATTCCAGAACGCTCTAAAGGCAATTTAATTATGCCTCACAATTCTCAAAACCAACACCGTTGTACTGGTTGTGGAATATGTGAATTGAATTGTCCTAATGGAACAATAGAAGTAATAGCTAAAAACGAAATTAATGCAGAAGGCAAAAAACGCAAAGTTTTAGATCAATATGTTTATAAAATGGGAATGTGCTCGTTTTGTGGATTATGCATAAAAGTTTGTCCTTCAAACGCATTAACTTTTTCTCCAGAGTTTGAACATGCTGTTTTTAGCAGAGCCAAACTTAATAAAATACTAAATAACGAAGGTTCCACTTTAACTAAAGATGTAGAATAATGGAAATAACAGCTAACCAAATTATGTTTATTATCTTCGCATTTGTAATAGTTTTAGGATCTATCCTTACTGTTACAACACGAAGAATATTAAGAGCCGCAACTTTTCTCTTATGTGTACTTATTTCTACCGCTGGTCTTTATTTTATGCTTAATTTTCAGTTCCTTGCAGCTGTTCAATTAACATTATATGCTGGTGGTATTGTAGTTTTAATCATCTTCTCAATTTTACTAACGAGTCATATTAGTCAAAAATTTGAAGTTGTTTCTTGGAAAAAAACTATTCTTCCTTCAATTGCAGCTACTTGTGGTTTTATTCTAACTTCAATTACTATCATTAATTACAAATTTCCAACAGAATCACTACCAATTCCAAGAGAAGCTTCAATAAGCAATATTGGTTTAGATCTAATGAATTATGGTAGAGATGGATATGCATTGCCATTCGAGGTAATCAGTGTATTATTACTTGGTGCAATGATTGGAGCTATTGTAATTGCAAAAAAACAACCTAAGAAAAATTAAGCGCTATGAATACAGAAATACCTATTAATTATTTTCTGATTGTATCTACATTTATGTTCTTTGCGGGAGTTTATGGTTTCCTTACTCGCAAAAACATGATTACAATCCTAATGTCTGTTGAATTAATATTAAACTCAGTTAACATCAATTTTCTGATATTCAACAAATACCTATACCCAAATCAATTAGAGGGACACTTCTTCGCATTGTTTATTATTGCTGTTGCCGCTGCAGAAGCTGCTGTTGCAATTGCTCTAATTATTAATATATACCGTCGTTTCCAAACAATCAATGTGGACGATGTACAAGAAATGAAATATTAATTTATAAAATATTGTTTATGAACTTAGTAAACTATAATTATACCATATTTATTCTGCTTATTCCAATAGCAATGTTTTTGTTTATTGGTATGACAGGACATAAAATGAAACCAATTGTTTCTGGTATTTTGGGAACTTTAGGATTAGGTACATCATTTGTGCTTTCACTTATGACTGCATTTAATTATTTTACTCATCCAGCTGTAAGTGGTGCTTTTGAAAAAATAGTTGCTTACAATGCTGTATGGTTGAATTTAACAGATTTTTTACATATAGATATTGGAATATTATTAGATCCAATATCTGTTATGATGTTAGTTGTTATTACAACGGTATCTTTCATGGTGCATATCTTTAGTATAGGATATATGAAAGGTGAAAGAGGATTTCATCGTTTTTTCTCATTCCTATCATTATTTAGCTTTTCGATGTTAGGTTTAGTTGTTGCTACTAATATTTTCCAAATGTATATTTTTTGGGAATTAGTAGGTGTGTCATCATTTTTATTAATTAGTTTCTATTACGAAAAACCTTCTGCAGTTGCTGCTAGTAAAAAAGCATTCATCGTAACACGTTTTGCTGATTTAGGTTTCTTGATAGGTATATTATTACTTTCTTATACAACAAAAACTTTTGATTTCTTAACACTTACTGATCCAATTGCAATTAATGCAATGCATCCAGTTGGAGGTGTTTTTATGGGTGTTTCAATTATCACTTGGGCATTGTTGCTAATTTTCATGGGTGGTATGGGTAAATCAGCAATGTTCCCTCTTCACATTTGGTTGCCAGATGCAATGGAAGGTCCAACACCAGTTTCTGCACTTATCCATGCGGCTACTATGGTTGTTGCCGGTGTATATTTAGTTGCTCGTTTATTCCCTCTTTTTTCAATAGTAGCACCAAATGGTTTAGAAGTTGTGGCATGGGTAGGGGCTTTTACATCCTTGTTTGCCGCAGTAATTGCTTGTACACAAACCGATATTAAGCGTGTACTTGCTTTCTCAACTATGTCGCAAATAGGTTATATGATGTTGGCTCTTGGAGTTGCAAAATATGGCGAAGGAGAAGAAGGTTTAGGTTATATGGCTTCTATGTTCCATTTGTTTACACATGCATTCTTTAAAGCATTATTGTTCTTAGGTGCTGGTTCTATAATTCATGCTGTACACAGCAATGATATGAGAGATATGGGTGGTTTAAGAAAATATATGCCTATTACGTTTATTACATTTGCAATTGGTTGGTTAGCAATCTGTGGATTCCCTGGTTTATCTGGATTCTGGAGTAAAGATGAAATTTTAGTTGCTGCATATCTTAACAATAAACCAATTTTCTACATTGCAGTTTTAGTTGCTGGTTTAACAGCATTTTATATGTCAAGATTGTTTTTCTCCGTATTCTTTGGCAAAAAACAACATTACCATCATGATCCACACGAATCGCCAGCAATTATGTCATTTCCTTTGATGTTTTTAGCTGTTCTTGCTGCTGTTGCTGGTTTTGTGCCATTTAGCAAGCTTGTTACTGCTGATGGTCTTCCTTTTCATGCTGAGTTTCATTGGAATATAGCAGTACCAGTTACTTTGTTAGCTTTTTTAGGTATGACCATTGCTTTTATCATGTATTATAAAGAATCTGAATTGCCTGATAAAATGGCTAACAGGTTGAGATTGTTATACAAAGGTGCGTTGAATAAATTCTATTTTGATGAAATTTACCTTTTCATAACTAAAAAAATAATATTCGCTTTAATATCTACACCTATTGCATGGTTTGATAGACATGTTGTTGATGCTACAATGGATGGTTTTGCAACAATCACAAACTTTGCATCAGCAAAAATTAAAGGCTTGCAATCAGGTCAGGTACAACAATATGGCTTAGTTTATATTTCAGGAGTTGTTGTATTTGTATTAGTTTTCATTTATTTATTATCATTCTAAAAATTAAGTCATGGATATTTTAACATTATTGGTTGTTATACCCGTTCTCACAATGATAGGTTTGTTTTTTGCAAACGACCTGCCAAAAGCACGTATAATATCTGCTATAGGAATGGGAATTGAATTAATTCTATCTTTTGTATTAGTATATTTATATTACAAAGAAAGAAATGCTGGAAACATGGAACAATATTTATTTCAAATAGATTATGTTTGGTACTCGGCATTAAATATTCATTATTTTGTTGGTGTTGATGGTATTGCAGTTGCAATGATTATGCTTACATCAATAGTAATTTTCGCTGGGGTTTTTGCTTCATGGAAAATGGAATATTTATCTAAAGAATTCTTTATTTCGCTTATACTTTTAGTTTCGGGTGTTTATGGATTCTTTATTTCATTGGATTTATTCACCATGTTCTTATTTTATGAAGTTGCAGTTATTCCTATGTATCTTTTAATTGGAATTTGGGGTAGTGGACCAAAAGAATACTCAGCTATGAAGCTAACTCTTATGCTTATGGGTGCATCGGCTTTCTTATTGGTAGGAATTTTAGGAATTTATTTCTATTCAGCAGATGCTGGTGGTCAATTAACATTTAATATTTTAGATATAGCAAAACATAAAATGCCTATTGAAGCTCAACGCTTTTTCTTCCCGCTTACATTTGTAGGATTTGGTGTTTTAGGTGCTTTATTTCCCTTTCATACTTGGTCTCCTGATGGTCATGCTTCTGCGCCAACTGCTGTTTCTATGCTTCACGCAGGTGTGCTTATGAAACTTGGAGGTTATGGAGCATTAAAGGTTGCTATGTTCTTAATGCCTGATGCTGCTCAAGAAATGGCTTGGATATTCTTAATACTTACAGGTATTAGTGTTGTATACGGTGCATTTGGAGCAATTGTTCAAACCGATTTAAAATACATTAATGCTTATTCTTCTGTTAGTCATTGTGGTTTAGTATTATTCGCTGTATTAATGATGAACAAAACGGCAATGAATGGTGCAGTTATGCAAATGTTATCTCATGGTTTAATGACAGCTCTTTTCTTTGCATTGATTGGAATGATTTACGGAAGAACTCATACACGTTTGATTTCGCAAATGGGTGGTTTAATGAAAATTATGCCTTTCCTTGCTGTGTCATGGGTAATAGCTGGTTTTGCTTCTTTAGGTTTGCCTGGATTAAGTGGTTTCGTTGCTGAAATGACAATTTTTGTTGGTGCTTTCCAACACGTTGATATGTTCCATAGAGTTTTCACAATTGCAGCTTGTGCTTCTATTGTAATCACAGCCGTTTATATTTTAAGAGTTGTAGGGAAAATTCTCTTCGGACCAGTTATCGACGAACATCATTTACATTTAACTGATGCTACATGGTATGAAAAATTAACAATCATTACATTAATTGTTTCTATAGCATTTATTGGAATTTTACCTAGTATAGCATCAAGTTTAATTAACGAAGGTTTATCTTCTATAGTTGCCAAATTTTAACATTCAGACTTCAAAATATTTAAAAATATGAATACAGTAACTAATTTTAATATTTCAGACTTGATGCTTATGCGTCAGGAATTGCTTTTAATAGCTTTGTTTTCTATAATATTGATTATTGAAGTTTTTAGAAGAAGTAAAGATGCATCCTATATGCTGCCATTTACCTTTGTTGCTTTTGGCTTAATCACAATTGCTGGCTTTTTTGAAGCACCAACAGGAAATTTATTTGGAGGAATGTTTCAAGTAGATGCTTTGCGCATAACAATGAAAAACATTTTAAATGTTGGTACGTTTATCGTTTTATTGCAATCTTATACTTGGCTTAAAAAAGAAGAAAATGTTTTTAGAATAAGTGAATATTTTATCCTGTTAATTATTACTCTTACAGGTATGAATTTCATGATTTCTTCTGGCGATTTCCTAATGTTTTATATTGGTTTAGAAATTGCAACTATTCCATTAGCCATATTGGCAGCTTATGATCGTACATCAAAAATATCTGCTGAAGCAGGTATTAAATTAATTCTTATGTCTGCATTATCATCAGGTGTTATGCTTTATGGTATATCTATGATATATGGAACTACAGGAAGCGTTTATTTTGATGTTGTGTCTACAAAAATTGCAATGGATAGCTTACAATTGTTAGCATTTATATTCTTTTTCTCTGGTATGGCTTTTAAAATTTCATTAGTTCCTTATCACTTATGGGCTGCTGATGTATACGAAGGTGCTCCAACAAGTATTTCTTCCTATTTGTCGGTAATTTCTAAAGGTGCTGCAGTTTTTATCTTTACAATAGTTCTTTTTACTGTATTTAAAACATTAGCTCCAATGTGGGAACTTGTCCTTTATACAATTATCATTATCACTATTACTATTGGTAATTTATTTGCACTTCGTCAAACTAATCTAAAACGTTTCTTGGCATTTTCATCAATTGCTCAAGCTGGTTTCTTATTACTTGGGGTTATTAGCGGAACAGCCGAAGGTATGGCGTCTGTTGTGTATTTTGCTATGATTTACATCTTTTCTAACTTAGCTGCTTTTGGAATTGTTGCTGCTATTGAAAACAAAACTGGCAAATTGAAAGTTGAAGATTATAATGGTTTATATCAATCAAATCCAAAATTAAGTTTGTTAATGTTGGTTTCAATGTTTTCTTTAGCTGGTATTCCTCCAGTAGCTGGATATTTTGGTAAGTTCTTCTTGTATATGTCTGCAGTTAGAGGCGGTTCTTTGTCAATGTATATTTTAGTGTTAATTGCTATTGTAAATACTATTATATCTCTTTATTACTATTTGCAAATTGTAAAAGCAATGTTCTTAACAACATCAGAAAATCCAATACCATATTTTAAAAATGATTTTCCAACTCGTTTGAGTTTGATATTGTGCTTTGCTGGTATATTTGTAATTGGGTTCTTAGCTATGATTTACAACTTTATATTAAGCAATAGTTTTGGTATTTAAAAATAGTTGAAAAACAAGCTAAAAGTTAATTGAAATCCGCGACTTCGATTCCGCTCAGTCGCAGGAAGTAAAGAATTTAGGAGGCTGAGCGGAGTCGAAGCCAAAGAAATAGATTTTATTTTATTATAAAGATATAAAAGCATGAATACTTTAAAAACTTGGAAAAGACAAATTGAAGAAATAGAAGGTATACGTTATACTCTTGTTGAAAAAGGCATTAGTGAAGAGCGAATGAATTTTCTGAAAGATGTTCTTGAATTTAATAAATTTAATGTTAAAGTAACTTCTAATGAAGATGCTACTTATACTATTTTGGTAACAGACTTGTTGTTTAACCCAATATTAGCAGTGTATGACTGTAGTTTGAAAAATGCCAAAGGTGAAGTAATATCACCCGCATACTGGAATATGGACACAAAAATATGTGATTCGAGATACTGGGTAATAAAAAGAAAGAAACAATAGTTTACTAATAAAACAAAAAAAAACAGCCAATTTGATTTTCAAATTGGCTGTTTTTCGTTTAAACCTGCTGCTATTTTGGTTCCCAAAAACATCTTTTTGGAGAAACTATTAAATTTTCTTCTTTTAATTGATTCATTATTTTTTCAACATCTTTTTTGTCGATGCCCGATAATTCAGCTATTTCGCCTGCTTTTAATGGCTTTGCAGCTTTTTTCATTGCTTCTAATACTTTTTCTTTGCTCATAACAGTAATTATTTATTGGTTTAGTATTTCTAAATCGTATATCAAGGTTGCTTTTGATGGTATTCTATTTTGATCGCCTAATAAGCCATAAGCTAAATGTGAAGGCACAATAACAATTGCTTGGTCACCTTTTCTCATTAATTGAAGTGCTTCATTCAATCCTGAAACCTCGTATTTCCCAATCTCTAAATTAAGCAGTCCGTCGTTTGATGAATCGTAGCAATTTTCACCATTAATTAAAGATAGTTTGTATTTTAGCTTTAGTCTATCGTTATTTTTAATTGAAGCTCCATTTCCTTCTTTGTATATCCAAAATCGAACGCCAGAGTTAGTATTTTTTACATTCCATTTTCGTCTTTCAATATAAGCATTTATTTCGTCATTTTCGTTTCGGCTTAGATGTTTGTTTACATTAACCATTCTCTCTTTTACTATTTCGTCGTTTATGGGTTTAATAACATTGTTTTTATTTTCGCTTCCACAAGAATAAAACAAAAATAATAGAATAAACAAAAATAGATTATGCATGATAAAATTATTTGCTGATTGAATGTTTAATTTCTTTTTTATTAATCAAAACTATTTTCTCAAATAAAAGAAGTGCTTCATGTAAAGGTAATTGTAAAAAACCACCAGCGGCATTTTTGTGTCCACCACCGTTGAAGTACTCACGAGCGAGAATATTTACATTGAAGCTCCCTTTTGAACGAATTGAAATTTTTATTTTATCTTCTTTTTCGATAAAAATAGCTGAAACATTAATGTTTTTTATTGATAATGGATAATTTACAATTCCTTCGGTGTCACCGTCTTGGTGATTGAATTTTAATAATTCGTCTTTAGTTAAATAAATATAAGCAGCATTGCATTCAGAAATAACTTTAAGATTGTTTCCTAAACAATGTCCAAGTATTTTTATTCTAGATTCATTGTAATTATCATAAATGTTTTGATTTATAATAACAGGCTCAATTCCTGTTTTTAATAATTCCGATACGGCTAAAAAAGTTTTCGAACTCAACGAATAACTGAAATTACCTGTATCGGTGAGAATGCCTGCATATAAGCACATTGCGATGCTTTTATCAATTAATGGAGCACCATAAGCATGAAAAATAAAATCAAAAACTAATTCACAGGTTGAAGAAACAGAAATGTCAGAATGAATAATATCTACAAAATTCTCTGGTTCTAAATGATGATCGAATAATATTTTATATGCGGGGCTTTTTACAATGCATGAACCTAAATTGTTAGTTCTATTTGCGGCATTAAAATCCACCATTATTAGCAAATCACTACTTAGAATATAGTTTTCGGCAAGTTCTTGATTGTCTGATGCAATCGTAATGTTTTCAGCATTTGGCATCCACTTTAAAAATTCAGGAAAACCATTTGGTGTTATAACTTTAATATCTGCTGTTGTTTTGTACAACAAATTGTACAAAGCTAATGATGAGCCAATTGCATCTCCGTCAGGATTAACATGGCATATAATAGCAATTTTTTTACTTGTAGCTATTTTTTCTTTTGTTTGTTTGTAAATTTTAACCAATTATTTTTGTTTTTAATAGAATTAGCTCTTATTTTTAGCGAATAAATAAAAGCTTAAAACATTATTAACATAATGTTATTGCACAAATATAATTAAATTAAAAACATTATACAACATGGCTGGCAACTTAACTTTTTCGATGATTAAACCTTATGCGGTTCAACAAAATTACATTGGAGCAATTTTGCATATTATCAATGAGCATGGCTTTAAAATAAAATCGATGCGTATGCTTAAACTGCATAAAGCAGATGCTGAAAATTTTTATAAAATACATCAAGAAAAGCCTTTTTTTAATGGACTTGTTGAATTTATGTCCTCAGGGCCAATTGTTGCACTTATTCTTGAAAAAGAAAATGCGGTAGAAGATTTTAGAAAAATTATTGGTAATACTAACCCTGAAGTTGCAGAACAAGGAACAATAAGAAAAATATTTGGAAAATCTATTGAGAAAAATGCAGTGCATGGCTCTGATAGCGATGAAAATGCATTAATAGAAGCAAATTTCTTTTTCTCGGCAAGAGAACGATATTAATCTTTTTATTATTAGATTTGCAATTGAAACACTTTAGAATAATCTAAGGTGTTTTTTTGTTTATATAATACGATAAAATGAAAACACTTGTTAATAATAAATTTGTCAAATATTTAATTATATCACTGATATTTATATTATTAGTTTATTATCCTGTTTTTCAATTTCTTGATTTTATTCCACTGTATAAATGGGATGAATCTCGATTGGCTATAAATGCCTTTGAAATGCATCGTAATGGGAATTGGATAGTTACATACTTTGAAGGAAATCCTGATATGTGGAGCACAAAGCCACCCCTGATGATATGGATTCAAGTGTTCTTTATAAAGCTACTTGGAGTAAATGACCTTGCAATAAGGCTTCCATCAGCATTGGCTGCATTTAGTGTTTGCTTGCTTTTGTTTTTAGGAGCCATAAAATATTTAAAAAGCCACATTCTAGGTTTTATATGGGTTTTGTTGTTACTTACGTCTAATGCATTCATTGGGCATCACATTTCTCGAACAGGCGATTATGATACACTATTAGTGTTAATGTCATTTTGCTATGTGTTTTCTTGGTATTTCTTTATCGAAAGAAATAATATTAAATTTATTTATCTTACTTTTTTGTTTTTAACATTAGCGGTTTTGACAAAAGGAGTGGCGGGGTTATTTTTTACACCAACATTATTTATTTGGATGTTGCTAAATAACAAAACGCTATCAGTGCTTAAAAATAAAAATATTTTCATTGGATTTGCAGGGTTTCTTTCAATTGTTTTAGGCTATTATTTTTTAAGAGAAAGTTATAATCCTGGATTTTTAAAAGCAGTTTACGTTAACGAACTTGGAGGTCGGTTTTCTGGAAATATTGAAGGTCATCACGAAGGATTTTGGTTTTTCTTTGACCAGCTAAAAGAAAAGCGTTTGACTAATTGGTTTACAATAATTCCGTTTGGATTATTAATAGGCTGGTTTCACGTAGATGGAAGAATTAGAGCAATTTCAAAATATACTTCATTGGCAATAATTCAATATCTTTTAATAATATCAATTTCACAAACAAAGTTAGAATGGTACGATGCTCCATTATTTCCTCTTATTGCTATAACAAATGGGTTTGGGGTATTCTTTGTTTATGAAATTTTAAAGAATACTAAAATTTTTAATGATTATTTGAAATTCAATTTTATTCCACTCGTTTTTTTGTATTTCATTTTTCAGTTGCCTTATCGCGAAGTACATGCAAAAACATTTAAACCTAATAGAGATGTGAGAGAGGATGGATTGTATGATATCTGTTATTTTATGAAAGATGCAGCACAGGGAAAACGAAATATTGATAACTTTTGCATTTGTTATAATGGCTACCAATCTCAAAATATTTTTTATTTAGATTGGTTGAAAGAGAAGAATATCAATATTGAGAAAAGAGAAATTGAGCAAATCAAAGAGAATGATCTTATTTTTGTTAATCAAAAAGATGTTATTGGTCAAATTGATCGTTTGTTTGAAAACATGGTTGTTGACTCTTTAAGAACAGTGAAAGTTATTAAAATTGGCAAAATGAAATATTAGCTATGTGAATTTCTATGAATTAACAAAAAAAATGAAAGACATTCTTTGGTTATTTTTTAGGCAATATCTTTCGAAATTTCTTTGTCCAAATCCTTTAAAAACAGTTCTCTATCCTTTGGTGAAATAGCAATTTCGAAGCCTGTTTTGCTTTTTAATAATATCTGATTGTTAGATAATGCTGGTGCGCGTTTGCTTGCTTTTACCTCTGTTATTTCAATGATGTTGTCAATTTTCATAAAAAAGGTTCTAAATAATCCAAAGCGAATAATCAAATTTCCACCTTTTATTCTGTATTCCGTCATAAACCAAACAAATGCACTGAAATTTAAAAACAACAGGCTTCCAAATAATAATAAATGGGTTGGAATGATATTCAGTGCTTCGATAATATTTGAAATGCGAATAACTGAAATAATTAACATCAAAACAGTCGGACTCCAAATCAAGAGTCCGTGTTTTAAATCTTTTTCTGATTTGTATACTTTATTCATGTTTTTATCTTATGCTAACTTCAAGCATTTTTTTGTCTTCAATATAAGCAACTAAATCATCTCCGATTTTAACTGGACCAACGCCAACAGGTGTTCCTGTATATATTAAATCACCAATTTTAAGTGTGAAAAATTGAGAAATATACGATACTAAATGGTCAAACTTAAAAATCAAATCGTTGGTATTTCCTTTCTGGATAACAACATTGTTTCTGGTTAAATGGAAATTGATGTTATTCAAATCAGCAAATTCTTCTTTTGGAATAAATATTTGACTAATAGGAGCAGAGCCATCAAATGCTTTGGCTTTTTCCCAAGGCAATCCTTTGTCTTTCGAATGACGTTGAATATCGCGAGCTGTAAAATCAATGCCTATTCCAATACTGTCGTAATAGGTGTTTGCGAATTTTTCTTGAATATTCTTACCAACTTTATTAATATGTAAAACTATTTCTGTCTCATAATGTATATCTTTTGAAAAATCGGGATAAAAAAATGGTTGATTTTTTTGCAAAAGAGCAGTATCGGGTTTAATAAATAAAACAGGTTCTGTTGGGACTTCGTGATTTAATTCTTTTATATGTTCAAGGTAATTTTGACCTACACAAATTATTTTCATAGTACAGTTTTTATAGTTTTTTTTATAGTGTCTGAGTTGTGGTTGCCAAAGCAAGCAAAATAAAAGTTTGTAAATATTAATGCTTTTACTACTTAATTTCTAATTCTCGATTTTTTTTATATTCCTTATAATAGTCGTTCCAATTTCCGGTTTTATATTTGTCTTCGTTGAAATATTTTAGAACTGGCATTAAAACGTCAGGAACCATAAACATAGGAGCGGGGCCGATTAATTTCCCATCTGAGTCTAAAACAAAAAGAGTTGGAAGCGTTAATTTGTTTTGCGAAAGCGATAGCGCCAAGGGATGAAATGCTTGTTGAGCAGGGCGTGTATAAAGATTGCCATTTAAAACAACGGTGTCATTGCCTTGTGCATTGAAATTTACTGCTACATAGTTCTTGTTAATATAAGCAGCAATTGCTGAATCTTTATATACTGCTTCGTTCATAACTCGGCAACCGTTGCACCAGTCGGTATATGTGTTTACAAGTATTTTTTTGTTTTCGGCTTTAGCTTTATAAAGTGCTTGTTGAAATTTCATCCATTTAACGCTTGTGGTATCTTTTTTTACGGAATCGGGAAAAGCGATGCCGAAATATTTCTGAAAATCTTGAATAGAAGTTGTGGTAAAAATATTTTCTAATGTATATATTAAAAAGGGTTCAATTTTTTTTACTTCCAAATAACCAGGTACATTTAGTGCAAATTGATAGTTGTTATTAATGAAAATCGTAGTAGGGTAACTAAGTTTTGTGCCCATTAATTTGAAGGTTAAATCGTGTGTTGAGCGTTTCCCTGTTCCTTGGTTCACAAATTTTTCGCCTCGCCAAATAATGGTATCTCTTGTTTCGGCATTAAAGCGAACTGGATAAAAATTTGAATTTATATACGAGGCCAAACCTGGATTTGAAAATGTATTTTTCATCATGTGTTTACACCAACCGCACCAGTCGGTATACATGTCAATCATTATAGGTTTGGGTTGTTGCTTGTATTTTTCTTGAGCTTCTTCTATAGTAAGCCATTTAACCAAGCCTAAATATTCTTTAATGGTATCGGTTTTAGCAATTTGTTGTCCAAAACTTAAACTGCTGTATAACAAAAAGATGAAGATGTATGATAGTTTTTTCATATTGTGATTTTGATTTAGTCAAATAAGCCTTTAAAGATAGTAGTTTTAGTGATTAATTCAGCAGAATTATTTTTAATGGAATTAACTTTTTGCGAAACTGAATGAAAATCAATATCTTCCGAAATGTTATTGTTTATTAACATTTTACTTGTATTATTATTTTTCTCATCAAGCCATGTCTTGAAATTTTGTTTCTCAATAATCAATGGCATGCGATGATGTATGCTTTTAATTTTTTCACAAGCAACAGTAGTTATTATTGAAAAGCAATTATGATATTTGTTGTTTATTTTAAATGAGCTATAAATACCGGCAAATGCCAATAATGATTTTTTTTTGTTAAAAATATAATAAGGCTGTTTGATGCTCGATTCTTTCTTCCACTCAAAATAACCTGATGCTGGTATTATGCATCGTTTAGATTTTAATAATTGATAAAAAAAGGGTTTTTCGTTAATGCTTTCTATACGTGTGTTTATAGCAATTTTTGATGGAGAATTTCTGAAAATAGGCATTCCCCAATTGCAAAAATCAATCTTTGCGTTGTTTGTGTTAAAAATTAAAGGCAAAAGCACTCCTGGTGAAGCATTGTAATTGATTGAAAATATGGAAGATTCAATAAATGAAGCTTTGAAGTGTTCTTCAATTTCTTCAACAGAATGAATTATGCCAAATCGTCCGCACATAATGGTTTATATTTTAAAGTTCTGTTTAAAATGGTTGCCTTAGGCAACTTGTTTTTGTGTCAAAGTGTTACACCGTGTTTTTCACAGAGTTTCACAGAATTTCACTGTTTTTTTTTCTGTGTTACACTGTGCTCCAACTTTGTGTTACATTGCGTAAATAAATGAGCTTGCTAATGCAAGCTTTTTTTTAGTAATTCACATTGTTTGCCAATATTAATTGTAAGTAAATCGCTCCAGCGTGAAGTGTAGCAGGGAGAGAGTTTTTCTTGCCTTAATTTCCACTTTCTATCAAAACCTTGTTTTGCAATTCTTATTTTATCTCGTCCCATCAAATTATTTACTCTGTCCATTGTTATCATTATGGATTTTACTTTTTCCTGTTTTTCGTTGTCAAATAAACTTAGCTGAATTTGTGACTCATGAATAATTTCGCTGACAATTACTCCCGCTTTTTTGTACAGAAAGCCTGGTTTGAAAATTAAATCAAAAGCAATTAATGCAAAACGAATAATATCAGGCGTATTATTACTAGCCAAAGGTAAATGTATTACTTTGTAGGCATTATATTGAGGGTCGTTTGTTCTAAATCGGTTGGTTTCGAGGAAAACGCAAATATAAGTAGCGCAACCTTTTTGTTTTCGAAGTTTTTCGGCACATCTGGCTGCGTAATTAGCAACAGCTTGCGAAATAATATTTTTATTGGAAGAGTTTTTACCAAAAGAACGTGCAGTGCAAATTGATTTTTTAGCAGAAATACCTTTTTCTAAAGGAATACAAGAAATTCCTTGCAACTCTTTTTGAGTTCGAACACCCATTACGGTCATGTTTTTTCGAATCCAATTTTCGTTGAATTTACAAAAATCGTAAGCATTTTTAACATTGAGTTGTTGAAGCTTAATTGCATATTTTCGGCCAATGCCCCAGACATCTTCAACGGGAAATTGTTTTAGCGCAATTATCCTTTTGGCTTCGTCATCCATAAAAAATACGCCATTGTAACTAAATTCTTTTTTAGCTATTCTGTTAGCCACTTTTGCAAGTGTTTTAGTAGGAGCAATGCCAATAGAAACTGGAATTCCAGTCCATTGAAAAACCTTGGCGCGAAGCTCTAAACACAGTTTTGATAAATCAAACATCGAATAGCTTGATAAATCAATAAAAACTTCATCTATTGAATATACTTCAATTTCGGGGAAAACACTCGAAATTGTGTTCATTACTCTTTCCGAAATATCGCCATAAAGAGCATAATTAGATGAAAATACGGCAACATCGTTGTTTGCCAGAAAAGGTTCTATTTTAAATGCAGGTTCGCCCATTTTAATTCCAATGGCTTTAGCTTCGTTAGAACGCGCAATTACACATCCGTCGTTGTTTGAAAGCACTACAATTGGTTTGTTTCGAAGCTTTGGTTTAAAAAGGCGTTCGCAAGAAGCATAAAAATTATTGCAGTCTACAATAGCAAACATATATTATGCTTTATGGATGATATATGAAATTACTCCCCAAATTTGGAAGTCGGCATCTGAAGATATTTTAATTGGTTTAAATTCAGTGTTTTCTGGATTAAGAACAATGCCCGATTTTGTTTTTTTAAGACGTTTAACTGTAAATTCACCATTCAAAACACCAATTATTATATCGTTGTTTTTTGCTTCTAAAGCACGATCGACAATTAAAATATCGCCCTCGTGGATATTGGCGTCAATCATTGAGTTGCCTTTTACTCGCACATAAAAAGTTGCCGCAGGGTGTTTTATCAAATGCTGATTTAGGTCAAGCTTTAATTCAACGTAATCGTCAGCAGGAGAGGGGAATCCGGCAGAAATTTTAGAAGCAAAAAAAGGCAATTCCATTGAAACGGAATTATCTACCATGAAAAATTCCAATGTGTCAGAATCTGTGAGCTTTTTGAGTTGCATGTAACTATCAGTTTGCTCTACAAATATAATTAAAATTAGAATGCTAATATTTTAATTTTTATTCCAATTATAGAACAAATGTTCTAATGGCATAAGACACTTTGTTGAAGCACGAAAATAATGAATTGTTATAAAACTAGTCCTTTACGCATCTAACCGAAAATCCAAAGGTTTTATAGTCAGTAAAGCGGTTCACGCCCGATTGAACATTTTCCAAATAACGTCTCCATGCGCCTGCGCCCCATTCTGTTGAGCTCCACCAGCGAGCACCTGTGCCAATGCCATAGAATATACCACTTGAATAACGACGACCGCCTGGTAAAGCATCAAATCCGCTTGTTCCACATGGTGTTCCATTGCACCAGCCCGAATTTGGGTCTTTTATTGCATCTCCTTCGTCGGTGCCAAGAAATCCAACAGTAGCTCCTCCATAAGGAAACGCATCTGGATTCGATCCAACATTTTTTTCTAACGTGGTCCAGTCGTCATGAGTTGGTAAATGCCATCCATTGGGACAAACACCTTGAGTTCCCTGAGTTGGCGGATTTCCTACTCCATTCCAACCCATGGCTGCCGACCAGTTGTATAGTATTCCATAAGTGGTGTAATTTTTAAATGCAGAGTCATTTTTAAGTGTATCCATATTGCCCCCTTTAACAAAATTATAAACATAATAGTACGGTTCGGTTAAACTACCTCCAGCAGCCGCATCAAATTCCTCTCCAATAGGAAGAAATTTTAAATTTTCGGCTAACCAACATTGTCCCCCAATTTGAACGGTTCTGTATATATTACCATCGCGTGAATCGGTAAGTGGCAGTCCACATACAAATAGCTGGGTAAATACAAATGAATAAGTTTTATCACTTGTAGGCGAATCAAATACATAAGCATTTTCTAAACCAATCGAATAGCCAGTAAACTTTAAATCATCACCCATATTATACACCAATTCTACAATAGATTTATTGCTTTTTGAGCTTCGAACTGTTGATTCCGACTTATCAGCTGAATTATTTGATATTGTTCCTTGAATGTGTTTTAAAACAGTAGGCATTAGAGTTCGGTTAAAAGAAATGAGCTTCCCTGTTAAAAAGTCGGTTTCTGTTTGAACATTTATAATATAAGAACCAGGAGCAACTCCCGATAAACTATAAGTATGATTGCCATTTGGAAGTAATTTGCTGTAATTGTAAATTTGTTTTCCACCAATAGCGTAGACAATAATGCTCACATTTCCTTGTTTTGCGTTAAAAAACTCAAAGTTGCAAGTTTGAGACATTGGATTTGGAAAAATTGCTAGCTTTTTACTCCCCATTTCGATATCATTTATCGCTGCTGGCTCAAGTAATAAATGCAAAATATCTTGTCCACCCAATGCTACAGTAGTGTTTTGAGTGATGTTTTCAACTCTGATGCTATCGATAGAGCCACCTGTGCTTGTAAAATCAATTGCATAATAGTTTTGTCCAAAAAGCTTTGTTAAAGCAAAGAATAATAAAAAAGTAAAAAATTTTTTCATGCTGGTATTTTTTTTAATTTATTAATTATGAGGAACTATTTAATTCTTGATGAATCATGGGTAAATAGTATTTATTAACTCAACAAAGGTTAAATAATAAATTTTCAGCAAATAGTTGAATATTGCTATTTAGTTGGTTGAAATTGCTTTTTAGAGAAAAAATAGGTTTAAAGTAAACACCAATACAAATAAATATTTTTCTCGGATCTTAAAAAAAAACTAAATATACAGATGAAACACTTACATGAAATAATTTATTCTAACTTGAATGATCTTCAGTTGCTAGCTTCGCTCTGTAAATAGGTTTTCATTTTGACCTTCAAAAAATAAAATTTTTAAATACACAAATTCAAAAAATTACCGTTAACTTTATTAACTATACCGTTAACTTTATTTTCACAGCCTTTAACTTATTGATGATTTTAATTTCACAGGTATGAGCTTATGTTTGCTTTAACCAAAATATACCAACTATGAAAACACTTATACCAATTGCATGTTTGTTGCTTTCAATGACATCTTATGTTGAGGCGCAAAATACAGCTCCAGTTGCTGTAAACGACACGATAACTATTTATCACAAAGGTGAAACGCACGCTGTAAATGTGATTACAAACGATGTAGATGCTGAAGGCGATTCTATATACATTTCATGGGCACCTTTAGCTCAATTCAGTAGTACTTCTCTTTTTGTTACACCATTAAATGGATATGAAACAAAAATAAAAAAAATATTATATAGAATAAAAGACGAAAGTGGTAATCAGTCGAATGTAGCAACATTGGTTGTGAAGTTGATTTCAACGCTTCCCGATAGCTTAACAATTTCGAATATTAATGCACGAATAAATCCTAATAATAATAACTTTTGGGATATGCAAGGTGATGCAAAGTTTGAAGCACCTAAAGGAAGTGGAAAGGGAACAATGTTTAATTCGGCGTTATGGATTAGTGGTTTAGAAAACGGTTTTATCCATTTAGCTGCAGATTCATATCATTCAAATGGAGTCGATTTTTATCAAGGTCCATTGAAAACAAATGGTACGGGAACAGATTCTGCAACAATGGTGTTGTATAATCGTTCTTGGAAAGTTCGTTCTTCAGAAATTGACGCTTTAAGAGCATATCAGGCAAATCCATCAGCTTTTCCTAATTACGTAATTCCAGAAGCCATTCTTAATTGGCCAGCTCATGGTGGCGCAGGATACGCAAACTATATAGCACCTTTTGAAGATGTTGATCAAGATGGGATTTATGAACCTCAAAATCTTGATTTTCCAAAAATAAAAGGAGATGAAGCAATCTTTTATGTAGTAAATGATAAAGGTGGACTTCACACAGAATCGGGTGGAACGGCTTTAGGTGTTGAAATACAAGTTATGGCTTATGCCTTTGATTGTTCGGTTGATTCAGCCTTGTTTAATTCTATTTTTATTGATTATACCATCATCAATCGATCTGTAAAAACATATAATAACACTTTCTTTGGTTCTTTAAATGATGTTGATTTAGGTAGCGCACTCGATGATTTTATTGGAAGCGATGTGATGAGAAACACAGTTTATTGCTATAATGGCAAATCGATAGATGATATATATGGTTCAAATCCACCTATTCAAAGTATCACCATTTTAAGAGGGCCATACAGAGATGCAAATAACGAAGATGATTTAATTAACGACCCAAGTATAGCTTCAAATGGAAATGGATATAGTGATGGAATAACTGATAACGAGCAGCATGGGATGGATGGATTTATGTGTTATAATAATATGACTAATGGGACAGTTGAGCCAATGACAGATCCCGACAGTGTAAATCAATATTATTATTTGTTGCAATCGAAATGGAAAGATAATACTTCGCTTATGTATGGTGAAAATGGACACATAACATCTGGTGCAAGTGAACCTTGTAAATATATGTATCCAGGATTATCTGATACTTATAATTGGGGGACAGGTGGAGTTGCACCAACTGCTGACAAAAACTGGACAGAAATAACCGCAGCTAATGTGCCTAACGATAGAAGAGGTTTATTGACAAGTGGCGGTTTTACATTCATGCCTGGAGCAACCCAACACTTTGAACTTGCTTATACATTCAATAGGAATTATACAGACACAAGTCGCTTGGCTGCTTTGCCAATAATGCAAGCACGTGTGGATAGTTTAAGAAGCTATTTTAAAGCAGAAAGAACACCTTGTGGCTCCATATTCGCAAGTATAGAAAAGAAAAATGATATAGAAAATAGCTTGAAAGTGTACCCAAATCCAGCAAAAGATTTTTGCAAAATAGAGTATATTTGCGAAAAAAGTGAAGCAATAATAATAAGTGTTTATGATATAAATGGAAGGGTTGTGATTGCTAAAAAAGCAAATACCATAATTGGTAAAAACTCAATATCGCTTAACACAAATGAATTAAATAGCGGAGTTTATATTGTTAAAGTAGAATCAAATTCAGAAAACAAGGTTGTTAGACTGGTTGTTAACTAGTTTGTTGAGAATAAGCTAGCTCTTAAATGGGCTAGCTTTGTTTAATTTATTAATAAATTATATATGAGAAAAATATACTTTTTTTTATTAGCATTATTTGCTTTATCTTTTGCTAAAGCGCAAAACACAGCTCCCGTAGCTGTAAACGACACTATAACTATTTATCACAAAGGCGAAATGCATACTGTAAACGTGATTTCAAACGATGTTGATGCCGAGGGAGATTCTATATATATATATCGTTTGTGTCTACTTCTGGTGTCCAATACAATAATTCTTCAATTTTTGTCAAACCCAATAGCGGATACGAAACAAAAACAAGAAATATAGTGTATAGAATTAACGACGAAAATGGCAATCAGTCGAATGTTGCGATATTAGTTATTAAATTTGTATCTACGCTACCTGATAGCTTAACAATTTCGAATATTAATGCATTAATAAATCCTAATAACATTAACTTTTGGGATCAAAATTATACAGCTCATTTTTATGCCCCGAAAGGAAGTGGGAAAGGAACAATGTTTTGTTCAACGTTGTGTATTGCTGGCATTCGTTCATCCGACAATCAGTTATGTTTTGCCGCAGATACGTACGGCAACTATGGAATTGATTTTTATCAAGGTCCTTTGAAAATAGACGACTCCGGTACTGATTCTTTAACTATGGCATTATATAATCGTTCTTGGAAAGTTAACTCTTCGCAAATAGATGCATTAATGGCATACCAAGCAAATCCATCAGCTTATCCCAACTACGTTATTCCAGAAGCAATTCTTAATTGGCCTGCTCATGGTGGTGCTGGTTACGCAAACAATATAGCACCTTTTGTAGATGTTGACCAAGATGGAATTTATGAACCACAACATTTAGATTATCCTAAAATAAAAGGAGACGAAGCAATGTTTTATGTTGTTAACGATAAAGGTGGAATTCATTCACAAACAGGCGGCTTGCCTCTTGGTATGGAGATTCAAGTGATGGCTTATGCCTTCGACTGCTCAGGTGATTCAGCATTATATAATTCGATATTTATTGATTATACAATAATAAATCGTTCAACTAACACCTATAACAAGACATATATTGCTTCTTTTAATGATTTTGATATTGGAGATTCTCGAGATGACTATATGGGTTGTGATGTATTAAGAAGCACAATGTATGGATATAATGGAGCTACCAAAGATGGAAATGGAGAAGTTTATAGTTATGGAGCGAATCCACCTATTCAAAGCATTGCTATATTAAGAGGGCCTAAAGTTAGTGAGAACGGTTTGGATGATGCTTCAAACGACCCACTGCAAATAGCAAATGGCTTTGGTTATAACGATGGAATTATTGATAATGAAGAGCATGGAATGGATTTTTTTGTTTCACAAATGGCAAAATCTGATCCATTTGATACAATCCCAAATCTTAATATTAGCGAAACAATGAAGGGTTACAATGCCTTGCAAGCCATATATGACGATAGCACAAGGTTGTTATATTCAAACTCAAATGATGCATGTAAGTTTTTATATCCAGGACTTTCTGATTTATATAATTGGGGAACTGCTGGCTTAATACCAACAGTTGATAAAAACTGGACAGAAATAACCTCTGGTAATGTGCCTTATGACAGAAAAGGCTGGATGTCTAGTGGCGGTTTTACATTCTTGCCCGGTGCTACTCAGCACTTTGAGCTTGCATATACTTATAATAGAAACTATTCGGATACCAGTCGCTTAGCTGCTTTGCCAATAATGCAAGCTCGCGTGGATAGTTTAAGAAGCTATTTTAAAGCAGAAAGAACACCTTGTGGCTCCATATTCGCAAGCATAGAAAAGAAAAGTGATTTAGAAAACACATTGAAAGTATATCCAAATCCAGCAAATGATTATTTCAAAGTAGAATATACCAGCAATAAAAATGAAGCAATAATTGTGAGTGTTTATGATATAAATGGAAGAGTTGTAATTACTAAAAAAGCAAATACTATAATTGGCAAAAACACTATTTCGCTTAACACCAATGAATTAAATAGCGGAGTTTATATAGTTAAAATAGAAACTTCTATGGATAATAAGGTGGTTAGATTGGTAATTAATTAAAAAAAACATGAAAAACAAATATTTAATCTTAGTCTTATTAATTTTCTTGTCTCAATTTGTTGCAGCACAGAATATTTTAGAAAACAAATATGATGTAAAACAATATATATTAGATTTGGAAATTAGTAATTTGTCGGCAGAAATCAAAGGAAACGTAACTATTAATGCAAACGTAACAGCAAGTATTTTAGATACTTTTGTTGTTGATTTAATTGATACTATTACAGTTAATCAAACATATATGGTGGTTGATTCTGTTTTTGTAAATGGCGTTTCTAATATTTTTCAACATAAAAACGACCTTGTTTATTTGCCTTTGTTAAACCCTATCTCT
The DNA here is from genome assembly GCA_037139195.1 of Bacteroidota bacterium. Classification (GTDB taxonomy): domain Bacteria; phylum Bacteroidota; class Bacteroidia; order Bacteroidales; family JAHJDW01; genus JBAXGW01. The sequence continues at coordinate 44,286 of JBAXGW010000028.1, forward strand.
CAAAATCAAATGTTTTCTGTTCAAATTTATTACCATGGTAATGGGAGTGCAAGTAGTCTAACAAATTATAATGGAATTACTAAAGACAATTATTCTGGAGTAAAACACACTTATACTTTTTCTGAACCCACATGGGCGAAAGTATGGTGGCCTTGTAAACAAGTTTTAAAAGACAAAGCCGATTCGGTAACTTTTTTTATAACAACAGATTCAGCAAATAAGTCGGGCTCAAATGGTATTCTAAAATCAACCGAATCATTATTAGGTGGAAAGGTAAAAAATAAATGGGAAACAAAATACCCAACTGTCTTTTATTTAATTTCTTTTACTGTTGGTCCTTTTCAAGAATATGTAACTTATGCTCCACTTTCTGCTGGTCAGGATTCAATTTTATTACAAAATCTATTATTCCCCAATTCAAATTATTATCTAGACCACATAAAAGCGATTAATAAAACCAAACAATTGATATATTTATATTCTCAACTAATAGGAGCATACCCTTTTGAAAATGAAAAATATGGATATTGTGTAATAGGATCACCTCTAGGTGCTATGGAACATCAAACAATGTGCACGATAGGTTACCAAGCAATGGATACAACTTCTATGAACTATGGTGGTTCATATTATTTCTGGTATGTAGCACATGAGTTTGGGCATCAATGGTTTGGCGATTACGTAACTTGCGAACAATGGAATTATATATGGTTAAATGAAGGATTTGCATCCTATATGGAATACGTTGCTTTACAAAATCTGGAATCTCAGTCCAAAGCCGACTATTGGATTCAAAATGCTCATTCTGAAGTAATGTTACTTCCAAATGGAAGCGTTTACGTGTCGGATTTATTGGTTTCTAATGAGAATAATGTGTTGGATTATAGATTACAGTATAAGAAAGGATCATCAATTCTACATACTTTAAGATACGAAATTAATAGCGATTCAATGTTTTTCGCAGTATTAAAAAACTTTTTATCTACTTATGCTTATTCTGTTGCTACTGGCGAAGATTTCAAACAGGTTGCACAGGCGACTACAGGAGCAGATTATACCGATTTTTTTAATCAATGGTATTATGGAGAAGGCTATCCAACTTTCAATATTAATTGGAGTCAGACAAGTGACACAGTAACTATTTTTTCAAATCAAACCACGTCAACAACAATTACTCCTTTGTTTAAAACACATTTTGATGTAAAACTAAAAACAGCATCAGGCGATACTATTGTTCGTTTATATCATGCTACAAATAATGAAATATTTAAACTATATTTCCCAAAAACAGTTACTTCTGTTGTTGTAGATCCCAATTTTTGGCTTATTCAAAAAAACACGATAAATGTTGGTATTGAAGAAGATAAAAACATATTGCCCTGTAAACTATACCCAAATCCTGCTAAACAAAATTGCACATTAGAATATTTTTCAAAATTAAATGAGCAAATAAAGATTAAAATATATGATATAAATGGGAGTGAAGTTGCTCAAAAAACAATATATGTATTTTGTGGTAAAAACGACATATTGCTTGATAGCAATAATTTAAATAGCGGAGTTTATATTGTTAAAGTAGAATCAAATGCTGAAAGTAAAGTGCTAAGACTTATAGTTAATTAAAAAAAGAAGATATGAAAGCTAAAATATTAGTCGTAGTTATGTCTCTTTTTTCGGGAGTGGTTTTTGCTCAAAATCATATTAATAGCAAAATTAGTGCAGGCAATAAAATAGATTCGTTAGTATATGATTATTTGAACGAAATAAACAAAGATAGTATTAGAAGCACAATTCAATCGCTTCAAAATTTTCAAACTCGCTTTATGTTGGATACCAACAGAAAATCGATTGCTAATTTTATTAAGGATAAGTATATTAAAATGGGGTATGAAAATACTGTGATTGATTCATTTTTAACTATCTCTAATTTTGATTATTTTTATAATATTGTTATCCAAGATACTACTTGGCAGTATAATGTGGTGGCAACACTGCAAGGGGTGAAGTATCCTGATAGTATTTGTATTGTCGGAGCTCATTATGATTCCTTTTCTGATAGTGCTTTAGTTAGAAAAACACCAGGAGCAGATGACGATGCATCTGGGATTGCTGCGGCTATAGAAATAGCAAGGGTTTTCAAAAATAGAAATTATCAACCAGAAATGTCTGTTAAATTTATTGCTTTTGCTGCTGAAGAATTAATTCTGTTTTCTACAGAATCGGGTAGCAGTTTCTATGCAAAAAAAGCAAAAGCAAATAATGAGAAAATTAAATTTATTGCCAATAATGATATGATTGGATATGATAAAACTACTAGTAATTGGCGTTCTCATTTTAATTGTTTTACTGGGATGACTTGGATAAAGGATTATTCTAGTTATATAGCCGAAAGTTATTCTTTAATAACCCCTTTAATTCTAATTAATAATTCATGGGGAGATTCTCATCCTTTTTATGAAAATGGGTTTCAAACATTGCATTTTGATGAATTTGCGTATAATCCTAATTATCACAAAATTACTGATGTTGTTGGTAGTATGAATATGGATTATTGTGTTGAAATGACTAAAATATCCATGGCAATGTTGTTGGAAAGCTCTAAATCATATACTAGTTTAAACGCTCTTGATAAACAAAATAATATAATCATATACCCAAATCCAGCTCAAGATAATTGCAAGATTGAATTTGTTGTTGATAAAAATGAAGAAGTTAGCTTAAATGTTTGTGATATTAATGGAAGATTAGTGCATTCTAGAAAAATTGATGCGATAATTGGAAAAAATAATATTTCGTTAGATATTTTAGATTTAAACGGTGTTTATTTTGTTAAATTAATTTCATCAAAAGATACAAGGGTGCTTCGATTAATTGTTCTTTAGTAAATTATGTTTATTCGCTAAATGGATTGTAAACTTCGTACGGAGTTGTTCCCGAACTAGTTTCAACTAATAGTTTTCCTGTATTTGTAACAAAAAAGGCTCTGCGACTTAATGCTAATAGGTTAAATTTGTAAGCAGCAAGAGAAGGAACAACTTCTGCGGCTGTTGGATTTCCGGTGCCCATATCAAATCCAGTTTGCATAAGTGTGCCATCATTCAATATATACATAGGATTGAAATAGGTTTCAGCACCTGCGCTAAATGCTTTTGGGTTTGTAATATCTGGGATATAACCATTTGTAACATGTCCCCATATATAAAGTTTTGATGTTACTGAGTTAAATGCAAGATTGTAATTATCTCCTGCATGGATTTTATTAATATTAGAAAGCGATGCAATGTTTGCTGGAAGAGTGTATACTTCATTTGTTTGAAAGCTAATAGTGCCCCATTGATAAACTAAACCAGAGTTGGTGCTTGCTATTGCTTGCATTGTGCCAGCCGATAATTGTGTGGCAGGTACGTTTCCTTTTGGAATTCCTATCATAGTAGGAAGTAGTTGGTATGTTATTGTTCCATTTCCCATTTGGTATTTTGAATTATCACCCCATCCCCAAACATCACCGTTGTTATCCAATACAAAATAGCTTCCTGATTCGGAACCTCCAGCTGCGATATCTATGATTAAATTGCCTCCCAAATCCGACATATAAGGACTTGTTATTGCTGAATCGCATCCAACAGTTGGGTCAACGTTCCAAACAAACATAGTGCCGCTGCTATCAAGTGCCATGCCTTCATAGTTGTCTGTGTTAGTGCTGTATTGTGCTGCTGCAATTTTTTTTATATGCGATAGCCCTTTAATTCTATGGTGTGTAATGATAGTTCCATTTGAACTAAAGGTTGGTGTAGCAAAAAAAACAGTTCCTTTGTTTGTTAAATAAAAACAGTTTTCGCCATTGGCTTTTATATCAATAATAAAAGTTGTATCACTGGTATTGTTAGTGTTGTTAGGGTTTTGAGATGCTGGACTTGTTGGAGTTAGCGTTTCCTCTTTTTTGCAAGCACTTATTAGTAGTATGATGATGTATGATATTGATAATGAGTATTTTGAAATTTTATTAGTTTTCATAGTTCTTAATATTTATCCAAATACAAATATGCAATGATTTTTTGTCTTTTGCCAAAATATTTAAATGTAAATGAAATTCATTCGTATAATATTTTTTTGGATTTTAAATTATTTTGCTATGTTTGCATTTGCCGTAAACTGATTAATATATACCGTTAACTTTATTTATATATCCGAATACTTATTCGCGATAAATATTAAAAATTAATATATTATATTTGAACCGAATCTAACTAAAAAATGCCATGAAAAAAAGTACTTTTTTTATTCCATTATTGCTTTGTATAATTTCTTTTAATTTAAATGCTAAAAGTATCAATGCAGAAAAAGCAAAGCAAGCAGCTGTAAATTTTTTATATCAGCGTTCTGATATAACCGAAAAATCAGATTTTTCTATTTCTTTATTAAAAGAAATAAAAGATGAAAATACAAAAGAGCCATTGTGTTATGTGTTTTCATTGTTGCCAAAAGGTTTTGTTATCATGTCGGCAGATGATAATCTACAACCAGTTATTGGATATTCTTATGAAGATGATTTTATAGAATTTGCTAGTCCTTCGTTTAATGCTTGGATGAATGGGTATTATAAACAAATAAGTTTTGCCTTGCAAAATAAATCAATAGATAATAGTAAAAATAATGCCTGGGCTGAGCTTGAAAATAAATCGGGCAAAAAACAATTGTTAGATAAAGCTCCAATGATAACAACAAAATGGGATCAGGCAAATAATTACAATGCATTATGTCCTTTAGATTCTCTAGGTCCAGATGGACATGCCTTAGTTGGTTGTGTTGCTACAGCGATGGGTCAAATTATGAAATTTTGGAATTATCCTGAGCACGGTAATAGTGGTTACGCTTACCAGCATATTCCGCCTATGTTTGCGAATAACTATGGCAAGGTTGAAGCTAATTTTGCAATTACAAATTATGAATGGACAAATATGCCAACTAAATCAAATTCAACTAGCAAAATAGCTGTTTCAACTTTATTATATCATTGTGGTGTCTCTGTGAAAATGATGTATGGTCCTGATGGTTCTGGTTCTTTTACAGATAGAGTTCCTTCGGCATTAGCTCAATATTTTAGTTATTCACCAGCCGTTAAATATATTGAAAGGTCTATTTACCCTAACCCTCAATGGGATGCTATGATGATGTATCAATTGAATATAGGGTTGCCAGTTTTATATTCTGGTTCAGGTCCAGCTGGTGGTCATGCATTTGTGTTAGACGGATATCAAGATTCAAGTTATTTTCATATTAATTGGGGTTGGAGTGGAGCTAATAATGGGTATTTCTATTTCACTAGTTTGAATTCTGGTAATGGTGATTTTACAGGCGATCAAGGCGCTGTTGTTGATATTTATCCTTTAGGTCATGTTTCTGTGCCTGAAATTAATAGCGAATCAGCAATGGTTTATCCAAATCCTGCTCAGGATTTTATTATAATAGAAGGATTTGATGCTAATAAAGCGAGTGTAGATATTTTTAATAATATCGGTCAACTTGTTCTTTCTAATGTGGAAAACTCAAAAGTTGATGTTTCAAATCTTGAAAATGGTCTTTACTTTGTTAAAGTGAAAACTGATTCTAAAAGTTCAGTTTCTAAAGTATTTATTCAAAGGTAGTTTTTTTAATAAATGTTTTTTTTTGATTTTGCAGAAAAGAAAGGAGTTAATCTCCTTTTTTTTGTATTCGTATTTTTATCATTAGTATAAAAAAAACTATCATTGCAAGTGTAGTATTTATCAAATAATTGATTTTTAATATTTTAGTAGCTTTGGTGTTTTTGTTAATTTTACTTAATATAGTTGAAAATATAAAACTTATAGTTAAATTGCTTCCGAAAGACTAAAACTAACTATGTAATATGAAAAAACAACTACATTTATCACTCGTTGCATTGTTGTTATTGGGAACAACATTATTTGCCCAAAACAAACCATTAACTGCTCAAGAAAAGGCTCTTACAAAAATTGCTCGTTTCGACCAAAATTCTAATTGGTTAACATTCAATAATAATGTTTCGGTTAATGCAAGTCAGCTTTTTGAAAATTACAAATCGGAATTCAGTTTAGGTGCTGATGATAAAATGAATCTATCTTCAGTATCAACTGATAAATTGGGTCAAAAACATTATAAATATCAACAATATTATAAAGGGTTGCCAATATTTGGTTCTGTTGTTGCTGTTCATGAAGAAAATAATAGAGTTAAAACTATGAACGGCTTTATTATTAAAGGTTTAAATAAATCATCTTCGCCCATATTATCAGAAAAAGAAGCTATAAATAATGCTTTAGTTATAGTAGCAGCAACAAAATATAAATGGGAAGATGCTAAAGCTGAACAAATGCTTAAGAGTGCAAAAAATGATAATAATGCTACTTATTATCCGAAAGCTAAATTAGTTTGGTATTCTAGAAATACAAAGGCTAATGCTAGTTCGTTTAAATTAGCATATCAAGTTGAGGTGTATGCAATTAACCCACTTAGCAAACAAATGTTTTTTATTGATGCACTTAACGGTCAGGTGATTAATAAAATAAATACATTAAAAAATGTAGATGTTCCTGGAGTGGCAACAACTAAGTATAACGGAGTTCAGACTATACGAGTTGATTCTATTAGTCCTAATTCCTTTAGATTAAGAGAAACAACTCATGGAAACGGTATTGAAACCTATTCTTTAAATAATGGAATGGACAATACTGCTGCTGTAGATATTACAAATACCACTAATAATTGGACTGTTGACCAAGTTGCAAATGGAGCGCACTGGGCTGCAGCAGTTTCATATAATTATTATAATCAAGTGCATAGCAGAAATAGTTATGATGACTTAGGTTCAAAAATTATTAATTATGTTCATTATGGAACTAATACTCAAAATGCATTTTGGGATGGCTCAAGTCTTACTTTTGGCGATGGTGGTGGGTCATATACTGCTTTTACTTCTTTAGATATATGCGGTCATGAGTTTACACATGGCGTTACCGAGCATACTGCAAATCTTATATATCAGGATGAATCGGGTGCTTTAAATGAAGCTATGAGTGATATTTTCGCTACTTGCATCGAGTTTTTTGGCGACGCTACTCCAAATTATACTATGGGAGAAGATATTGGCCCCGCATTTAGATCAATGGTGGATCCAAAAGCTAACCAACAGCCAACAACCTATTTGGGTGAATACTGGCAAACAGATTCCACGACAGATAATGGTGGTGTGCATCAAAATAATAGTGTAGGTAATTATTGGTTTTATTTGCTTGCAGTAGGAGATACTGGTGTTAATGATAATAATGTAAGTTATCAAATTCAGGGTATTGGGATGAACAAGGCAGAGCGAATTGTATACAGAATGCTGAGTGTTTATTTAACCGAATCATCACAATATATGGATGCTTATCAGGCATCTTTAGAAGCGGCAAAAGATTTATATGGCGAATGCTCTATTGAATATAAAGCTGTTGCTGAAGCATGGTACGCTGTAGGTGTTGGATATCCTAGGTCTAATAATAAAATATATGTGTTAGATGTTATAAGTCCAACAACAGCTTGTGGTATTGGTTTTGCAAGTATAGAAATTAAACTTCTTTTTAATGGTTGTGATACTACTTTGTTAGTTGGAACAAAAATTCCTTTAGCTTATAAAGCGGATAATGGTTCTTTGCTTTTAGATACTTTAACGTTGTCAAGCCCATGGATAGGAGGAGATTCTTTGAATTTTACGTTTCATACGCCAGTTGATTTTAGTGCACTTGGAGTTCATACAATAAATGTTTATTCAAAAATGTCGAGTAGTTTAAATCAATATAATGATTCAATTATTGGATATAAATTTAATAATTTATTGCAACAAAATATTGATATGAAAATGGTTGAGTTGCTAAGCCCTCAATCGGGTTGTGGATTAACCAATGCTGAAACTGTCGTTGTTAAATTCAAATTTTTAGGTTGCGATTCATTGGCATCAGGTTCAGTTATTGATTTAGGTTATAAATTAAATGCTGGATCTGCTGTTGTTGAGCCATATACTCTTATTCAGAATATGTATCCTAACGATGAAATATTGTATTCGTTCAATACAAAAGGTAATTTTTCCACTTTGTCAAATACAATTAGTGTTTGGACCGAATTTGATGTTGATACCATAAATGGAAATGACACATTAAAAAATATTCAAATTAAAGTTCCTTCAATTTTAAATCAAAGTATTGGTTTTCAAAACGCAAGCGACACTGATTATTATATGGTGAATACAGATAAATATGGGAAAGTAGTTCTTGCAACTCAAGCTGCGAATGGGAGTGGTAAAGGATTGAAAATGACCAGTGGAAACGCCTTTAATTATTTTAATGAACTACAAATGCCTCAAGCCGGAATGGATATGTGGAGTGTAAATGAAATGTTATCAGCAAAAGTTAGTTTTTGTATTGATGCAACTAGTTGGAATACTGCTAATTTAAAGTTTGATTTAAAACAAACACACGGTGGTACTTTGTATTCACAATATTTAGGTGCTGGCGATTATACGATGGCAAGTAATTTTAGAGTTTTAGTAAATAATAATCAGATAGGAGGTACATACAATCCTACAACAAACGGTTCTGATCCATATTTAACGCATTATGTCAATTTAGATTCTTACGCAGGAACTAAGTTTACTTTAACATTTGAAACAAGAAATATATCTTCAGATACAACTATTTTCGTGCCGTTTATATTAGATAATGCATATTTAGATAATGTTTTCGTTTCGATAAATAGTGCAGTTGAAGAAAATGCTAGTAAAATGAAAGCCAATGTATATCCTAATCCAAGTGATGGTAATTTTACCTTGAATTTAGAAATGTTAAATGCAGATGGTGTAACAATAGATGTATTTGATATTGTGGGTAGCAAAGTGAATTCAATAAATAAAAATGTTAATTCAGGAATGAATAATATTCCATTGAATTTGAATAGTTTAACGAATGGTATTTATATATTGAAAATTTATGATACCAATAATAATTCAAGCATTATTAGGGTTGTAAAGCATTAATGAAAATTGGAATTAGCGATTAAAAATAAACGAAAAGCCACGATTGAAATTGTGGCTTTTCGTTTTTTGTTACATTGTTGTCCGGTTAAAAAAATTAGGAAGGAGGATATAAATCTTCCTTCCTTTT
>JBAXGW010000029.1:0-53369 GCA_037139195.1 Bacteroidota bacterium
TTGAAAGGTTCTTTAATCCGATTAAAGCTATATTGAAAAATCAGGCGGAGTAAATAATACGCTTTCCTAAAATATTTTTCTATATTTGTGGATAATCAAATGCCAATTTCTACTACGACATTAATGATAACATTATGAAAATTGTAATATTTTGTTCTGACAATAAAAATACAAGAAAAGCAAAAAAATCATTTAGATTAAAGAAAAAACAAAAACAAAAACAAAAGCAAAAAAACAAGTTTAAATCATACAAGAAGAAAGATAGTGTGAATAAGAATGATACAAATTCCTTAAAACTAGATGAGAACATTCTCAAGTTTTTTAATTTAAACTCTAAAAATATTTGGAAAAATAACTCAAAAGTAATTCAACTTACTAAAGATTTCAATTTATTTGATAATTCGGATAAAGTTTTCGGAACACTACTTAATCTTATTCAAAATGCTAGAAAAAATCATGAATTTTTAATATTAAATTATAAAGAAGGTAACAATCTAGTAGGTGCATTATATTTCATTGACACATTTTGTTGGGAGATAGCCAAATCAAAGTGTTGGTCTCTAAAATTAAACAATTTGCCTTCAATTGAGACTGAAATTTTGACAAACCTCAAATCTTTTAAAACTAACACGTCAGAAAACAAATATACATATATTGTAAACAATAAAATTAAAATTAATCGTTCAGATGATAAATTAGCTAGGCAAGAACACATTGTCAAATCCAAAGAAATTAGAGATTTGATTGAAAGAGGTCTGCGAGATAGTCAAAAGGATAATTCACTAGAACTTACGTACCCCCAGCATACTGCGATTGATTCTGCAATTTCGGAACATTTTGACAATATCCTACTTCATGCACCTACTGCCCAATATGGTCACTTGTGCGGCATCTTCGATAAGATAAATAAAATTGCAACAATTATGATTTATAATTTCGGTAAAACTATTAGTGAAACTTTAAATGACAATAAACTTCCTGATTATGTCGAAAAATTTAAAGATGAGATTATATCTAATCATACTAAACAAAAATTTTTTAGCATTAAAAATGAGTTTAATCGTGAAAATGCATTAACTTTGCTTGCAATTCAGGAGGGTATAAGTTCTGTGCTTAGTGATGATATATCTAGAGGGCATGGGTTGATTGACTTTATTGAACACTGTTTTGAATTAAGTTCTGATTCTCAAATAACACTTATATCTGGGCAAACAGTAATTAAAATTGATAATAAGTATAGAATAAGTCAAATGAAGGTTTTAGGTAGAGATAGAAGAATTTTGGCGTTTAATAAAGAAAATGATATTTTCATGAAGCCAGATAAGGATTATGTTAAAAATGCAAAGTACATTTTCCCTGGTGTTATAATTGAAACAAGAATCCCCTTAAATATTTAGAAATGAATTCAAAAGAAATTGAATTAAATCTCACAGAATTAGTGTCTCCCCCTAAAACTGATTCTATCTCTGGCAGAACATTTGGACAAGGTTATGCACAGAAAAAAAACATTGTTGACGAAATTTCAAAAGGGAGTAAATTTAAAATAGTTATTGATGATAATTATATTAAGGCAATCAATGACTCATTTTGGAAAGGATTATTTAGTGAATTATTTAGAAAATACAAAACGAAAGAAAGAGTAGAATCTTTTTTTACATTTAAAGCAAATGAATATTTCAAAAAGCACATTGAAAAAAATTTGACAATTCTTGACGCTATTTTTAATGTTTGATTATTACTATATAAAAGAGTCTTGTAGCGAATCAAGTTCGTCTGATTTAATGGCTATTGCGTCATTTGCAGTTTCAGCTTTTGCAGTTTTCATTACATATTATGCAGTATATGAAGCTAAAAAAACAGAAATAAAATATGAAAAATTCAAAAAATTATGTTTAGAATTAATTGTTGAAAATCTTGAATACATTAAGAGCCTACTGAATGAGAACATCAACTCAGAAGGGAAAATGAAAATTTCTAATTCATTTTCTGATTTAACTCTTCTATTTATTGAAATAAAAAATATTTATCCAAACATGGATATTGATGAACTTCAGAATATTATTTTTACTTATACTGATTCTCTTTATAGTTCTGAAACAAATTTTATTTATGAATTTAATAAATTAAGAATTAATCTTATATCAAAAATTTATGATTTTGCACTTTATTATGAATTAAATTTTTTTCAAAGGAAAATTTTTCAAAAAAGAAAATAATTTGCTTTTATGGATTTTTTTGAATTTTTAATGTTTACAGATAAACAAGATGACAAAGATTTGTCTTCATTTATTTTAGCATTCAAAAAATTAGAAACTATTCCACCACGAACATCAGACCCACGAATTTTAAGCAGATTCTTATATAGAAAATTAAATCTACAAGAAACTAGAGGATTTAAAAAGTGGTTTCGATTTTATAGAGATTATGACAAGGAAAATGAAATTCCAATTGATTTATTTTATGATATTGAATTTGATTCATCAATAAATCTTATAGTATCTTTGCAATTAAGCGACCCCGATTATAATAAAATACAATGAAAAACTAAATATTAGCCCCTAATTTGCCTCTGAAACCATTGAAAACACTTGTTTTATTGGCATATCAGAGGTTCTTTATGAACTTTATAAACTTTACAACTTTACAAACTATACAACTTTACAAACTTTACAACTTTATAAACTTTGCAACTCAATGAACTTTGCAACTTTACAAACTAATATATTTTTTTTTCAACAATTAAAATCAGTATATCAATTCAACATATCTTTGTATTAAACCTTTTTCAACCTAAATATTTTTATCACAATGCCTGAATTTACTCATTTACACGTTCATACTCAATATTCAATTCTTGATGGCGCAGCCGAAATTGGAAAACTTCTTAAAACTGCGAAATCTTATGATATGAAAGCTCTTGCAATAACCGATCATGGTAATATGTATGGAGTATTTGAATTTGTTAATAAAGCTCAAAAAGAAGGCATTAAACCCATTGTTGGTTGCGAGGTTTATGTTGCCGAAAAAAGCAGATTTGAAAAAGATGGGAAGGACGATCGCAGTGGATACCATTTGATTTTATTGGCAAAAAACAAATTGGGATATCATAATTTATCAAAACTTTGTTCTCTAGGTCACTTAGAAGGATTTTATTATACACCTCGTATCGACAAAGAACTTTTAAGTCAATATTGCGAAGGAATAATTGCCAGTTCGGCTTGTTTAGGAGGCGAAATAGCTCAAACTATCATGAACAAAGGAATTGAACAAGCAGAGCTTGTTCTAAAAGAATACCTTGATATTTTTGGCGATGATTTCTATTTAGAAATGCAACGTCTGGGAATTGAAGAACAAACAATGGTTAACAATGGCTTACTTTTGCTTGCTGAAAAATATAATGTAAAATATATTGCTACCAACGACACTCATTATGTGAATGCCGAAGATGCTGAGGCTCATGATATTTTAGTTTGTCTAAATACTGGCAAAGATTTCGACGACCCAAATAGAATGCGCTATACAGGCAATGAATACATTAAAACACAAGCAGAAATGGCTGAACTATTTAAAGATTTGCCTGAAGCCATTACAAATACGCAAGAAATCGTTGACAAGATTGAAAACTACAAACTAACCAGAGATGTAATTTTACCAAAATTCCCGATACCAGAAGATTTTAATCCTGATATTGAAACTCTTACGGCTGATATCAACAAAATTGCAGAAGAAAAAGGTGAAACGCTTGATAAAGAAACTTTCGACGCCAAATTACTTATCGCAATTGAATTTTCTTATTTAGAATATATTACTTGGATTGGTGCAAACAAAAGATACAGTGAAATAACACCTGAGATAAAAGAACGCCTCGATTTTGAACTTTCAATTATTAAATACATGGGATTTCCGGGGTATTTTTTAATTGTTCAGGATTTTATTGCCGAAGCACGAAGAATGGGCGTTTTAGTTGGCCCTGGACGTGGTTCGGCTGCTGGCTCTGCTGTTGCTTATTGCGTTGGAATAACCAATATCGACCCACTAAAATATCAATTACTGTTTGAGCGTTTTTTAAATCCTGAGCGTATTTCAATGCCCGATGTGGATATCGACTTTGATGATGACGGAAGACAAAGTGTTATTGAGTATGTAACAAACAAATATGGCAAAGAGTGCGTTGCTCAAATTGTTACATTTGGTACCATGGCAACCAAATCTTCAATTAAAGATGTTGCCCGTGTTCTGAAATTACCACTTCAAGAAGCCAACCGACTAGTTAAGCTTATTGATGATAGAGCTAAAAATTTAAAAGACGCTATTGACAAATCGCCTGAACTTAAAAATGAAAAAGAAAACGGTTCTGATTTAATAAAGAAAACCCTAAAATTCGCAGAAATACTCGAAGGTTCAGTTCGTGGAACAGGTGTTCACGCTTGTGGTGTTATCATTGGGCCAGAAGATTTAAAGAACCACGTTCCTCTTGCTCGTGCAAAAGATTCCGAAATGCCTGTAATACAAGCTGAAGGCTCAATTTCAGAATCGGTAGGAATGTTAAAGATGGACTTTCTTGGACTAAGAACACTTTCCATTATTAAAGACGCCGTAACTAATATTAAAAATCGACACAATATTGATATTGTAGTAGACGATATTCCGCTCGATGATGAAAAAACTTTTGAACTTTTTAGCAAAGGTGATACTGGTGGAATTTTTCAGTTTGAATCAGACGGAATGAAAAAGCATTTAATGGACTTAAAACCAAATCGTTTCGAAGATTTAATTGCCATGAATGCATTATATCGTCCAGGACCGATGCAGTATATTCCAAATTTCATTAATCGTAAACATGGCAAAGAGGAAATTGTTTATGACATCCCTATCATGGAAGAACACTTGAAGGAAACCTACGGAATTACAGTATATCAAGAACAGGTGATGCTTCTTTCGCAAGTAATGGCTGATTTTTCTAAAGGTCAGGCTGACACTTTACGTAAAGCAATGGGGAAAAAGCAACTTGATATGATGGCAAAGTTAAAAGTTACATTTGTTGAGGGTTGTGGCAAGAAAGGAATGGGTGAAAAAACAGTGCTTAAAGTTTGGGACGATTGGGAAAAGTTTGCCGAATATGCGTTCAACAAATCTCATTCTACTTGCTATGCCTATATTGCTTATCAAACAGCCTATTTAAAAGCCCACTACCCTGCCGAATTCATGGCTGCGGTGTTAAGTCATAATATCAACGACTTAAGCAAGGTAACCTTCTACATGGAAGAATGTAAATCAATTAACACGCCTGTGCTTGGTCCAGATGTGAACGAATCCTATTATCGTTTCACTGTAAATCAAAAAGGAGAAATTCGTTTCGGATTAGGTGCTATTAAAGGAGTTGGAGAAAATGCAGTTGAAAGTATTTTGGAAGAAAGAAAGAATAATGGAGTATTCACATCGATTTTTGATTTTGCAAAAAGAGCCAATTTAAGAACTTGTAATAAAAAGAGTTTTGAATCTTTAGCGTTATCAGGTGCTTTTGATAGTCTAGGGACGCAACATCGCGCACAATTCTTCGCTCCTGATAGCGAAGGCACTGTATTTCTTGACCGAATTGTACGTCATGCAAATAATGTACAGCAATCGGAAGCAAACTCACAAGCAACTCTTTTTGGCGATTCTATTGAGGTAGAAATTACTTCACCTCAATTCCCCGAAGTTGATAAATGGTCGAGTACCGAACTATTACGCAGAGAAAAAGAAGTTATTGGATTTTATATTTCAGGACATCCATTAGATGAATATAAACTTGAAATTCAAAAATTCACAAATACTGATTTACTCGCTTTCAAGGAGCTCGACAAACTCGAAAACATGGAGTTTAGCATTGCTGGGGTTGTTTCGGAGGTTAATCATCGTATGTCGAAACAAAACAAACCTTTTGGCAATTTCACTTTGGAAGACTATGAATCTTCCTATCAATTCATGCTTTGGTCTGAGAGTTATTTAAAATTCAAACCTTATTTAGAATCAGGATTATACCTATATATTAAAGGTAAAGTTGTTAAAACGCCCCGAAATGATAGTTTTATTATTGAACCTAAAATAAATTCAATTGAATTATTGCCTGAACTAAGAGACAAATTAGTCAAAACCGTTACTATTACTATTGGCGTATCTGATATTTCTTCCGAAAGCTTTGCAACTATTCAAAGTGCCATAAAAGAAAATCCAGGCAATACAAAATTGAAATTCCAAATAATCGATCATGAAGAAAAACTAGGGCTGAATTTGAATTCTACTAAATTCAAGGTCAGCGCTTGCAATAACTTCATAAATACCTTGAAGACAATTAACAATGTAGAAGTTGAAATAAATTAAGGAATTTTCAATTTATATTTACATGTCAAAAAGTCGCTAACAAATATTGTGGTAATGTTTTTGATAATAATTAAATAATTGTGATATTTACACAACGATAAATATAAACTTTAAAATCAAAATAAAATGGCTTTAGAATTTACAGATGCTAACTTTGATGAATTAGCATTAAAATCAGACAAACCAGTATTGGTTGACTTTTGGGCAGAATGGTGTGGACCATGCAGAATGATAGCTCCATTAGTTGAAGAATTAGCAACTGAATATGCTGACAGAGCAGTTATTGGAAAAGTAGATGTGGACTCAAATCCAGGCATCGCCTCAAAATTTGGAATTAGAAATATACCAACTATACTTTTTATAAAAAATGGCGAAATCGCCGACAAACAAGTTGGAGCAGTTCCTAAGAATGTGTTGGCGTCTAAATTAGAAGCCTTAATGTAAGAACATAACAAAAATTCCAAATTCATCGTTATTTTAATTTTTATTTTGTCGCTTCGACTCACGCTCAGCGCAGCGCATTTACTAATGTAAACTCATAAAATTAAAAACGAAATTGCCTCGAATTTGAAATTTTATTTAAGTTCTTTAGTACTCAAAAACAAAAAAACGCATAATTAAATCCTATGCGTTTTTTTATTTCTCCCATATATCAATATTTTATTTAATTTTACACCTAGTTATACGAACATTGTTCATGAATACATGACTTTGCATCTTTCAACTTTATAAACTTTCAACTCAAATTGACCGAGAAAATTGACATATCAAAAATAGAATCCTTTGGCAAAATAGATTTAATTGCCAAACAAGTGGTAGAAGGCTTTATTACAGGACTTCACAAAAGTCCTTTTCATGGTTTTTCTGTTGAATTTGCTGAACATCGCTTATATAATACGGGTGAATCGACAAAACACCTTGATTGGAAATTATATGCTCGCACCGACAAACTTTTTGTAAAGCGATACGAAGAAGAAACAAATTTAAGAGCTCAGATTGTTATCGATTGCTCAAATTCTATGTATTTTCCAGAAATTGACAAAAAAAATTCCTTTGTTAATACTAAAATTGGGTTTTCTATTTATGCAGCAGCAGCACTTAGTTATTTATTAAAAAAACAACGCGATGCAGTAGGACTGAGTTTGTTTTCTGACAAAATACAGCTTCATACGCCTCAAAAATCAACAAATAGTCATGTCGATTACATTTTTCATGAATTAGAAAAAATATCACAAACACCTGAAATAAAACAAAATACAGATACCGCTTCCGCATTACATCAAATTGCTGAATTGGTTCATAAACGTTCGTTAATAATAATTTTCAGCGATATGTTTGATAATATCAACGAAAACGAAAAAGTATTTTCAGCGCTACAGCATTTGAGGCATAACAAGCATGAAGTTTTGCTTTTTCATGTACTAGACAAGCTAAAGGAAAGCTATTTTATTTTTGAAGACAAGCCTCATCGTTTCATTGATTTGGAATCTGGCGAAGAACTAAAATTAAATCCAGCCGAAATTCGCAAGCAATATACAACTGCAATACAAAAGCACTCAAAAGAAATAAAACTAAAATGTGCCCAGTATTCGATAGATTACATTGAAGTAGATATCAATGAAGATTTTAATGAAGTTCTTTATCCTTATTTATTGAAGAGGAAGAGAATGTTTTAATTGACAATAATCTTAGAATCTTTAATCTTATGAATCTTAAAATATATTAATTTTCCAAGTACTTAATAAACCCAGAAATTGATTTTGATATCAAAGAAGCATCAGCATTAATTTTACTTGAGACTTCATTATTAGTATAGGCAACATCAGAAGCGACATAATTTAACCCAAAATCCGCATTAGAAATTTTTTATTGAAAAAAATCAACTTTTTAACAATTGGAAATACTTGATTTTATTAATTTACAGACGTTTTTATGTTATAAATTTTCTAACGCTACGCATTAGAAAATTCTTGAAAATTAGACTGTATAAATTACAATTTCAGAAACAAGAAAAGGAGAAAAAGTCTGAAAGCTTAATACTGCGTAGCGAGGGTTGGCTTGAAAACTGCGCAGCACTCACGAACACAATATTAACAAAATTAATATGTGAGTAAATATTATGGCGATGTGCGAAGGTGCTGGGATGGTCGGGCATATGAAGGGTAGCTAGTGCGACAAACGACCATCGCTGGGCTTTATATTTTTCTTTATTTTTGTTTCCTTTGATCAAGCAAAAGAAAGTAAAATAAAATCTAATGCTTAATCAGGGTTTAAGCTACGGACTTCACCACAAGAAGCTTTTGCAATATATAAAAACCGAATAAACTCTTTTTTTGATTTACGTTCAAACCCTTCGGCAATATTAGTCATAACAGAAACGGCTGCACTTTGAATTTGACTACACAACCTAAAAATTTTAGCAAAAGACTCCTCTTTTGTAACCAAATAAATTAATTTGACTTATTCCCTTGCTAATTGCCAAACTTCCATGTCTTCAAAACGCTCTATTTTCATATCTTATAATCTTTTTAATCTTCATTCATCAAATCTTTTAATCTTATGAATCTTCCACCCCCCCAATCTATCTCCCCAACGAAGCCAAAGAAATAACATTTATGCCGTCCAGTCTACGATGGCTCATTCCTGTTCCAGTAATTATATTTAAAGACTTTGGTAAATCCATTTTTGCGGTATCGATATTATCAACAAAACGCTTAAGATTTTTAGCACCTTCCTCAATAAACCCAACACCTAACTTTATTTCAAATGCAGCATAATCACCATTACGTTTTTGTACTATTGCATCTACTTCCAATCCATAGGAATCGTTATAATGAAATACTCCAGCATCATTAGCTTTAGCATATACATTGAGTTCATGAGTTACTAAGGATTCAAATAAAAATCCCACATATTTAATATCTTTCAATAACGCAGCTTTGTCTAATCCCAATGCAGCTACAGCCAACGAAGGATCGCACAAGTGTCTTTTTGGTGATTTTCTCAAAGACGCAGATGAACGAATGTACGGATTAAATGCAGGCTGTTCGTACAATATCATAAGACGCGATAAAGCATCGAGATATTCAGACAATGTGTTTCTTGATAATTCATTTTTATCTGAAATCCTCACATCTAGCTCCAATGTTTTATTATCAACTAAGGCAGCTGTATTTCTAGCTAATGAACGCAACAAACTACGAACTTTCAATGGGTCGCGTTTTGCTCCTGAAACCCGACTAATGTCCACTTCACAAAGCAAATCCACATATCCCCTATTCATAATGATGCCATTTTTCGTGGTTTCATTTAATAAAGTCGGCCATCCACCTATAATTATTTTATCTATAATAAAATCAAGCGTTACTCCAGTGTCATATATATGGGGGGAAATTCCTGAAAGCAAATCTGAAACTTTAACTATTCCTGTCGAACAACCCAATTCCTGCCATGTCATTGTATCCATTTGCACAACCGTAAAACGACCAGCACCGCTATGTAATTTAACATTATCATTAGGATTCGAAGAACCCGTGAGAATGAACTGTCCTTTAATTTTGCGGTCATCAACTTCGTGTCTCACATAATTCCAAATCGATGGTTGCTCTTGCCATTCATCAATCAATCTTGGTGTATTACCAACAAGTAAAAGTTTAGGGTCAGTTGCCATAAATACAGGAACCTGCATATCCCTATCCATTTCCAATATGCTTTTTGAATATTGTTTGGCTGTTGCAGTTTTTCCACAAGATTTGGGTCCTTTTATAAGCACCGCACCCGATGTAGATAACTTCTCTTGCAAATCTTCCTCAACAAGCCTTCTTATGTAGGTCATAACAAGCTATTTTATTCGAAGCAAATGTACAAAAATAAATTTAATTGTGCAAATTTCAACTATTTCATTGTGCAATTTTCAGATATATTATTGTGCAAAAATCAGAAATAAAATAATATTCCAAACTTCAATCTTATGAATCTTCAATCTTATGAATATCTTCAATCATCTAATCTACCTATCTTTTAAACCTCCCTTGCCTTCAACGCTCAGTAAACGGATATTTACAATCTTTAATCAGCTAATCTTCTAATCTTATTAATCTTCTTATCAACTCAACATCTGTTCCTTCGCAACCTTCCTATTAACAATAAAAATTGCGGAAACCAAAAATGGTATCAAAGGTATTTTATAGCGAACCAAGGCTCCAAAATTTGCAGTAGTTAAGCCAATTGAAAAGGCAAAGAAAATTGAAAATATCATCATAAACATTATAAAAGGATCGCTTCTAATAATATTAAGATATTTAAAAAATCCAACCTTAAAAACCGACGAAAGCAACAAATAAACCAATAATAAATTCTCTAATGCAGATAAAAGCATTAAACCATTTCGAACTTCCCATATAAAAGGCCTAAATAAACCAGAGACAATAGCAATTGGAGCCTTACTTAAAATACCTCCAATTGTAGGTTCAAAATCTCCTATATCAAAAGAATTTCCTCCATACTCTTCTCGCTTTAAATCTCTTTGCGTAACAACTGCCTTACTAATTGCGGCATCTACCGAACCATATTCTCCCATTTTACTGCTTAAATTACTTAAAACAGCCCCTCCTCCAAAAAAGGTTGAGATTATAATAAAAGGAGCAATTAAAACTCTAATTATTTGATTTTTAACACTTTTAACCAAATCAAAAGTACCCCAAATTAAACTTCCTGGCATTAAAGCCATAAAAATATAAGGTTTAATTGCAATAATTAAGCTTGATGAAATCAGCATAATGATTATATATTTGATATTTAGTTTACGCATAATTACTACCTGATGAAACGAATAGGTGTACCATGCAACACATGAAAGCGTAATAGTATCTTTCATAATTCCAGAACCCCAGAATACTACTGATGGGAAAAATAATACTGCAAATGAAACTTCTTTAAATGCCATATGATAGTAATTCAAAAGCAATTTATATAATTGCCAAATACCAGCATATGAAAACAATGACATTAACATTGTAGTGGCTAAATAGCTTTGCCCTGTAATAAATACCAAGGGACTAATAAAACGAACCACAAAAAATGTATTAGGGTCACGAAACATATACCAAGCGGGATATCCTGTTGTTGAATCAAAATAACTATATTTTACTTGCTCTGCACCATTTATTAATATATCCCAATATTGTCCAAAATCTTTTCCTGCAAGATTTACTAAAAAACAAGAACTTCTAAAATATACAATAGTATCTCCATAAACATAGTAATAAACATACACAAAACAAAAAAGAACACCTCCAAGAATTTTCAGCATCAAGCCTATTCGATAGTACTTATAATATTCAATATCATGATTTTTCGCTTGAGCTCTTTTAGCAAAAAACATAACTAATAAAAATATTATAAATGGACTAATCACATCCTGCCAACCAAAACTTATTTTATCAACATTTAAATCGCCCATTAAAATCTATATAATGAATATATTATCATAATTACGTATACTATTTGTTCTTTTTTTATAGACTTCGGCTACGCTCAGCGACCACCGTTCAGCCAGATGATACTTCGGTAAAATCGAAGAATATTTATTATTAACACTTTAAAACACCTTATACATTATAATCCCCGAATATTAATAAATACGTAGACTATTATATATAAACACCTTATAAACATCTATGCAATGAAGATATTACAAAACCAGTTTAATTATTTTGACAAATATAGCAATAATTGGGTTTATTTCCACAGAAATACTCGTAGGGTAAACAATTAATTCCCCATTAAAACCGTCTTTAAATCTGTTAATATTATTGGTCTGTTCGTTAATATTATCACCTTTTGCATATCCTCCTAAATCAAAATGCTCAAAGTTATTATTCTTAGCGTCAATAATTGTTTTATGAAAAACCAAATGCAATAAAGGCATTTTAATTTCTTTTCTACTTGCCCCAAATTGATATATCAATCTATTTCCTTCTTTAATAAAAAGCGCAGCGCCCTGTAATTTATCATTTGAGTCATAAATGCCATAAATAAAGCACTTGTTTTTCTCAACTAATCTATCACAAAGATCAACAAATATTTTTTCATCTGATATTATTGCCTGTATCTTTCGGTGCTCGTGCATTTCTTTATAAATTCCATAAAAAAGAACATATTCATTTATGGGATTTAAGGCTTTAACAATAAAACCAGCATCTTTTGCTTTTTTAATAGAGCGTTTATGATTTTGATTAAATTTCGAATAAATAGCTTCTTCCGATTGACTCAAGTTTATCAATTTTGTTGCCCAAGTTGTAGTGGTTTTTTTAACTCTACAATTTAATTTTTCTGTTAAAGAAGAATTAAAAATACCCGAACACATTATTTCGGGTTGAATGTAGAGAAGTCCAATAAATCCTTTTTTATAGTAGTTATATATTGATTCTAAAATCTCAAAACCTGACTTTTCTTCTTTATAAATTGGACCAAATGTTATTCTAGCAATAACTATTCGCTCGATAACAACACAAAATGCGCTTATTTTTTTATTTTCCTTTAGAATAAACCAGGTTTGATTACTTTCCAACAGGACGACTTCGTTCCATAAAGGAGTTTGCCAAATTGACACATTGCCAAATTCCTGAATAAAATTTTCTAATTCCTCTTTTTGACTATTATCAAGTTTTTTTTGTATAATCAGATCTTTCATTATTGCTTCTTACATGAATAATAAACCCATGAGTCTTTAATCTGTTCTTGATTAGCCTCACTACAATCTATAACATAACCATTCTTTAAGCTATATATTATCACTTCCGAAAACCCTAAACTTTCTAAATCCTGTTTCTGAGCATTGGGTTTTATATATACGTACTTCGCTTTAAAGTCGATATCACCATCTATCATTTCAATTGCATTTTTTAAATTTATGTCATTAAACTTTGGATTTAATGCATTAACTTTTTTCACCCGTTTAAATTCCTTTAGCCATTTCAAAGGATTTTTCGACAATTGCAAACTATACAACAAAGGGATGCTAAATATATTATGCACCGAAAAGAAGAAAATTCCTCCTACTTTAAGCACACGTTTAACTTCGTTTAACACCAATGCTCTATCATCAATACTAACACAATCAATCCCATTAAAACTAAACATTACAAAATCGAAACTATTATCAGGAAACGAACCTAAATTCCTTGCATCTTGCTGAATAAACGCATAATTTGATTTAATAAAAATCTGTTTGCATTTTTCAATCATGCTTTCCGAATAATCTATTGCAGTATATTTTTTAAAGTATTTTGCAAAATGAAGCGTTGTTCTGCCAGCACCAACTCCAATATCAAGCATAGAATCGAGATTTTTATCTGAAATAAAATTCAACATCTTTTTTTCAGGTGCTAAAAGGTATTTATCCTTGCTATAATGCTCCGCCGACTCTTTGTTAGAGTATATTATTTTATTCTGTTCTAAACTCATATAATCAGTTAATTTGTTTTTCTTATCATATTATGAAATGAATGTAATTTAAATATATTTTCTTCATAAGTTGATTTATCCATGGAAATTCGAGATATAATTTTTTTATTTTCAAATATTTGTCTTTTATCATCTGAGGTTAAAAGATATTTATAATCAGCTCTGTTGCATACCTCTAAAACCCTCTTATCCCATTGTCCATTTGGAAATGTAAACGATACAATTTTAGTATCAAGTTTTTCCTCAATTATTATCTTCGACAAAAGAATCTCTTTTTCAAGATATTTGTAATTATTAATAGTTGTCAATGAATCATGAGTAGCAGAATGATTGCTAATTTCAACACCCAATTTCATGCATATTTTTAGTTGATCCCAGTTCATTGTGCCAATTCCCGAGTTCACAATTTTAAGCTCACCTTTCAAATTATTTATATACTCAATTCTTTTCTCAAGTTCGATACTTAATAGGAAAGCAAACAATGATTGTGAAAATTTATTGTAATTTCTAAGAGTCTTATATTCAAAAACTATATTATCAAATTTTATTTTGAAAAAAGCATGTTTTAGAATTATGGCGTTTAATATTTGATTTAATTCCTGAGTCCAAAAACCTATTCCTTTCTCGGCACAATCGGCAATTACACTTTGCGTTGAAACCATCTGATATTTTTCCAAAATAGGCAATGCAAAATCAGTAAAATCGCTATAAGCATCATCAAATGTAATTACTAAAGGTCGTATAATTTTTCTATCAGAATAAATATCATTTAATGAACAAACTTGATAATTCTTAGAAATATAATATATTATCTTTGAAAATGTCTTTACTGGCATAGGCGGATACACATAATCCTTTTCATCAGAAATACGATGAAAGCATAATACCGGGAATGATTTTGATGTTGTACTAATACTTTTTACGGCATGAATAACATTCAATTTATACATTGATTTAAAAATAAAATCCCGGGTATTAGAAGTCCCTTCTTTAATCAATGCCATCTCATTATAAAAAGAATTCTCATTGTTTATCGAAGAAAAACTCAATAATTTTGAATTTATAAAATTGGCTAAATAACTAACTTGTTTTTCTCTTGAATATTTTTCAATTTCATCCATCTTAAATGTTGGAAATACGTCCTCATATCCATAATATAATGATGATAACAAATCAAACACTTCTTCTTTTGAATTACAAACAAACCCACTTTTGGTATCTATTATAAGCTGTTCAAGAACATCATGATCTGAGGGACAAAGAATAATTGGCTTTTTACAAGCTAAATATTCAAATATCTTACTCGAATGAGTTCCTTTTTTTGTAGCATGTCCAACCATTAACAGTGCATGTGCACTCATCTGCAATGAAATTACATCTTTTTTTGGCATTCTTGCAGTAATCATATAATAATCTTCATATCCCAAAAGCAAGTTTCTAACTTTTTCAGCCATATATTCTTCAGTTGCCAGACCTGGAAAATATAAAAGTGCTTGCGTTTTATGCTTAACAGAATCAGCAAAAAGTTTAAATCCTTCAACGAAAGGTTCAATAGGCTGCGATGGGTATAAAGTTCCGTTATAAACAATTGTAAATCTTTCGTTTAAATAATTATCAGTTAAAATATATTCATCTGAATCATACCCATTCATCACAAGCTTTCCTTCCTTGTGAACAAATGCACTTACACTGCTTGTCCATTGTTCAGATACAGATGTAACAAAAGAAGCTGTTTTAACCCATTTTTTTTCAAAATAAGACTCTATTGGGAACATTAGTTTTTGAAAAAAATTATAATCTTTAGTCCATTGACTGGAATTCCATTCGTCCCGATAATCGGCAACCCAAGGGATTTTAAATTTTTTATTTAGCAGATAGGCAAATTTGAATAATATATAGGGCTTACCTGTTGCAATTACAAAACAGAAATTATTATCATTAGTAAGCAATTCTTTGGCAAATGAGTATATATTGGAAAAGGGAATAACGAAATTAGTTACCAGTTGAAATAACTGCTCTATTGCGGTAAGAAATTTTCTAAACCAAACAAATTTAGTATCAGCATATTTAATCAATAATTCATCGCGTAAAGACCCATTATATGGCAAATAATATACTTCGTAATCTTCATTAACAACATGTTCAACTTCACCACCAACAGTTCTTGCCATGTCTTTGAACGAACCCGACGAAGCTTTATCCCACTTTCGAGTAATAATTACAGGAAAAAGTCCAAATTTTTTAAAATATTTAGCCCATGCATAAACTCTATAACCACCAGCAAATGTTGAAGGAGGGAAAAAGTAAGATAATATTAATATCTTTTTCATATCAATTGAAATATTAATCAAAAATACTCATTATTTTTTTAATTTTGTGTAATTAAATCTTATCTCGTCAAGATTAATCCCATTAAAGAATTACATCATAATTTATGAAAATAATCCTAGTTGTTGGAGCTCGACCTAATTTTGTCAAAATAGCTCAATTAATAAAGAAATTAAAAGAAGATTCTTTCTTTTCGCCTGTTTTAGTTCATACTGGACAACACTATGATTATAAAATGTCTGAATTATTTTTCAATGAATTATCAATTCCTCAGCCAGATATTTTTCTTAATGTAGGCAATGAAACACCTACTGGTCAAATTGCAAAAATGCTTGTTGAATTCGAAAAAGTATGTATTAACGAAAAGCCCGATTGCGTCCTAGTGGTTGGCGATGTCAATTCAACTATGGCTTGTAGTATTATAGCTTCTAGACATAGAATTAAGCTTATTCACCTCGAAGCTGGCTTACGCTCTAATGACAAAACCATGCCAGAGGAAACAAACAGATTAATAACTGACCAATTATCCGATTTATTGCTTACCCCTTCTTTAGATGGAAACACTAACCTAAAAAGAGAAGGTATTTCAGAATCAAAAATCCACTTCGTTGGAAATATAATGATTGACACACTGACCAATTATCTACCTCAAATTAAACAAATCAAGGCTTTTGAAAAATTTGACTTAAAAGAAAAAGAATACTTATTGTTAACTATACACAGACCTAGCAATGTAGACAACCCTGAAACTTTAAAAGAACTGCTTGAAAACATTACGATGCTGAGTAAAAAAATAAAAATAGTATTTCCTGTTCATCCTCGCACATTAAATAGCATTAGAAGTAATAATTTAGTGCAAGAAAATGATAATATTATTTTTATTGAACCATTGGGTTATATTGAATTTACAAGTCTTATGCTTTATAGCAAATTAGTGGTAACAGATTCGGGCGGGGTTCAAGAGGAAACAACTGCACTCGGAATTCCTTGTATAACGATGAGAGAAAACACTGAAAGACCTATCACAATAACTGAGGGAACAAATATTATAATTGGAAATAATTACAATGAACTATTTGCATTAACCGATATTGCTTTATTAAACAATTGGAAAA
This sequence comes from Bacteroidota bacterium, assembly GCA_037139195.1. Lineage (GTDB taxonomy): Bacteria > Bacteroidota > Bacteroidia > Bacteroidales > JAHJDW01 > JBAXGW01. The sequence continues at coordinate 17,274 of JBAXGW010000029.1, forward strand.
AAGCCTCAATTCCTAAATATTGGGATGGAAAAACTTCAGAAAGGATAATTGATGTTTTAAAGAAATTCTATAATGACTAACACCAAAAAAAAAGTTTTATTATTTTACACCCACCTTTACCCTTTCGGCACTGGAGAAGCTTTTGTTGAAAATGAAATTAATTATTTATCTGAAAATTTTGATGAAATACTAATACTCCCACTTTACGATTCTCCTGAAATGCTCAAACGACAAACCCCAGAAAATGTCAGGATTGATATTTCAAAAAATAAAAAAATAAACTTAAAAACATTTTGCTTCTTTCTAAATCAAATCTTAATTCTATTTTTTTTAGAATTACCTCATCTCTTTAATATTAAAAGAATTAAAACATTTGTTTATTGCTTAAGAGTTACTTACCGTTATTTTAAAAGCACTAATCAAATTATTAAAAACGAATTACTTTCAGAAGAAAACAAAGATATATACTGCTATGCTTATTGGGGAAACGAAATAGCACTATGTGCAATTCTTAATCATAAAATATATAAAACGAAGAAATGCATTGCTCGTTTTCACAGATGGGACTTATATGCATACACAAATGCTGCTAATTATCTGCCTTTTAAAAAATATATTTATCAGCACCTTGACAAACTGGTCTTTATTGCTCAGGATGGAATTAATTATTATAAACAAAACTATCTTAAAAACACTCAAATAAATGAATCTAAATTTTCTTTAAATTATTTAGGCACTAGCCCACATTCTGCTCTAAGATCTGATTATACTTTAAATCATTTTCGCATTGTTTCATGTTCTGGAATTAACTCAAACAAACGTGTTGATTTAATTGCAACCGCGCTCTCATTAATCGATGATATATCAATAGAATGGATTCATTTTGGAGGAGCAACTACTACTCTGATATGGAAGAAGTTCGAAAATACTTGCAAAAATTTATTATCAAAAAAACGAAATATTAAATACACTCTTAAAGGAAATGTAAAAAACAACGAAGTTATAGAGTTTTACATAAACAACGAAGTTTTTCTTTTTATTAATTCAAGTATTTCAGAGGGATTACCTGTTAGTATTATGGAAGCAATGAGCTTTAGCATTCCTGTATTAGCCAACAATGCAGGTGGGACTAAAGAAATTGTTGAAAATAGTTTTAATGGAACATTATTTAAAAATATAACTCCAGAATTACTAAGTGCTGAATTAATACGTCTATCAAAACTTCCTATTGAAGAATACTCTCTTTATAGAATAAATGCATATAAAACTTGGAATTTGAAATTCAATGCCGAAAAAAATTATCAAACTTTTGTTGAAAACACCCTTTTGATAAAACCAGAATCCGCATTAGCTGTTTTTTATTGAAAAAATGCAAATTTTCAGCAACTAAAAACACTTGATTTTAGTAATTTACAGACGATTTTACGCAATAAATTTACTTGATTGATCCATTTTTAAGTTGTTTTGTGTAAACCTATTTTTGGACAAGACAATTATCAATTGTCAATTATCAATTGTCAATTGACAACTGTCCATTGTTAATAGTCAATTAAAACATCCTTCTAATAATACTGTAAGAAATATAAATGAAGTTTTTATATGATTTAGTATATGATGGCTGCTTTCTAATAGCATCTAAAGCGGTTTTTATAGCCTGCCAATATTTTTTAGAATTAACTAGAGTTTGTGATTGATAAATAAGAATTTCGGATGGATTGTCGATGTATAATCGTTCATAGTCTGCTGCTATTTGCTCCATTTCAATTCTATTCTCAGAACTTAAAAGATATTTACTATCATTTATCCATGTCTTACGTATTAAAAAAACCAAGTCTAGTATGAAATATTTTCGGATATTAATATTTCCTTGTCTTACGGCACTATTATGAACTCTATATTGGTATAAAATCTCTGGAATATGACAGCATACAGCTTTGGACTGGCAGGCTACCCTGAAAAACCATTCATAATCCTCACCTCCTAATCTATCAAAGAATATATCATAAACTCCATATTTTGCTATTAATTCCTTTGTCATAACGATAGTTTGTCCACATAAAAAAGGTTTATAGTCAATATCCGTTCTTAAACGTTTATAGTCAATTTGATACTCATTCCTCTTACTTATATGCCCACCCGAATCTATAAAATGATAATCTGATGTAAGTATCTCCACATTTTCTCTTTTAATATATTCAACGATTCGTTCCAAACGATTTGGCATGGAGATATCATCCGCATCTTGAAATGTAATGTATTTCCCTTGAGCTTCTTTAAAAAGCTTATTACAAGTTTTTAAATATCCTAAGTTTTGTTCATTTTCAATTATTTTGATTCTGCTATCTTTTGACGCAAATTGCAGAATATTTTTTAATGAATCATCGGTAGATGCATCATCGCAAATGAGCAACTCGAAATCAATGAATGTTTGGGTCAAAACATTTTCAATTGCAGGTCTCAAATATCTGCCAGCATTATAAACTGGCACTAAAATACTAATATACGGATTTCCCATTTTTCTTTTTAACTCTTAAAATCAATTTCAATATGCTTTCAGGCATAAAATATAACACTATAAAACGATACCAATCATAAATTTCAAAAACCGCTTTACTCTTATAAGCTATTAATATCAATTCTTTTGAATTCTTGTATTCCTGTTTTGAATATTCAAACAAAGCTAATCTTTTTGCATAATAACCATAAAGTAAATTCGAATTTATTGCACTCAAATCCCATTTTTTATTGTAAAATTTATTAAACCCTAGTTTCTCATAATAATTAATTAGTTTAATCGGAGCATTTAATTGCTTTAAAATCGACAGATGAATTGCATTTAAATCAGTATAACCAACACTTTGCTCTTGTTGAATTGTTTTTGAATCAGGATGGACTCGAAAATTTGTCACAATAGGGATAGTAGAATACCTTGCCCGAGTTAAATCAAACTTTAATAAAAAACCAAAATACAATTCAAAATCCATTGCATAATGCAAACTCTCTGACAAAGGAAATAGTGTTTTGGCTTTCTTTAAATTATAAAAAACAGTAATAGACATCGCAGCATAAGGAATGGTTTCCTCAATCGTTGAATAAAAGGTAGTTTTACTATATTGCAATGTCCTATTTGTCCCATTCTCAAAATTTCTATTTCTCACACACAAAACATCAAATGGATCTTTAATAAATTCTTCGGCAACTTCTAAAAGAACATTTTTTTCAATAAAATCATCAGCATTAATCCAGTAAAAAATATCACCAGTACAAAAATTTATTCCTTTATTGATAGCATCCGTTTGACCATTATCCGATTCAGAAATAAAACGAGTATATAAATCCGAATATTTCTCAATTATAACACACGTATTATCGGTACTACCTCCATCTACAATTACTAGTTCAATATTTTTATAATCCTGATTTTTAATTGATAGCAATGTTTCTTCAATAAACTCTTCCGAATTATAACAAGGCAATACTAAGGATATCTTAGGAGAATTTTTCAATTCAATATTTTTAAAAGTTTTCACTAAATTTTCAAGTCGACTAACTATTAGAAGTAAACATCCTTTTGATTCTTGTCCTAATTATTAATTTACATCTTATATTTGAAACAATATCTTTAAACCACATTATATATTTTTTTCTTTTAAATCTATCTCCATAATATAACTTATAAATGCGAGCTTTATCACTATTATGATGCAAAGAGCCTATATAAATACATTCTAAACTTTCACTTTTCAAAAAGTAAGGTAAATAATTAGATTTAAAAACACGCAATGAACCTTTAATCAAAACGCTATCAGCAATATCCGTCAAGGCTTTTTCAACTAATATATTGTTAAACTTGCTGCTAATATCACAAACTTTATAGTAACCCTCACTTAAATAGAAATTAAACATAGTCATGTCGCAAATACCACCAAAATTCAATTTCTGATGCTCAATCCAATTTAGCTCCAATCGTTGAAATAATTCAGAATTAGTATATTGCATTTTAATAAAATTACAGAAATCATCCAATACCTCTTTATTTTTAAACCATTGGAATCCAGCACCACCATTTCCTCTGACGGTTATATCATAGCCTTCAAAAAAACCATGCATTTTATTTATATCTTCATAAACCAAAAGATCTGAGTCCAAACAAATAAATTCACCTTCGTAATCTTTTTCATAAAGATAGTCTCGAAACACAAACCATCTTAAAAAACAAATTAGTTCAAATTGGTAGGGAGTTAATGACATGTGCTTATAAATTTTCTCAAATTCACTCGCCGATTTTGAGTAATCAGAAATATTTTCATGTAAAACAAAAGAATATTTATCGTTTGAATCATCTCCTAACAATACAATATTTGCCTTAGGATTTGATTCCTGCACTTGACTCAATGTAAAGGGGAGGTAAATACTATTTGATTTATGAAAAAATAATATATTCATTATTTAATTCTATTTTTATAATAATTTTTAATAATACTTACTATTCTATAAGATGCTTTACCATCACCATAAGGATTGCTAATTGAAGACATTGCATTATAAACAACTTCATTTTCAATCAATAAGGATGCTACTTTTACAATTTCACTACTATTTGTCCCAACTATTTTAGTACAACCAGCTTCTACTCCTTCTTTTCTTTCAGTAGCATCTCTCATAACGAGAACTGGCTTCCCAAATGTAGGAGCTTCCTCTTGAATTCCACCACTATCAGTTAATATAAAAGTGCATTTTTCCATCAAGTAAATAAAGCTATAATAATCTAAATGTTCAATTAGCTTCACATTATCAATGTTGCTTAAAACTGACATAACACTATCTCTAACATTTGGGTTCATATGTAATGGATAGACAAAATTGTAGTTTTTATATTTATTCGCTAATTGTTTAACTGAATTGCAAATTTCGGACAATCCAGATCCAAAATTTTCACGTCTATGCCCAGTTATCAGAATAAACTTATTATCAACAAATGAATCAAAGCAAGGATTGGAGGCTTTAATTAAACTTACAATAATATCATTTTGCTTTATCTTAAATCTAGTTTCTAATAATGAATCTACAACTGTATTTCCTGTTACAAAAATATCAGATGAATTAACCTTCTCTGAAATCAAATTTTGCCTTGCACTTTCTGTGGGTGCAAAATGAAATTTAGCTATTTTAGCTGTTAATTGCCTATTCATTTCTTCAGGAAATGGAGACAAAACATTATATGTTCTTAACCCAGCCTCAACATGTGCAACTGGAATTTTATTATAGAAAGCTGACAGTGAAGCCGCAAGAGCAGTACTAGTATCTCCATGAACAAACACCAACTCAGGGTTTAATTTCTCAAATACATTTTCTAAACCTTTCAAAATAGTTGCAGTTATGTGAGCCAAACCCTGATTAGACTTCATAATATCTAAATCAATATCTGGTATGATATCAAACAAATTCAAAACTTGATCTAACATTTCGCGATGTTGAGCTGTTATACACACCTTAACATCAAAAAAATTATCGTTCTTACATTTACAAATTAACGGTGCTAATTTAATTGCCTCTGGTCGTGTACCTAAAATAAAAAGAATTTGAAATTTATTCATGTTTTAATTTATTTATTAAATAAACCCACATATTAGTCCATTTTTCTGTTGTAAAATAATTATGAACATTTTCAAATTGGTTTATTGTTTCTTGTTCTATATTTTCAAGCAATTCAGTCATTCCTATTGTAAGAGAATTAACGTCAGGATTACAATGTAAACAGGGAATATCTTTTAATCCTCCAATGTTTGTTGAAACTACTGGTGTTCCACACATCATTGACTCTAATGCACTTAAGGAGGTTCCTTCTTTTGCTATACTTGGAATTATTGTCATTGTAGACTTATTATACAATTCAATCAATTCATTTTGAGTAACACTCCCTATAAAATTAACTTTTGTTTGAAGATTAAGTTTTTCTACTAATTCTTTACAATAATCAAAATAAAATTTTGCGCCAAAAGAACCTGCCACAATTAACACAAAATCCTTATTATTTTTTTCAAAGATTGAAAAAGACTCAATTGCAATATGAATTCCTCTGTCATATCTGATATTTCTTGGCAGTAAAATAATTTTCTCTTTAACAATAGATTTATCATTTTTAAAAACAGAAGGATTTATAGTATTTGGGAAAAACCAATTTTTCTTTTGGATTTCTTCAAAAAAACTAGTTCCAGCATTTATTTTCAATCCAATCTCTCTTAAAAACTCTGTATCATTAGCAACTAAAACATGTTTTTTCTTTTTAAAAAACTTAAGAGTAATTTTATGAAAACGGTCGAATAAAGTCAGTTTAGAATTATCCCATAACACTCCATGCGACAATACTATAACCTTTGGATGCCACATGACAAATGGATAATGAAAGAAATAGTGACAAATGAGCACATCAAACTGACTTAACCATTTTTTATTTAAAAGTAATTGTATATTAAAAATATACCAGTCAAAATTAAAAATAATTTTTTTCAACTTATAAGTATACCAAAAATATCGCGTGTATTTGACATTTTTAAGATTATTAACTCCTTCTTGTGTTGACTGAATAACTGAGTTCTCAATAATATTAGATGTAGATGAGATAAAAGTCTTAATATAGGATTCTTGTCCTCCAACAATTGGGTCATAGTACATTGAAACGTGACAAACTTTTATTTTATCCATTTATTTTTAAAATATCTAAATTGACTAATTATTAATTTTATAAATGATTTCTTAGGCACTAAAATATTTTCAATAAATTTATCATACTTTTCATATTCAATAATATCATATTTATTAATTCTTGAAAAATCAATTGAGCCTATCTCGGAATTAATATGAGTAGGATAATTTGAAGTATGAGTAGCATCAATTCTAGCAAATCCAATATTTTTAATTAGATTCACATTTGGACTAATAGAGCATCCACCATTTAGCTTTACCGAAAAAAACCATTGATAATCCCATGTATCAATTCTATTATCTCTTAACTCTTTTATAATATTCCGCCAATATTGATTTATAATATTATTTTCTACAAATAAGCTATCATACTTTTCATCCAAAATTAATGAATAATTATTCCAAGCTCTTCTCCATGTGGCCCATCCCCAAACATTCACATATCTAGTTTTAAAAAACGATGAGGTTATTTTAAACGGATATTTATAAAAATTTCCTCCAATATGCATTACTTTTTCATCATATCTATATTTAGATAGCATCTCCTCTGAATACCTAAAAAAACTTAAATCAGGCAAACAATCATCTTCCAATACTATTCCCTCTTCCACATTTTCAAAAAACCATGTTATTGCACCACTCACTGCTAATCCACACCCTAAATTATTTTCTCTAAATAATGTTTTTACTTCACAGTCCCAATCAATAGTATTCAAAACCAGTTTTCTTGTTTCTTCGCAAAGTGCTATTTCATTGTCTCTTTCTTTTCGTGGTCCATCTGCTGCAATATATAAATACTTCGGTTTCACCTCTCGTATTTTAGCAAATACCTGAGTTGTAACATCTGGACGATTAAAAATTAAAAATAATATGGGGGTGTTAAACATTTAGTTCTAAAATATTAGCAAATTTAATAAACTTATTATTATAAACGCGCATTTACAACACATAATACCCTCCTGTTTTCTTGCTCCCTCTTCTTTCTACTATCTTCTTAACAACAAACATCTTAATATATCTATCTAGCGTATCAATTGGAATATTATTATTCTTAGAAATTTCATTTAATTGAATACCTGGATTTTCTTTAATTAAGCGGAATACTTTTAATTGCTTTTCATTTAATCCGTCATTTAATCCGTCATTTAATCCGTCATTTAATCCGTCATTTAATCCGTCATTTAACAAACCAAATTCATTATCCAACAAAGAATACCCAATATAACGCGCTGCTCTATCTGCTACAATTGACGACTGAAAAGCACTATTAATAGGCAATACAACCACAAAATAAGTTCTATCTTCATCTGTTTCAAAAATTGGAGCTGGCGACATATTCTTTTTCATCTCCGACTTTATAGTTGGCATACCAGTTCCTTTAGATTCACACAACCCAATTTCCTTAAAAAAATCACCTATTCTGCAATTTCGATATCTTCTCGCCCTTACAATTCCTTTATTCAAATCATCTATCTTAACAGACCTATCTAGACCCCCATAATTTATTATTTCTATCTTATTAGGAAACACTCTTACTTCTATAGGCTCTCTAACTTGATAATTTTTATGATATACAGCATTTACTAATGCTTCTTCAATTGCTAAAAAAGGATAATTCCAAATCCTTAGGGCCTCTGCCTGATCTTGTATTTTAATTACTTTTTCCTTCAGCACATAACTTTTAAAATAAGATAAAGCCTGTTTTACTTGCAACTGAATTGGACCCGTAATATTCGGACGTTCAATAAATTCGGGACTCCCTTCTCCTCTTGGAAACTCAACCCACTCAATTCGAGAGCGTGGAAAAAAATCTTCGGGATTATGATTAAACATTAACAATGCAATGTTTTTAGGAAACATCAATTCTTTAGGACCACTCGTTAAATTTAAAGACGAAAAGAGAGCAATAGACTCCATTTTCTCCAATCCATCAACTAATTTGCTTTTCGAGGCAATTAAATGCTCTCTTATTAAAAGAGAAGATATATCATTTACCCCTGCATAAGTATTTGCTCTATCATCAAACGGGATTTGATTTGCCATATTCAGCAATTCTTCTCGTTCATTTTTATTCGCTATAACAGAACTCGAGTATCTTCTAATGTAATAGTGGTATTTCTTTTCTTTGGCAATAATATTTTCTGGCGCCTCATAAGGTCTACTATTACCCCCAAAAACCCAAAGAATAATTATATTTTGCCCATCAACTTCTTCAACATAAAGCTTTGCTGCATAATATGGCTTTATAAGATTATTAAAGCCTATCATTTCCCTTTGAATTTTATCTATTTGCCCTTTCTCTAATCCAATAACAGGTCGCTTAGCCGCACCATTTTCTTCTTCAACTCCAATTAGAATGTACCCTCCTCCAATGTTTTCAAAATCATTTGCAAAAGCACAGATACTTTTAAAAATTGAAATAGGATTCCATCCTCGTTTAAATTCCAATCTGTCGCTTTCTATCAAGCGACTATTAATGAATTTTTCTAAATTGAGATGAAATGACATAAAGTAAATATGATTATGTGCAAATTTAATAAATTCATCACTTATAATCACTATTCTCTAATAAAAATATAATAAAACAAAATTAGCCATTATCTATTCCAAAAAGCAAGATGGCATTCTAAATTATCAACTCTCCATTGTCAACTGTGCATGGTCAAATTGTCATTGTCAATTGTCCATTATATAACTTGCCTTCGACTCCGCTCAACTTATAATTATCCGTTGTCAATTATCATTTGTCCATTCTCAATTGTCCATTCTCAATTGTCAACTGTCCATTGTCCATTGTCCATTGTCCATTCTCCATAGTCTATATTTAAAAAAAATTATCAATAATTATTCTGTATTGAATAAAAAACACTAATTTTGTTCAATAGAACCAAATAAATGATTAGAAATATACTTTATCAGCAACAAGAAGAGAGAAATGGTTTAATGCAACAGGCATATATTCCACGAATTAATGATGATTCCATTCCAGATTTCTTGAAAACTACTTTAATAAAACTAATAACAGGACCACGTAGATCGGGAAAGTCTGTTATTGCTTTACAGTTACTTAAAAATCAAAACTTTGCTTATCTTAATTTTGATGATGATTTGCTTTTAAAACATTTTGATGAAGATTCCGTAATTCAAAGTTTAAATGATATTTACAATGGGTTTACACATCTTTTATTAGATGAAATACAAAATATGCCTAATTGGGAATTATGGGTTAATAAATTATATCGCAGAGGCATGAACCTAGTCATTACAGGATCAAATTCCAAATTGCTTTCGCACGAAATGGCGTCTACACTTACTGGGAGATTTATACAAATTACCGTTTTACCATTTAGTTTTTCAGAAACAATGCGATTTAATGAACCATCCTTACTAGCCAAAACAAATGCTACACCTATTGAAACTGGCAAAATTTTAGGATTGTTGCATACTTACTTATTTAATGGAGGATTTCCTGAAGTGGTAATAAATCCAGGAATATTAAAAAACTATCTAACCTCTCTTTTCGACTCAATCTTACTTAAAGATATTTTGAAGCGATTTCGTATTCGTCAAACGCAACAACTCTATGATATATCAAATTTCTTATTATCAAACTACACAAATCTATTTTCTTTTAATTTAGTCAAAGAGAATTTAAACTTCAACAGTGTTGCCACAGTTCAAAAATTTATTGGATATCTAGAAGAACCCTATTTATTTCAACATATCACACGATACGATAATAAAATAAAAAATCAACAAAAAGCTGCTCGGAAAATATATATTATCGACAATGGATTTGTTAAAGCACGTTCATTTGAATTATCGCCAAACTACGGGCGTTTACTAGAAAATCTTGTTTTTATTGAGCTGCTACGACGTGACTTAAAACCTGAATTAGATTTGTTCTATTATCGCACTCGCAACGACCGTGAAATTGATTTTTTGGTTCGCAAAGGACATCGAGTTGAGCAATTAATTCAAGTATGTTACGATATCAATCAACCCAAAACCTACAAACGAGAAATTGATGCCTTAATAGAAGCTGCAAGTGAATTGAAATGCGATGACCTTTTAATGTTGACATGGGATAAAGAGGAATTAATAGTAGTAAACAAATTAACAATTACGCTTATTCCTGCTTATAAGTGGCTAATCAACATTAAATAGTGTTTGTCCTTAATGCCCTTTATAAACTCAATTGTAAATTATCCATTGTCAATTATCAATTATCATTTGTCCATTCTCAATTATCAATTCTCCATTCCCAATTATCAATTCTCTACTTTAAAAACTTTATAACTTTATACTTTACAAACTCAATTGTCCATTATCAATTCTCCATTGTCCATTATATAACTTGCCTTCGACTCACTTCGGTTTCGCTCAGCGAACACCGCTCAGTCAACGGATACTTATAATTATCCATTGTCAATTCTCAATTGTCAACTGTCCATTGTCAATTATCCATTCTCAATAAATTTCTCCGGATCATAAACCCTCCCAAGCTTATTTTTAAATGCATGGAATATCGCTATCATTTCAGTATCTGGAGAAGGCTTATAAAAAAACAAGGAACTCAAAAAGCATTTTAACAATCTAATAAAAAAAACTTTTCGCCCACCCATTTTATTTATTATATCCGATTTTGATACGTCAAAATGATGGATTTGCAACCAAGTGAAATTTCTTCTGTTATAGTATTGCTGAATTGGTTTTAATCCCTTATTTTTTTCAAATGATGCCGACCCTTCATGGTAAACAATAGAATTATTTACTATAAATGAAGAAATATTAAATTCCTTCTTCAAACGGAAACAGTATTCTAATTCCTCGGCATACAAGAAAAAGCGTTCTGACATAAATCCCACTTTTTTTAAAACACTCATTGGAATAAAAATACTCGCTCCATTTACATCTGCAACTTTTCGTAACTTCCCATATTTTTCGATGTGATGCAAAACATCAATTTTTGGCAAATTATTATAAATACTTTTAATATCAAGTTCTCCACTATCATTCAACTCATAACCGCCTGAAAACTCGACAAATTTAGTGATTTGATTTACAATAACACTTCCAAAAATTCCTTCGCCATTTTGCTGCCATGAACTAACTAAGGATGACAATGAGTCCTTCTCAGCAATTGCATCATTATTCAAAACCCAAACAGCATCAAATTCTTCTTTAATCGCACTATCAACTACCAAACTATTTCCTCCTGCATACCCAAGATTTGATTTTGATTTCACTACTCTAACCTCAGGAAATTTAGCCTCTATTAGCTGAATTGAGCCATCTGTGGAAGCATTATCAACAACAACAATTTCAAATTGCTTATAATCTAATAGTAGTAATGAATTAATACAGCGAATGGTATCCGATGCATTATTCCAGTTTAAAACAGAGATTATAACCGAAGGATTAGAATTCATCTTACAAAAATAGATTTAATTTTTCTAAAAGGAATCAACAAAATTCGACCTATTTTATAATCCAAGCTATTTTTAATATCAATAAACGATTTTTTATATGCATTCAACCCTTGTACCTGCTCCAAAAGAGAAATTGAATCGGGCAAATACTGCAAATAGAGATCTATATGTTTTTTAATAATCTTGCGTCTTAAAACATTTAATTTCACAGGATCAATAGACGAGTTTCTTGATACATCTCTTAAACGATAATAAAACAACTTTTCGGGTATTCTATATACTTTGCCTCCCAATTCGAGCATACTCAACCAAAAATCCCAATCTTCGAATCCTTCCTTTAAATTAATGTCGTAACCCGCTGTTTTAATGTAATCCTCTTTTCTATACATTCCACTTACAACAATCAAATTAGTTAATAACATTTTTTTCATTGTAAACTCTTCAATATCCCAAGCTCCATTCTCTCCGAAAAATTCTACTTCTGGATAAACAATGCCAATATTATTTTGAATATCTAAAATACGCACAGCCTTTTCAATATATGTATCTGCAATTCTATCATCTGCATCTAATGGTAGAATATAAATACCCGTAGAATTTGCAATAGCAGTATTTCTTGCAGCGCAAACACCTTGGTTTTTAGTAGTAATTACTTTTACATGAGGTTTGTTATAATTATTCAATTTTTCATTCGTCAACTCATCGGTTGACCCATCATTTACAATAATGATTTCAAAATCACGAAAAGTAGATTCAAAAACTGAATCAACAGCCTCATCAATAAATTCTCCTAAATTATAACAAGGTATTATAACACTAACTTTCACCATAACTACTTTTTAAATTGACAAGTGATAATTGACAATTGATAATTATTTAATTTCTTTAGTTTTGTCTATTCTCATTTATCCATTGTAACTTGTCAACTGTCCATTCTCAATTGTCCATTGTCATTTATCCATTCTCAATTGTCGATTATCCATTTCTAATTCTTAACTGTCAATTATCAATTGTCCATTGCCAATTATTCATTGTCCATTCTCAATTATCCATTGTCAACTGTCCATTGTCATTTGTCCATTCTCAACTGTCCATTGTCATTTGTCCATTGCCAATTATTCATTGTCCATTCTCAATTATCCATTGTCATTTGTCCATTACCTCCTCACCGATTCCTTCGAACTTTTAACAATACTAATCAAAAGTCGAATAAGCTCTTTGCTTGGATCAATAATTTTATCAAATTGAATTTCATTAATATATTGAGTATCTTTCAACAACATTAACCAATACTCCGTTTCATTTGCTTCTTTTAACGCAATATTCATTTTATTTATGAAGTCCGCTTTCGATTGAGCATGCTCAGCCTCTTTAATCAATGCACCAATAGCAGTTCCACTCCTTAATAATTGTTTTGATAATACATACTCTTTCTTATCAGCAACTAAATACTTATATAATTTAATAGTTTCTAATGCAAAACTATACGACTTGTTCATTACAATATTTTCCTTCATTGACATCCAATTATTCATTATTAATTATCCATTGTCAATTCTCAATTGTCCATTCTTATTTGTCAATTCTTAATTATCCATTGTCACTTGTCAACTGTCCATTGTCCATTCTTATTTGTCCATTATCCATTGTCACTTATCCATTCCCAATTGTCCATTGTCATTTGTCCATTGTCAATTCTTATTTGTCCATTCTCATTTTCCAAAAACCTTCCTTCTACTCTCATACAGACATCTTGAAAACAAATGCGCTTTCATTTCTCTAGATATATCTTTCGACCTCCTAAACATGCTTGTTTTGAAAAGGATGAATACACTTAAACCCAAATTTGCATTCAACCTGCAAATTTCATAAAATTTATTCGATAAATAATTATTCAAGTCACTCCCAAATATCTTATATTTGGCATCTTGACTTATTAATAATTCCATCCATTTTTTTATTTCTTTTATTTGCGAAATGCTTAAACCATCAAAAGCAAATCTAATCGATTTATGTAATTTTAACTCTACTTTAGTTGGATTAATTCCAATTGAATTTAACTGAGAGATTATTATCTTATCAGTATATTCATCAATCTTATCTTTTCTAACCTTACTTATTCCTGTATTTATTTCTCTATATTTAACCAAATAATCGGGCAAATTCCATATTATATTATTTCTTGCAATATCAACAAACAATCGATATTCTTCTCCAGGTGCGCACCCTTTTACTAAGGGTCTATATAAAAATTGTTTAATTAGCTCTGTTTTCATCATAACTGAAGAATGAAGAAAAAAATTATTGAATAGCAACAAAGGTCTGAAATATTCAGGCTTTGCATTTAATTCTCCTCTTCCTATTTCAACACCATGTTCATCAATAAAATAAAATGCACTACCCACAGCACCATAATCAGGATTTCTGTCCATAAACTCAACTTGCTTTTGAAGCCTATCAGGCAATGCAATATCATCACTATCCAATACTGCAATATATTTTCCTTGCGAGTAATGTACAGCACGATTTCGCGAATATACAATTCCTTCATTTTGACCATTAGAAAAAACTTTTATTCTTTCGTCCTTTACTGCATAACTATTTGCAATTTTTAATGTATCATCAGTAGATCCATCATCAATAACTATCAGTTCCCAATTACTATATGTCTGGCATAAAACACTTTCAATGCTTTCAGCAATGTACTTGCTGGCATTAAATGCTATCATATTTACTGATACCAAATTTTGCGAAAACTCCATTTTCAATTTTTAATTATAATCAAACTTAAATCTTCAAGCTCTTTATTCATTCTCTTGATAGACTTCGACTACAGCCTAGTTTGAACTTCTGAAAGGCTCAATATGCAGACACTCTGAGCGAAGTCGAAGCGTATATAGCTAACGTATTTAAGAAACACCTTGCAGATTCAAGAACATTACATAATTATTAATTTCACATTATCAATCATCACATTTTCAAATTATCAAACCATCAAATTATCAAATCAACAAATTTATCAGCAACCTACAATATGTATTGTCTTTCCATCAATATCATCCGTTTTCCAATACAATTTTTTGTCCCAACTTTTTTTTGCACTTCTATCAAAGATAATTAACCAACCTGTATTTTCATCCAATGTTGTCATATAATTACTTAGTTGTTTTAGTCCTTCTTCTACAACTGATTTTGAATACAGCAACTTTAACTCAATTGGATATTTTTTATTCTCATATATAACACACAAATCCATGCGTTCCCTTCCAGCCGCATATTCACGCAAAATAGTGCCTCCGCCGTTGATAATCCTTTGAAGAAATGCCTGAAGAATTAAATGTGGTGCAGCTTCTTGGTATTCATATTTTTTCACCCAGATATCAGAATTTTCTCGCCAAAATGCCTGAAATCCTTTCAACAACCCGGTCATATCAATTATTCCAGCATCATTAATCCAAATATTTTGTATTTTTTGACCTAAATCATACTGAGTATCACACGTTAATGTTCTTATTATAACCTCATTATATATTTTATTTGCTGGCAGCAATTCATTATTCACAGACTTTATCAAACCCAAATCAAGGCAATATTGAGTATCATCATCAGAAAACCTTATTTCATAAGATTTCCCTGTAATTATTGGCTCCACAATCTTCCTTACTCTTGGATCCTTTAATTTATCAAGCAAACTATCAATATGGGTATCTCTCCTAAGTATGATGTTTTTTATCGCTTGTTCAACCATTTGAACAGTAATCGCTTGAGTAAAATCATTATTTAATATTTTCACAATAATTTCTCTGGCAATAGCATTTACAAGCCAAGGCTGACCATCGGTTTGCTCATAGACTTTGTCAATCGCATCTTCTTCGAAAACCTGACCTGTTTCGGCTGTATGCTGATGATATAAATCGCTAACATCTTCCAGTGTAAAGTTTCTAAGTGTTAACGATTCCGTTATAATATTAAATGGACTCACTGAGCCTAAGGTTTCTTTGCCTTCTCTTATTTTCGATTTAAAATCTCGAATATTTCGCATTCCAACTAAAGCAACACTTTGAAGAAACGGAATTTGATTTCTAGTGATAAAACCGTCCCTTAGTTGTCGCAGAAATGCAATTAAAGTTCCATCTTCCAATCCGTCAATTTCATCAAAAAACACGATTAATGGCTTATCTAATTCGGCACAATAGTCTCTGAAGGCATTTTTAATTACAGTTGATATTTCCTTAATATTAATTTCATTTCCAAATTTTTTATTATTTGGCAACTTTGAATATGAAAATTCAGATTGTAAGTTATAAAATATTTGAGGTATGCCATCTTCAGGCTTTGTAAAAACATTCGCTGTTTCTAAGGAACAATAAAGCGCATAATATTTCCCTTCTTCATTTATTGTATTAACCAAAGATTGGATTACGGTTGTTTTTCCCGACTGACGAGCTGCATGAATAACAAAATAATGCCCTTGATCAATCAATGACATAATATTATTATTTCTAGAAGAAACTGGAACCATATAATGATCATTTACATTACAAGGACCTGCAACATTAAAATACTTTAACATAATTCTTTGATTGTTCATACAAAACTACATAAAAAAATTTAATTTAGCTTGTAAAAATCGGACTAAAACTCCTGTTTTAAAATTATTTCTTATTCACAATAATACTTATATCTTCTTCGTTAATATAAAATAAATACTATTTGTCATAATAAATATAGAAAGACAAACAATTACAAACGTAATAACATTAAAAAAATCAATTATTGCATTAACAAGCTTAATTATTGTTATAACAACATTATAAAACACCTTAATAAACGCTGTAATTCATTTTACTCTGATTTTTTTTAACAGAACTTCATCTGTTTTTGAATAAGAAAATTATTTCTAAATAATAATTTAAGGTAGAATTAACATCTTTTTCCTTGTAAATTAGTTAATAACAAATAAAAATAAAATAAAAATTGACCTTTATATATCAATTTGCTTAACAACTAGAACGGAAACAACTAAAAACTATAAAAAAGCCCTGTGAAATTAAAATAAAAGGTTCTGTTAACTTCGTCGAGGGCTTCGCCGTTCTAGAATAATATGAGTTACTAAAAAAAAGCTTGCTATAGCAAGCTCCTTGATTTGCACAGTTTAACACAGAGTTAAAGCACAGAGTGGCACAGAAAGAAAAAAAACAGTGAAACTCAGTGAAAAACACAGTGTAACACTGTGAAATAAAAAAAAGTTGCCTTAGGCAACTAAACGAAGGCGAAAGAAGAATTCAGAGTACCTATAACCAACAACACTATTTTTTGGACAGAACAAAAAACTAAAGCATTGACAATAATTTGCAATTATTCACAAACATAACTTAAATGAAAAGAACTCACTACCCTTGCATTTACTTTAATAATAACAAAAGACAAGACTAAAAAACAAATAGCTTTTTAAAATATTTGTTTGCAATGCAAGAACTGTTGAGTCTTTACAAATTTAATTAAATATGTTTAAGGCAAAAGTAAAGTTTGATTTTATCAAACTACCCATTTCGGCTAAAATCGAATTCGGACGAAACACCGTTCTAAAAATGCAAGGTGCTGGATTATTTACTACTCCAGATATTCCTTATCAATCTGTAACAACTATATGTTTATCGCTTGAAGCAGCATTTTACGCAGCTCAAGGAGGCGGGAAACAAAAAACTGCAGCACTTCACGAAGTTGAAAACACCTGGAACGACACTATGCGCATACAAGGTTTATATGTTGATCGTATTGCGAAAGGCAATCCAAACAGTATTTTAAGTGCAGGTTTTAATACAACAAAACAGCCAACTCAAAAGAAAATTGCCGACTTTACTGCAAAATGCGGTGATCACAGTGGCGAAGTAATCATTAAACATCGCTCGATAAAAGGAAAGATTTCTTGTATTTGGCAATACTGCGAAGAAGAAGCACTTGAAGATAACAAGTGGATTTACTCAGGAGCAACAGTACAATGCACAACAAAACTAAGTAATCTGAAATCAAATACGAGTTACTTATTCCGAGTAGCATTTATCACTAAAGATGGACAAGGAGAATGGACGAAACCAATAAAACTGTATGTATTTTAATCTATTTGAAAGACTAAAATTTAAAAACAACGGATAATAAATATTTTGTTCGTTGTTTTTTTATTCTACCGTAGTTAGAATATGACCACAGAGTCAGGCTTTTCCATAATGAATGAATTATTCACTTATTATTGTTTTTGGTTCTGTTCTAGATTAATGTGTTTTGCTAAATAAGAGGCTGTCCGAAAAGCAACTTTAAACAGTTGAAGGTGTTCAAAAAGTTAAAAGTTCGAGGTTGCGAAGTTTTTGATATTTAGGAGTTTACTAAAGTAAATGACTAAATTCAAAAACGAGCAAAACAATGAAATTTTAACTTTTCGGACACCTTCCTTAATTTACACAGTGTCACACAGAGAAAGCACAGTGTTGCACAGTAAGAAAAGAAAACAGTGATACTCTGTGAAAAACACAGTGTAACACTGTGAAATAAATCAAGTTGCCTAAGGCAACTAAACGAAGTCTAAAGAAAAATTCAGTGTAACTAGAAAATAGACTACAATAGAACAGAACCTTGTTTTTTAAAAGGAATTCATTTCCCTATGGTCGGTTCGAGCTAAAAACCATCGACACCTTCAATAAAGAAATCAAAGACAAAACCAAAGAAAGTTAATTTTACCATATTATCGAACGCCAATACGATACTGGTTTAATGCAACAAGATTGCAACATCATCATGAATTTAGCGGTAACTTATGATGGAAAAAGAATTTGGGCGAAAAGAGAATATAACTCATTATTTCAATTTTACAATCAAGTTTGCATCAAAATAAAGAGGTTATACGCAATAGATTTGTAAAAAAAACTAGCAACTCAATAAATAAAAATTCATTTTTGGCTAAATAATAAATAAATAGTATTTTTGTAACATATCTTCCAAAAACAAAAGGCAAAAAGACCTAATCGATGAAATTAATAGCATACAATAAATTAAATAACAGTCCAGAATTAGAATTCAACAACCTGAAACTATATTCATTATTAGGATTATCACTTTTTTTTTATCTGCTTTTTTTAGAGACTAGACCCTTATTTCAAAGTCTAAATACATCAATTGACTTAACTGCGATATCCCCTTGGCTAGTTGGTTATGTTGGAAATGACGGTATCGAATTATATGTAATGACACTAGCCATGCCTATATTTATTTTTTGTGCATATTTAATTTCCGTTTCAAAAAAAATAAATTGTACAAAACTTCAAAATTCAACGCTTTTTGCATTTTATCTTATTATTTTAATACTTCTTTTTGCTATTTATTTAATAAATAAAGAACCAATATGCTTCAGAAGTATAATTATATTTATAGTAGGCTCAATTTTTTCTTATTCTTTATATTATATAGCTAATATCATAGTATTTGTAAAATTAACAACTATTACAATTGACGTAACAAAGTATTTAAGATGGTTGTTAAATTGTGTCTTTTTTGTATTCCTTATTTTTTATGGGTTTATGATCAGTGGCGCTGCAAGCATATACGATTATGGGTATTTGATAGGTCCGGCAAATAAGTTATTACAAGGTGAATATCTGGGTAGTTTCTATATGCAGTACAATCTTTTAACAACACTGATTACTACGTTAATGCTTAAAATGCATTTGATGGTTAATCAAATGCAAGTTATGATGATTTTTATTTTTGCTTTATGGATGTTGCTTTACAAAAAAGTGGCTATCCTTATTTTTAAAAATAAAGTTGTTGCCTTTTACTTTATAGCAGCATTACTAATAATAAGAGGTGTCGCCGTCAGCGGGGGACCTATTTCAGTGCCCCAAGTGGGACCTCTTAGATTAGATTTATGGGTTCCAATTTTATTAGCCGTTATTTATTTTGGTTTCGAATCAATAATCACAGCAATAATTTTTTCATTAATATACCTTTTAGATGACATGTTTGGATTTTTATACCTGTGTTTGTATCTATTTTCAATAGTCCTTTTCTATTACAACAAGTATAAACTAATAAGACAAAATCCAATAGATTTAAAAACATTAAAAATAATTGCTCCAGCATTTATCGCTTTTATTATTCATTATATAATATTTAAAACGTTCACTTCACCTTCAGGTAAAATATTTGCATATTACAATATTGGATTTATGCCTATTGCCACATTTTCTTCATTTTGGATAATGGTTTGGATGTTGCCAGCATGTCTATACTTTTTGATTCAAGATAAACAAAATAAGGGTTTTATTCTATTCATTTTCGGATTAGCTTGTATTCAATTAACCTATTTTTTTGGTCGTTCGCATGATAATAATCTACTTAGCATTTCGGGCATATTTTTATTAATATTTTTTTTAACTATTGACACACTATACTCTAATACAAAAAAAAAGCAAATTGGAATTATTCTAATATCATTATTTATCGGGGGTGTAGTTTTAAACTATAATCAATCTTTATGGAATATCAGAATTAATTTCAACGATAAAAGATATAATGGTATCTTTACCGAAGGTCCAATAGAAGCAAGAATAAATAAAGATGTTGTATTTTTAAAAACACTTAAAACAGAAAAAATTATCTTTATGTCGGATTATGATTGTTATTTAAACTATCGCTTGGGGTTTAAACAAACTGGTTTTTTTTCACCATTTACGCAAAACATTAAAAATCAAGAAACAGTTCGATTTTTATATAATCACATAAAAAAAGGTTATCGATTAATTACCTATCCATGTGTTGATGTTTTTATCCCTGCATGTATTAAACCTTTTAACACTGAATTACATAAAATCTCCAAAAACGAAATATTTAAACTTGATTCACTTCAGAACAATATGATGGAACTAAAATTAGCACCAGCAATAATAAATTGAATAACCTAGAGACAGACCCTCATGATTTTTTTCGATTAAATAAACATCCCTATTTTTTAAATAAAAAAACAAACAGAAATGTTCCACGAAAATTTGCAACAAAAATTAAGATTGAAAATAATTGAACTCCATTTCAATGCAAATGCAGGTCATATTGCATCCTCATTAAGTGTTATTGACATATTAATTGTAATTCTATTTAGTTCAAAAAAACAAGATGACACGCTAATTCTATCCAAAGGACATGCAGCTTCAGCTCTTTATGCTTGCCTTAATGAACTGGGAAGTATAACTAACGAAGAACTATCAACCTTTTATAAAAACGACACTAGATTGCCAGCACACCCTCCGGTTAATCAATTCATAGACATACCTTTTGCAACCGGTTCTTTGGGACATGGTTTTCCTTTGGCAGCAGGTATTGCTACTGCAAATAAACTGCAAGGAACTAATTACAATGTTTTTGCAGTGCTTAGCGATGGAGACACCAATGAAGGAACCACATGGGAAACCGCAAATTTCGTTGTCAAAAACAAATTAAATAATTTAATAACAATTATTGATAAGAATAAAATTCAAGGTTTTAATCGCTCCGAAGAAGCTATTGGTGATACTTCAAAAAAAGAAGTTTTTGAAGCAATTGGGTTTGAAGTTTTTGAGATAAATGGACATAATATTGACGAACTCACTTCGACTATAAAGAACTGCACTCTTTCAATTTCAGACAATCCAAAATTAATAATTGCAAATACAATAAAAGGGAAAGGCGTGTCATTCATGGAAAACACCATTGATTGGCATTACTGGCCAATGAATGAAGAACAAAACACAAAAGCTATTGAAGAAATAAAACGGAATTACCATGCGTAGAAAATTTACAGAAGCATTAAAAGAAATTGTATTAAAGGATGAAAAAATTGTATTTCTTACAGGCGATTTAGGATTTAATGCCTTAGAAGAAATCCGGGAGATAATGGGTGAAAGATTTATTAATTGTGGAGTGGCTGAACAATCTATGGTGTCTATCGCAGCTGGACTAGCATATAAAGGTTATAAGGTTTTTTGCTACAGTATTGCTCCTTTTTTAGTATTTAGATGCTTAGAACAGATAAAGAATGATGTGTGTTTACATAATTTGCCCGTATTTATAATTGGAAATGGCGGAGGATATGGATACGGTATTATGGGTTCTACACATCATGCCATTGAAGATATTGCAGCAATGAGTAGTTTGCCGAATATGCAGTGTTATATCCCAGCATTTGATGTCGATGTAAAGAATTCCTTAGAAAAAATTATCGCTCGAAAAAAACCTGCATATTTAAGATTAGGTTTGGCTGTAAAATGCTCTGAAAAAGCTCAAGCATGTGATTATAATTTCAGGAGAATAAATTATAATGAGAAATCAAAACTGACAATACTTACCATTGGTCCTATAATTCGAAATGTAATAGCCGCAATTGTAGAAGATTCAATTAATAAATCAATCGATTTATATAATTTCGTAGAATTTCCTTTTATTGATTTTCCAGATTGTTTTATTGAGAGTCTCAAACGAAGTCGAAGGTTGTTAATTATAGAGGAGCACATTAAGCGAGGTGGTGTAGCAGAAGATGTTTCGTTAAAAATCCATGAAAATAAAATAGATTTATCTCAAATCATTTCTTTAAATTGTAAGGGTTATCCTTCAGGAAGATATGGAGATCAAAACTTTCATCTAAATGAATCTGGATTGAGCACGAAAAAAATAATAAAGACAATATATTCAATGATTTAAGTATGATAAAGTATTCAACAAAAATTGATGACGAAGTTTTTAATAAAATTAAGCTTTTAGAAGGACCTATCTTTATTTTTGGTGCTAGTGGATTTATAGGAGCAAATATGCTTGAAGCAATTTCTCAAGTTAGATCAGATTATTATGCTGTAACTCATGGGGCTCAGATTGCATGGCGTTTAAAATTGTTAAATCTTCCTAGTACGAATGTTCTTAATTGTGATATCACATCCAAGGTTTCTGTTGAAAAAATATTTAATGAATATAATCCTAAAACCATTTTTAATCTGGCCTCCTATGGAGGATATTCGAAACATTCTGATACTAATTTGATATACGAAACAAATGTAATCGGGAATTTAAATATTTTAGAAGCATGTAAAGAACAAAACATAAAGTGCTATATCCATGCTGGGTCTAGCTCCGAATACGGCTTAAATTGTGCTTCGCCAGAAGAAAGTTCTGAGATGAAACCCAATAGTCATTATGCTCTATCAAAAGTTACTTGCGCATATCAGATAAAATATTATGCTGATTTTTTTAATGTCCCAGCCTTAAATTTTCGTCTTTATTCCATTTATGGTCCTTGGGAAGAGCCCGATCGCTTAATGCCTGTTGTTATTCAAAGAGCCAGAAAAGGCGAATTGCCTCCATTTGTATCTCCAGATATTAGCAGAGATTTTTTATATGTTTCGGATTGTATCGAAGCTTTTCTCGATGCTTCAATTAATATTAAAAAGGAAATGTATGGCGAATCTTTTAATATTGCCTCAGGGAACAAAACAACAATTGAAAACCTTGCTCAAACTGTAATAAATGTATTTGAGGTAAAACAAGCTCCCATTTATAAATCGTATGAGAAAAGAAAATGGGATTTAGTTGATTGGTTTGGTAATAATAATAAAGCGAAAGAATATTTCAATTGGAGACCTAAAATTAATATTATTGATGGCTTAAAATACACATCCGAATGGCAAGATAAAAATGAATATGAGACGAATGTATTACCATTTTTCGAAAATAGAGGTATTAATAGAAAATTAACATGCATAATTGCTTGTTATAAAGACGAGCAAGCCATTCCTATTATGTATGAACGACTGGTGAAGATGTTTAATGAAATGAAAATTCGTTACGAAATCATCTTCGTTAATGATTGTTCTCCTGATAATTCAGAACAGATTATTGAAAATTTATGTGCTATAGATAACAATGTAGTTTGTATTTCTCATTCTAGGAATTTCGGATCTCAATCGGCATTTTTGAGCGGAATGGAAATTGCTACTGGTGATGGAATTGTTTTAATGGATGGCGACTTACAAGATCCACCAGAAATTATTCCACAATTTTATAATAAATGGATTGAAGGCTACGATGTAATATATGGTGTTCGGGTTAAAAGAGAGATGCCTTTTATTATGGATAAAATCTATAAATTGTTTTATCGTATATTTAAAAGCGTTTCGTATATTAAAATCCCTGTTGATGCAGGTGATTTTTCGCTAATAGATAAAAAAGTTGCTAATGAAATAGTGAAATTGCCAGAAACAGAAGTTTTTTTGCGTGGATTGAGGGCTTGGGTGGGTTTTAAGCAGACAGGAGTTGAGTATGTCAGACCCGAAAGAATGTTCGGAGTTTCAACTAATAACTGGCGTAAAAATATCAATTGGGCAAAAAAGGCAATTTTCTCATTTAGCTTTTTGCCAATTGAATTTATGAGTTATTTGGGTTTTTTTCTAACTGTTTTATCTTTTTTAGCATTAATTGCTCAGATAGTTATGAAGTGGGTTTATCCAGATTTGCCTCATGGAGTACCTTCTATTATTGTTTTAATTTTATTTTTTGGTGGAGTTCAGCTTCTTTCATTATCTTTGATAGGAGAATATGTGAGCAAAATATTTGAAGAAACAAAAAATAGGCCTCGCTTTATCAGAACAAAAATCATTAAAAACAATAAAAAAGCATTAATATAAATAAATATGTCTGATGATTTTGAACCACGGAAACACGTTGCACCAATAGGCACTTTAAATAAAATAAGTTTCATCGCAAGGTTACTTGTTGATTTCCAGGTATTAACAGTCTATAAAAACATCAAAAAATTCAGCACTACTATATCTGGAAACTTATTAGATTTTGGTTGTGGAAGTTCTCCGTATAAGCATCTTTTCTCAAACAAGAACATTAATTATTTTGGTTTAGATACAATAGATGCAGCCGATTTTAAATATCATAATAAAGAGGTTACCATCTACGATGGCCAGACAATTCCTTTTGAAACGGAGTTTTTTGATGGCTTTATTTGTACCGAAGTAATGGAACATATATTTGATTACAGTAATTTTGCCAGTGAAATATTTCGGATATTAAAAAAGGACGGGATTGGAATTATAACTATTCCATGGTCTTCAAGGTATCATTATGTTCCTTTTGATTATTTTCGATTTACGCCTTCTGCAATTAAAAAAATTTTTTGTAATTTTAGTAACATAACAGTAATACCTAGAGGGACAGACATAACAGTTATTTCATCTAAAATTATATTAATTTACTTTAGGAATTTACTTTCAAAAAATTTCATAATAACGTTTTTATTCCTACCTGTTTTTCTATTATTCGCTCCATTAATTTTGATATTATTATTCATAGGTCATTTATCAATTTTAGCAAAAATTGGCAGCAAAGACGATCCATTAGGATATACAATACTTTTGAAGAAGTAACTCTTCATCAACTTCGTTTAAAGAAGAAAAATGATTTAATTGCCCATAAGTAATAAGTAGATTTTCCAACAACAGTAGAAAAATCGAAACGAACAATATGATGAAAACCCCTCTTTATAAGATATATTGATTTTACAAAACCAAAAAAAACAGGATACTCTTTTGAAATACCATTTTTAGTGATTTCCTTTAAAAATAATTTATAGACAAAGAGAGGTGGCTTAAATGTAGCTAAAAGAAAGAGAAAAACATTATACATATTCTTCTTCGTATATAAATAAGATGTGTTTATTAAAAAATCATTGTGAATAGGGTTTTCCTGAACATAATCATAAAGTTGGGTTTTTGGGAAAACTCTCAGCGAAAAAATATTCAACGTATAAGGTCTAGGAAGCTTATACAGAAGGGCTAATGTGTCCTTCATATCACCTGTCGTTTCAAACGGGTTGTCAGAAATTACATCATAGGCAGGAGGTATCATTTTATATTTTGATCTTATATCAGATAAAATATTAGCTGCATCAAGTATTTTATTAATAGAAGTATGTCGATTGAAAAATTTCAATGTTGATTCTGAACCAGATTGTATACCCATTCTAGTTCTATTCATCCCTGCAGATGCTAATAATTCAATTTTATCTTTATTAATTATGCTTGGATGGATGCCAAAAACAACAAAAGGGATTTTAATCTCTTTCTTATAAATTTCCACAAAACTTTTTAATTGCTCAATTGGTAAGGCAATAAAATTATCATCAAAAAAACCAATTGTAGAAATAAAAGGGTTAATTTCAATTACATTTTTAATTTCATCAATAATAAACTGAACACTCGAATATCTTAATTTACGATAACCCTTATTTAACTTTATGAAAGAGTCATTTGCACAGTACGAGCAATTAAAAGGACAACCCAAAGTCCAAACAGTTCTATACGACAAACCATTAAATTTGACATAATCAAATTTATTAAATAATCTGATTTTTTTTTGACTAGAATCATAAATATAACAATCGTACCCATTATAGGGTAATGGCATTTCATCTAATACTGAAGAATCAATTAAATCAAGTAAAATATTTTTTTTTATTTTTAAATCTATATTAACCCATGTATTCGGTAAATCATTAAGACTGCTATTATTTAAAAGATTTTGAACTAGTTTTGAGATTGTAATTTCACCCTCACCTATACAAATACAATCGACATGTCGAATGGATTCTTCGGGGTATAAAGTTGGGTGTACCCCACCCCATAGTATAAAACACTCTGGATTTATTTTTTTTATTTCTTTACTAATTCTTTCAACATATTGAGAGGAAGCCGTCATAGATGAAAATGCAACAACATTAGCAGAACTAAGCTCCATAGCAATAATTGATATGTCATTGTCATTAATTGAAGACTTTTTATTAGGAGAAAAGTGTGAGGAAAAAGAATATAAATTATCTGGTGTGATAAAATAAATTTGAGTTTCAGGATATATCAAACGGGCTGATGCAGCAATTCTTCGAAAACCTATAGCAGATACTCCTGCTTCTACTGAAACTAATTTCAATTTCATTACATTAAACTTTTATTCTGTAAATACTAAACTAAAAAACAACTAATTTTATTCTTAATGCAAATATCGTTAAAAAAATCATTCTATGATAAAAACAAACTAATAAATCAATATATTCAAAACTTTTGCATAAAATAACAAGTTAAGAAGCAGTTATTAACATCTAATAAATATTATGTTAAATCTCACATTCTTAAATACATTATTTTGAATACTTGATGATGTTTATATTTCTTTTTCTATATGTTTTGCCATTTTAAATTATCCATTTTATTTTACGGAATTTTAGTATCTTTGCTCTATAATTTTCAAATGCAATATTCCTTTTTATAATATTGGGGCTCCCTCTAACTTTCACAGCATGAGATAATATCCCCATATTAATAAATAAGGAAAAATATTTGCACTAATATTTTTATCATATAATCAAATCTAATTTCTATTGTTTATATAAATAAAAAAATGACAATTCTTAATATTTCCCCATTATATAAACTATAAAACAAATCTTTAATATGGATTTAATAGAAAAAAAATGCCTTTTTTGCGAAAATGAAAACTGTTCCGTTGAAATATTCCCCGCAAATTTCACGAATAAAGACCTAACACCAGAAGTTTTTTCGGCAAGAAGAATAACAGAGCACTTTCATTATAAAATATATAAATGTAAAAATACTGGACTAATATATTCTAAGGAAATATTACCAGAGGAGCAATTAAAATATTTATACAAAGAGAGCAAAGTAACTTTTAATAAATATGCGACATTAATTGCTGAAGATTATTGGAAGCCACTTTCAAAACAGATAACAAATTTAAAAAAGGAAAGTAAGATCTTAGAAATTGGTTGTAGTAATGGATTTTTTCTTCAAAAATTATTTGATTTAGGATATAAAAATGTATATGGCTGTGAACCAAGTACCGAAGCAATTGAATTGGCAAGCGACAACATCAAAAAAAATATTTACTGCGGTTTTTTCAATGAAGAAACTTACCCAAATAATACATTTGATTTAATTTGCATATTTCAAACCCTAGATCATTTAGAAAATCCAATTAAAATGATGGAAATCTGCCACCAGAAACTCAAGAAAAATGGATTATTGTACATTATAGTTCATAATACAAATGCATTACAATATAAATTATTTAAAGACAAATCGCCAATTATTGATATTGAACATATTTATTTATTCAATAAACTGAATATCTCTAAAGCAATTGAAAAATCAGGCTTTACTACAAAGGATATTTTCAATATAAAAAACACATATCCTTTGGAATATCTCATTTCTCATTCTCCCATTCCTTTGAAAAATATAGCGTTGAAAATCATAAACGGGTTGGGAATTTCTGATTTAAAAATCTCTATGAATTTAGGTAATATGGGGATTATTGGCATCAAAAAATAAATTACAGCATGAAACAATTACTTAAAGATAGCTTTATTCCTCAAAAACCACTATTGATATTAAGCTATGTCTTAATAATTAGTATTCCAATAATCAGGTTTATCTTGAATTATTGGATGAATGGATTTGAAGACCTTGGAGTTTTAACTATTTATAGAAGCAATGTCGGAGATATTCAATATTTCCAATCCATTGAAGCGCTGTCTAAATTCAACTTTAGCGAAGTTAATATTTTAGAGAACATTGGTCATGGAGTTCAAGGGTTTCCTTTCGCATCGCTATTAATTGATGCATTTTTTTTCAAGATATTTGGCTCATTGGGGTTTTTAGTAGCAGATATTTTAATATTTTATTTGTTTTTCAGCACTTTAGTTCTCTTATTTAGAATAATTGGAAGTGGAACAAAAACAGCAGTCATTGTTAGTGTTATAATCTCGTCTTCTTTAATAGAAAATCTGGCTCCATTCATTTTACCCGAACATTTTCAATGGTCATTTAGACTATGGGGGCTGAGAATACCCAGGCCTTTCATAACAGAAATTTTCATCATTCTGACATTCTGTATTAATTTTTATCTATTAAAGAATCCAAAAAGCAAATCTAAATTAATTTTATTTTCTTTGGGTGCAACATTAGCTATATTAACAAATATGGATTTATTCGCTGGATTTCAATTACTGATAATACAATTGTATGTTATGTTCTTTATAGTCGAAAATTGGAAAGACTACAAAACATGGATTATCAAGTTGCTATGGATCTCGAGTGGGTTTATTGTTTTTATATTTCCTTTTTTATTACAACAATATTATATTGACCCAGAAACTACCATCCGTAATGGAATAATAAATAATCCAACATTTCCACATTTACTTCATCTTCTTTTAGACCTAAAACCATATTTATTCATTCAAATTACGCTAATTACAATATTATTTACTATCATCTGGGGCCTTAATAAAATTTATTTAAAGCACGATGAAAATTTCAGAATTTATAGTTACTTGTCTTTATTATTGGCAATTAGTTTGTTTAGTGCATTCTTTTTCTCTATAATTACAAATAAAATTGTTCATCCCCATCAATTTATTGATCGACTTGATAGATATCTTTCTTACTCAATAATTTTTATTTTTATTTTTTTAATCATGTTGGTTAAAAAACTTGATGTATCATTAAATAATTCAATGTTTAACCAAAAGATAAGAACCTACCTTTTAATTATTTTCATTAGCATATTATCAGTTTCTGCAATAAAAATTATTTTTTCTGCTAAAAAAAATGCTCAAATATCATCGCATTTAACCCCAAAACTTTATGACATTAAAAATTATCGCCAGAATTTTAATGAATTGGCATTAGAGTTAAACAAAATAAATACAGTTAGACCATTAGTTTTAGGCACCTTAGATCATCAAGTACGTGTATATTGGCAAGTATTCGGCCATCAGTATAGCTATTTGCCAGATGTATTCTGCACAACAGTCTCGGATAATTTTGCAGAAAAAAGATATGCGAATTTCAGTAAAATAATTGGGTTAGATAGTAACCAGTATTCAATTTTAACAAATAAGCCAAGTTCAATATTATTTGGGTTCCCTGGTTTTAAATATATTGCAAATAACATGTTTCAATATTCATCATCAGATGATTACTATGAAAGTGATAAAATTCAAATGATGCAAACAAATGCATTTGATTTGAATATTATTGTTCCAAAATCAGCAAAGAAAAGACTTATAGAGATGTTTAAATTAAGCAATAATTTACCAATAGGACAATTAGATTATATTGTTTTGCAAAAGGATGACATACTAGATTCCATATCTGATATTAAAAACGCTAAATTGGTGTTTAAGAATGAAGTTTTTAGACTATATCGGGTAATGAATTCGAGAAAAAATACAAACAAGTAAATTCTATTTCTAATCCAAATATTATTTTTCCAAAACTATATATAAACTGCTACCAAACAAACTTTTAATACTTCTTTTAAAACACCATATATTTATAAAATAAAAAAAGTTCATAACGAATTTCACCAACTTATTTTCATTAGTATGATTTTTAACCTCTGATGAAAAAATCTCTGCTTCTCCTTTTCGAACACCAAAAACGTATGGAATAACGCGAAAAAAAAATAGAGGCAAGAAAAACAAACTAAAAAAATATCCGGAATCTAATAATTTAAAACGAATTCCTCGTTTTAATCGTGCAATATCTTTTTTGTTATAACGACGATGATGCCCTGAAAGAGAATCAATTTCAGCCCACAACATTTTCATAGAAGGAACAGTAATATATACCTTTGCTCCTATAGGCAAATAATCATACAATTGATTCAAGAAATCAACATCATTCTCAAGATGTTCTATAACATCAAAAAGCCCAATAGCCTGAATATCAAAATCTTTAAATGGAAAGGTCTGAAATCTCAAATTATAAACATACTCAATATTTCTTTTTCTTGCATTCAAACAACCTTGATATCCTGGTTCACAAAGTATTATTTTTGAAAACACATTCAAATTCTTAATCTTGCTCAATTGAAATCCATTTCCTCCTCCAATATCAAGAAAATCGCCCTTAATAGAATATTTCCTAATTAATTTAGAAATTAATTCATTTCGAAGATTAAACCAGATACTTTTGTTTTCAAAATCATAAAAAATATTATTTCCTTCTTCTGGATATGAAATATCTTTGATCAATTCATCTGTTCTGTAAATTCCATTTTTATCTTGTACCAATATCATAATGCTTTCTTTATTGAATTTACAACAAAGTCTATTTCAATATCAGACAATTCATAAAACATAGGCAATCGAATCAGATTATCAGAATAATAATCGCTCAAAAACAAATCTCTTCCATCATGTTTTTCAATATAATAAGAACTTTTATGCAAACTTAGGTAATGAAAAACAGCTAATACTCCTGTATTTTTTAATGATTCTATTAATTTCGAACGTTGCTCAATTCCATTACAAATCATATAAAACATGTGAGCGTTATTTGTGGCATAGTTGGGAATTTCAGGTAATTTTACGCCATTATTCAATGCCCAAACAGATAGTTCTGTAAAATATCTATTCCAAATATATTTTCTTTTCGACTGAATTTCGTCTATTTTTTCAAGTTGCGCCCATAAAAAAGCAGAAATAATTTCTGAAGGCAAAAATGAACTTCCAATATCTACCCATCCATACTTATCTACATCTCCTCTAAAAAAAGCAGATCGATTTGTCCCTTTCTCCCAAATTATCTCAGCCCTTTTCTCAAATCGTTCATCATTCACAACTAGCATGCCTCCTTCTCCTGATATAATATTTTTAGTTTCATGAAAAGAAAATGCAGCTAAATGCCCTATAGAACCTAAAGGTCTTTTGCACCCATTTTCCCCTATATAGTAACTATCTATAGCCTGTGCAGCATCTTCAACTACAAACAAATTGTATTTTTGAGCTATCTTCATTATAGCATCCATATTGCAGGCAATCCCAGCATAATGAACAACAACTATTACCCTTGTTCTTGATGTGATTAATCCTTCTATTATATTTTCATCAACTCCAGGATAATCGGCCCTACTATCACAAAACACAATCTTAGCACCTCTTAATACGAAAGCATTTGCAGTAGAAACAAATGTATAGGACGGAATAATAACTTCGTCGTCTTTCTTTATATCTAATAAAATTGCAGCCATCTCCATGGCATCAGTGCACGATGTAGTCAACAAGCATTTTCTAAATCCAAACCTCTCTTGAAATAGAAGTTGACAAGAGTTTGTGTATTTGCCATTGCCAGAAATTCTGCCTGTTAAAACTGCATCTTGAATGTATTCAAGCTCATTTCCAGTCAAATAGGGCTTATTAAAAGGAATCATTTGTTCCATATATGATACACTTTAATAATATCTGAAATAACATAACCATTATTTTCATAAAACCGAATTGCTCTTTCATTATTCCTTTGAGTTGCAACTTGAATTCTATTAAACCCAAGTTGAGAGGATAACAACTCAACATCACCGAGCAAAAAACCACCCACTCCCTTTCTTTGCTCATCTTTACATACTGAAATTAAACCTATCTCTGAAGTATTGTCATCCTTTTTTTTTAAGGTTACAAACCCTTTCAATATACCCGATTCACAAAACAACAATGTTTCAATTGCATTTATTTTTTTAACACTTTTTGTAATCCATTCCCTATATAAATTCTTAAATTCGTCATTAACAAAATTCACATCTAATCTGAAACGAGAATATTCCCCACTAATATATGCTAGATCAAGTAATTGATCAAAACAAGACAGATTCTCATTATAAAATTTACAAGAATTTAGCTTTAAAGGAAAATATTCCGTATTAACTTCTTTAATAAAAGTAACTTTCTCATCAATTAAAGTCATTCTATCATCGGCTAATTCCTCTTTACAAAACACATAAACCAATCTATAATCCTTTGATATTAGTTTCAAATAATTGTAGTCAATATTTTCAATTGTATCCAATTCAATCAAACCAACAGCATAACCAAAAAAACTACTATCCCATAATAATGGTTTAATCATAAATCTACTCATGTGCATTCCCCATAATTACATGATTAACAATAAATTTTGGACGTAATTTTACTTGCGTAGAAATTTTACCAATATACAGACCTAATAAACCAAGAAATGTAAGTATCATTCCAGTTGAAAAACTAATTGCAATGATTAAACTTGTAAAACCAGGTACAGTTACCACCTGAAAAACATACAAAACAAAATAAACAAAGCCAACTAAGAATGAAATTATAGCCATAAAGATACCGATTTTCAGCCCAACCTTAATAGGCTTCTCCGAAAAAGAAATTATTACATCCAACGCTAAATTAAATAATTTCCCAAAAGTATAGGACGATTTATCATTAGCTCGAGCCAAATGCTCGATATCAATCGCTGTTTTTTTAAAACCAACCCAATTAACTAATACTGGAAAAAAACAAAATACATCTCCCATTGAAAGAACTGCCGAAATAACTTTACTATTGTATATTCCAAAATTTGCAATTGTATAATCTTGTTTAGTATCAGTTAAATAACTAAATACTTTATAAAACAATTTTGAATTCATTCGTTTAACAAAAGTATCTTTTCTATGAAAACGTTTGCCATAAACTACATCATAACCTTTCAAAGACTCATTATACAATTTTTTGATTTCCTCAGGCTTATCTTGCAAATCACAATCCATTACAACAACCCATTCTCCACGAACGTATCCTAAACCAGCCATAATAGCATTATGTTGCCCGAAATTACGAGATAAATCAATTCCTACAACTCGCGCATCTCGATTACAAATATCCGTAATAACAACCCATGCATCATCAGGACTTGAATCGTTTACAAAGATTATTTCAAATTCATTAACGATGCCAGACAATGTAGAAATCAGACGCAAATATAATTCTCTAATAGATGTTGAACAACCATACACTGGAACAACAACACTAATATCGCATTTTTCAATCATAACCTTAAATTCTTTTCACAATTACCATCTATGTTCTGCTTTTATTACGCTTCAAATTTAACAAAAAATCACATAACAATATATATTCTAAAATCAATAAAGTTATAAACTTATTTGAAAACAAAAATACAGTCTTACTTTGTCCAAATAATGCCCCCCAGCATGTCATCGGAAGTAGAACATTTATCACTAAGCATATAAACAATAATTTTTCAAATACGGACATACTATTAAAATATCCATTATAATAAAAAGAAATAATACAATACATTAATAATGATAATTTATAATCATGAGAAACTGATGGTAAAACTAAACACAATATTATTGAAATAAAAAAAAGATGATTTTCAACTATGTGTTTATTTTTGAAAACATAAAAGAACAATAGTGTTAGAAAAGGGATAATTGTAAATATTAATAAGAAATTATTTAAACTAAAAAAATAACCAAACAATTCTATCTTTCCCATAACCTTTGAAAAATTAAAAATTGAAAGATTACCATCCCAAACATATGGGTTGTTTGAAAACTTCAAAATCAAATCGATATAGTCTCTTAAAAAATCAAATCCTAAAATGCACAACAAAAACAAATTGAAAATTAAGAACGAAATAAAATACAAAACCTCTTTTCTCGTTAATTTCCAATTAAAGACAAAAACAGCTAATATAATTGGATATATCTTTAAGTGAATAGAAATTGACATTAAGAATAATGAAAGAACCCTTCTGTCTTTCCTAAACAAATTGATTGAAATAATTGCCAAGGATATTGCAATTAAATTCCATTGTCCTCGCTGTAATTCAAAAAATATACCATAAGATAAAAAAGAAAAAGCAAGCATTAAAGAAAATATCAATGGAAATCGACCTCGTTCTTTCCATTTTTTTAAAAACAAATCCTTAAAGCTATAAATGTAAAGCAATACAGAAATTAGCGTAATTAGCAAATAACCTACAACATTAGACAAACCATTAAACACACTAAAAATCAAACGACTAAAGGGAGAATAAATAATTTTTCCAGTCTCACTATATCCTATATCTCTTAATTCTCTTTCGGCTTCTGCCAGTTTAACTGGGTTGAAAATATTGGATCCCCGAACTGTTAATCCAAAATCATAACCATTAGAACACGAATGGATAAAATTAAAATAATCAAACCCTCCAAAATAAGGATAAATATAAAACACCCACAAATAAATACCAATACCTGTTAATAATAACAATTTAAAAATTGTATTAGAATTTTGTATTTGCAGTAATTTTGTATTTTTAAATAATAATGGTAGCATATCTATATCTCGCATACATTTTAAAATTGTTTTAGATTTCTAATTTTATTTTTCATCATTCGAAGAAAACTCATAAAATTCAAATCCTATTCTTTCGCCACTATGGGTTTTGGAAAAAAAACATTAAAATAATTGTCTTCTACCCTCTCTACATATTGATTCACAAGCTCAAAAAGTTCACTCAACTGCTTTCCATCCGCATCTGAAGTAATATTCCCATCAAAATAATGAAAAGTGCAAGGTTTATCAATATGTATAGATAGAAGAGATCCTTTTTTAGTAATATCCAGCAACAATTTACAATCCCTACAATACTTATTATCTTCATTAAAAACACCCTTAATAAATAAATCAAAAGCACCTAATTTGCCTATAATTTTCCTTTAGCATTTTCAACCCCCACTTTGCTGGGAAGTGAAATGTCCCTGTCAAAATTACTAACCATCTGATATTTAATTTATTCAAAATAAATTCTACAATATTATAGAACACAACCTTTTTAATTAATTTTTCTAAACAAAAAACACCCACACCCATAATTCTGATTTACAACAAGATTTAAATCAGCATTTTCAACAATTCCAATATTCATGGCATTATCCGGTATTAAAGAAAACTCCACCAATTCGAACCCATCAAAATTACTTATTATTTCTTCATAATTAGTAGTGATGCGTTAATATTTTCAGAATAATTGTATATAATTGATATTTA
>JBAXGW010000030.1:0-50860 GCA_037139195.1 Bacteroidota bacterium
TGGTTCCTATGGGTGTAAATGAACTATTGGTAGAACTTTGCCATTTCGTTACACTTCCTGTATTGCCTGACAATGCTAAATCGGCTGGTGTTGAACCAGAACAGATTGTTTGGTTGGAGGAAACCGTACCGGCTACTGTCGTGGGGTCTACTGTTATTGTTGCATAAGCTGAATTGCCTACCAAACAAGAACCACTTTGAACTACTGCTCTAAAATAAGTTGTGGTTGTCAAAGCTCCTATCGCTGCTCCTGTTAATGTTGTTGTTGTGTTTGTTATATCTGTGGCGCCTGTGAAAGAACTATTGGTTGCTTTTTGCCACTTTGTTACACTACCTGTATTACCTGACAATGTTAAATCGGCTGGAGTGGAACCTGAACAAATAGTTTGATTCGATGATACTGAACCTACTACGGTTGTAGGATCGACGGTGATGGTTGCATAAGCAGAATTGCCTAACAAACAAGATCCACTTTGAACTATTGCTCTAAAATAAGTTGTGGTTGTCAATGCTCCTATCGCTACGCCTGTTAATGTTGTTGTGGTATTTATTATATCTGTGGTTCCTATGGGTGTAAATGAACTATTGGTAGAACTTTGCCATTTCGTTACACTACCTGTATTGCCTGACAAGGTTAAATCTGAGGGTGTTGATCCTGAACAAATCGTTTGGTCAGAGGAAACTGTGCCGCCTACGCTTGTTGGGTCGACGACAATTCTGCCAGTTGCAGTATTTCCAGAGCAAGTACCACCTGTTAAAGTAATTGTATAATCATAAGTGCCGGCAACGGAAGGGGACCCACTTATTGTAATTTCATCTGACGCCCAAGCTGCTGAAACACCAGTGGGCAAACCAGCAGATGTAATTCCAGTAGCACTAGTTGTAGAATATTTTATGCTAGTAATTGCTGAATTTTTACAAACCGTTTGATTATCGGTGCCTACTGCCGAAGTTAAAGAACTACCACACGAAGGAGCCACTACTGTGAGGTATGCAATATCATCAGCATCATTAACGCCAAGATAAGTGGCCGTTAATGTAGCCTGTGCAACAGTGCCAACTGTGGCGCCTGCAGCACAATGGACAGAAACAGTAACATTTTGAGTAGCACCAGCTGCAAGATTAAAAGAACCCACTGGATTTGTAACTGTCGCGGTCCAACCAGCCAAATCTATTAATTGCGCTAAAGAAATAGAATTAATGGTAGATGCAGAAGTATTTTCAACAGTAAAAGTAATATCTTTTGTTTGATTAGGGGATATTGTTTCACCTGCTGGCGCTAAAACCGTTAAATCAGAAATATTTTTATTTAAAAAAACTTCCTCGCATGTTAAAGTCCAAGTTGCACCATTAGCTAAACTTGCTTTTCTCCATTCTAAAGCAAGAGAGTTATCGTGATAAGCAGCATTGACAACTCCATTTAAAGCACCAGCTATAACATTTGCTTTACTGGTACTATAAAGATCACTTTCGTGATTAAACGGAACTTCTCCGGTAGATTTTAGATATAAATTAACAAATTTTCCTGAAATAGTATTTGTAACTCCCACTGCCTTATTCCCAGCATTCCAATAACCATAACCAGCATCATCTCCCTCAAGATAAGTATCTCCACCAGTAAAAAACCTTAAATTAGACAAAGTACCACCTGATATATTTTTAACTTCATAGGTATATTTTACCGTTGCTGAATTTGCAGGGTAATAAATAATTTGCTTTACTTCAACAATTCCAGTCTTTGTTGAAGTCTGTTCGTGATGATTATTATCAATTTTATTATCTACAACATCATCCCATCTATTACTGGCAAAATACCCACCAAAATTAGCACCGCTATAACTGGTTCCATTCACATAAAGGCTATAAGATTTATTATAAACACCAACAGCAGTTGGATCATACCATTGCCCAACCCAGGCTCCATTAGTATATCTATAAACTTGCATATTGGTTGTGTTGTATATTTCAACTTTCAATGTACCTTCATCGGCAATACCACCCAGTGTATTTTGAGAATATGAATTACTAAACAAAAATAAACAAAACAAAAAAAAGGAAATTTTAAACGCTTTCATAGATAATATTTTGATTTTTAACAATTTACATTATTTAAAAGCTTAATGAATCATTATTTTAAAGAATACACGAAGCTATTGATTTACTTGTTTTTACAAAATTAACATTTATTATGATTACAGTTATTGTATAATTTACCTAAATAAAAAAATAATACAAAATCACCACTTAGTCGATATTATAAACAAATTCAGCATAAATTTATTTATATTCGTGAAATTATCCTTTTTATAAATGTCAATTAACACTTTAAAAACCAACTTACCAACAATTTAATTAACAATCGAATACAAAGTATTTCGTGAAAAAGACAATATATCTACGACTTTATATAACAAATAGCACAGTTTGTATAATGCAAATAAAAATCAAATAAATCCTAGCAATTCAAAAGGATATTCGTTATATTTGAAAAAACAATATGTAAAATGAAAAAACTATTTATTCTACTGATTTTAAGCTCTGTTTTCTTTTATTCTTGCAAAAAAGACAAAAAAGAAATACCAACAAATGCTACCAAACTTGAATTTACTAGTTTAGCTGCTGAAGACACAACTTTAGCAATAAATGAATACACAAAAATTCATGCAATTGCTACTGGCGACGAACTGCAATACAAATGGACTTTTTCAGGAGGTGCTATTGTTGGCAGCGGCAAAGATGTTGAATGGTCGGTTTGCCATTCCGACATTTTCACTATCAGCTGCGAAGTTGTAGACAAATACGATAATAAAGTATCAAAATCCATCAAAATATATGCAAAATAAAACCATAGTTTTACTTCTTATTATTTGTCTTTTATCCTTTAAATCATTTTCTCAATGTTGCTCTGGCGGCTCGGCTATTGGCATATCCACAAATGCGGGCTTGGTTGATAAAAACAAACTAAGAATCAATACTTTTTTAAAACATAGTTATTCAGAAGTTTACTTCAACAATAGAAAAAAGCTAGAAAATTTTGGAAATATAAAAAATAGTAGTTTTATTTTCCAGGGAATCGTATTAAATTATGGCATTTCGCATCGTTTCAATATCGAAAGTGAAACCGGATACTTTTATTCGAAAGTTCAGAATTTCAGAAAAATACCAGCTTATCAATTAAAAAGCTCTGGATTGTCAAATGGTGTATTATCAATTAAATATGGAGTATTTTTAAATACAGAAAAAAAGAAAGAATTAACATTTGCTTTAGGACTGAAATATCCATTTGCATTTGAACCAATGTCGTTCAACAATGTACAACTTCCAGAAGATTTACAACCCGGAACAAGTGCTTTTGGTTTTGTATCAAATATATTTTATAAAAAAACATTTAAAAGAAACTATTCTATATTTTTAATTAATAGAAGCGAATACAATTTGAAAAACGGAGATGATTATATTTATGGCGCAAAATTTCGTACTTCATTAATTGCTTCGCATCAGTTTTTACCTTCGCTTAGCATAATGCTCCAAATGCGACATGAATACAATCTTTCAGATTATAATAATGACAAAAGAATGACAAATACAGGATCTCAAATTTTTGTATTTGCTCCTACTATTCTTACTTCTATTAAATGCAAGTGGAATATAGCTTTATCTTATGAACACCCATTTTACAAATCATACAATGGCTACCAACTGAGCAATCAATATGCTTTCATGCTGAGCATCAATAGAGACATAAGTTTCAGAAAGCAGTAGAGTTTTTTTTGCAAATATTATAATACGATATATTATTTTTTATCCGAGCCTTCCATTTGCTCCTTCAATCGCTCTTGCTCCATAATGCGGGTATTTATAATATTTACATAACTTCTAGCCGCACTAATCTTATATTCTTTCATAGATTTCTCAGCCCATGTAAGCGCTAATTGCAAATTACCATCCATTTCCGCAGCCAATGCCATATTAAAACAAGCTCTACCAGCAATCTTAGGATCTGAATTTACTGTTAATCCTTTCCAAATTTCAGCAGCTTTCTCCCAATTATTAGATTTAACATATTGTTTTGCTGATTTAAATCCATCGTGTTTTCTAATATAGTAATTCCTGCTAACCCAAACCCAAGTTGGCGAAATTCTTTTTCCAAACATGCGACCCGCAAATTCTCCCGATTCATTCAATGCACCCCGCTTTGAAGGCAACTTCGACAAAGCCTTATCCGGGTTTTCTGCAACTGCATTCCAAGCTTTTTCATCGCCAAAAGTACTTTCATCAATAATTTTATTATTTTTCACATCATATATTCGCCAGCCAGCATTAACTCTAATTTTTAAATCGGCTAAAAATTCAGGAACAATAACCTCTTGATCATTCACCTTCTTCTTAACATCTCTTTTACCTTGCGAAAGCATCATGTCTGAATCAAATGTCTCTAATAAAATAAGAGCGTCAGCACCATATTGATCGCATATTGCCTTTGCTCTTGACCAATCTAAAAGCACAGGAAACTGCTTAGTGCCAGTTCCTTTTAACTCTGTATCATTTTTCAAAACAGCTTGAAAACGGGGATTTGCATTTAACGAGTTATTTAAACCACTTACACAAAGATTAGATGCATCTCTATCTGCCATAATTGATTCGCCAGAAATAAAACCTTCTAAAAAATTTCTCCATTTCTCATCTTTTTCAGGTAAGGAACGATTGGCAATTACCACTTTTTTAATGTGCTGTGGGACAGAAATTTCAGCTGGAACAAGAACTTCCATTTTAACATACGACATTGACGAGCAAGATGCAAGAATAAACAAGATTAAAACACCTATAATATGGAATAGCTTACTAGTTTTCATAATTTTATATTTTAAAGTCCCCGCAAAATTACAAATTTTATGCCATAAAAAAATTAGTCCATTTTTGAAACACATTCTATTTATTTAATAATTTTTATAAAACACTCATTTAATGATAATTAAACAATAAGCACTGATTTAGGACTAAACTGAAAAATTACAGAATTTTACAACATATATAAATAAAAAAAAGACAAAAAAGCTTAATTAGCAAAGCAAATGAGCCTACTAAAAAATAAATATACTTTACAAACTACACGATTAGTTTTTAAATTAAAAAAAATCGTACCTTTGCACTCCTTAAAATTTAAACACATAGAATGCAAGAAATCAGAAACATCGCAATTATTGCCCATGTTGACCACGGGAAAACTACTCTAGTAGACAAGATTTTACACCAATGCAAATTATTCCGCGACAATCAAGAAACAGGAGAATTAATCCTCGATAACAATGATCTTGAACGTGAAAGAGGGATTACAATTTTAGCTAAAAACGTATCGGTAAGATTTAAAGATTTTAAAATAAACATCATCGACACGCCTGGCCACAGTGATTTTGGCGGAGAAGTAGAACGTGTATTAAACATGGCTGATGGTGTATTACTATTAGTTGATGCTTTTGAAGGACCAATGCCTCAAACTCGCTTTGTACTTCAAAAAGCAATAGAATTAAAATTAAAACCAATTGTCGTAATTAACAAAGTAGACAAACCAAATTGCGACCCAGAAGGAACACTTGATTCCGTTTTCGATTTAATGTTTAACCTTGGAGCGTCTGAAGATCAATTAGATTTCCCTGTAGTTTACGGTTCATCTAAAAACGGTTGGATGGCTGAATCGTGGGAAACTCCTACTGAAGACGTTAGTTTTTTGCTTGAAACAATAATAAAAACGATACCAGCTCCAATTATTGAAGAAGGTTCGCTTCAAATGCAAATCACGTCGCTAGATTATTCATCTTACGTTGGTCGTATTGCAATTGGAAGAGTTTTAAGAGGCTCAATTAAATGGGGCGACAATGTTGCTCTTGTTAAAAGAGATGGAAGAGTTGTTAAATCAAAAATTAAAGAACTTTATCTATTCGAAGGATTAGGAAAAGAAAAATATAAAGAAGAGGTTCAAGCTGGCGAAATATGCGCATTACTTGGATTAGAAAACTTTGAAATTGGCGATACAGTTGCAGATATTGAGAATCCAGAAGGATTAAAAGCCATGAATATTGATGAGCCTACAATGAGCATGCTTTTCACAATAAACAACTCTCCATTCTTTGGAAGAGAAGGAAAATTTGTTACTTCGCGTCATTTAAGAGACCGACTTTACAAAGAAATAGAAAAAAATCTAGCTTTAAAAGTTGAAGAAACAGCTTCTCCTGATTCGCACATGGTTTTCGGACGTGGCATTTTGCATCTTTCAATTTTAATTGAAACTATGCGTCGTGAAGGATATGAGCTGCAAGTTGGACAACCAAAAGTAATTATTAAAGAAATTGACGGCAAAAAACACGAACCTATTGAAGCACTAACAGTTCAAGTTCCTGAACAATTCTCGGGAAAAGTAATTGAAGTGGTAAGTGCAAGAAAAGGAGACATAGAACTTATTGAAACAAAAGGTGACCGTGTGCATCTTGAGTTTGCAATTCCTGCCAGAGGACTTATTGGATTAAGAAACGTTATGCTTACTGCAACCGAAGGCGAAGCTGTAATGGCTCACCGTTTTAAAGGCTACGAACCTTGGAAAGGCGAAATTGGAACTAGAAGAAACGGAGCATTAATTGCAATGGAAACAGGATTGGCTATTGCATATTCAATAGACAAGCTACAAGACCGTGGCAAATATTTTATAGACCCAATGGTTGACATATATGCAGGACAGGTTATAGGCGAACATATACGCCAAGATGATTTGGTGGTTAACGTAACAAGAACTAAAAAACTAACTAACATGCGTGCTTCAGGAAACGACGACAAGCTTGTTATTGTACCTCCTATTCGCTTTTCGTTAGAAGAATGTATGGAATATATTGCTGAAGACGAATTATTAGAAGTAACTCCAGTTTCGTTGAGAATGAGAAAAATTCTTTTAGATGAAAATGAGCGAAAACGTTATAACAATTCCAAGAAAGCACAAGCTATATAAGACAAAAAAGGCGAGCAAATTAATTTTTGCTCGCCTTTTTTATTCAAACTCTATGCTACAACGCTTGCAATTCCTTTTTTAATTGCGACATAAGAGAACGTGCAGATTTGCTATTACTTGATGTCTCTATACCATGAATCTTCAATGCAGCTGATGCAACAGCTCGCTTAAGCTTCTTTGATAATTTAATATTATTTTGAGTCATAAATTTAACAAACTTTCTAAAAGCATATTTTGAATCTGCTCGTTCTTGTTCTTTGTTCTCAAACTCAAATTCTGTAAAAAATGAATCCTCGTTATCAATTTTCAGCGGTTCTCCAAAATCAATTTCGTTTTTAACTAACTCATATAAAACTGCTATATCCTCTTTTTGAATTAAATCATTTGACTTTTCCGTTGAAATCATAAGCTTATCAATAATCTCATAAAATGATTGCTCTTTAGTTTTCATAACATTTTAAACATTTGGTCGAAACAAAGTTAATATGGGAAATAGCTAAAGTAAAGGATTTCGGGTTAATTTATGATTAGAATTATCGATTTAAGGGATTTTGAAAAGCAAAATCAATTTATTAAGGCAAAAGTAGTTTTATTCAATTCAATATGCTATACTATCTGTCAAAATGCCATCTTCAAATATTTTTCTTAAGACTAACTCCTTATTACCATTGTATACAAGCATTTCCCCATTTGCATAACCATTTGTATATCTACCATTAAATCTAATATTTCCATCAGCATAATACTCAATTCCCATTCCATGAGGAATTCCGTTTGTTAAATTTCCTTCATATTTCAGATATCCATCTTCAGAATACATTTTTCCCACGCCATTAGCAATTCCATTACTTATATAGCCGTCATACTTTAATCGACCTGATTCATAATAAAGCTTCCATTCACCAACTTCTTTTCCATTAGTATAATTTCCCTTTTGCCTAATTTTCCCATTTTTAAAATAGCAGACCCAAATACTGTCAGCTAAATCATTTTTATAAAACCCAAGTTCTTGTACCGAATCATTTTCATAATAATCAGTCCACTTGCCATTGCGCTTAGCATCTTTCATTTCTGAAACCGAATGTAACTTGCCATTGCTGAAATATACGACAGTGTTGCCATTTTCGTAGTTTTCAATAAAACTAAGCTCCTTCTCTATTCTCCCCTCTGAATTATAATAAATCCATTTCCCTAGTTTTTTCCCTTGCTCTAGCTGTCCCTTACATTTTAATTTATTATTGCTCCAATTCTCAAATACTTCGCCCGTGTATGGTTTTCCATCTTTTGTATAGACCGTATTGTAAGCTGTTCCAGTAGCAAGCAACAATGAAATATCGACTGGCATACTTGCACATGAAGTGAGAAGGAGGAAAACAAATAATTTGATAAAGGATTTCATTATATATAATTTAAGAATTGAAGCCAGAAACACTTACAAAGCTAATTGTTTAAAAATTTATAAATTCAATTAAATTTTTCATATAGATAAGACAAATATTGCATTTACAATCACTAATGAGCCAGTGTATCAGCTGGAATTTCAACTTTAACGCTATCAATAGGCATCTGCGTTTTGTAATCAGCAGGCAATACTTCTACTTTTACCTGAACTACGCCATCACGAATCATATCAATTTCTTTGGCTGCTGCTTTGGATAAATCAACAACACGTTTTGCATTATTAGAACAACGGTCGTTGATACGAACTATGGTAGTTTTGCCATTTTTCAAATTGGTTACTTTTACCATTGTGTTCATTGGCAATGTGGCATGTGCTGCCGTAAATGCATTTTTATTGTATTTTTC
Organism: Bacteroidota bacterium; assembly: GCA_037139195.1. Classification (GTDB taxonomy): domain Bacteria; phylum Bacteroidota; class Bacteroidia; order Bacteroidales; family JAHJDW01; genus JBAXGW01. Next base: position 8,800 of record JBAXGW010000030.1, read on the forward strand.
GGCAGTAAAAGTTCTTCTACCTTGCATTTTATCCGAATAATAATTAGCTGTGCCTTTCTGAATTGAATCGACTTGCGAAAAAGCAAAACCGTTTATCAAAATCAGAAAAACAAAAAACAGAAAAACTCTTATAAATATCATATATCGTTAGTATGGTAGTCAAAACTTCGTATGTCAATTTCCAAAATGAACTTTCTACCTTATTACTTTATAAACTTTATTACTTTATAAACTTTCAACTTATTTAATTTCTTCGTAGTCATCAAATTTATCATCCTCTTTTTTCATGGTTTTTACGCGTACTGCTGATTTTCCTTTAAATCCTTGTAAAAAAGAAGTCATTAAAGACAATACGATACTAAACCAGAATGCATGCCAAAAACCATCTACTTTAAACCCAGGAACAAAATGAGCTGTAAGCATTATTAAACCAGCATTTATAACAATCAAGAAAATTCCTAATGAAAATATTGTTAATGGAATTGTAAGCGCAACTAATACAGGCTTCAAATAACTATTGAAGAACGATAAAAACACTGAAACCATTATAGCTGTAGTAAACTTATCAACCTCAACGCTGTCGAACAAATAATCGGTAAAATAAATTGCTAAAGTTGAAATTAATATTTGAATCCCAAATGTTTTAATTCCATCGAAAAAATTAGTAAAAAAAGAAGTGCTCATATCAAAAATTAGTTGAAAATGTAATGAATTCCGACCCAAATTTATTCAATTCGGGCGAATATAAAAACCTAAATCCAAAATTAAATGGATAAACAAATCTAAAAAAATGTGTTTCGAAATTCAAATCAATACCTACTGTATTATATTTCAAATCTTTAGCAAGAAGATAAGTGTCGAATAAATTTATATCAATTCGTTTAATATACGTTAATGTTGCCAGTTTAAAATCGGGATAACAAAGAGGAAAACGATAACTTGCATTAAGATAATACAATTCTTTTCTATATGTAACAGTATACAATCCTGGATACTCTATTCGTCCTCTTTGTAACGCATAAATATTATTTCCTTTTATCTTTTTTTGATAGGCACCTTCTAATAGTATTGAATGATGCTTCAAAAGCCCTGGCAAATAAAACGAACTTTTACAATATGCCATATCTAACAAGGTATCATTCTTATAAAATGGAATTGCATCAGCCATAAATTCTTCAAAAGCAGTGAAAACAATACCGAACTCAGGCCTTAAATCTCTAACAGCCATTCTTTTCATGCTATATAATTGCAATCCGATATCAGCTTTTTCTATATGATACCAGTAATCAGAATTTTTTAGCTCATATTGGTCAAATCTATAAGAATAATACAAAGTCATCTTTCTATGAAATGAACCTCTAGAAAAATTTAATGGATTAGAAGCATTAATTGAGTATGATTTCCATTTTACATTTACCGAAGAATTTGTATCTGTAGTTTGTTGATACTGACTTTGCTGATATATTCCATCGAAAACGGTTGCCAAACATTTATATTCAAAATTGACATAATTTGTATATGTTAAATCACCCGTTCGTTTATAAACTCCAACCACGGCACTCGCTGTACTTAAATTATTTTGCGACAAAATACTAAAACCATTAAGAATTGAATTATCCGAAGGGTTAAAAAAAACAGGAGCCCAGCTATGAATATTTAACAGATGAAGGCCTTTAATATATTTTTTCGACTTATAATTATCAACATTTCCATTTGAATATTTCAAAATATTTAAACCCGAAGTATCAATGCCAAAATATTTTTCGTCATCAATATTAGTTTGAGTTTCAACTATGGCAGCAATTACAGAATCCAAACCTAAGCTTGCCACTCGATATCCATTAGAACCATATTCGCTAAATAAAAGTTGCTTGTTTTGAACAAATGGATTTTTTGCTCCGTAGCGAACATTGGTCAATTCATATTCATCAGCTGAATTTAATTTTATTGAATGAATGTTTCTTGCACTCCCCTTAGTCGATTCAAAATAAATGGTTTCGCCATCAACCATTAAATTGGAAATATCGAAGAAACTAGGTTTAAGCACAATATTTTGCTGAGCAGTTTTTAAATTAATTGAATAAATACCTTTTCCTTGCTCACTCATTATTATTGCAACAACAACTGTATCTGAAACAAATTTAGGACTGAACAACAAATTACCCTGTGGCATCTTTAATTCAAAAACTACGCTTTTATTCTGAGCATTTACTATTATTAATTTAGAATCTCCAGATGGATCATTTTCTGACACAGCAATTTTGCTATTATCAGAATTCCATGAAGGTGCATAATAATATTTGCTTTTAGATATTCTTCGTATAGTTCCAGTTTTAATATTGTAAACAAATAAATCAGAATAGCTTACATTTTCCCATCGAACATTATAAGTTTGCTCAGCCCAAATTAGTTTATCATTCTTACAATCAACGCTTGACTCCATAACATAACCCGTACTGAGCAATTCAGATTCCTCACCTAAAGAATCAATCAAAACAAATTGTTGACTGTATGACAAGCCTGATTTCAGTGCAATTATTTTATTGCTGGAAACATAAAAAGGATATTCATAATTAACGTAATCATCCTTTAAACCTTTGATATTAACCTTTGTATAATCTTTTGAATTTGCATGAATTAAATCAAATTTCTTTTTAAAACCGATCTGAGCATCTTTGGTGAATTTATTAATATTCTTACCATATTTTTTCTTCACAAATCTATTTGTTGAGGACAAATTTCTTCCTGAAAACACAATTGCATTTGACCAAAAAGATGAATTTATTTTCTCATATCCATAAGCTACATTCAAATAGCCCATTGAATAATGATTTGGGATGAAATTTTTGTAAGAACCGAAAAATGATTTTTCATAATTTAAATGAATATTTCTATCAAACAGAGCTGCAGGCTCCATCAGAAAATCAGCCATTCTTCCCCTGCCCGATTCACTGTATTTAGTTTCAAACCAAACTGCATCCCCTTCGAGCAACCAAGGTGGCAAACAAAGCCCAACAATACCACCAATATATTGTTGCCCCAACAAAACAGAACCAAGTTTTGAAATTCCACTATTAATCAAAGACATTTGTCCAATATGGCGAAACTCATGAATCACAAGCTGTTTATGCCAAAGTATTGGATATAATGATTGATCTGGCATGGTATAAAATTCAGAACGTTTTGGAGCCCAAATAACCATGCCATTAGAAACAGAATTAAATGGATGTAGAATTAGAGGAAATTTCGTTTTATAACATTCAAGTATTTTCAGAAGCGAATCATTATCAGCAAACTTAATAACTCTTTCAGCAAAAGGCTTAGCTTGCTCTGGGTATATTAAACTAATTTTTTTGAATTTAATAGTATTCCAAATTGTAAAATCGGGGTCTTGCCCAATGGAATAGAACTGAGCAAAAGCTATTTCAGTTGAAACTAGAAAAACTAAAAGGAAAAACAGTTTTTTCATTAAACAAATATTAGTTTCATCAAGCTATTTATTTAAACCTGTTCCAAATCACATCATTTGGCAATTCTGCTTTAATAATAATTTGTTCTTTTGTAACTGGATGAACAAATTCCATGGTTCTTGAATGTAAATGAATCGAATAATCTTTATTTGCCCGTGTATACCCATATTTATTATCACCGATAATCGGACAGCCCATATAACTTAGCTGTGCACGTATTTGATGATGACGACCAGTAATCAATGTAACTTCTAGTAAATAATAGCCATCAACAATAGATATTAGCTTATAATCTAAAATGGCTAGTTTGCTATCTTTTATTTCGGTAGTATGGACCGTTGTAATATTTTTTGCTTCGTTTCTTTTTAAATAATTTGATAATCGGTCGGATTCATTTGGAGGCTTAGTTTTTATTATTGCCCAATATTTCTTTGTTATCTCTTTAGCCTGAAACATTTCGTTAATACGAGCCAAAGCTTTACTTGTTTTAGCAAACAAAACTATTCCGCTCACAGGTCTATCAATACGATGCGTAACTCCTAAAAAAACATTACCGGGCTTTTCGTATTTTATTTTAATATATTGTTTCACAATATCTTCTAAGGATTCATCACCTGTTTTATCTACCTGTACAATATCCGATGACCTTTTGTTTAGAGCCAACAAATGATTATCCTCAAAAATAATATTTAGATTATTAATGGCGGTAGTTTCTCTAGTACTGTTCCTTATCATTAGGGAAATCTATATTTTTAACATCAGTAATATAATTTTGAACTGCACCAATTATTTCATCGTGTAAATTATGATAACGACGAAGGAATCGAGGCGAAAATTCATTATTAATTCCCAGCATATCGTGCAACACTAGTACTTGTCCATCAGTACCAGAGCCCGCTCCAATACCAATTGTTGGTATTTTGCAACTTTCCGAAACTTTAGTAGCTAAATCTGCAGGAATTTTTTCTAGTACTATGGCAAAGCAACCAATTTGCTCTAACAATTGTGCATCTTCTAATAAGCGCTGAGCCTCTTCAGCGTCTCTAGCTCGCACTACATAAGTACCAAATTTATGTATTGATTGAGGCGTTAATCCAAGGTGTCCCATTACTGGAATTCCAGCAGACAATATTCTATCAACGGATTCTTTAATTTCTCTGCCACCCTCAAGCTTTACCGCCTGAGCTCCTGTTTCTTTCATTATTCGAATTGCAGAATTCAAAGCCTCCTTAGAGTTTCCTTGATAAGTTCCAAAAGGCAAATCTACAACAACCAATGCACGAGAAACAGCTCTAACAACAGAAGTTCCATGATAAATCATTTGATCCAGCGTAATAGGCAATGTAGAAGCATGGCCAGCCATCACATTTGAAGCCGAATCGCCAACTAAAATCACATCAATACCAGCATTATCAACTAATTTAGCTAATGAATAGTCATAAGCGGTTATCATCGATATTTTTTCGCCTTGCAACTTCATTCCATGAAGAACATGCGTAGTTATTTTCTTTAAATATTTTGATTTGTGAACCATTGCTTTAGTTTAAAGTTCTTAAAGTTAAACGTTTCTGACGTTGACTGAGCGGAGTCGAAGTCAAAGTTTGAAAGTTCATAAAGTTAAAAAGGTTGATAACCCCTTAAATTTATAACTTTTAATATTTCGGCAAAGTTAGAAAATTAATACCAAACAAAAAAGTCGCAATTTCTTGCGACCTCTTGCTTTTGTATAATTTTACCTTTGTTTAATTCAAATCGGCAAATGAAGCGTACTTTTCAATATAACTCAACCACACTGACTGCTCCCCAGAAACATGATGTTTTGCAATAATAATTTCTGCTTTTCCTTTTAAAGAATTACCTTCTTTATCTTCATTAATCATATAATATTCTGGACGATAAAGCATCAATACAGTATCGGCAAAAGTATGCATATCACGATGTAAATCTGTAATTAATGGTTTTTTATTTTCATCACGAACTTCAACTGAGCGAGTAACTGTTGTAAAAACAATTACTGGAATATTTAATTCTAATGCTAAATTTTTTATATCATGAATTTCTTCTTCCGGTTTTTGTTGATTAGCAATTAATTCAACTGCATCAATCATAATAACATCTATCAAATCGGCATATACCAACTGACGACTTTTTTCAATTAAATTTTGAATAGTAAGAATTCTATTATCAAAAACTTTAATATCAGAGCCCGACAATTCTTCAATTTTTGATTGAACAAAATCTTTATCCGTTTCTTTTACATTTCCATTGCGAAGTTTAACAATTGGAACTCCTGTTTCTTTTTCAAGCAAACGATTTGCAAGTTGTAAGCCATCTCTTTCTAATGAAAACAAGGCAACTCTTTTTGCATTTCTTGTAGCAATATTGTTGGCCATAGAAAGCATAAAAGCGGTTTTTCCCATTCCTGGACGTGCAGCAATAAGAACTAATTCACCTTTTTTAAAACCTTGTATTTTTGTATCAATTTCGGAAAATCCTGTTTGGATTGCTGAGGGGTTGCTATTAGACAACGTATTTGATTGGATATTTTTAATTTCTGGGTTATTTAGCGTTTGACCTATCAGAAATGATAAAGAGTCAAACCCTAATGACTCTGTTTTATCTTCAGTATTAAATGTGTTCATAATTAATAATTTTAGAAAATAATTTCGTAAAGCAATATTAGTGAAAAAAAAATCAATTGTCAACTAATTATCGACAAGTTTAATATATTTTGATATAATATATTATTTGTTAATAGATTAACAGTTTAAAACTCTTGACAATATTGCTTTTATCGGAATACTTAAGAAAATAGATTCCAGCTGGTAAATTATTTAAATTATACATTTTTGATTCACCTGATAAAATAGTTTGTTTTTTGCACGTCCAAACCAATGCACTTTTTGAATCAAAAATACTCAAATCAAATTTTTCAATATTTTCGGTTGAAGTAATATTTAAAACATTATCAAGAATATATGCATTTATATAATTTCTATTGGACTTTTCAATTCCCGAAATGCAATAATCAACAAAAGGAAAATCAACGTACGACATGGAAGAACTTGCAGGATTATAGCTGTAAATCCTATTAGTAGCAATTAACGAATCGCCAGCTACATACATAGCTCCGCCATTATTTAAATTACAATCATATCTTGGATAATTAGACGAAGAAACGTCTAGTCTAATTTTATGATTTGCCAAAAAAGAATAAGAAATATAGGGCAATTTGATATCAATTTCATAAACTGTTCCTGGGTTAATTGATGAAGTATCTGTAGCAAATAACCCATTTCTAAAACGCATTCGCTGAACACCTTCTCCTATTATTATTGATTTCCCATTAGGGTAAACGTCAGTTAAACGAACTGTAAAATCAGTATCTTTTCTATCTGAACTTACCACTAAATGAACCAACGGATTTCCAAGTATCGTAAGATATTCACCCGAATTACATTCAAACAAATTCATACTTGTATAAGAAATATTATCAGCTCGAGCCTCAACAGCAGCCTGATCATAGGGACCTTGCAATAAATCACTTCTTAAAGTAGAACCTCCAATTGTTGGTGATGGATCTGTTGGGTCGTACTGATATTCACAAAAATAGGCAGAAGAATCGGCATTTAATGATTTTATAGGGATTGGAATTTGCAAAACGCTGCAATTATCAATGAAACAAAAAGGACCACCGTTATATGGCGCAGGAAAACTTGAAGTTGAAACCCAATTATTTTTACCAATTCCAAAATATCGAACAACAGGCTCTTGAAGCCAATTATTATTTTCATTCAGCAAATAATAATCAAAAAAACGCAAGGCTAAAGAATCACTCCAACCAGTGGCTTCAGGGAAAAACAATTCTCCTTGAGGCTCTGTCCCAACTGATGCAATACCATGCCCTCCGTGCACCCATGGACCAATAAGCATTTTATGTTTATCTTTAACTGCTATAGGAGATTGAACTTTAACATCATTAAAAAAATCAATCATTAAATCGGTGTTGTGATCGAACCAGCCTCCAATCATAAAAAGAGGAACATTAATAGCATCAGGGTAATTATTAGCTTGTTCTACATACTGCCATGTAATATTTTTTACTTGATTATTTTTCAAAAAAGAAGATAATCCATATCCTAGTGCATCTAATTGATCAACGTATTCGGTTCTGTAGGCTCCTCCTGGGTAATACTCTTCATATTTAAATTGCGGAGCCGCAACAACAGGAACACAGCATGTTAAATGCGGAGGATTTTCTTTAGCCGTTTGATATTGTATTTTCCCAAGCGCAGAAGGACCCCATGTGCCTACTTTACCAGACGACCATGATTGAGCAGCAATCCATTCAACTATATCGTAGCCATCTTTTCCTCTATCAGGCTGGACAACACATGCACCAGCCGATCCATAAAAACATCGCCAATCGGCAATTACAATTGCATATTTCCCATTTGCAAAATTCTGACCCAAACCTAATGGCAATTGCAATCTGTATAACAAACGATTATAAGGTGTTTGAATTAAAATAGTAGGATATGTTTGACTACCTGAATTGCTCGGCAAATAAACATCAACCGCTATTTTTTTCCCATCACGCATGACAATAGAGTCTACTGATGGTGTAACCTGAGAGAAGCTTGAACATGTAGTATAAAAACCAATCACAATTAACAATGCTAACTTTTTCATTTTTAGTTTTTTAGTATTAAACAATCAAATCAATGGTTTTTCATATTAAAGCCATCAAAAATATACTACATCATTAAAAAAAACAATTTAAAACACTGATTTATTTATATTTAACAAGAACTAAAACTAAAAATTTAAAAATTTAGTGTTTTTTAAAAAAAAATTGTTATTTTTGATATTAATTAAGGTCGATAAAAATAATAAAAAAAAACCATATTATGGCAAATTTAGAAACAACTTACATGGGGCTTAAGCTTAAAAGTCCAATTATCGCTGGAAGCTGTGGCTTAACAAATTCGATTGAAAATATCAAAGAACTTGCTGCAAAAGGAGCAGGTGCAATTGTAATCAAATCGATGTTTGAGGAACAAATTTTAATTGAAACTGAAAAGTATATCAAGACCGAAGATAAAGGGATGGATTTGTACACAAAAACTCCTGCTTCATTCCTTGATAGAAGAGTTCATGATTATGAAGAAGCATACTCATACATTTACGAATATGCAAAAAAGAACACATTAAACACTTACTTGGATTTTATTCGTGAAGCAAAAAAATCAGTTGATATTCCTATTATTTCTAGCATTAATTGTACTTCAGCTTACGATTGGCAATCTTATGCAAAAAACATTGAAGATGCAGGAGCAGATGCTTTAGAATTTAACCTTTATGTTTTGCCTTCCGATTTTAATAGCACTGTTGAAGAAAACGAAAAAGTTTATTACGACGTAATTGATAAAGTAAAAAACTTTGTAAAAATTCCATATTCTATAAAATTGGGTTATTATTTTTCAGCGTTAGCTCCATCAATTATTAAGCTTTCCGAAAGTGGTGTTAAAGGACTTGTATTATTCAACAGACCTTACAATCCAGATATTGATATTGAAAACATTTGTTTGAGTGATGGCAATATTTACAGCTCTGATCTAGAGTATGCACGCTCTTTACGTTGGATATCAATTCTTTCAGGAAAAGTAAAATGCGATTTAGTTGCCAACACTGGAATTCATAATTACGAAACAGTTATTAAGCAATTATTAGCTGGTGCACAAGCAGTTGAAATAGTTTCGGCTATCTATAACGATGGATTTGAAGTTATTGAAAAAATTTCTAATGACATTAAATCGTGGATGCAGCGTCATAATTTTGAAAAAATTGAGGATTTCAGAGGAAAACTTTGCAAATCAAACCTTGAACACCCTGCTGCAATTGAAAGAGTTCAGTTTATGAAATTATACTCTGGTATAGAATAATAATAATAATAATAATAATAATATCACAACAAGGCGTCGAAGAATTCATCTTTCGAAGCTAAAAAACTCGTTTGATTTCAACCTGTCATTTTTTAACACAAGTTGAAATCAAACGTTTATTGTGTTTTATAAAGCGCTTATTAAGGACATTTAAATTACGCCTTTGAAATACGAAACAACTTTTTTGGCATTAGTACGTCTATATTTAAACAAGTGATTTGAAAATAAAAATAATAATATTATTATTTCTTATACTTGTCATTGCATTATTTGCAAAGGCCCAAAAGCCAGTGCCTAATTTTTCAACCAATGTAAATTCTGGATGTGATTTAGTACCAGTATCTTTTACCGATTTATCTACAAATTCGCCCACATCATGGAAATGGAATTTTGGCAATGGTCAAACATCTATTTTGCAATTCCCAACAATAGCATACACACCTGGCACTTACACCGTAAAACTTGTTGCTACAAATGCTTCAGGCTCCGATTCAATCACTAAAACTTCTATAATCACAGTTTTTCAATCTCCAATAGCGAGGTATAATGCTGATATTATTGAAGGCTGTCCTCCATTAACAATAAATTTATCTGATATTTCAACACCAGGAAGTTCGGCAATAACAGCTTGGCAATGGGATTTTGGCAATGGTAGTTCTGCAAATACAACTAATACTTCAGCAACCTATAATTCGCCAGGTGCATATTTCATTTCGCTAAGAGTTACAGATGCTAATGGTTGCGTTAAATACTCAATAAATACCGACAGCGTTAAAATTCATCCTGCTCCAGTTGTCGATTTTAATTCAAATAATCAAGCATCTTGCAACGCTCCTTTCACAGTAAATTTCAATAATTTATCAACTGGCAGCTCCAACCTAACCTACAGCTGGAACTTTGGAGATGGAGGCACTTCTGCACTTGCCAACCCAAGCCATACTTACACTGCAACTGGCTCTTACAATGTAAGCTTAACTGCCACAGATGAAACCAATTGTGCTACAAGCATTACAAAAAATAATTATATTAATATTACGGGAACAGTTGATTATCATGCAAATTTTTCAGCAATAGATACAACAGGCTGTTCTTCAAATGTTCATTTCACAGACATGTCAAGTGTTGGTGCAGAAACATGGCTTTGGAGTTTTGGAGATGGATCAACAAGTAACCAACAAAACCCAAGTCATTCTTATGCATCATCGGGCACATATACTGTCAAACTTATTTCTACAAATAGCCTTTCATGTGCCAATCGAGCTATAGATTCTATTCAAAAGATTATTCATATTACAATATACAATCAGCCCACTGCAAGTTTCACAATGAATGACAGTACTGGTTGCAATGCCCCTTTCACGGTAAACTTCACGTCAAATGCTCCAACAGCTGTTTCTTATGCGTGGGACTTTGGTGATGGCGGAACCTCACAACAAAACCCAAACTATACCTTTAATGGCATGGGTTATCACACAATTACTTTAACAGTAACAGATATTCACGGATGCACTGCTACCACAACCCGACATGTTACAATGTCGTTGCCAAATGCAAATTTTTCTGCAGACATTATGGAAGGCTGTGCTCCTTTAAGCGTGAATTTCACAGATGCAAGCAATTCAAACTACCCTATAACAAATTGGAATTGGGATTTTGGTGATGGCAACAATTCTACACAACAAAATCCAAATCACATATATTCAGACTCCGGAAGTTACTCTGTTACACTAATTGTTACAGACGGAAATGGTTGTCAGAATTCTATTACACTAGCAGATTATATAGAAGTAGGATTAAAACCTACAACTCATTTTTTTGCAGACGACACTGTAGTTTGCTCTAGTCAAGAAGTAAATTTCTATGACAATTCATCTGCTTGGGTAGAAAATTGGGAATGGGATTTTGGAGACGGTGGCAGTGCTGAAACAGAAGACCCTTCACATCAATACAAAGACACTGGGTATTTTAGTGTTCAATTAATCGTAGAACACCATGGTTGCTACGATACAATCATTAAACCCGACTATATTTATGTGATGCCACCAATTGCAGCATTCACAGCAAACCCAATATCGAGCTGTTCAACGCCTTTAACCACAAACTTTATCAATACTTCTATTGGAGCTCAAACTTTTGAATGGGATTTTGGCGATGGAAGTGCAATAGACAACTCTGAGCATCCAACTCACACATACACCTCGCCTGGCTTGTACAATGTAACGCTCATTGTAACAGCCAATTCCCCAGAATTTTGCTCTGACACCTCAAAAAAATCAAAATACATTAAAATTTCTGAAATAGATATTGGATATACCCAAAGCGATATTTTTAGTTGCCAACATGGCGTTTTATTTTTTAATGATACAACTACAGCTAATACTCCAATAATTAAATATATATGGGATTATGGAGATGGGACAGTTGACACATTAAATTCTCAATTTGCATTTCATGTTTTCGACAGTGCAGGTATTTTTAATATCACACACAGTGTAATTGACAGCTTAGGATGTACAAGCACTATTACAATGCCTGGCAGTATTACTATTCAGAAAAATCCAGAAGCAAATTTTATTGCTGACACTACTTATGGTTGCGTTCCATTAATTGTCAACTTCGACCCATCTAATTCTATAGCCTATCCGCCAGCCACACTATCAAATTGGCAATGGGATTTTGGTGATGGTTCTGCAATTGTCAATGCTAACAATGGAAATATAATTCAACATGTTTACAATCAAAGGAGCTTTCCAAATAGCTACACTCCTTCTCTATTTGTTACCGATTCTAAAGGTTGTACAAACTTTTTTGCACGTCCTAATTACATTACACCTACATTTCCATTTCCAAATATTAGCCACCAAAGCACTATTTGCTTTTACGACTCTTTAAGAACTTCAAATACATCTACTGGTACTGGCTTAACGTATTTATGGAACTTTGGCGACGGCTCAACTAGTACTGATGCCGAACCTATACATTTTTATAACACTGCTACAACCCAAACATATACAATAACCTTAACAGTTTCTGACAGCAACAGCTGCGACAGCACTATAACTAGTACAGTAAAAGTATCAAGACCAATTGCACATTTTTATCACGATTCAATTACTAGCAATTGCCCGCCCGTATTTGTTTTATTTCACGATTCTTCCACAACTGACGTAGTTTCATATTTATGGAATTTTGGCGATTCGTTAGATGCTAATAATAATTCGATATTAGAAGACCCACAACACCGATATAACAAGGCCGACGACTATACTGTTTCTTTAACAGTAATAAATAGTGATGGCTGTATTGATGAATACATTGCGCCCAGTATGCAAATTCAAGGACCGAAAGGGACAATTAACTACGGTCCAAAGCAAGGCTGTGCCCCTCTTACCGTTAATTTCACAGCTACAACATCTGATGCAAATAGTTATTTATGGATTTACGGAAATGGAGCAACACAACAAGGGCAGAACACAACATATACGTATTCAGACTCTGGCACCTATATTCCAATAATTTCTCTTACTGATACAAATTCACATTGTAGTTTTAATATTATTGGAACTGAAGCTATTACAGTTTACCCAAGACCTAGTGCATATTTTTTAGCAAGCAACGGTTGTACAAATAGCCCAATTTCATTTAGCGACAGCTCAACAATATATCAAAACGACCAAATAACAAGTTGGGAATGGACTTTTGACGATGGAGGAACCATAACAGGAGAAGATGTGGGACACACCTATACTTCAAATGGAACATACGAGCCTGAATTAATTACCACAACAGCCAGAGGATGCAAAGACACTGCTAGTAGAAGTATTGATATCTACAATCCTATTGCTAATTTCAAATTTCAAAATGCCTGTATAAACATAGCAGTTGCATTTACAGATTCTTCTTATAGTCAGAATTTATCAATTGCAAATAGGGTTTGGGATTTTGGAGACGGAAGCACTTCAACACAAATAAACCCAAGCCATAGCTATACAACAAGTGGCAACTTCACTGTATCATTAACAGTTTTCGATACTCGAGGTTGCTCGGGAACAATATTAAAAACAATTACAATATATCCGCAACCAATTGCAGGATATAGCAACACCACCATTTGCAATACAAGAGCAGCAAATTTTATAAATACATCAACAGATGCAAGCGGAATTTCAAGCAATAGTTGGTCTTTCGGCGACGGGGCTACCTCAACTCTTTTAAATCCAAGTCATATATACAACTCTATTGGAAACAAAACTGTTCAACTGATAACAACATCTGGGAACGGATGCAAAGATACTATTTCAAAAATTATTATTGTAAATCCAAAGCCAACACCTAATTTTACAAGCCAAAATACCTGTGTTGGAGTTTCAACCGATTTTATTAATACTTCAACAATAAATCCAACCACAATTCATTCGTGGACATGGAAATTTGATGATGGAACCAGCGAAATCAATTCGGATACTGTTCATAAAACCATAAGCACAAATGGTACTTTCGAAACAACATTAATAGTACAATCCGATAGTGGCTGTATTGATTCAATTTCAAAAACAATTAGCGTTTTTGCAAACCCAATAGCCGATTTTAGCGCATTACCAGTTTGCATATCTTTCCCTAATATTTTCACCGACTTGTCTACACAAGCAGTTGGCACGATAAACAATTGGTCTTGGAGCTTTGGCGATGGATTTAGTGCAAACACACAAAACACAAATCATGTTTATGCTAGTTCAGGCAATCAGAATGCCACATTAACAATAACGGATGCTAATGGATGTAAAAACACTATTTCAAAAACAGTTATTGTTTACCCACAGCCAATTGCAGCATTTACAAATGCTACTATATGTCAAACACGCACTGTAAATTTCAACAATACATCTACAGACGCTAGTGGCATAACAAATAGCAATTGGAATTTTGGCGATTTAAGCACTTCTATTCTTGCTAATCCTTCACACAACTATCCAAACAGCGGAAATTACAACGTTAGTTTAATTGTAAAATCAGGAAACGGATGTTTAGATACTATTACAAAAATTAGAACAGTAAATCCTATGCCTAACGTTGATTTTGAAGTTAATAATCCATGTGTATTATCAAATACTGAGTTTATAAACCAATCAACTATTACAAGTGGAAATATCATTCAAATTATTTGGAGATTTGGTGATGGTCAGACGCATACTGGCGATGATACAATTAATCACAGCTATTTAACACCAGGCGGATACTTTCCTCAATTAATAGCTCGTTCGGACAGTGGTTGTATCGACACACTTATTAGCACCATAACCGTTTTCCCAAAACCGTCAGCAAACTTTTCATATTCTGCAACTTGCCAAAACGAAAACACTTCATTCACAAATTTATCAAGCTCTTTGCAGGGAACACTTACTGATTATTCGTGGAATTTTGGCGATTCAAGTACATTTGCAATTGCACCTAATCCATCTCATTTATACGATTCGGCTGGAAATTATCTAGTTAAGCTTACAGTTACAAACTCAAATGGCTGTATAAATGACACATCCATAAGTATTCATATTAATTTTCTGCCAATAGCTAAATTTATTGTGCCCGACACATTGTGCGAAAAAGTAGAATTTACAATCGACAATCAATCCACAGATCCAATTGACAGTCAAATTGATACGTGGGCATGGAATTTCGGGAATAACACTACTTCAACAATTACAAGTCCAACGTTGTCATACCCAGTTCATGGCAATTACACTATATCTTGCATAGCTGAAACAACTAGTGGATGCTCCGACACTGCCACAAAAAATGTAGTTGTAGTTCCTTCACCTATAGCTTTTTATACAGCTTACGAAAATCCAAGCACAGTGATATCTTCAGGAATTAATTTCACAAATCTTTCAACCGACGCTATTACTTGGAATTGGGACTTTGGTGATGGCGATACATCAATTGTTTTCAGCCCCAAACATGTTTATGCAGATACTGGCACTTATCATTCAGTGTTAATAGTATACAATGAATTAAATTGCCCTAGTAAATACAGCAGAAACATAACTATTAAGCCCGAATTTACTTTTTATATACCCAACGCATTCACACCAACTGGCGATAATATCAACGAGAACTTTAATGGTTATGGGGTTTGTATTGCCAAATATACTTTAAGAATATACAACCGTTGGGGCGGAAAAATTTTTGAAAGTAATAATCAATACGAAGGATGGAATGGCAAGATGTTTAACACAGGAAAAATGTCGCCTATCGACGTTTACAACTACCGCTTCGACCTTGTTGACTATAAAGGCGAAGAGCACGTTTTTATTGGAAAAGTTACCTTGGTTAGATAAAAACAAATCATCCTAATTAGTGTCAGTCTATTAACTCAGTGTTTTATTCATAAAGTTCGAGAACTAGGCGAAGGAAGTGTTGGAAACCAAGGAGTTTACATGTGTAAATGCGATGCACTGAACATGAGTCGAAGTAACTGTTTTCAACACGACTACAACGAAGTTATCGGGCTTTATGGACAGACAATTAACATTTTTTTGATATAATTTTATATAACAAAACTAGCTTTTTCATATATTTGTCGAAACAAAATCTACAAATATGAGAAAACTATTTACATTCATCTTAGCTTTTGCCTCTTTAGCTTCTTTTGCTCAATTAGGAACAATTACTTCGGTTGCAAATGGCAACTGGAAAACACCCGCAACTTGGGACTGCAATTGCGTTCCAACTTCACTTTACAATGTTGTAGTTAACCACACCGTTACTCTAGATACTAATCACGCAGTTGGTTTCTCTTTAACTATTGGCAGTGCAGGAACTTTACAAGCATCAAGCCCTACTATAAATTTAGCCGTTTATTCAGGAACTTTAACTAATAATGGAACTGTTAGTGTGTATAATTTTGCAACTAATAGTGGAGCCACTCTTACAAATAACAAAACATTTGGAGCTTTAAACTATTTAAACGATGGAACATTAAATAATTCGAGCACTGGAGAATTAATGACCAATAGCCTCGCCAATTCAGGGATTTTAAATAATTCGGGAATAATAACAACAACTGACATACATAATTCTGGTTCAGGCACAAATAACAATATATTGTCTTTTGTAAATATGACCAACAGAGGCGTTTTTAATAATTTCTCGGAAATGAACGGCACCGTTGACTTCACAAACGCTAATTTGTTCGATAATAAAAGCGGTGCTGAACTAAATATCGGAAATAATTTCTCAAATATGGGTTGTATTGATGGATCGATAATTTTTACTAATAATGGAACAGTTAATATAAATAATAATTTTGCAAATGGCGATTCTATTCAAGGAACAACTGGAAATTTTAATGTAAAAATGAATTCTATCAATTTAGGTTTCTTTATTGGCACATTCAATTTCTGCGATAGCACACCTCCTTTATTCACGCCATATATCGACATGAATATTGGCAATATTGCAACAGGAATAACATATTGCAATACATTAAAGGTTAACAACCCTGATGAATCAAATAAAATTGAAGTGCATGTTTTTCCAAATCCATTTTCTGATCAAGCAACAATTTCGATTAGAAATATAGATTTTTCAAGTTCTAAAACTTATAAATTCGAACTATTTGATATTAATGGCAAAAGTGTTTTAAGCCATGCAAACTGTCAACAAAACGAAATTTCAATTAGCAAAGGCAATCTAAGACCTGGAACTTATTTTTATCGTATTATCATAAAAAACAAGCAAGTATATAATGGCAAAATTATAGTTCAATAAACGCTAATTTAAAAGAAATAAAACTGACATTATTTACAACGTCAGTTTTGTTTGCTTATGAGGTTAATTAATACCAAAACACGTATTAAAATAGTCCAATAATTATCTTTCGACTTAGTTTATCCTGAGCTTGACGAAGGACTCAAGATGACTAATATTAGTCTCCCTGAGCGTAGTCGAAGGGTTGAGAGATTGGACAATATTGAATATCCAATTAGTATAAAAAATAATATTTTCATAATAACCATATTACTAATATATTTGCAAAAAATCAAACGAAGATTATGGGATTAGAATTAATTATATCACTTATCAGTCTTATTGCTTTAGAAGCAGTACTTGGAATCGACAATGTAATATTTCTATCGATATTAGCGGGGAAACTTCCTCAACATCAACAGAAAAAAGCCCGCAGATTAGGTCTTATTCTTGCAGCAGTTTTAAGATTAATCCTATTATCGCTTATTGCAATCATAATAAAACTTGACGATGAATTATTTTCAGTATTTAGCCATGGTTTTTCAGGAAAAGACTTGGTACTAATTGCTGGAGGATTCTTTCTTATTTACAAAAGCACGAAAGAAATCCATCATAAAATGGAAGGTTCAGAAACTGAAACTACTACAAAGTCGAAAGCAGATACTTTTGCTCAGGTGATTGTTCAAATTTTAATTATGGATGTAGTATTCTCGATAGATTCCATTGTAACAGCAATTGGAATGGTTCGCGAAGTTTGGGTTATGTACACCGCTGTTATTTCAACGTTAATAATCATGCTCCTTGCTTCTGGCTCAATAAGTGCTTTTGTAGAAAAACATCCAGCATTTAAAATGTTGGCACTTTCATTTTTATTATTGATAGGCTTTTCATTAGTAGCTGAAGGTTGTGGCGTAGCAATACCAAAAGGTTATATCTACTTCTCTATGGCATTTGCTTTCTTGGTGGATATTTTGCAAATGAGGATGAATAGGAAGAAGCATTAATTACAAAAGAAATCATGAAAATCAAACTTCTAATATCAATATTTGCTTTAATATCAATTCATTCTATAGGACAAATTGAATACGCTTACTATCCCAGCTACAACACTATTATAAAAAGGTTTTTCAATAAATATTCAATAACAGATTCTACTGATGGCTCAGAAATTTATTTTGAGAAAAGACCAACTGGCTGGTATGTCTCAGTAAAAAAATACAGTTTAGGAACAATTAAAAGTGAATTATTTTGGGATAGCAAAACTGGCAAATACAATAAGACTAATTTTAATAAAAGCAAGTCTAGATTAGAATACAAAGAAAATTTAACAAAATTTCAAAACAATTGGGCTAAAATTTATTACAACATATGCCCTTACTATGGCTATGTCGGATGGGATTGGGATGTAATTGAAAAGCTAAAAGACAAGACGAATCTTCCTGATTCCACTCTATATGCACTTGGAAGAGCTTATTCATATTATGCTAATAGCTTATTAAATGATAACAGGGGTTATATTGATAAAGAAAAACAGTTTCTATTACCTTCCGGACTCAACAGCATGACTTCGAACCAGCTAGATGAATACAGATATTACAGACATCTTGCAATTGAAAAATTTTCTGAATTAGCAAATATCAATCCTAATTATGAAACTATTGTTGGTGCAATTGGACTTAAAGCATCAAATGAATATTTAACTTCATTTTTAGATATGAGAATGTACCAAAACGAAGATGAAGCATTACATGAAATAAAAGAAGGACTATACAGCGATTATACAATACTAGCAGCTAAAAATCTATTAAACTCTTGTGATACAAATGCAATTCTATTTACTGTCGGAGACAATGAAATATATCCATTATTATATATTCAATCAATTCTTAAATATCGAGCTGATGTTTTAGTAATAAACTTTAATCTTTTACAATTCGACAGATATATAAATTGCTTAAGAAAAGAAAATATTGGAGCATCAGGAATAGAACTTTATCTAAAAGCCGAAGATATTATTGATAATTTAAGAGAAGTCGTTACTATAGATACTAGTTTCCAAGCTCCTATTGAACTTTCAGAAGTATTTAATTATGTAAAAGACGAAAAATATTTCAAATATCATGGAGAGTCTAAATACCATAGTATTCCATCTAACAAATTCGAACTACATCAAGGTGAAAACAAAATAGAATTAAGCACAAATAGCACATATATCTTACGTAATCAACTAATTTTATTAGATATTTTAGCATCAAACAATTCGCGCAGACCAATATATTTCAGATCGCAATTTTCTGATTTTGGAATAAACAATTATCTAAAATTAGATGGCTTAGCATATAAACTAAATTCCTTTATTAATAAGCCAGAAAATAACAATATAAATACATCATCAACTTTCCATAAATTAATGACAGATTTCAACTGGAGCAAATTAAATGAAGCTAAGCTACAAGAAAAATTATTCAGCTTTTACTATAGGTATTGTTTTTCCATACTCTCTGACGCATTATTAGATGAAAATAAAATTGATTCTGCAAAATGCATTATTAATAAATATTTTGAAATATTCCCTAATGAAACTTTAAAATTTGATGACAGTACACTTCCATTTATAAAGAACTTATACAAAATCCACGAATATGAAAGAGCAAATATTGTTTCAAAACAATTGATTTACAATATAAAAAACAACATTAATAGTTCAAACGAAATGATTTACTATGCTAATGACACTGATTATAAGGAAACATTGAAAGAACTTAGATTACTAGCAGAAAAGTATGAACAAAAAGAAATAGTTTCAATTATTAAGAAAACAAAACTCTAATAAACCGCTTTAGCAATCTTCACAATATTGTCTGATTTTCCCATTGTGTAGAAATGGATAATTGGCACCTTGCGAGCAACTAACTCTTTGCATTGTTTTATTCCCCACTCTACTCCAACTGCTCTAACTTCTGCATCTGATTTGCATTTTAAAACTGCACTCGACAATTCTTCTGGCAAATCGATATGGAAAGTTTGTGGCAAAATATGCAAATGCGATTTTATTGAAATTGGTTTGATTCCTGGAACTATTGGAACTGTAATTCCCTTAGCACGACAAGCATCCACAAAGTTAAAATACTTTTGATTATCGAAAAACATTTGTGTTACAACATACTGAGCCCCAGCATCTACTTTTGCTTTTAGATTATCCAAATCCAGCTCCATATTTGGCGCTTCGCTATGTTTTTCGGGATAACCAGCTACTCCACAAACAAAATTGGTTGGAGTTGAGTTTTCACAATCTAAATCAATATACTTACCATTATTCAAATCCATTATTTGTTTTAGCAAATCTATAGCATGATTATGTCCTCCAGGTTCTTGAACAAATCTGCGTGTTGATTTATCGGCATCGCCTCGCAAAACCAATAAATTATCAATGCCCAAAAAATCTAAATCTATCAATGCATTTTCGGTTTCTTCTTTGTTGAAACCAGCACAAATCATGTGAGGCACAACGGGCGTTTTATATTTATTTAGAATTGCCGCCGCAATACCAACAGTACCGGGTCTTTTCCTTACAACTCTTGGCTCTAACAAACCATTGGCGTGTTTTTTATAAACCACTTCCTCGCGATGATAGGTAACATTAATATATTGCGGATTGAATTCCATCAATGGATCAATGGTATCATAAATCGATTGAATATTAGAACCTTTCAAAGGAGGCAATAATTCAAAAGAAAATAGTGTTTTGTCGGTTTTGTTTAATATATCTGTAATCTTCATTTTCAGTTTATAAAGTTCTTAAAGTTATAAAGTTACAAGTTTACGTGTTAACAGGTAAACGAGTTAAGAAACTTGAATATTCGCCGAATGGCTTCTGTATTCTGGCTTCTTGCTTCTGTATTCTATTTATAATTTAAATTAGGCATTAATAATCGTTCTGCTTCTTCAAAGGTACAATTTTTTCGTTTAGCATAATCGGCAACTTGAATTTCGTCGATTTTGGCAACATTGAAATATTGCGATTGCGGATTAGCAAATATATAACCGCTAACACTCGCCACTGGATACATTGCAAAACTTTCGGTTAATGTTGCTCCTACTTTATTTTCGACATCTAATACATCAAAAATTGTTTGTTTTTCTGAATGTTCAGGACATGCTGGATAACCTGGAGCTGGACGAATACCATTATATTGCTCTTTATGTATTTCAGGCATAGAAAGCGCTTCGTTGTTTGAGTAACCCCAAATCTCTGTTCTAATTTTTTTATGCAAAAGTTCTGTAAAAGCTTCGGCTAACCTATCAGCTAATATTTTCAACATCAACGAATTATATTCATCACCAACAGCTTTATATGATTCGATATGGCTCTCAATGCCCAAACCTGATGTTACGGCAAACATACCAACATAATCCAATTTATCAGTTTCTGAAGGTGCAATAAAATCTGACAAACACAAATTTGGAACACCCGGTATTTTTAATTCTTGATTTCTTAAGAAATGGACATCACTAATTTTATGCAATTTTTCTTCTTCCGAAAAAATCTCAATATCATCGCCAATGGCATGCGCTGGAAAAATTCCATAAGCCGCATTTGCAGTAAGCATTTTTTCTACTATTATCCTATCAAGCAATACCAAGGCTTCATTCAACAATTTCCTTGCTTCTTCGCCTCTAATTGGGTCGGAAAGAATTTGTGGAAAACGTCCTGTCATCTGCCATTCGTGGAAGAAGAACGTCCAATCGATATATTCAGCTATTTCTTTCAACGAATAATTATTCAAATAATGAACACCCAATTGTTTTGGTTTCGCAATCTCTTGGTTAGTCCAATCTATATGAAGTTTATTTTTGCGCGCTTCTTCTAAAGAGATAAAACCTTCCTTTTTAGATTTAGAAGCAGCATGTTTTTCACGTATTTCTTGATATTCTAGTTCAATAGCTTTTAACATTTCTACTTTTGCCGTTTGCGATAATAAATTAGCACTTACACCAACACTTCTTGAAGCATCTTTAACGTGAATTACAGGTGAATTATAGTTTGGAGCAATTTTCACTGCGGTATGTATTTTAGATGTAGTAGCTCCACCAACTAGAATAGGGATATTCAAGTTCAAACGTTGAAACTCTTTAGCAATATGAACCATTTCTTCTAACGAAGGCGTGATTAACCCGCTCAATCCAACGATGTCCACTTTTTCGTCAATAGCAGCTTGAACAATTTTATCCGCAGAAACCATCACTCCCAAATCAATAACTTCGAAGTTATTGCAAGCCATAACCACACTCACAATGTTTTTTCCAATATCATGAACATCACCTTTTACGGTAGCTAGCAATACTTTTCCTGCCGAACTACTTTTCAAACCGGCATTTTCAATTTCGATATAAGGAAGAAGAACGGCAACTGCCTTTTTCATAACTCTGGCACTCTTCACCACTTGTGGCAAGAACATTTTTCCTTTTCCAAACAAGTCGCCCACTATATTCATCCCATCCATTAGCGGACCTTCAATTACATGAAGCGCTTTTTCAAATCCTTTGCGAGCTTCTTCGGTATCGGCGTCAATATATTCAGTTATTCCTTTGATTAAAGCATGCGTTAACCTTTCATTTACATGAAGATTACGCCATTCTTGAATTACTTCTTCTTTGGTTTCGGTATTTTTATTGTTTTCTGCAAAAGCAATCAATCGTTCCGTTGAATCTTTTCTTCTGTTTAGAATTACATCTTCAACTAAAACAAGTAAATCTTTATCAATATCGTCGTAAACTGGCAAATTTCCTGCATTTACAATTCCCATATCCATTCCTGCATTTATTGCATGATAAAGAAATGCCGAATGCATTGCATCTCGAACATAATCATTTCCGCGGAAAGAGAACGACAAATTACTAACACCTCCGCTAATTTTAGCATAAGGAAGATTTGCTTTTATCCATTTTATGGTATTTATAAAATCTACAGCATAGTTATTATGCTCTTCCATACCCGTAGCAACAGTTAGAATATTTGGATCGAAAATAATATCTTCTGGTAAAACTCCAACTTTTTGAGTTAAAATATCATAAGCACGTTTACAAATTCTGATTTTATCTTCATAGGTAGAAGCCTGACCCACCTCATCAAAAGCCATTACGATGATTGCAGCGCCGTATTGTTTAATTTTTGTAGCTTTAGCAATAAAATCATCTTCGCCCTCTTTCAAACTGATTGAATTTACAATAGATTTTCCTTGCAAACATTTCAAGCCAGCCTCAATAACTTCCCATTTAGAAGAATCAATCATTACCGGAATACGAGCAATATCAGGGTCGGCAGCTAAAAGATTTAGAAATACAACCATTTCCTTTTTAGCATCCAACATCGCATCGTCCATATTCACATCGATAACTTGAGCGCCAGCTTCCACTTGCTGACGAGCAATAGAAAGTGCCTCTTCATATTTTTCTTCACGAATTAAACGAGCAAATTTCTTCGAACCCGACACATTGGTGCGTTCGCCCACATTTACAAAATTTGTTGTTTTATCAATGGTCAACGATTCAAGTCCACTTAATTTAGTAACGTGCTCTAATTCAATTGGTCTACGAGGCTTAGCATTTGCAGCAACACGAGCAAACAAGCGAATATGTTCGGGTGTAGTTCCACAACAACCGCCAATAATATTTACAAAGCTATTTTCGAGAAAATCTTCGATATGAGCCGTCATTTCTTCAGGAGTTTCATCGTATTCCCCAAATTGATTTGGCAATCCAGCATTTGGATAAGCACTTGTGTAGAACCGAGTTTTATGAGCAATTTCCTCAATATGAGGACGCATATCCTTAGCGCCAAGTGCACAATTCAATCCGATACTTAACAATTCGATATGAGAAAGGGAATTGATAAAGGCTTCAACCGTTTGACCCGACAAAGTTCTTCCACTAGCATCCGTTATCGTTCCCGAAACCATTACAGGCAAGTGCATATCTCTTGCTTTCAACGCTTCATCAACAGCAAATAAAGCAGCTTTAGCGTTCAACGTATCGAAAATAGTTTCAATTAAAAACAAATCTACGCCGCCATCAATCAAACCATCCGCTTGTTCTTTGTATGCATCAAATAAATCATCGAACGAAACCGCACGATAACCTGGATTATTTACATCTGGCGAAAGCGATGCTGTTTTATTTGTTGGTCCAATCGAACCTGCAACAAAACGAGGTTTATCTGGATTAAGCGCAGTGTATTTATCAGCAGCCAAACGAGCTACTCTTGTAGATTCAAGATTTAATTCCCTTGCCAAAACTTCCATATTGTAATCTGCCATGGAAATTTTATTGGCATTGAAAGTATTGGTTTCGATAATATCAGCACCCGCTTCGAGATATTGTTCGTGAATTGCCTGAATCACATCGGGACGAGTGATTGAAAGCAAATCGTTATTTCCTTTCAAATCTGATGGATAATCAGCAAAGCGAGTTCCACGATAATCAGCTTCTTGCAATTTATAGCGCTGAATCATAGTTCCCATTGCACCGTCTATTACAAGAACTCTGCGTGATAATTCGTCAAAAATAGTATTTTTCATTTTTAATTAATTTACTTTACAATTTAAGCATTTTACTGATATTAAACATATCCAATAGTCAAAGTCTAGTTCAAAATGTTAGAGAACGAGGCTTTGTGAGTTTTGAAAATCAAGAAGTTTACTGGAGTAAATGACTGTTTTCAAAACCACAATAACGAAGTTATCGGACATTTTGGACAGACACTACAAAAAAAATCTCTTCCAAGATAATGAGAAGAGATTTGTTATATTTTATTTTAACGATATAATCATCACATTCAACATTATCTTTCTCTTTTAACTTAGAAGCACACTCAATTTTCATTGATACTTCTGTGTTAGTTTAGAATGTTTGAGACCGAGGCGAACGATATTGAGGAGAAAAGGAGTTTACAAGAGTAAATGACTTTTTTTATCAATGAGTTTAACGACGGTATCAGGCATTATAGACTGACACAATCTAGAGTAGGAAGTAGCACCTTGCCATAAGCCGGTTGCTAAGGTTTCATAGGGCCTAATCCCTCAACCTTTCTTGATATTGTATTTTAAAGAACTGATGCAAAGATACAAAGGATTTTGATATTTTCAAGAAAAAAAATTGTTGTAGTATTATTAAAGAGCAGAAATTCTTTTATTCGGACAATTAATATTCATTCCTAAAACTTTGAAAATATTAAATGTTTGGAGAATATTTTTAATTTATATTCCTAATTATCACTAAATAATCAATCTTTTAGGAATAATAAACGATAATATTCCTAATACTATCATAATAATTTTGAAACATTAAAAATACATTGTATATTTGAATCGTAATTTAGTATAACACCAACAAATATGAATAAACTTATTAGAGAATCTGAGCTAAATAAACTACTCGCTTTAAAAGATAAAAATTTCATCAAAGTTATCACAGGAGTTCGCAGAGCTGGAAAATCAACGCTACTTTTACATTTTCAAGATTTACTAAAAGAAAAATCACAAGACACATCAATCATTTCGATAAACATGGATTTGCCTGAATTTCGTTTTCTAGCAGAAAAAAACTGGAAAGAAATTTATGATTATATCAAAAACTTGCTTAAAAAAAACGAAATGAACTATGTCTTTATTGATGAAATTCAAAATGTTCCAGAATTTGAAAAACTACTTGAGGGTTTGTATGTGACTGAATATATAGATTTATATGTTACAGGCTCAAATGCATATCTATTATCAAGCGAATTAGCGACTTTACTTACTGGAAGAGCATTTGAAATAAACATCTTACCCTTTTCTTTTGCTGAATATTTAAAAATAACAGGCAAAGAATCAAATGTTGATAGAGCATTTTCCGAATACTTGAAAACAGGAGGTTTTCCAGAAGCTGTAAAATTCATGGAAAGCAGCGAAAACTTTGCTTTTAAATATTTAAAAAACATTTTTGAAAACATTTTCAAAAACGACATTCAAAAACGACATTCAATACATAACGATATCGCCTATAATCAAGTGGTTAATTTTTTGATAGATAGTATTGGCTCCAGAACCTCTGCAAAAAGCATATCAAATACATTAATTTCCAATGGAAAGAAAATCGACAATAAAACTATTACAAAATACATAGAATCATTGGTTGAGTCTTATCTTTTTTACAAAGTAAGTAGATACGACATTAAGGGAAAGCAACACTTGGCAACACAAGAAAAATATTATCTTGTAGATTTAGGTTTGCGAAATGCACTGTTAGGCAAAGAACTCACGTCGGATTATGGACATCTGCTCGAAAATATAATATTTCTTGAACTACAACGACGAGACTACCAAATATGGATTGGCAAAACCGACAATCTGGAAGTAGATTTTGTAGTTCGAGATAAAGAAGGATTCACTCAATACATCCAGGTTGCATACACCGTAATAGACCCATTAACACTTGAAAGAGAACTTGCTCCATTTTTTAAAATATCCGATTATAGCAATCGAATACTTATAACGATGGATTATGAATCAGGAAGCCATAAAGGAGTTAAACAGGTTAATGCAATCGATTGGCTTTTAAATAAAGTTTAAATAAATTCTTTTTATTCGGACAAGAATTAATTGTTATATTTGGGCTGTGATTTTTAAAGCTAAATTTAAAACTCCGAATAATCTATTAAATTCTGTCTTTAAGCTCAGTTTAATAAAAAAATACGAATAAAAAGATATATGATTTTTACAAGACAGAAATTAAGTTTTTTTTGACTTGTGGGCTAGAAATAATATGTATATTTGGTTCATTATTTAGAAAAAAGTATAGTTTTTATTTTATAAAGCCACCCAAAATAATTGTATTTGTTTCACAAAATGATTGAAAAGCTAAATTATGAAAAGAATAATTCATTACATACTTCTATTTTTCTTCTTTTTAACTAATACTTGCCTAACATATTCGCAAGTAAATTATATTGGAGGCTTTATTTCTTCAGATACTACATGGAATAGTGATACGGTAAAAGTCATTGATGGTATATTTATAAATGAAAATGTAACACTTTCTATCGAACCTGGAACATATATTGAATTTCAAAATTTCTTTGGAATTACTGTTCATGGCAGATTGATTGCAAAAGGAAACATTAATGACTCTATTACTTTTTCTATTAAAGACACAACAGGATATTCTAATGGTTCTATTAATAATGGGGGCTGGTCGGGCATTTCTTTTGATGGAAATAATATAACTAATGATACATCCATTTTTTCTTTTTGCAAAATGCAATATAATAAAAGACAGAATGCACTAAACATAGTTGACTTTGACAAAGTATTATTTGAAAATAGCATAATTAAATCCCCCTATAATTGTGATGTTTGCATCTTATTAATTAACAGCTCTCCAGCAATAAAAAACAACACTTTTTACAACGGGGGAATGTACTGCGAGTCTTCATCTCCGATAATATATAATAATTTCTTTTTAGGCTCAGGAATTCAATGTTGCAATTATTCAAATCCCATTATATCTAAAAACTCTATACGGTTTAATCAAAATGTTTCTATACAAGTATGGATGGAGTCTAATCCGATAATTTCTGAAAATATAATTTCCGATAACAATATTATAGGAATTAGTTGCAGTGGATCATCGCCTATTATTCTAAAAAATATAATTAGTAATAATATTGCGAGAGGGGGAGCTGGTATATCTTGTTATAAATCATCCCCATTGATTCTACTAAATAAAATATCAAACAACTATTCAAATCATACTGGTTGTGATGTTGCGGATGGAGGCGGGGGTATTTTCGTGAACTTATCTTCGCCAAGTATTATTAATAATATTATCTCTAATAATTACAGTATTTGGCAGGGCGGTGGAATATATTGTTTTGATACATGCCATTCAATTATTGCAAATAATACTATAGTCAATAATTCTGCACAATCAGGAGGGGGCATATTTATTGGATATCATTCAACTCCTAAAATAACAAACACAATATTCTGGGGAAATTCGGCAACAGAAAAAGGTTGTCAAGTTTATATTGAAAATTTAGATTCCTCCAATATGATTCTTTCTTATTGTAATGTAGATACAATAGAAAAAGGTCCAATCACTTCAGTAACTTCCACAAATAACATCAAAACAAATCCTGAGTTTGTAAATCCAAGTATTGGAGCAGGTATTAGTTTTGACGGACTTGCAGCAGATTGGGATTTAATGGAAACATCACCTTGTATTAATGCTGGCAACCCTGATACAAATGGGTTACAATTATACATCTACGACATAGAAGAAAACAATAGATTAATTGAAGACACTATTGACATTGGTGCCTTTGAGTTTAATATAAGAAATTCAATTAATAACATTGCTTATAATGATGATATATTGATATATCCAAATCCAACAGACGGTCAATTAAAAATAAAATTACTCAATTTAGTAAAAGAAGATTTTCAACTAAAAATATATGATATTTCGGGCAATGTTTTATTGAGTAAAGACATTTCAAATAACACAGAAGATATTGACTTAAGGAATTATTCTACAAATCAATTTATTCTGTGTATTTATAACAAGAATAAATTAGTTATGACAAAAAAAATAATTAAACTTTGATGCCGTATACTTCAAACAATTTTAACATTGAAACATTACTTTAAGTCAAAACAAATTACACTTAAAGTAACGATTCAAATTTATAAACAAAGCTTATTTATTTACTATTAAGTGATTTACACAAATTTAATATTATCCATTTTTCTGATTTATTGCAACAAATATCGATCTACTAATTCTCCCGTTTTCCAAACAAACAATCCATAGTTAAGTCATTTTCTATAATACTTAAACTTTGAGCATTTTGCTTTAAACCAAAAGTTGTAATTGTGGTAAAATAAACGCCCTTTCTAGTTTTTGTTTCATTTTTAAACTCAAACATTTTATTTCTTAGATTTTCGAAATAAGCGCTATCAATAACAAATTGAGTGCTATGAAATTTCATTTCACACAAATTTATTCTATTGTCATCTCTGTCGATAACCAAGTCGATTTGAGCATTTTGATTAAACCAGCTCGAATTTATCGAAAAAACGCGCCCAACGCCAAGTGCATTTTTAATTTGTTGTATATGCTTCAAACAAACTATTTCAAATGCGAACCCCGACCAAACCTTGTACGTTTGTTTAGAAGAAAGCTTTTCCCAAGTTCCCTTTCCTTGATTTTTAAAGGGATTGATAAACTTCAGATAAAACATACAATATTCATCTGATAATCTGAAAAGTGAATTTCTATCTTTTTTCCCAAAGGGCGTATATTGAGAGACGAAACCCGACTCAATCAATTCGTTTAAAACACTAGAGGAAAAACCATTATGCTTCATTTTGTTTTTTTCTAAAAGCTCAGTTCGAGTAATACCTTTCGCGTTTTCGGCTAAAGTTTTAATCAAATCTATATGTCTTTTCGAGTCGGAAAATAACGATGCAAAAACTTCATTAAACTCATTTACAAGGTCTCCGCCTTTTTCAAAGCACAAGCGATTGATATTTTGAACAACGCTTTCGCCTTTTTTTATTTTATCTAAATAAAATGGAATTCCTCCTACCGCCATATACAACTGCAATAAGTCGTAGTGCTCTAAATTTATATTTTTACTTTTCAGAAACAGCTCCGATTCATATAAATTAAATGGTTCTAAGCGTATTTTACAAGAAATCCGATTATGCAAGCCGCCTTTGTTGTTTATAATATTCTTCACCATATAAGAAGCTGCAGAACCGCATATCACAACTATCAAATCTGTTCGCTGTGTGCAATAGGAATTCCAAAAGTTTTCAAAACACATCAAAAACTTCGAGCGCAAAGTGGCAATCCAAGGAAATTCATCAATAAATATTACTTTCTTGTTTTTGCTTTTTAATCCTTCGATATAGATTTTCAGTAATTCAAATGCATCGAGCCAATCTTTAGGAACATCTTCTTTTAGTAGTCTTTTACTTCTTAATTTCAGTTGATTATGAAAATTCTTTAATTGCTCAGGCATTGTTCCCTGATACAATCCAGTAATGTCTAATATAATATCTTCCTTGAAAACCTCTCGCACTAAAAATGTTTTGCCAATTCTTCTTCTACCAAATACAGCAACTAACTCCGACTTAGGGCTATTCAGCAAATCCTTCAAGCGAGCAACTTCAAAATCTCTTCCTACAACATTCATAATAAAGACATTAGATTGAAATTTAAAAATTGAAACCTTACTTTAAGTGTTAAATAATGATAGTTAAAGTAATGCTTCAATGTTTTTTATGAACGCAAATATAATTGAAATATTACTTTAAGTCAAATAAAATCACACTTAAAGTAACACTTCATTTTAATATTTTCAACTTAAATATCTGTATTTATTATATTTAACACAATTTCATGTTATCCATTTTTACTGATCTTTTGCAACAAATCTTGATTAAGAATTAGTATGTTTTTTTCTTCAAGTTTGATAACGCAGTCTTTCTCAAGGCTTTTCAATATTTTAACCGTACTCTCTGTTGATAAACCAGCAAAATCGGCAATGTCTTTTCGCGATAGCAAGGTAAATAATTTATTCTTTTCTGTATTGAAATCATTCAAATACAAAAGTACATCTGCCAAGCGACCATTCATTTGCTTGTAAACAACCGATTGTATGGTATTGAAAAAGGATTCTTGATGATTGCAAAAACGCTTCATGAAATTAAACCCAAACATTCCATTTGTTTGAATTAAACTCGACAAAACTTCTTTTTCAATAAGAAATGCCCGTGTATCTGAAAGAGCTACCGATGAATATTGAAATGTTTTATCTGTAAAAACCGAAGATAAACCAATAAATTCGCCTTCTTTAATAATTTTAAAATTGAAATTCCGAGTTCCATCGCCTTCAATAAACTGTTTTACAAGTCCGTCGGTTACAAACAAAACGTAGGATGTAAATGCGCCTTGCTTGGTTAGGTTTTCGCCTTTACGAAACAGAACTTGCGTTTTGCTTCCTCGGATTAGCTCCATTTCGTCGGGCGTTAAATGCTGAAAACAAGGTGCTTGTATATCGCAATCGATGGCAAAGTCGGTATCGGTGATTAGTTTCATGTAGTTTGTAATTATAATTTATACCAAAACACATATTAAAATAGTCCAATAATTATCTTTCGACTTTAGTTTATCCTGAGCCTGACGAAGGACTCAAGATGACTGATATTAGTCCCCCTGAGCGTAGTCGAAGGGTTGATAGATTGAACTAAATAGAATTTGAAAATGGCATTACTTCTCTAATTTTCAATACATCCGAACCCTGAGCGGAGTCGAAGGGTGAAATAAACGAAATGTAAATTTACGAATTATCTCAACAAAATAGTTGAGTAATCTCAATTTTATATTTGTTCAGATCAAGGTCTTAAAAATCGGTTCTCGCTTCAATGCATCGTAACTTTGTAAAATACAAAAACAAAAAAATATGAGCATTACTTTAAGCGTTTTAGGAGTCTTACTTTTTATAGTGGCATTCTATTTTATAAAAACATCAAAAGTTCCAGTTGTGGCGGATAACGAAAAGGTTAAATTGCTGAACGACCAAAACTTCAATCATCAAATTAAAGATGGCGTTACTTTGGTAGATTTTTGGGCTTCGTGGTGCATGCCTTGCAAAATGATGGTTCCGATTTTGAACGATGTATCGGAAGAACTTCCGGCTAATGCTTCGGTTGGAAAACTCAACGTTGAAGAATCGCAAGCTATTGCATCGCAGTACAATGTAAGAAGTATTCCTACTTTGATTTTGTTTAAAAACGGAGTTGAAATAAATCGCTTTGTAGGCATCAAACCTAAAGATTATCTTCTAAAACAAATAAATAACGCATAAACTAATTATTATGGCACTAACAATTAACGAAACCAAATGTCCACAAAACCATCGTTGTCCAATGCTAAGAGTATGCCCAGTGGATGCAATTACTCAAAATGGGAACGGTTTACCTGTAATCGACGAAGACAAATGCATAGAATGCGGAAAATGCACGCAGTTTTGTCCGATGAGGGCTGTTGAAAAGGCGAAATAAAAGTTAAATCCCGAGAATTATTTCTTGGGATTTTTTTTATTAAAAAAAATGAGGTTATCTTTGAAATGAATTGAAATCAAAAAAAATATGCACAGTTTCAGAAACGACTACAGCGAAGGTTGCCATCCAAATATTATCAAAGCTTTATTAGATACAAACCTTGAACAACAAGAAGGCTATGGCGATGACCAATATTGCCAAGAAGCCAAAGAATTAATAAAATTAAAAATCAAGAACCAAAATGCCGACATCCATTTTGTTTCGGCTGGAACACAAGCCAATCTGATTGTTATTTCTTCAATATTAAAACCTTTCGAATCGGTTATTTCGGCTTCAACGGGTCATATCAACGTTCACGAAACTGGTGCCATTGAAGCTACCGGGCATAAAATAGAAACTATTTTTTCTGAAGATGGGAAATTAAACCCCGAACTTATTCAAAGTATATTAGAAAAGTTTGAAGACCATCATATGACCAAACCAAAACTGGTTTACATCTCAAACTCTACTGAAGTTGGAACTTTTTATTCTAAAATAGAACTTGTAAATCTTTCTGCCTTTTGCAAGAAAAACAATTTATATTTGTTTATGGATGGCGCCAGACTGGGCTCAGCTTTATGTGCATCAATCAACGACCTTGCTTTCTCCGACTTATCAGCACTGACAGACGTTTTTTATATAGGCGGCACAAAAAACGGCGCATTACTGGGCGAAGCAATCATAATCAATAATAACAATTTAAAGGAAGACTTTAAATTTCACTTAAAACAACGCGGAGCGCTACTCTCGAAAGGCAGGTTATTAGGAATTCAGTTCAGAGAATTGTTTAAGGAAAATCTTTATTTAGATTTGGCTAGTCAAGCAAACTCAATGGCAAGCATACTTTCTTCCGAAATAAAAAATCTTGGATTTGAATTTCTTTCCGAATCAAAAACCAATCAGATATTTCCAATTCTTCCAAATTCAATAATTACTGAATTATCAAAAGACTTTGGATTCTATGTTTGGAAAAAGATAGACAATAAAAATGCAGCAATCAGACTTGTAACATCTTGGGCTACTAAAAAAGAAGTCGTCGAAAAGTTCATTAATACTCTTAAAACCATCCAACCCTAAATTTGATTCATTAACTTTGCATCAAAATGATAATTATGATAGAAGAAAACGAAAATAAAAAGCCTGAAACATATATAATTGAGCCTACAGAACCAAAAAATTCAAATTCTGATTATGAGCAATTAGCCGATCAGTATGACAACTTTCCTCCAAAACCAGTTGAAGCACGCCAAGAAAAATCCATTCACACTTCTATAATAAGTTTTTTATTGTTTTTTGGAGCATTTTATTTCTTATTTAAATGGGATATCCAATCAATCATTGCTCTTTCTGTAGTTTTATTCATTCACGAACTGGGTCACTATTTGGCTATGCGAATATATAACTACAAAGACCTGGGCATGTTTTTCATTCCATTGCTTGGCGCATTTGTTACTGGAGAAGAAGATAAAGTTTCGCAAAAACAACGCACAATCATACTTTTAGCCGGACCACTTCCTGGTATTATCATTGGCATTGCATTATTTTTCATAGGATTAAACCTCAACAACCCATTGCTATTGAAAGCATCGAATATTTTTATTTTCCTTAATTTATTCAATCTATTGCCTATGATGCCACTAGATGGAGGGAAAGTGATAAAAACCATGTTTTTCGATTCGAATGAAATAATCAATACCGTTTTCGTGGTGCTTTCAATCATTTTATTATCATTATTGGCATTTTTTCAAAAATCTTATATTTTCTTGCTTATTCCGGTCTTTCTTGCTATGCAACTAAATACACAAATGCAAATTGAAAAAACTAGAAAATCATTAAAAAAAATAAATTTAGATTTAAACAAAACATACAAGGAACTAACAAACAGAGAATACTGGCAAATCAGAGCAGGTATCGTTTCCAATATGAAAGTATTCAGCGATATTAACCCTAACGATTATTCTTACTCGCATAAAGAACCACAAATATTCAATATGCTCAAACAAGTAATTAATAAAAAACCGCTAAACGATATCGGCTTTTTGGGAAAAACAGTTATTACTTTAATTTGGATTTTGTCGTTTATAGTTCCTATCGCAATAATTATTCTTTAACAGAAAAGTTATGATATATAACCAATGGTACGTTATTCTCGAATCAAAAGAGCTAAAAGACAAGCCTTTAAAAATAAAACGTTTTAATGAAAACATTGTTTTATGGCGAAACAGCGATAATTCTGCCTCCTGCATTGCCGACAAATGCTGTCATCGCGGTGCTTCACTTTCGTGTGGCAAAATTAAAGAAAACCATTTAGAATGTCCTTTTCATGGTTTTCTATTTGACAAAAATGGCATAGTAAGTCAAATCCCTGCAAATGGCAAAAATAAAAAGGTGCCAGAAACCATGAAAGTTTTGGCTTATACTATATTTGAAGCTTATGGATTTATTTTTCTATGGTGGGGCGATGACGATAAAAAAACTGCCGAACCTTTTTTCTTTAAAGAATTGGCTAATTTTTCGTATTCCAGTTTTAAAGATCATTGGAAAATTCATTATTCTCGAGCTATCGAAAATCAATTAGATGTAGTTCATTTGCCTTTTATTCATAGAACTACCATTGGCAGAGGCAACAAAACACTTGTCAACGGACCCGCTGTTGTAAGAGAAGGCGAATTGATTACATTTTATGTAGACAATCGCGTTGATGATGGCAATACTACGCCTCTAAAACCAAATGAAGTAGTAGGATACGAAAAATTCTTTCACTTACAATTTCACTATCCAAATATTTGGCAGAATTTTATCTCCGAAAAAATCAGAGCTTTTGCTGCATTTGTTCCTGTAGACGAAGAAAACACAATAATTTATATTCGGTATTATCAAAGGATGATTAGTATTCCTTTGCTCAAAGAACTTTTCAATTATATTGGAAGAATTACTAGCATAATTATTCTTCGTCAAGATAAAAAAATTGTTGAAACACAACTACCTAAGAAAAGCGAAGCCAATATGAATGAACACTTGATTATGGGCGACAAACCAATAATTGAGTATAGGAAACATAGACAAGAACTTATAAATCAAATTCACTTTAAAAAATAAATTTTTTTTTCAAAGTGCCAGAAATAAAAAATATTGTCGTCTATTAAAACTGCACCACAATATTTGTTTAAAACATTATAACAAATTTATTAAAACCCATAACTTTAAAATATTTAGGTGCAATAACTTTGTATAGTTATGAAGAAATGCCTTTCTACGAATGAGTGATGTGGGGTTATTACAAAAGCTAAAAGCAGGAGACAAATTTGCTTTTAATGAACTTGTTGTGCTCTATTCTGACAAAGTAATCAATACCTGTTATCGTTTTTTACTCGACAAAGAAGATGCAGAAGACATCTCGCAAGAGGTTTTCATTGAAGTATATCAATCTATACATTTATTTCGAGGCGATTCTAAACTTTCCACATGGATATATCGAATTGCTATCACAAAAAGCCTAGATGAAATAAAAAAAAGAAATAGAAAAAAACGCATTACTTCAATTGGTAAAATTTTTCATATTGATGAAGTTGCAAATTGGATATCAGGAGGCAAAATGCCCGACAAGCCAATTGAAGAAAAAGAAAACATGCAAGAAATTATGCAAGCACTCAATAGTTTGCCTGACAACCAGAGAGTTGCCTTTACCCTTAGCAAAATTGACGGCTATACTAATCCGGAAATAGCATCGATTATGGATACAACTACCATTGCTGTTGAATCTTTAGTTTATAGAGCTAAAAAGAAAATAAGCATTGAACTAGAAAAAATTCTTAAAAATAATAATCACTAACTGCCAGAAAACTAAAAATAAAAACGTCTAACCACTAAAGCCACTATAAATATGAGAGAGTCAGATTTTACTTTATCAAAAATTAAAGAATTCGAATCCTTAGAAAAAATAACTGTTTCAGAAAAATGGAACAATGACGTTATTAATAAAATATCAACCAATAAAAAAAGGAAAACATTTACCACCAATTCAATGACAACAATAATAATTTTCATATTCATTGTATTAATAAACCTTGGTTTACTCTTAAAACCTACAAAGAACCATATTCAACAATGTTCTAATCGAAAAAACGATTTAAAAATAATATCAAACGAATTTCTAATTACCCCATTATCAGAAAACAACTAAGACATGGACATTTTTTCACAAAAAAAAGCACTCATTCGCTTAGTAATATTTTTAATATGTCTAAATGTATTATCAATTAGCATGTTTCAATGGCGCGATTCAATTTCACACAAAGAGCATCGTCAACCAAATTTGCAACGCGATGCTTCTTCAATTTTAGAAAAAGAACTAGAATTATCAAAAACTCAAGTTTTGCAAATTAAAAAATTAAGAACCGATTTTTTTAGCAAAGAAAAGGTTCTTGAAAAAATAATCAGAAGCGAAAGAGATTCTATGAACAATTTAATGTTCAACGAAATAACAGATGACATTCTGATCAATCAACTTGCAAAAAGAGTTTCTGAAAATGAATTTCAAATGGAATTACTAAGAATCAACCAAGCAAAAGAATTAAAATCTATTTGCACACCTAACCAATTAGAAAAATTTGGAGGTCTTGTAAAAGAAATTAGAGATTATTTTAAACCAGAAAACCAACCTAAAAACAAGTAAACTAAACATTTAACATATAAAATGAAAAAAATATTATTTATAACATTATTAGTATTAGGCTACAATCTTGTATATGCTCAAAGCTATAATGAAATTTTAGGACGCCCAACAGACAACTCTATAACTGTGAGTGTTATGTTCAACCAAAATTCAGATGTTTATATTGAATATGGAACAAGTTCAGGAAATTATCAAAACACCACCTCGCAAATCACGAGTCTTTCTGGAACTCCAGACGAAATAGAAATAACAAACTTAAATCCAAACACAAAATATTTTTATAGAACTCGATACAGATTAACAGGTTCTGGTTCTTTCAATTCAAGCCCTGAACATACTTTCTACACACAAAGAGCAGTTGGTAGCACATTTACTTTTACAATGGAAGCTGATGTTCACCTCTACGACAAAAAAGGTTGTGCCAATCTCTACCAAGTTTGTTTAAATAATCAAGCAGATGACAAGCCGGATTTCATGCTTGATTTAGGCGACACTTTTGGCGACGACCACCATCCAAGCGATATGACATCGGAATTTTCTGATTCACTTCACAAAGCCTATAGACCTTTTTTAGGAAGCATTTGCCATTCCATTCCTTTTTATTTCTGCTTAGGAAATCACGAAGGCGAATTTGATTATTATCTTGCTCAAACTCCTCCAAACAATATTGCAGCTTGGGGTACAAAATGGAGAAAATTTTATTATCCGAACCCTTACCCAAATAACTTTTACAGCGGCAATACCGACGTTGAAGCCAACGGAATTGGAAGCCCTGAAAATTATTATTCTTGGTCTTGGGGCGATGCCCTATTTGTTGTTTTAGACGTTTATAGATACCAAAACGACACTTCAGCAAAACCTGCAAAATGGAATTGGACTATTGGCGACACTCAATATGCTTGGCTAAAAAGCACATTAGAAAACAGCACTGATAAATACAAATTTGTAATAGCTCACCATGTAAGCGGACAAGGTCGTGGAGGTATTTTGCAAGCCAAATTATTTGAATGGGGCGGTTACGAACAAAATGGAACAACTTTTAGTTTTCCAACTAAACGACCAAACATGGAAAAACCTATTCATCAGCTTTTTGTTGATAATGGCGTAAATATTTTCTTTCAAGGACACGACCACGTTTTTGCACACGAAGTTATGGACGGAGTGATCTATCAAGCCTTGCCAATGCCAAGTGATTCAACCTATGAAATAGGAATGTTAGCAAATGCTGATGCTTATGTATCTGACACCGTAGATGGATCAGGACATTTAAGAATTTCGGTTTCGCCTGAGTGCGCTGTTGTTGATTATGTAAAAGCATTTTTACCTGCTGATACGCTAAACGGAGTTCACCACAACAAAGAAGTTGCATTCTCATACACATTAGGGACATGTGCTACAACAAATATCAACTTAAGCAAAAACAAAGAAGAAATCAAAGTGTTTCCAAATCCTGCCACCAACTATTTATCAATCAAAATTCCCAATAATATTGAGATACCGCATATAAAATTGTCTTCTATATTAGGAGATATTGTTTTAGAAACAACATCTAACAATATAGATATTAGCAAAATACAAAATGGAGTGTATTTGCTTAATATAAAAACTAGCAATATAGAAGAAAACAAAAAAGTAATCATTAATCATTAGTCGTTTATTACCCTTGCTTTATGAAAATTAAAATCTTAAATACAATATTTCTTTTTATTTTAGCCAGTATAGTTTTTGGTCAAAATTACACTGAGATACTAGGTAAACCAACGAATTCAAGTATAACAATTAATATTTTGCTTGATCAAAAAGCAGATGTATATTGGGAATATGGAACTACTTCTGGCTCATATCCATTTACATCTGCTACTTTCACTTCTAAAATTGACACCCCTTTGGTTGCAGAGTTCACAAATCTTCTGTCAAATACAAAATATTATTACAGAACAAGATACAGAGTAAATGGATCGTCATCTGCATTTTCAACAGGTCAGGAACATACTTTTCAAACTCAAAGAGCTTCTGGATCAACATTCAGCTTTGCTATTGAGGCCGACCCCCATCTTGATACAAATACAATTCCTGCATCTTACACTTTAACACTTCAAAATATTCTAGCTAAAAAACCTGATTTTATGATTGATTTGGGAGATATTTTCATGTCGGAAAAACTTCCATTGATAAATCAAGCAGAAATCACTAATAGACATTTGCTATATCGTCCATTTTTCAATGAAGTTTGCCATTCAGTCCCATTATATCTTGTTTTAGGAAATCACGAAGGAGAATTAGGCTGGAGAATAACTGGACAAGCTAATAGCTTGCCTGTAATGGCAACAAATACTCGCAAATTTTATTACCCAAATCCTGAACCAAATTCATTTTATTCTGGCGATACTATTGAAGAAAACATGGTTGGACTTCGTCAAGATTATTATGCTTGGGAATGGGGCGATGCACTTTTCATCGTTCTTGACCCATATTGGCATACCGTAACAAAACCAGATTGGGGCTGGACATTGGGAGAAACTCAATATAATTGGTTTAAAAGCACAATTACTTCAAGTCAAGCTAAATTCAAATTTGTATTTTGCCATAATTTAGTTGGTGGAAAAGGAAACGATGCTCGCGGTGGTGCCGAATATGTCGACTTTTTTGAAATGGGAGGTCAGAATGCCGATTCGACTTTTGGATTTGACACTTATCGTCCAAATTGGGGCAAATCAATACACCAATTGATGGTTGAAAACAATGCAACTATCTTCTTCCACGGACATGACCATTTATATGCAAAACAAGAAAAAGATGGCTTAGTTTATCAAGAAGTTCCACAACCCTCTGCAAAAAGCATTGGCAATGTTACAGGAGCTCAATGGGGCTATGTTGATGGAGTATTAATGTCAAACAGAGGATACATATTAGTTACTGTTAATAACGACAGTACTAGAGTAGAATATATTAAAACATATCTTCCTTCAGAAGAAAATGCAACACGCCATAATGGCGACATTGCCCACTCCTACACTATTTCAAATTTAACAACTGATGTTAATGACGAGAAAACAAATAAACCTTCCTTCCAAATTGAACAAAATTATCCAAATCCTTTTTATTCAGAAACAACTATAAGATATAAACTTTTTTCTTCGAATAATGTTCAACTTTCAATATATGATATTTATGGCAGCGAAGTTTATTCTCCAATAGACAAATTTCAAGAACCTGGAAATTACTCCACTACTATAAATTCTGAAGAATTGAACCTAAAAAGCGGTTTTTATTACTGCAAAATTCATGTTGGCAACAATTCAAGTAATATGAAAATGATTTTTATAAAATAATTAACTAAATATATATTACATAATTTTCTTTTTCTTATAATTTTATAACAATTAAATATCATATTATAACACATTAAAAACAAAAACTTACTAAATTTGAACATTAAATATTTCAAAAATTCTTATTAAAACAACGTAAAACTTATCGTATGGTAAAAAAAACAATATTTCTTTTATTGTTGGCAACTACTATGTCTATAGTTGATGCCCAACAACTTCGCAAATACATAATTCAAGAAAGTGGACAAACTACTAGTTACACATCTACAAATGGCGAAGATGCCGACTTTATTATTAATCCACAATCATTTAAAGACAATGGAGATGGGACTATTACTGATAATATAACCGGACTTATTTGGCAAAAAGTGGATGGTGGTGAAATGACCATTGAAAATGCAACAACATATTGCGACAACTTGTCTTTAGCTGGATACACTGACTGGAGACTTCCAACAAGTTTGGAATTAATTTGCATAAATAATTTCAACAAAATAAATCCAGCTATTGACACAGTATATTTTAAAAAGACCTTAGCTGAATACTGGTGGACAAGCGAAAAATGTGCAAATGACATTACAAAAATTTGGGCAGTAAATGCTGGTGGCGGAGTTGGGCCACATCCTAAATCAGAAACAGTAAGTGCTGGCGGAGTTAAAAAATTCCATGTTAGAGCCGTACGAAATCCTATTACTACAACTTTTTC
The DNA here is from genome assembly GCA_037139195.1 of Bacteroidota bacterium. Taxonomy (GTDB): domain Bacteria; phylum Bacteroidota; class Bacteroidia; order Bacteroidales; family JAHJDW01; genus JBAXGW01. The sequence goes on from JBAXGW010000030.1 coordinate 49,823, forward strand.
AGTTAACCATTTTACGGACAACGGCGATGGCTCTATTACAGACAATTATACCGGATTAGTTTGGCAAAAAACGCTATCTACTAATACAATGACATGGGAAGCAGCACTTGCATATAGCAACTCATTCACCTTAGCAGGCAAATCTGATTGGAGATTACCAAATGTTAAAGAGTTACAATCACTAAACGATGTAACAAAAATTAACCCATCATTTGACAACACTATTTTTTCAAATATTGTTACTGGAAATTACTGGTCGTCAACAACACTATATATGACCCCAACTAAAGCATGGGATATAAATATTGGTTTTGGAATTGCATCTCAAAACGATAAAACATTAAGCGAAAATGTTATACTTGTAAGAGGCGGAACAGACAATAGCGATTTGAATATTTCTGAAGCTCAAATCCCAAGCGGAGAATATTCAATGGGAGATCATTTTGGATTTGTAGATCCAAGCCATCCAAGCGACGAACTTCCGTTACACACTGTTCAGGTTGATTCAATGAATATGTCGAAAACCGAAACTACAAATAATCAATTTATTGCATTTCTTAACTCATCAATATTAAATGGATTAATAGAAGTTAGAAGCAATATTGTTTACCCAATTGGGAAAACCGATACACTTTGTTTAACAACACAAGTTGCATCTTATTACAGCATAGGCTACAATGGAAGTTTTTTCTATATCAGCGATTTCAGGAACAATCACCCTGTAGTAGGCATTATGTGGTCAGGTGCAGCTTATTATTGCAATTGGCTTAGTTTACAAAATGGACTAGATGTATGTTATAACTTAACAACAAAAGCCTGCGATTTTACTAAAAATGGATATCGCTTACCAACAGAAGCCGAATGGGAATGGGCTGGAAGAGGCGGACACACAAATCCTTATTACAATTACCCTTGGGGTGATGATCAAGATATTACTAAAGCAAACTGGCCTGATTCGCAAGACCCTTATGAAAGCACTAATGTTAGGGGAGTTCTAAAATTTAACACTTTGTCATTCAAATAATTATCACTATATTT
>JBAXGW010000031.1:0-49674 GCA_037139195.1 Bacteroidota bacterium
GTGCAATCCCTTTGTCTTCTCCTTCAGTTTTTGTGCTTATCCAGTATTTTAGAAATTCTTCTTGGGTGTATGTAATTAATCCGTGTGCGGGGTCGGAAACATAAAATTTATTGTTTTTGATTTTATATAAAACAACAAAATGATTTTGTTTCCAATGAATTATACAGGGAAGAGGGACTTCTTCAATAAGTGTATTAATTGATAATCTTTGCCCAATTGTACGAAAACCTAAACATTCTGCGGCATCGCTTATCCCAAGCAAACTAACGCCCTCACGACCAATATTGCTTTTAGTTCGGAGTGATTCTAAACTGTAATTTTTGCCGTAATACTTTGCAACCATGCGTAAGCAAGTTGGACCACAATCCATTGCATCTGGTTGGAGGTAGTGAGGGAATAAAGATTTAAGCATTAAAATGAATTATTGTGGATTTATTTCCTTAATCAAATCATTTGCTTTGCCATAATACTCAGTTATCCAAAGGAGGTAGCGTATATCTAATGCAATTGTCATTTGGTTTTTCTCGTAATATTGATACGTGCCTAAGGTAGATTCTATATTTCCATCAAATAAAATTCCAATAATATTTCCTTCGGCATTTAATACTGGACTTCCAGAGTTTCCGCCGGTAATGTCTAAACTAGAAACAAAACACGCTTGCATTTGATTGTCTTTGAAATATTTACCACCTCCAGTTTTTAATAGTAAGTCTTTATATTCTGATGAAAACCCTAATTTTTTATTTTCTAGTTTTTCATTTGCGGCTAATGCTTCCGACATTGTTGTTTTGTAATTGAATTTTGCATTCCCAGCTTCATATCCTCTAATTGTACCATACGACAAACGCATAGTACTATTAGCATCGGGATATATAAAACTCAATTCTTTTTTCGTTTGATATATTTTTGTTAGTCTAGCATTTAAATCGGCTATTTTATTCTGCAAACTATCATAAATTTTAGAATCATCTGTCTTCCACCATGCATCACTAAATTGATTGTAGACTTTATAAAACTCATCATTTCTTATTTTTTCTACCTCATCATTTTCTATTACAGTCTGAAGAATATCCCAATTAAAAAATATTGAATTATCGCATAAATTATCAACGTATTTAGTTATCCCAATTTTGCTTGCTTCTTTAATAAAAGGCAATTGCTTGTCTATTGGAATCATATTAATATATTTCACTAACAAAGCGGCAAATAGCTTTTTCTCAACATTAATATCAGTATTTTTCTTATAATCAGTTATTTTAGCAATAAATGTCTCTTTTAGTCCATTTCGCATTGGTTTAATACTTGTATCTTTAGCACAATCCATATAAACGCTTTTCCCTTGGTAAAAAACGGCATTTACTATAGAGGGGACAAATGCAAATGTTTGAGAACTCAATATATTTATCCAGATAGATGAAGGCTTCATTGTTTTAATCATCTTTACACAGCTATTAATTGAATCTGTATAATGTTTCGTTTCCGAAAGATATTTATTTTCCAATAGCTGCCTTTCCTTTATTAAATACATTGTTTTAAAGCCAGATATTTGTCCAAATAAAATTTTATGTTTATTTTCATTAATTTTGTAAACGTATAAATATTTATTTTTAAGCTCTGGTTTTATGTTCATGGCAATTTTTATTATATGCATCAAAGTATCATTTATTGCAACTGAATTGGGCAATTCTACCTCTTTTAACAGAGTCAATTCTGCAGATGAAAGTTTTCTTTTTGTATATCCAGGAAAACCTAAAGTAAAAACAAAATCGCTTACATTATAGCCCTTGCCCGAAATTTGTAAATGATTTTTAACAAAATAGGGCTTTGCTGTTTTTGTGAATTCATAAGTAGGATTATTAACAGAATCGGCATAAACCCTAAACATAGTGAAATCTGCATTATAATTAGGCCATGCAAAATTGTATTGTTCGCCACCAAAATTTGCAATATTAATTGGCGGAATACCAATCAAACGAATATCGCTAAAACGAGTATATGAAAAGCAAAGGTAATTACCATTTGAGTTTTCTACTGAAACTGAAAGGCTGTAATCATCTGATTGCAACGAATCCTGCACATTAGCAACAGCAGCACTTTCGGTAATAGCAGGATTATTTCTAAAATAATTTTTTACTATTTCTGTTACATCTGAAACGCTTTTTAGCTGAGAAACAACTAAGCCTTTTATTGGAATTTCTTCTGTCTTTGATTTTGCCCAAAATCCTTTTTCTAATATATCTTTATGGTCTGCCAACAAAGGCGTGATATAGCTTAATGCGCAATGAAAATTAGTAAGCAGCAAGCCACTATCAGAGATGAAAAAACTGGTACAGCCTTCTCCAAAATGAATAATATTGCTAGTTAGGCAAGCTTTATTGAGCGATGCAATTTCCTCTGGTTTTATTTTCATGCCTTTTGCTTGCATATTGCTTATTAATCCTTTCTCTAATAAATAAGGAATCCACATTCCTTCGTCTGCTTTTGTTTTAACAATAGCAAATAGCAATACTATTGCAAGTAAAATTGTTTTTTTCATTTTGTATGATTTTAATTTTTCAATACTTTAATTTCTACTCTTCTATTCTTCGCTCTCGATGCTTCGTCTGTGGCTTTTACAAGTGGTTTATTATAGCCTTCACCTTTTGTTTGCATTCTTTTTTCGTTTATTCCTTTCGAAACAAAATAGCGTTTTACTGATTTTGCTCGCAAATCTGATAATTTCATGTTTTTATCAGCGTTGCCCACATCATCTGTATGCCCCGATATTTCAATTTCTAAATTTGGATTGCTTTTCAATTCTAGCAAGAGTTTGTCTAACTCAATAAAAGAACTTTTGGTAAGCGAATCGCTATTTGTAAAGAAATTAATATTAGGCAAAACTAGCACTGCGTCTTTTGTATATTTTGTTATAGGCTTGTCGTCGCAATCAATTTTGGCAGTGTCTGTGGTTTCTTTTATGGAGACATCATCTAGGAAATAATATGTGTCTACTGATATTCTGCCAGAACATTCAACACCAGAATGACAAGGAACTTTTTTCGCTTCTGCTGTATCGCTATTTATTTCTATAGTCAAAAACTTTTCATCGCCTTTTGCTTTATATTTAGAAGTTAACAAAGTCCACGAAGTATCAATTTTTGTACTATCACATTTGTATAATAAAATATTTGGTAGATTAAAATGATTTAAGTCTTCAGTATAAAAAACTGAATCAGTAAAAAAGAACTTACACGACTTTATAGAATACCCACAACAATCATTTGAACGTTTTAAATAAACTTTCAATAAATAGAAAGAATCTTTATTTAATGCTTTATTTAACTTAGTTTGGATTACAGAAACACCTGTATAGTCACCAGTGTTAATGGAGCAGAATGATATAAAACTGTAACCTGAATTTGAACAAATAATATTTTTTCTATTAACAACAACAGATACTTTTCTTTGACATCCAATACTATTAGCATAATACCAGTCTTTTGCAATGTTTTTATATAGAATTTTTTTATTCATAACAATACGTTCATTTACAAATTCCTCAAATCCGCCATTTGGAACATATTCTGTTTGTGCAATGGAAATTAAATAAAATAAATTAAAAAATACGACTAAGAGTTTTCTATAATACATTTTAGAGATTTTATTAGATGGCTTTTGTCCATTTCGCAACAATTCTTATTTTCTATTCTGAATTTTTGACACCCCCCACCACATAATGGGAATAAAGAACATTTTAAACATTTACTGGCTGAATCAAAAGGAGAATCGGTAATGTATTTTGATAACAAAACCACATTTATTTTATTTCTCTTTTTTACATTTAACAATCTTTTTTCTTTCAAACCTATATCAACCCAGCATTTGTACATATCGCCTAAAGGGTCTATTAAAAAACTATTAAGGTGCTGTGCAATGCAAATATTGTCTTTGTTTTGTGGATATAATCTCTCCCTTAATTTTGGTCTAATTGAAAATAAATCGTACAAACAAGCATCTTTTTCTTTTTTATTTTGAAATGCACAATCATGGGTTTGACATTCATTAATATTTTGAATAAAACCAGGGTAAATAGAAATCCTATCTTTAAATGATATTTGTTTCATCAAAAAATCATACACTTCGAAAAATTCAGTTGCGTTTTCTTTGCTAATATTTACTCTAACATTAATAAAAACGTCGGTTAATTTGTTAATTTTTATAATATTTGAAACAATATGTCCAAATGAATCAGTTTGTTCATATGAATCAATATTTCTTATGTTATTATGACTAACTTTATTGCCATCTAGGGTAATTTGCAAAGAATTAATATTATTATTTTTTAATGAAAATATTATTTCATCTGTGAAAAGATATCCATTAGTGACCATATTTGAGGAATATGATGTCTTTCCAATACTAATATTTTTTAGATTTAAAATTTCTTTTGTTATTCTATTAATTGTCTCGTATTTAAGCAAAGGCTCTCCTCCATACCATGTAATATTAATTTGGTCAATATTTTCAAAGTTTTTTATATAATCAACAATATCATTTTCTACTTGTAATGTCATATCATGCTTGTTATCGGCCTTTTCGTAACAATAATAACATGCAAAATTACAATTTGTTGTAGGGCATATTGTTAGACTTAACACATTTAATGTTTGCTTAATGAGTCTATTTAATTTTAACTTAGCTAATTCATCCTCGTCATTCACTTCAATCATTTTTGACTCTTGCAATTTTTCAAACATTAGTTTATTGTTTTTTTTAATCACATTATAGTTTTTACTTTCTATTAAACACTTTATTTCATTATTTATTTCAAGTAAATTGTTTGACAAACTATTGTATATAAAGTCTTTCTTTTTATTTCTTATAAATATATTAAACTTTGACATTTTTTTAGTTATTAAAATATTAAACTTTGACATTTTTAGTTCAAAAAGCAATTTTTAATTGCTTTTTGAACTAAAAAATTATACTAAATAAATCAACCGACCAATCTACCACCTGCATCACAGTTAAATGTCAAGTCAAAATTGGATGCACATTGGGCTTCACCACGTGACAAACTTGATCCATCAGTGCAAACAAACGACCATTTTCGTACTTTACTATCACAACGAGAGGAATTATATTTCACTCCTCCATTAACGTTTTTCATTTCATTTTTTGATAAACTTGGTCTTGTAATAAAAGACACAAGCGATTGATTGTTACCTTTTCTTAAATACATTTTAATAAGTTTTTAATTTTAACACCTACTTTCGGCATCGGCTTTCCGTTGTTTTTCATTTAAATTATTTGTTTGGAACAACAAAATACATATAAGAAAAACAGTTTTCAAATTTTCGTCTTATTTGTATACTACGTATTATACAAACTCAACTGTTTTTAAAACAGAAAACTTTGAAAAACCAATAGCGAATAAAAGAGAAAGCAAGTAATGAAATAAAATCGATTTTCTTCATGCTTTAATGAAAAATCAAACAAAAAGAATATCATTTCACCACAAACAAGTATCATTTAGTATACGTTGACCACAAATCACTTGCAAATAATCTGTGATTATTGTATTTTTGCACTATACAGTTTTTCAAAGAACTGTCTCAAGTAGGAGAGTCAGATAAGGAGCTCAATTCTCAGCTGGTCTCTCCTTTTTTTTTATTCTATTTTTACATTAAACGCTGCAAATGTAAATTTATTTTATTTCTTAAAAAAGTTTTACCCTAATTAATTTTCATGCACTGTTAATCTTATTTTATTAATAATCAAATTCATACGCTTTCAAATAACAATACTTCCACATGCAAGATTAATATTATTATTTTTAACATGCAACAACAAATCAGCTAACGGCATGTTATATTCATTTAACGGCAAAAATTTACTTAATTATTTAACAAATAATAATTCATTACTTATAAATCAATCAACAACTTCTTTTTCATCTTCTATTGTCATTTTTTTTGCCAAATGCATGACTCTCAATTTATCCAACAAAGCAAATAACCTCATTTGATTTTAAACTCTTCTCACTAAACAAATTACAAAAACAGTTAAAATTTACTTCATTTTTGACTTTTTTATTGATGAATGTTTAATTGACAATAAAAAATAGAGTATTTTCATGTCTTTTATAAATGTTTTTACTGTTTTTAAAATATTGCTCATTGTTTTTTTATTAAATTTCAAGCATTTTACACATAAAAAAAGCATGAGACATAAACTATATTCGTTTTGGAGGTTCTAGAAAATACCTGTAACGCGAATAAGTTAAGCCCATGCTATTGCACGGGCATTCCCTATCACTCTTGCGTTACGTTGAAATTTTCTAGATTCCCAAAACAAGAATAAAAGCTAAATGCCTTTAAATTATAATAAAACACTTGATTAAATTAAATCAAGCATATAAAGAACGTACTCTACAATCGCAAAAACATAAAATATTTCTAATATACATCAATTTAACCAGTAAAATCCCCAATACTTCTGATTTTACATGTAATTATAAATATATTCATATTATTTACGCTCCAAATGTATAATACTTTTTTTAATTTTCAAATTTAATGTTACCTAATTTATCAATTAAGAAACAAATATTTTTAATTAAGCAGACTAAAACTGCTAGAATACTTTAAATTCCTTGTGTTTCTCTTTAAATCTGTTCTTATTAGTTTCTGCTATTCCATTAGTAACTATAATTTCAATGTCCGCATCGTGGATTATTTCGTAAGAACCACGCATTTTTCCGTCCTTAGTTGCCTGACAAATAGTTATTAAAGCAGAGTTTTTATAGTGTTCTCTAAGAAGTTTGAGTTTTTCTGCATCAATACGCATATTATTTAAACTATCTATCACAATGAAATGAAAATCATTTATTCCAATTTCCTTAATAATGTCATCGTAATTTCTGAGGTCGGCAACATAAAGATTTTCAGACATTGCTCCGTTATTTACAAATTTATCTTTAATTGTTTTTGAAAATCCCTCTTCGCCAGATATATAAACCACCAAACCAAAGCTTTCTGCTAAATAATTTGCAAATTGAATTGCAAAAGTTGATTTGCCTTCGCCCGCCTTTCCATGTATCGCACAATGGAAATTAATTGAAGGATAACCAATAAAATCAATCCATCTGCCCTGAAAATTTAACGCTTTGTAATCGATAGTAGAAAGTTGATGACTGGATATTATTTTACTACTTGATTTGTTAGTGCTTTTAGCTTCACCTAGCGATTGACTATTATTGACAACAAATTTATTTTCATTCATGGGTTTAGCATAATTTGAGGGAATAGAAGATGAGTTTTCAATTGTTTTGACTGGCTCAATTCTAGGTGTCTGCTCAATTGACTTTTGAGGCAATTTCTCTTCTTTGTATCTTGTCTCAAATTGATTAACCCCTAATAATTGAATCTTTAAATTTGATATTTTTCTCAATGTGGTTTGCTTTAAATCGAATAATTTCTGGAATTCTTCCTTTTTAGATTTTATTATTCGCTCGATTTGTGATTTATGTTCTTCATTTGATTGTTTATTGAAAAGAATATCAATACAATAAATTCCCAAACTGAAAATTGAGTTTTTAAGCGGAGTACTATATGTAGGGTCAATTATAAAACCTTGTTCAATAGCTTTACCTACACTGGTTTTATTGTACTGGTCAATGAGCATATTTATTTCATAGGTTAAATGCTGCATTTTTGTTTCAATCTTTATTATTAAATCTTTCAGTGGATTTATTTTGCTCATTACATTGGCATAAATGGAGGATTCCACTTTGTATTCAACTCGAATAACTTGATATTGTTGCTCTTGAATAGATGGACTATTGTTTTCAAGTGTGTTTTTATCAATAATGCCTTTTAGTGTTAAATGCAAGGCAATTTCATTTGTTTGCGAATTAGGTTTTGATTCCGATTCAGACCCTTTGTTTTTCTGCCAATATTTATATTTACATGAAGAAGAACAAAAACGAGCATCGTTTCGTTTGGCTTCAAACTCTTCTCCGCAATGTTCGCATTTCTTTTTCATAGCTATTTGTATTTAAAATGGGAGTTTGCCTGCGCAAACTCCCGAAAAGAAACTATTGATTAACAAGATTAGTTGTCGTCGTCATCATACTCCTCATCATCGTCATCATACTCGTCGTCGTCCTCTTCATCCTCATAACTAACATGTTCATCAACCCATTCTATAAGGTCTAGGATAGATTCTCGTTGTGATGGTTTGAAGAATACATTAATTAGAACTTCATTGTCCTCGTTAGTTCCTTTAATTTCATTGTCTAAACCAACTTTAGATAACACCTCTGCAAATTCCGCCATATTTCTGGATGGAATTTCAAAAACTTTAATTTTCATACCGTAACTTTTTTAGATTAATACTTTCTTTATTTCAATTCAGATAGACTTACATGTAATTCTATCAATGAATTACAATTCAAAGAAAGTGCTTTTGAAACCGATATTCAATTGGGTAAAGAATTTGGGGAATAAAAAACCTTTTGTCAGGTCTGCAAATCAAATAGTTGAACAGTTGAATTATGGGCTATTTCAATTTTGTAGGTAAACAAAATTGACTAAAGACTGAATACGGAAATATCAATTGAGAACTTTTGCTTAACTCGTTCGCCTTTTAAATAGACAATTATTGCATCTTCGCTAGAATGAGGGATTAATCGTAAAATGAAATTTTTTATCTCTCTGTTGGTTGCATTTATCTTTTTTACTTTGAGCAATTTTAAAAGCATTGTAAAATCGTGCTTCTCGCTATTCCATTTAAAGTTAAATGAATCCGTAGAATTTAATTTTATATTTGTGTTTTTAAAGCTAAAGCTTGAATATACAAAAGCTTTCAGATTTTCTATTTGGCAATAAGGGAGTCCTTTTGAGCAATTATTTGACATGAGATATTGAAACCCATTAATTACTTCTTGAGGGCTTCCGCTCCAATTTAGTTTTTCATTATTTGTTTTTAGTGGAGTGGTTTTAGTGTTAATTAATTGTTGTTGTTTTAATTCTATCCATTCTTTAACAGAATCTCTTTTACTCTGAATTAGGGTTTTATTTACATCTCGAAGAAACAAAATTAAAAAGCGAATGAATTTTTCATGTTGATTGTTGAATGTTGTTTTTAATTGGTAGTTTAATAAATCATCTATTTCAATATGTCGAAGTTGCTCTAATTTAATATTTAGAAAAAATATATAATATCTTTCATCTTCAATTGGTATATCTATATCAGCACATAAGTCGCAAACAAAATCCTCATTCGTATTAATATACAAATAGGGGAATGTTTCGGCAAGTTTATCAGCTAAATAAAAATGATATTCGAGAGAATCGTTTTTTGAATCAATGGCATAGCCTTTCATTAAATAATATTCTTTAATCGAATAAAGTTTTTGGATGTAAATAAGGTATCGTTTGGCACCCTCTCTGAATTCTGCTGTATTTTCATACATGCAATTCAGGTTGATGGCAAATTGCCTATAATCTCTTGCTTCAGATGATTGATTTTGTTCTTCTGAATCCATTTGTCTGATAGTTTTGAATCAAGGACAATTCAATTTGAGAATTAACAAAAATACTTTTGTGTTTTAGTAAAACGCAAATTGATTTATTTTTAGTATAAAAGTTTCAGACTATTTTCAAATAAAACTCAAATTAATAGGCTGCTATTTTCTTAAATCTATCTATTTGTAAAATAAACGTTTATAAACGTTTATTATCTGTTTAAACGTTTATAAACGTTTAATTTTTGCTATTTGAAATATTTAAAATAATAATGGAATGAATAATTGATATACCTCTGTCTATTGCATTGATTTACAAGAATTAATACATTTTTGTATATCAAAAATTGAAGTGTTGTATTTAAAAAATTAGAAAATAAACGTTTATTTATCCGTTTAAACGTTTATAAACGATTATAAACGTTTAAGTTATTACTTTTCTTCCGATGGCATAACTTTAACTTTATTCCACGTGCTATCCATTTCCGACTTTTTATAAGTATCTGTTATCTTAAGGTATCTTTCAAATGTGCTATCCAGTTTATGTCCCGTTATGCTTTTTATGGTCTTTACATTCATTCCAAGCATTAAGCTATTTGTTACAAAAGTTTTTCTTGCGGTATGGGTTGTAATAAATTCACATTTTGGCTGTGTCGTTTCAATTTTCTTGCTTCCTGAAAATTTTGTTATTGTAACAGGTGTATCAATACCAACATCTTTGCAACATGCTCTTAAATAATTATTGTGCATTGTTGCTAATACGGAGGGTAGTGGCTTGTCAGGCAAAGACTCATATTTCTTTAGAATGTTTAACGCAAATATATTCAAAGGGATTACTTCTTGCTGTTGAGTTTTCTGGATGGTTTTATGAATTTCTCCGTTTTGTATGTTCTCTCTGCTTAATTGGTAAATATCTGAAACCCTCAAACCTGTGAAGCATCCAAAACAAAATAAATCTACAGCAGATTGATGTTTTGGATTTTCAAATTTGTGATTATACAAAAGCATCAACTCATCAATGGTTAAGTATATTACTTCACGTTCTCTATATAAGTGTTTAAATTTCTTGTGAACTTTTTTATCGTAATAACCTCGTTCTTCTGACCAAATAAGCATTGATTTTAATACTTTGATAACTCGTTGAAATGTATTATCAGAATAACTGTTTTTAATGAAAGCATGGTCTTTTAGCTTATCAAAGAAAGTCAAATCTATTTCGCTGAAATTAATATTGTAATTACTTTCTTTTTCAAATTTTAAAAGCCACATTTTTGTGGTTTTATATGAACTAATTGTGCCAATGGTCTTTACAGATTTTGACATCTCAATATATTCTTCAAAAGCATCGAAAAAAGCTTTACGCCCTTTTACTTCTTCTTTGAAAAGATTATTCTTCAAATAGGCATCGGTTAATTCTATATCTTTTAATTTAGCATTGCTAACTAAATTTTTAAATTTTGATTCTACTTCATCTAAAAATTTATTGATTCTTATATATTCCAGTTTTGAATTCGTATCTTTGTTTTCAATTGTTCTTTGCTTCTTTTTATTCCAATGGGTAGGTTTAACTTTTTCGCCTGAAGACAAGCGAACACGTTTGTAATTATGTGTGATTTGAATAAGAATTGATACTAATCCTTTTTTATCAAGGTTTTCTGATTTCAAATAAAATGTTATATTTGCCATAGTATATTTCGTTAAACATTAGAAAAACAAATATAATCATAAAATTAGGCATAGGCAAATTAAGGGGCAATTTATTTAAATAACTGGATAAAATAGAATATAAATAGCTAAAGAAACATTCTTAATAAGCTGACAGTTAAATATATAATAAAATACAATAAAGTGAAGTTAAATATTCAGAAGTCCATAAAGTTATAATGTTGAAATGTGTGTAAAATCTTATTCGAAAAGATAAGCATATAGAAAAAAACTTTGAAACTTTCTTCTTTTAACTTTATAACTTTCTACTTTCTAACTTTTTAACTGTATAATTTGGTTGTTTAATAATTTCTTCCTACATTTGCACCCTTAAAAATTAAATAATAATAAATAATTAGTTTATTTTATGCCAGCAAGAATTAGATTACAAAGACATGGAAAAAAAGGTCGTCCTTTTTATCATATTGTCGTAGCGGATGGTCGTGCACCACGTGATGGAAAATTTATTGAAAGATTAGGTACTTACAATCCTTTAACTTCGCCAGCAACTATTGATTTAGATATCGATAAAGCGGTAGAATGGATAAAGAGTGGAGTTCAACCTTCAGATACTTGTCGTGCTATCCTTTCTTTTAAGGGAGTTATGTTCAAATATCATTTATTAAGAGGAATTGAAAAAGGCGCTTTAACACAAGAACAAGCAGATGCTAAATTTGAAGCTTGGAAAAATGAAAAAGAAGCTAAAATCAACTCTAAACTTAACAAAGGTGTTGAAGAAATCAATAAAGACACTAGAAAAAGATTAGAAGCTGAAGCAAAAGTTAGAGAAGCAAAAGCTGCTGCTATCATAGCAAAAAATACTCCTGTAGTTGAAGTTGAAGAATCTCCAGTTGCAGAAGTAGAAGTTGACGAAGTAGTTGCAGAAGTTGAAACTCCTGCTCAAGAAGAAACAACACAAACAGAAGAATAAAAAATGATTGAGAAGAATAAATGCTTTCTTCTAGGTTATATTCAAAAATCTTCAGGTTTAAAAGGTGAAGTTATTGCAAATTTAGATGTAGACGAGCCTTTAAAATACAATAAATTGGAATCAGTTTTTCTCGAATTAGAAGGAGAACTGGTTCCTTTTTTTGTTAAAAAAATTAATGTCAGACCTGCCAATAGTTCAGCTTTGATTCAATTTGAAGACATAACCGATAATGAATTAGCAAAGAAAATAATTGGGTCAGAGTTATATTTGCCTTTAGAATTTCTGCCTAAATTAAGCGGAAAGCAATTTTATTTTCATGAAGTAGTTGATTATAAAGTGATAGATTCTGTGAAAGGAGAGGTTGGGCTTGTGAAATCTGTAGTTACAATGACAGCACAACCGATTTTTCAAATCACAGCGGGTAAAAAAGAGGTTTTAATCCCGGCAGTTGATACTATAATTGACAAAATTGATAGAGATAAAAAAGAAATATATGTTACTGCGCCTGAAGGATTGATTGACATATATTTGGCAGATTAATTTTTTTCACGCAAAGGCGGAAAGTCGCAAAGTTGTTTTATGACTGATTTTCAATTCAAACAATTTTCAATAAACCAAGATAAATGTGCAATGAAAGTTGGCACCGATGGTGTATTACTTGGAGCTTGGGTTTCTGTAGAAAATGTTAAAATTGCTTTAGATATTGGTTGTGGTACAGGATTGATTTCATTAATGCTTGCACAAAGAGGAGCTGAACGCATAGATGCAATTGATATTGACGAGAATGCTATTATTCAGGCGAAAGAAAATGTTGATAATTCTGTTTTTAGTGAAAAAATTAAGGTTCATCATGTTTCTTTTCAAGAATTTTCGAAGAAAACTGGGCAATATGATTTAATAGTCTCAAATCCACCTTTTTATTCCGATACCTTCTTGCCTGATGATAAATCTAGAGGTATTGCAAGACATATTTCTACTCTGCCATTTGATGAGATTATCAAAATATCAAAAAAAATGCTTAATCCAAATGGTCTTTTAGCATTAATTTTTCCATTTAAATTAAAATCAGAAGTCTTAAATTTGGCGAATATTAATGATTTTAATATAAAAAGAGTTTGCAATGTAAAGCCCACTTTGACAAAAGAATATCATCGTTGTTTGATTGAATTGACTTTGAATACAAACGAAAGTCTTGAAGAGGATTTGCTTATTGAGCCAGAAAAACGCCATCAGTATAGCAAAGAATATATTGAGTTGACTAGAGATTTCTATTTAGATTTATAAATGGAATTCTGAATTATGAAGGTTTTTATGATGCTGGTTTTATTCAGCCTTTTGTTTTCTGGCTTAGACTTCGCTCAGTGATCACCCTTAGTGACCACCACTCCAATGTCGTTTAGTTATACTTTTTTATAATCACTTCGACTACGCTCAGTGTGACGATATTTTGTCTCAGTGAGCGGAGTCGAACTGCTTGCTCGCTTTCAAATCCTTAACTAAACGATATTGGACCACCACTCTGTCATTGTTAGTTCTTCATTCTGACTTCTGGCTTCTTGATTCTTTAAAAAAACATTAGAATATCTCTAAATAAAAACTTAATTTTGTACGTAGTAATTTTAAATTAATGATATTATGAATTCGTATGATATAATTATTATTGGTAGTGGTCCTGGTGGTTATGTAGCTGCTATACGAGCATCGCAATTAGGAATGAAAGTTGGAGTGGTTGAACGTTCGGAATTAGGTGGAATATGCTTGAATTGGGGTTGTATTCCTACAAAAGCTTTGTTGAAAAGTGCTCAAGTATTTGAATATGCTAGTCATGCCGCTGATTATGGTATAAAAATAAACGGAACTGTTGAGCCCGATTTCGAAGCAATAGTTAAGCGTAGTCGTGGTGTTGCAGATGGGATGAGCAAAGGAATTCAATTTTTGTTTAAAAAGAATAAAATTGAGCATATAGCAGGATTTGGTGTTTTAAAACCAAATAAAGTGGTTGAGGTAACTGATTCAGAGGGGAATAAAACAGAAATAACATCGAAGCACATTGTTTTGGCAACAGGTGCAAAATCTAGAGTTTTGCCTAATATTCCACAAGATGGAAAACAAATCATTGGCTATCGTGAGGCAATGACTTTAGAAAAGCTGCCAAAATCCATGTTGGTAGTTGGTTCAGGAGCAATAGGTTCCGAGTTTGCTTATTTATATAGAGCTTTAGGTGTAGAAGTAACTTTGGTTGAGTATTTGCCAAGCATACTTCCAAATGAAGACGAAGAAGTTTCAAAACAAATGGAACGTTCTTTTAAAAAGATTGGGATGAAAGTATTGACTTCAACCAGCGTTGAAACAGTTGAAAAGATTGGGGACATTTGCAAAGTTACTATGACAACCAAAAAAGGAACTGAAATTATAGAAGCCGAGATAGTTCTTTCAGCAGTTGGTGTTACCACTAATTTGGATGGAATAGGTTTAGAAGAAGTTGGCGTAAAATATGAAAAAGGGAAAGTATTGGTTGATGATTTATACAGAACCAATGTAGAAGGAGTTTATGCCATTGGTGATATTGTTCATGGTCCAGCTCTAGCTCACGTTGCTTCAGCAGAAGGAATTATTTGTGTGGAAAATATTGCAGGATTGAATCCAGAAGCTTTGGATTATGGTAATATTCCAGGATGTACCTATACAAGTCCGGAAGTTGCATCTGTTGGTTTAACAGAAAAAGCTGCCATTGAAGCAGGATATGAACTTAAAGTTGGTAAATTCCCATTTATGGCTTCAGGAAAAGCGAGTGCAGCTGGAACAAAAGATGGATTTATCAAAGTAATTTTTGATGCTAAAACTGGTGAATGGTTAGGGGCTCATTTTGTTGGAGCTAATGTTACTGAGATGATTGCTGAAGCAGTTGTTGCAAGAAAATTAGAGACAACAGGACATGAAATTATCAAGTCTGTTCATCCGCATCCTACTATGTCAGAAGCAATTATGGAAGCAGTTGCGGCGGCTTATGGCGAAGTAATTCATTTGTAATATTTTGAGATTCGCAAACTTTTTTATATAACTCATGATTGACTTCGACTCCGCTCAGTCTGACAGTCGCTCTGAGCGAAGTCGAAGAGTTTTCATTATTTGAGTGTTATAATTTGCATGCGTAAAGAAGAATATCTGCAAAAAGAATGATTTTTTTTGACAAATAAATAAAATTTAATGAATTCTGATAATAGTTCAAGTTTGATTTTAGTGAATTTTTCTAATCATTTATTTTGGGATATTGACCGAGAAAAAATTGATTTAGAAAGAAATGCTAAATGGCTAATTGGCCGAGTTTTAGACTATGGCTTGTTGATCGATTGGGTTATTATTAGAAAATATTATGGAATAAAAAAGAATTGCACAAATTGCAAAAGAGATAAGGGGTTTAGACTGTAAGTCTGCAACTTTTATTTCTGAATTATCAGGAATTCCTAAATAAGAATTTTTATGCTATATTACCAAACAGTCGATGCCAAAACATTGGAACTTTTAACTTGTTTTATGAGTTCTTTATATTCTAGAAGACTGAGCGGACTCGAAGTCTAATAATGGAATTTTATTTGAACTAAATAAAAATATTATTTTATGTGCGGAATAACTGGCTGTATTGCATTCACGGAATTAGGGCGTAGAACTATTGATTTAATCGATGGCTCTATTGCTGCTTTAAATAAGCGGGGTCCGGATGCAAACGGCAAGTATATTCATGATAATATTGCATTGGGTCATGCTCGACTATGTATTATTGATACCTCTGATGCCGCAGCACAACCTTTTACAGATAAATCGGGAAGATATACCATAGTTTTTAATGGTGAATTTTTTAATTTCATGGATTTCAGAAATGAAATTATCTCTGATGGAATTGAATTAAAATCGACAAGTGATACGGAAATTTTGCTTTATCTATTCATAAAACATGGTAAATCGATAATTCAAAAAATAAACGGCTTCTTTGCCATTGCTATTTACGATAATTTTGAAAGAAAGTTAACAATTGTTAGAGATAGATATGGAATTAAGCCACTTTATTATTTTCAAGATAAGGATCGATTGGTGTTTGCATCGGAGATGAAGTCGTTGTTAGCTTATAATATTGATAAAGAAATAAATGATTTAGCGCTTTTTCAGTATTTTCAGCTGAATTATATTCCACCTCATTTATCGATTTTTAAAAATGTATGTAAAATTGAGGAGGGAAGTTGGCTTGAATTAGATGAAAATTTTAAGATAACAAAAGGTAAGTATTATTCGATTGGAAGATTTGAAGATTTAAAGATTGAAAGATTGGAAGATGAGAAGATTGGAAGATTTGAAGATTTGAAGATTAACCAATTTGAAAATGATTTGAATAAAGTTGGAACTTATGAAAAAGCTCAGAAACATTTAAGAAAAATTTTAACCGATGCAATAAATATAAGAATGTATTCAGATGTGCCACTTGGCGCATTTCTGAGTGGTGGAATTGACTCTTCAATTATTGTTGCATTAGCAACTAAAGTAAATTCTAATTTGCATACATTTTCAATTGGATATAAAGACGAGCCACTGTTTGACGAAACCAATTATGCTGAATTAGTTGCAAAAAAATACAATACAAATCATACTAGTTTTAAACTATCGAATGATGATTTACTTGGCAGTTTGTTCGAAATGCTCGATTATATTGATGAACCGTTTGCTGATTCTTCAGCACTTGCTGTTTTCATTCTGAGTAATCAAACAAAAAAGCATGTAACAGTTGCTTTATCTGGCGATGGTGCCGATGAAATTTTTGGAGGCTACAATAAACATACAGCAGAAATTAAAATTCGTCAAAATAATTTTTTAAATAAATCGCTTCCCTCGTTTGAACCGTTAATAAATATTTTGCCTCAATCGAGAAATTCAACTTTTTCAAATAAGATACGCCAAGCTAAAAAATATATTGAAGGCTTAAAAATGAATGAAAAAGAACGCTATTGGCGATGGTGTGGATATAATACAATTTCTGAATCGCTTTCTTATTTCAAAAATTTTGATTTAATTGAAACATTTTATCAAGATAGACAGTTATATATCGAAAATATTGATAAGCGTGATTTTAATTCTGTATTAAGTACAGATATAAAATTGGTATTATCTGGAGATATGTTAGTAAAGGTAGATAGAATGTCAATGGCAAATAGTTTGGAAGTTAGAAATCCTTTTCTAGATTATAGATTAATTGATTTTGCTTTCGAATTGCCTGCCAGTTATAAGAATGATGGAATAACTTCGAAGAAAATATTAAAAGATGCTTTCAGAGAAGAACTTCCAATTGAGATTTTTAATAGAGGAAAGCATGGCTTTGAAGTGCCTTTGTTGAAATGGATGCGAAATGAGTTGTGGTCATTAATAAATGATGATTTATTAAACGAAAAATTTATTGAAGAACAGAATATATTTAATATTAATACAATAAGAAATTTAAAAAAACAATTGTTTTCTACTAATCCAGGAGATGTTCAGGCTAAGATTTGGGCATTGATAGTGTTTCAATATTGGTGGAAAAAGTATATGCGGTAAATGGTAAACGGTTCAAGGTAAACGGTTGTTGATATATCGTGTGCCCTGCACCATGAACCTTGTGCCATTTCGAAATTATTAAAATAATAGAAATGCCAAGAGTATTAAGAATCATCAATCGTTTTAATTTAGGAGGACCCACCTATAATGCTGCATATTTGAGCAAATATATGGCTCCTGAGTTTGAAACATTATTGGTAGGGGGTGCAAACGATGAAACAGAAGAAAACTCTGAATTTATTGTTCGGAACTTAGGATTAGAACCACTCTCTATTCCTGAAATGAAAAGACCCATAAGTTTGAAAGACGATTTGACTGCTTATTACAAATTAAGAAAAATAATTAGAGATTTCAAGCCGGACATCGTTCATACACATGCAGCAAAAGCTGGAGCTTTAGGCCGAAGAGCTGCTCATTATTTGAAAGTCCCTGTTATAGTTCACACATTTCACGGACATGTTTTTGATGCGTATTTTGGCAGTATGCAATCAACATTTTACCAGCAACTAGAAAGACGATTGGCAAAAATGTCGACTAAAATTATAGCTATAAGTGAGAATCAGAAATATGATTTAGTTCATAAATATAGAATTTGTCCAGAAGAAAAAGTTGAGATTATCCCATTAGGATTTGATTTAGGTCGATTTAATGAGAATATTGATATTAAAAGGATTGCATTTAGAAAAAAATATCAAATTGAAGAAGATGAAATTGCGATAGGAATTGTTGGGCGTATTGTTCCAATAAAAAATCATGCAATGTTCTTAAAGTCGATTGCATTATTAAAAGAAAAAACGCAAAGAAATATTAGAGTTTTTGTGGTTGGTGACGGGGAGTTAATTAATGAAGTTGTAGCAAATACTACTGAGTTGGGCTTAGATTATACTTTTTTCGATGCAAATTATAAAAAAGCAAGCATCACATTTACATCTTGGATAAAAGATATTGATGAAGTGAATGCGGGGATGGATATTATTGCTTTGACATCATTAAATGAAGGAACACCAGTGAGTTTGATTGAAGCTCAGGCATCTAATAAACCAATAGTAACTACCGATGTTGGCGGAATAGCAAATGTTGTAATTCCAAATAAAACGGCATTTCTTTGTGAAAGTGGTAATCATGAACAATTTGCGGATTATTTGCTCCAATTAGTTGACAATGATCAATTGAGAATAGACATGGGAATTGAAGGCTGGGATTTTGTTAGAGAGAAGTTTCATTATCAGCGTTTAGTAAATGATATGAAAAATTTCTATAATAGATTATTAGTATAATTATATTTTGTAAATTTGACATTTAAATCTACAAGGAATTAATAATAAGTTAATAAATTAAATACTCTTCGACTTTACTTGGAGTGACCGCATACTGAGCGGAGTTGGAGTCTATCAAGAAAAGGAACAAATAGCTTGCGGATAAGATTGATCATTAATTTTTAACTATGAAATTCAGATTTTTATTGTTTATTGTTCTATCTGTAATGATGTTTTCTTCGTGCAGAATATTCAATCCAACGCGTTTGTTGCGCACTGGTATTGATTATCAGTATGATACTTTGGCAAATATTAAAAATGAAGAATTCTACAGAATAGCAAAAAATGATATTATCGTTTTTACAATTACCACTAATGATGGCGAGGTGATGATTAACCCTGTTGGTGGGGTTGGTGGAATTGGAATGCAAAATTTTCAAAATATGCAGAATGGAAGTGGTGGAGGTTATATGGTTGAATTCGATGGTAGTATAAAATTGCCTATATTAGGGAGAAAAATAGTAGAAGGGATGTCAATTAGAGAACTAGAATCCTACTTGGAAAATGAATTTGTGACATACTTTAATAAACCTTTCGTTAAAGTTGACGTTGTGAATAAGCGTGTATTTATGTTTCAAGGAAGTGCTGCATCTGTAGTCCCTTTAATCTATCAAAATACAACTCTCTTTCAGTTGTTAGCGCAAATTGGAGGAGTTGGAAATTCTAAGGCACATAGAATTAAAATAATAAGAAATAAGCCCGATAGAACTTATGTGTATTCTATTGATTTGTCAAGAATTGAAAATATAAATCAAGGTAATGTGGTTCTTCAAGCCAATGATATTGTATATATTACACCAAGAGACAATGTTTCAGGAGAAATAATGACTGCCATTGCTCCTTATCTGTCGCTATTTACATCACTTATTGCTATATACGCAATAACGACTAAATAAAAAAATAAAATGTTAAAAAGAAAAATACCCTTAATTAATGATGAGTTTGATATAAGTTTATTAACTCATATTATTAAAAGTAATTGGATATTTATAAGCATTTTAATTGCAATTGCCGGCTTTTCGTCATTTGCAATTTTACGTTATACGCATCCAATTTATGAAGCATCTTCAATTATACAATTAAATTCAGCTAACACAGCAGAAACTGTTTTGCAAACTACTCAACAAGTTATTCCAACCGAGAATATTGCAAAGGATCTTGAAGTTTTAAGGTCATCCGTTTTTTTAACTCGAATATTTAATAAACTTCCCTTAGAGGTGAGTTATTTTTCAAAAGGAACTATTTTAGATTTCGAGATGTATAAGAGTGCTCCGTTTAAAGTTAAAATGGAGAATATCCCACCTGAACTTTATGGAATTCCAATTCGAATAGATTTTTCAGATACTCAAAAATGTCAGATATTTTACGATATCAACGGGAAAAATTATGAAGGAACCGTTAATTTTGATGAAAAGAAAAAAGTTGGAATTGCTGAGTTTATCATTAGTTTAACTGAGGTTTCGGATGAATCTAGTTTGATTAAAGATCAGTATTATTTTGTTCCCAATAATCCTGCTTCTATATTATCAACACATTTGGCTCGATTGTCAATTAATACTTTAAATGAGGAAGCAAAATCAATAAAAATAACGTATTCAGATAGAAATGCTGCAAAAGCAGCTGATGTGGTAAATAATATTTCGCAAGAGTTTAGAGTTTTTGATATAGAAAAGAAAGCTGAGAGTTCAAATAATATTATAAACTTTGTTGATACTCAATTGGTTGTTGTTTATAATAAACTAAATGAAATTCAAAGTAAAATGAGTTTGTTAAAGGGAGATTCAACTTTAACAACTTCTGATATTAAATCATTGATTTCAACAGATCCGTCGGATTTATTTTTTTCAAACATTAATGAAGTTAAAAGAAGCTTGTTTGAATTAGAAATGCAAAATAGTAATATTGATCAATTGTGGTCTGAAATATCGAAAGATAAAGACCTTGATCCGTATAAGTTGGTAGCAATACTTTCAAATTCTAAGCTTGTTGGTGCATTGTCTACGGGGGTAAATTCTATTCAGAGTTTATTGCTTGAGAAAGAAAAGTTGTATTATGATGTAACAGCCAATAGTAGACAAATAAAATCGATAGATTATCAAATAGAAATTCAGAAGAAATTATTAAATGAAATAATAAAAGCAACAAAAAAAGATCTTGAAGTAAAAAAACAAGAAATTTATACTAAAATTGATGTTTACAACAAAAGTAGAAAAATTAAAAGTCAGGATCCAGTTGTAAATAAATATCAACAAAATACTATCGAACTAGCAATTTTAGAACGCTTGTATGCAATAAATGATAACTACTACAGTCAATTAATAGAAAAGAAAGCTGAATATAGTATTTCAAAAGCTGGTTTTGTATCAAATAACGAAATTTTGCAACTTGCTTCTACGCCTGAAGATCCTATTTATCCAGTAAAGAAAGTTATAATAATTATATGTTTTGTTTTAGCAATTGTAATCTCACTTACATTAGTTGCTTTTAGGTATTTGTTTTTTAATCAAATTACAGGTGTTGGCGATTTAGCAAAATATACTGATATTCCTGTTATTGGGATG
This sequence comes from Bacteroidota bacterium, assembly GCA_037139195.1. GTDB lineage: Bacteria > Bacteroidota > Bacteroidia > Bacteroidales > JAHJDW01 > JBAXGW01. The sequence goes on from JBAXGW010000031.1 coordinate 21,601, forward strand.
GTTCCGAAATATAGAAAAGATATTCCAATAACCCAGTTGATTGTAGATAAACGCCCAAAATCATTAATTGCGGAGTCATTACGCGCTGTGAGAACTAATTTACAGTTTATTGCTAATGAAGAAGGTGCTAAAATAATTGCAATTACATCAACAATTTCTGGAGAAGGAAAGACGTTTGTTGCTATCAATTTAGCGGGGGTAATTGCTTTTTCAAATAAAAAAGTTCTTGTTATTGACTGTGATATGCGTAAACCCAAAATTCACTTAGGTTTTGGTGTAAATAATGATAAAGGTTTGAGTACAATCCTAATTGATAAAGATAATTATGAAGATTGTATAATTAAGAGTTCAATTGAAGGACTTGATATAATAACTGCAGGGCCAATACCACCAAATCCTTCAGAATTAATTATTAGCGAACGAATGGATCAGCTACTTGATACTTTTAAAACACTATATGATATCATAATTATTGATAATCCGCCAGTTGGACTTGTTACTGATGGTATTAAGAATATACAACGTGCCGATTATCCTATATATGTGTTTAAAGCCAACTATTCATCAAAATCATTTATACAGAGTGTTGAGTCATTGGCAACCGAAACGCAAATAGGCCGTTTGTCTATAATATTAAATGCAATTGATATTAGTGGGACTAACTATGGATATGGCAAACGATATGGTGGTGGCGGAGGCGGCTACGGATATGGCTACGGATATGGCTACGGTTACGGATATGGCTACGGATATGGCACAGGAACAGGTTATGGTTATTACGATGATGAAGGCATTGTTACACCTCCAAGTACTACGGAGAAAATATATAAATCAATTGTTAAATTTATTACTGGTAGAGGATAATGGAAATTGAACGTTTTTTTATTGAAGGTTTACTATTGATTAAACCAAAGGTTTTTGCTGACGATAGAGGATATTTTCTAGAATCATATAATAAAAAATCTTTTAATGATTTTGGAATTGATGCTGAATTTGTTCAAGACAATGAATCTAAATCATCAAAAGGTGTTTTAAGAGGTTTGCATTTTCAAACTCCTCCTTTCGCTCAAGGCAAGTTGGTAAGAGTTATAAAAGGCGAGGTGATGGATGTGGCTGTTGATATAAGAAAAAATTCGCCGACTTATGGAAAGCACATTAAAGTAAATTTGTCAGAAGAAAATAAGTATTTTTTTTATATTCCAGCTGGATTTGCTCACGGTTTTGTTACGCTAAGGGATAATACCATTTTTTCGTACAAATGCACCAATATCTATAATAAAGAGTCTGAGGGTTCATTGTATTGGAATGATGAACTGATTTCGATAGATTGGAATATTGAAAATCCATTACTTTCAGAAAAAGACAAAATAATTAAGAATTTTAATGAGTTTGTTTCTCCATTTTAATCTAAATTTTTCCTACCTTTGCAAGCGTTTTCTTGAAGTTTAATGTAAAAGATTGATAATGCCCGAATTGCCTGCTTGGATAATGTTTGCCGTTTTCTTTATTTCTTCAGTTTTCTTATCGTTTCTTATAAATGGTTTGTTTCTGAAATTTTCTCGTAGTTTAGGCATTCGTAATTCAGAGGAAACAATTATTCGATGGGGCTCACAGTCTAAACCTGCCTTAGGTGGAATTTCTTTTTACATTTTATTTTTATTTTCTGTAACAATTTATTCAGTGTTTTTGAGAGATTATAGTCTCCCTTTGGATAAACAGTTTTTGGGAGTACTCCTTGCTGTGACACTAGGGTTTTTAATTGGATTAGCAGATGATGCTTATAATACAAAGCCTTTTTTGAAATTTAGCGGTCAACTCGCTTCAGCTTTGATATTAATATATTCGGGTGTTTATATCCACTTCTTCGCAAATGAATATTTAAATTACTTGCTAACTGTTTTTTGGGTTGTTGGAATGATGAATTCTATCAATATGCTCGATAATATGGATGCTATTACTGCATCCGTTTCATCGTTTATTATTATTAGTGCAGTTACAATTATAATAGTAAATAATACCGAACATGATGTTTATCAAACTATTTGTTTAGGAGTTTTAGGAAGCATAATTGGATTTTTGTTTTTTAATTGGCATCCCTCGAAAATATACATGGGCGATACAGGTAGCCAATTTTTAGGTGTTTTTCTTGCTGTTATTGGAATAATGTTCTTTTGGAATGATGGCTTTTCTACTTCAACTTTGTCGCAAAGTAAAAACTTTATTGGTGTTGCTTTAATATTTGCATTGCCAATTATTGATACAACCACAGTAACAATCAATAGATTGCGAAAAGGAAAGTCGCCTTTTGTTGGTGGTCGTGATCATACAACCCATCACTTAGCATTACGTCTTAGATCTGATAGCAAAGTTGCATGGGTTTTCATGGGCATATCATTAGTTTCGTTGATATTGTTTGTAGTTTCCAGAAATATTAAAGAATGGAATAATTATTATGCATTTATCTTTGCAATTTATTTTATTATAGTATTTGGATTCTTATATTTGCCTACACTTAGAACCAAAAAAGGCAAAAAAAATAAATGAGAAAAGAATCAATTTTTATAGGTGTTTGCATCCTATTATCTTCAATTATACTTTGTGGGTTTTTTATTCGTGAAGATGAATTAGATGAAAAATGGCTGAAGCTAGTTGAAAATAGCAATAAAACATTTGCTGTTCCAATTCCTGATACAATGAGTTTTTGCGGAGAACCTGTCCCCTTGTTGCGTTTCGATGTTAGGGAGTCTTTGGATTACGAAATGTTGAAAAATGTTTATTGGCACTCTAATACCTATTTGTCGTTGAAAAGAGCAAATAGATGGTTCCCAATTATTGAGCCAATTTTAAAAAAGAATAATATTCCAGATGATTTTAAATACCTAGCTATTATTGAGAGTAATTTTGCAAATGTTGTATCTCCAGTAGGTGCTTCGGGTTATTGGCAGTTTATGAAAAACACGGGTTTAGAGTATGATATGGAAATCAACGATGAAGTTGATGATAGATACAATGTTGAAAAGGCTACTGAAGCTGCTTGTAAATATTTAAACGATGCCCATTCTAGACTTAAAAATTGGACTTTAGTTGCTGCTTCCTACAATATGGGCGTTGCTGGACTTGCAAAGCGCATTGAGCAACAAGGTGTTTTTTTATATTATGATTTATATTTAAATTCAGAGACTGCACGCTATGTTTATAGAATACTGTCAACTAAACTGATAATGGAAAACCCTACAAAATATGGTTATTATTTGCGTTTAAAAGATAGATATCCACAGATTCCAACTCAGAAAATTTCAGTCGATAGTTCAATTAATAATCTTGTAAAATTTGCTATCGACAATAAAGTAAATTATAAGCTATTAAAATATTTTAACCCTTGGCTTAGAGATACAAAGCTTACAAATCCTAAGCGGAAAGTTTATCAAATAGAATTGCCAACTCCTGAGTTCTATAATTATTATTTGTTTTTCACAAATAATAACAGTCAGCAGTTGATGAATGGAAATGAAGTATTAAATATTGATACGAGTAACAAAAAAGTACAGAATCTAAATTTACCTGTAAATACTGATACATCAATAAAAAATTAATGTCGGTATGTTTTGTAATGACGATTGTATAGAAGTATTTGGTGCCAGAGAGCATAACCTTAAAAATATTGACGTAGTTATTCCGCGGAATAAACTTGTTGTAATAACTGGTCTAAGTGGTAGTGGAAAGTCCTCACTTGCTTTTGATACTATTTTTGCTGAAGGGCAACGCCGCTATATCGAAAGCTTTTCTTCTTATGCTCGTCAGTTTATTGGAGAGCTAAAACGCCCTGATGTTGATAAAATTAACGGCTTAAGTCCTGTAATTTCTATTGAGCAAAAAACAACCAACAAAAATCCCCGTTCAACTGTTGGAACGGTTACTGAAATATATGATTTTCTTCGATTATTTTATGCTAGAGCTGCTGATGCATATTCCTACAACACTGGGAATAAGATGGTTCAGTACACTGAGCAAAAAATAATTGACCAAATTCTCGATAAATTTAATGCAAGGCCTTTGTTGATACTTGCTCCACTGGTAAAAGCTAGAAAAGGTCATTATCGCGAATTGTTCGAGCAGCTTGCAAAAAAAGGATACGTAAAAGTGAGGGTGGATGGAAATGTTGTTGATATCACTCAAGGAATGGCGATTGATAGATACAAAATTCATGATATTGAATTAGTGGTTGATAGACTTATTGTTGGCGATGGGGTAGAAGAAAGATTGCGCGAGTCTATTCGAGAAGCTAGCAAACAGGGCAAAGGAAATATTTTAGTTCTAGATAGCGAATCGAATGTATTAAACTATTTTAGTAAAAATTTAATGTGTCCTGATACCGGAATTGCTTATCAAGACCCAGAACCCAATACTTTTTCTTTTAATTCACCTTATGGTGCATGCCCACATTGTAATGGATTGGGTTTTGTTTCGATGATTGACGAAAATAAAATTATTCCTGATAAAAATTTGAGCATTAGAGACGGAGCAATTTTGCCAATAGGAAAGCATAAATCTTCTTGGATTTTCAAACAAATTGAGGCTATTGGCGAAAAGTATGGTTTTACTTTAGATACGCCAGTTTCTGAAATTTCAGAAGAGGGTTTGGCAGTTGTGTTAAATGGTTCGGATGAAGTATTTAAAATAAATAATGATAATTTGGGCGTTTACGCTAATTATTCATTGTCATATAATGGCATTGTGGCTTATATCGAAGAACAAGATAATGAAGAGGCCAGTTCATCGATAAAACGCTGGATACAAGGATTTATGGAGAAGAGCGTTTGTCCGGTATGCGATGGTGCTCGTTTGAAGAAAGAATCTCTTTTTTTTAAAGTGGATGAAAAAAATATTTCGCAACTTGCTAATATGGACATTTCTGTTCTATATCAGTGGTTTGAAGGCTTAGAAAAAAGATTATCGGAAAAACAAAATCAAATAGCATTTGAAATTTTAAAGGAAATTAGAAGCCGCTTAAAATTCATGTTAAATGTGGGAATGGATTACGTTACATTAAATCGCCCTTTTCAAACCTTATCTGGCGGCGAAAGTCAGCGAATTCGACTTGCAACACAAATAGGTTCTGATTTAGTAAATGTTTTATATATTCTCGATGAACCTAGTATTGGGCTTCATCCAAAAGACAATGATAGATTAATAAATTCATTAAAAGAACTTAGAGATAAGGGAAATTCTGTGATTGTTGTTGAGCATGATGAAGAAATGATGCGACAATCGGACTATATTATAGATTTAGGTCCAGGAGCTGGTGCGCATGGTGGTTTTATTGTGGGAAAAGGGGCTTATGCTGATTTCATAAAGTCTGATAGTTTGACTTCGCAATATTTAAAATCCGAGAAAAATATTGTTACACCTGCTAAAAGAAGGGAAGGCAACGGAAAGTTTCTTGAGCTAAAAGGAGCTGCAGGAAATAATTTGAAAAATGTAGATGTTAAATTCCCTTTGGGTAAAATGATTTGCATTACTGGAGTTTCGGGAAGTGGCAAATCTACCCTGATTAATGAAACCTTGTATCCTATTTTAAGTCAACATTTCTATCGTTCAATTAAAAATCCATTGCAATATAGAGATTTAATTGGGATTGATGCTATTGATAAAGTGGTAGAGATTGATCAGTCGCCTATAGGAAGAACACCACGTTCAAATCCTGCAACTTATACTAAAGTATTTGATGAAATTAGAAAATTGTATTCCGATTTGCCCGAGTCAAAAATAAGGGGTTATAAACCAGGTCGGTTTTCATTTAATGTGAAAGGTGGGAGATGCGAAACCTGTCAGGGTGCTGGATTAAAAGTTATAGAAATGAATTTCTTGCCCGATGTTTATGTTGAATGCGAGGCTTGTCATGGTCATCGGTATAACAGAGAAACGCTAGAAGTTAGATATAAGGGGAAATCGATAAACGACGTTCTTGAACTTACAATTGATAATGCGGTTGAATTTTTCGAATCAATTCCTTTCATTGTACATAAAATCAAGACATTGCAGGAGGTAGGACTTGGATATATAAAATTAGGGCAGCAATCAACAACTTTATCGGGAGGAGAGGCTCAGCGAGTGAAATTAGCTACCGAATTATCCAAAAAAGATACTGGAAATACATTGTATATTTTAGATGAGCCTACAACTGGCTTGCATTTTGAAGATGTGAGAATTTTATTAGAGGTATTATCAAAGTTAGTAGATAGAGGAAATACGGTAATAATTATTGAACATAATTTAGATGTAGTTAAATCTTCGGATTATATTATCGACATGGGTTTAGACGGTGGTTCAAAAGGTGGTAGCTTGTTGTTTGAAGGAACACCTGAACAACTTTCTTCAAAAACTAATAGTTATACTGCAAAATATTTGAAAAAAGTTTTATAAATTGCAAAAAAAAATATATGGATAAAAAATTATCAATTGAGAAGGAAGAGCAAATAAGAAAAGCTTTAAAATCAAAAGATTGGACAGAAATTCAATCGGAAGATGCTTGGCATGTTTTTAAAGTAATTGCTGAATTTGTAAATGGATTTGAAAAATTAGCTAAAATTGGACCTTGTGTTACCATATTTGGTTCGGCAAGAACTCCCGAAGATCACAAATATTTTATTCTAGCAACAGAAATTGCTCATAAATTAACAAAACAAGGATTTGGAGTTATCTCTGGTGGTGGACCTGGTATTATGGAGGCTGCTAATAAAGGAGCAAGAGAAGGTTGCGGAAAATCGGTAGGACTAAATATCAATTTGCCTTTCGAGCAGCATTCTAACCCATATATCGACGATGATAAATTAATTAATTTTGATTTCTTTTTTGTTAGAAAAGTTATGTTTATGAAATATTCACAAGGGTTTGTTGTAATGCCTGGTGGATTTGGCACCCTAGATGAATTATTTGAAGCCATAACGCTAATTCAAACTAATAAAATTGCAATGTTTCCAATAGTTTTAGTTGGAAAGGAATATTGGAAAGGAATAGTAGCTTGGATTAAAAATACAATGCTTAAAGAAAAATATATTAGTCCAGAAGATATTGACTTGTTTGTGGTAGTTGACACCGCCGATGAAGCAGTTAAAGAAATTGATGATTTTTACAAAGAATATTCTTTAAAACCAAATTTTTAACGACTGTTATAGTAGTTTTTCTGACGAAATTATAATATTTTTTGTTTTGTAATTTTATTTCTGTAACTTTATCCGTTAAATAGAGTATAAAATAATAAATAAATGGTTTCTGTATTTTTTTGAAACCAAGCAATATTAAAATACGTAAATCATTAGTATTCATGTCAAAAAGGATTTTAAATATACTAATATTTGTTTGTTTGCCACTGCTGATTTTTTCACAAAATTCAGTGTCGAATGATACTAATAGCTATAATAAATATCGTTTGCCTTCTGTAAGTATTGGACCTTCGTTTCAATCTTTTTATGGCGATTTAGGAGAATCAAATTCTTCTTTTAGGTTTAATACGAAATTCAGACCTGGTGTTGCTTTGTCTCTTGAACAAAGACTTACCCCGACATTTGGAGTTGGACTTACAGGTGTTTATGGCAAATTGTCAGATAGCGAAAGAAGAAAAGATGGACGACATATTAATTTTGAATCTGATTTGATGTCAGCAGATTTGAAATTGTATTTGCATTTAGATAATGGAAAAATTATGGGACAAAGAACCCGTTTTTCTTTTAATTTCTTTGGTGGTATTGGTTTTATGTCTTTTAACCCTTATGGTGATCTTAAAGATAAAAACAATAATCCTTATTTTTATTGGAACGATGGAACTATTCGTGATGCTGCTTTTGATATTGATAATCCACAAAATGGAAATATTGTAGAGCGTGATTTTAAATACGAAACAAAATTAGATTCACTTAGTTTGTATCCTAAAACAGCAATGTACGTTCCAGTTGGAGGAACAATCAATTATAAACTGTCGGATAGATTTGAGACAAATATTATGTTTGTTTATAATATTACTGGTACTGATTATATTGATAATTACGGAAGTAAATCAAGTTTTGGAAGCAAAATAAATGATAAGTATTTTCAATGTATGATTACTTTACAATATAATATTGGTGGAAAATCAGGAATGAACAAATACTATAATAAAGTAAATTTTGGTCAGCTTGATAAGACAGATAGTGATGGAGATAAGGTGGCTGATATAAGTGATGAGTGCCCTGAAACCCCTAGTGGTGTTAAAGTGGATAAAAAAGGTTGCCCTGAAGATACCGATAAAGACGGAGTAGCTGATTATATTGATAAAGAACCTAATACTCGTGATTCAGTCAGAGTTGATGAGTTTGGAGTAACGATGACGGATTCGATGTATTTAGCGATACAACTTAAAGATTCATTATTGACACTTGGAGAATGGGATCTTTATGAATCAAGACTTGCCGATCAAAAAAGAAATGATAGCTTGGCTTTAGTTGCTATCAACAATCCAAATACCAATACAACTACTCCTGTTGATTCTAATAGTAATGTTGCTGATGGTGGTTCTGAAGTTACAAAAGGAAATAATGATAATACGAATTCTACTGTTGAAAACTCTAGCGTAGAAAATGGATCCGATACTAAAACAGGAAAGGTTGATCCTGCTTATAATGCTATAACAAATGATACAAGCAGTGTTGTTGCTGTTAAAGATCCAGTAATAAAGGAAATTACCTCAGCCCAAAAAGGTGTGATTTTTAGAATACAAATAGCTTCATCTGCTGCAAAAGTACCTGCTTCCTATTTTAAAACCAAGTATCGTGTAACTGAAGAGGTTTTTGTTACTCAACAAAGTGGAACGTATAAGTATGCAATTGGAAACTTCAAATCGTATGAGGAAGCTAAAGCTTTTAACGAGAAGTTTAAACAAAAATACAGCTTCGGTTCGTTTATCACTCCTTATAAAGATGGTACTCGTATAACTCTTCAGGAAGCTCTTGCAAAATAGAAGTTCTTTTTTAAATAAAAATATAAATAGCTCTAATTAGGGCTATTTTTTTTTGTTATTCTCAAATGCATAAGCATTTTATAACTCTCTTATTTTGAAAGCTCTTCGACTCCGCTCAGAGTGACTGTCAGGCTAATATCATATTGTTAAGCATTTAATGCCCCTTTGTTCTCGATACAATAAATTCCACTTCGTTCCATATACTACTGCCGTTGATAGATTTTGCTAAATATTTATTATCCAACCCCCATGCGTCTTTATACATTCTTTCTCCTTGATGAACGGCGTAGCCCTCATGAGCACCTCTAAAACTATTTAATTTGCGAATAGAAAGAACCAAAGAATCAAGAAAATGTAAAACCCTGCAATTGTTGCTTTTTCGCACGTATCATCGCTTCATGTCTCAACAATTCATCCAAATCACACATCGCCGCTACATTTTCAACGCCACCGCACTGCTTACTCAGCTATTCTCACCTGTATATTTTGATTTTTTTAATTTTAATCATTGTTGTCCGATAAAAAGAAAAATGATTCCTCCCTATGGTCGGAATGACAATTGGTATAGAGAAAATAGGGGAAGATAGGGGTTGTCGGTGGCAAAGCCACCGACAACCCCTATCTTATCCATAACATATTGATAGTCATTTCGAACGAAGTGAGAAATCTTTTAAGTTTTTGTTTAATAATATTTTATCGGACAATAGTGAATTTTAATCTACTTTGTTTAAAATTTTCAGCAAGCCTTAATTAGGGCTATTTTTTTTGTTTATTATTGTCGAAAAATATACGCTATTTTATAAATTATTTCATTTTATCGTATATCTTTGTTTTGTTCAAGCATTAAAATGTTTGTTGTCTAAATTTCTCATTATCTGTTATTTAAAAAAGTGAAGTATGAAAAAGCCATTGCTTTATATTTTCGGTATTGCATTAGTTATTGCTAGTATTTTAGTATTTGCTAAAATCAATAATAACTCGAATAAAAAACGAGTTAACCCTGCGTTTAAAAAGTATATTGTTGCATACACTGCCGGGGTTATTTCTACTGAATCGACTATAAAGATTTGTCTTTCTGAGGAAATTGGTGATTCGTCTGCATTTAATAATGTTAAGCTAAATTCATTGTTTTCTTTTTCGCCTTCCATTGAAGGAAACGCGAAATGGTTGGACGCTAAAACCATAGAATTTTGCCCAAAAGAGAAATTGCCAGCTAATGAAAATTATGATGCTGTTTTTTATCTTGGAAAACTTACAAAAGTTCCTGATTCTTTAAGTGATTTTGAGTTTCAGTTTAAAACCATGAAACAAAACTGTTCGCTTATAGTTGATAATCATAAGGCATACAATTCTAATGATTTATCGAAGGAGAAGATGATAGGAAAGATTGAAACTGCTGATGTTGCTGATATAACATTGGTTGAAAAGGCTTTTACGGCAAATCAAGGCGATAAAAAATTACCTGTTAAATGGGAGCATTCGTTGGATAGAAAAATTCATACTTTTACTGTAGACAGCATTGCTAGAGGAACTGAAATGTCGTATGTTGAAATAGTTTTTGATGGCTCTGATATAAATGCGGATGGTGAAATAAAAAAGAGCATTGAAATACACCCTGTAAATCAGTTTACCTTATTATCGGTGCAGGTTGAGCAATATCCCGAATTGCATGTTCGCATTCAATTTACGGATCCTTTAATGCCCGACCAAGATTTAACGGGTTTGATACGTTTAGGAAATTTTAGCAATCTGACATTTTCTATTGAAGATAATTTAATATTGGTTTACCCTTCATCAGAAATTACGGGCGATGTTAAAATATCTATACAAAATATTAAGAATATCAATGGAAAAGTGCTTCAAGGGATTTATAATAACTCAATTTTTATTGATAAGTTGGCTCCCGAAGTTAGATTATTAGGCAATGGCGTTATTGTGCCAAGTTCTAATGGGATAATATTTCCGTTCGAAGCCGTTAATTTGATGGCTGTGGATGTGAAAATTACTAAGATATATCAAACCAATATTTTGCAGTTTTTGCAGGTGAATGATTTGGAAGGTTCTAGCGAATTGGCAAGAGTTGGGAAAACAATTTATAAAGATAAAGTTTCGTTGAAATCTGAAACAGTAACTGATTTTTCGAGGTGGAATAAATTTACATTGGATTTGTCGGAGCTTGTAAAAACTGAGCCTGGTGCATTGTATCGAGTTACAATTAATTTCAAGAAAGAATATTCGCTTTATACGTGTGAGGGAGAAGCTGTAGTTAAAGACGAAGCACTTAAGGAAGTTAGCGATATAGATGAAGACGAAGATATTTCATCGTATGAAAATGGTTATTACTATGATTACGAAGGCGAATACTATGAATATGATGAAGACTATAACTGGGACGAACGCGATAATCCTTGTTCTTCTTCCTATTATAGAGATAAAAAGATTTCTAGAAATGTGTTAGCATCGGACTTAGGTTTAATTGCTAAAAAAACAAACGAAAACCATTTGCAGTGTATTGTAACCAACCTAATTAATGCGGCTCCTCAATCAGATGCTAAAGTTGAGTTGTTTGACTTTCAGCAACAATTATTGATGACAGGAACTACCAATTCGGATGGAATTATTGATTTTGAATTGGGTAAAAAGAAACCTTATTTCGTTATTGCAAAATCGGGCGAAAATACGAGTTATATTAAACTAGTAGACGGAAAAGCATTAAATATGAGTATGTTTGATGTGGGTGGCGAAGAGGTTAAAAATGGGTTGAAAGGTTTTATTTATGGTGAAAGAGGTGTTTGGCGTCCGGGAGATTCGATATATTTGACTTTTATTTTGCAGAAAGATAACAAACTTCCGGGAAATCATCCAGTGATTTTCAAGTTGCAAAATCCAATGGGGCAAGTGGTTCAGCAAATGGTGAAAACAAAAGCGGTAGATGGCTTTTATGATTTTAGAACTTGCACTGAACCAAGCGCTGTAACAGGTAATTGGACTGCTAAATTTACGATTGGTGGTAGTGAGTTTTCGAAAATTATTAAAATTGAAACTATTAAGCCCAATCGTTTGAAGATAAATATTGATTTTGGCGGAAATAGAATTTTATCTACTTCGCAAAAAATTACTAAATTAAATGCTGTTTGGTTGCACGGTGGAATTGCTTCGAACTTGAAAACTGATGTAAACGTTCATTTGTCGAAATCGGATGTGGCATTTAAAGGGTATGATATGTATACATTCAATGACCCATCGAGTAATTTTATGCCTCAGAATTTTACCATTTTCACAGGTCAATTAGATGAAAAAGGGAATGCTGAGTTTCCTTTCGAATTGAAACAAATTGAAAATGCACCAGGTGTTTTAAATGCAAGCGTTGAAACGCGTGTTTTTGAAGAAAGTGGTAATTTTAGTATCGACCGAACAACGGTTCCATTATATGCTTTCGATTCGTATGTTGGTATTGCTGTTCCAGAAGTAAGTGGTAAAAAACAAGTGTTGGAAACTGATGTAAATCACACGCTTCAATTGGTTACGTTAAATCCAGATGGTAGACCAACATCGAAAAAGCTGCAAGTAGATATTTATAAAGTAAATTGGCGTTGGTGGTGGGATAACTCGAATGATAACTTAGCCGATTATTTAGCCGACGAATATAATAGTTCGGTGTATTCTGAAACGGTTTTTACTGCTAATGGAAAAGGAACTTGTAAGTTTAAAATTGATTATCCGGAGTGGGGACGTTACTTAATAAGAGTGAAAGATATTGAAGGCGGTCATGTTGCTGGAAAAATTGTAACTGTTGATTGGCCTTATGGTTCAAATAAATCGCATGGCGGACAAGAGTCGGTTACTATGCTTTCGTTTACTGCCGATAAAGATAAATATATTGTTGGAGAGAAAGTAAATCTTACTATTCCATCAGCAAAAGATGGAAAGGTAATGATTAGCATTGAAAACGGAACTAGAGTAGTGAAAACATTTTGGCAAGATACCGATGATAAATTCACGAAAGTTGCTTTTGATGTTACTTCTGAAATGAGTCCGAATATATTTGTAAATATTATGTTGTTGCAAAAACATAATCAAACAAAAAATGATTTGCCTATACGAATGTATGGCGCAATTCCTTTGATGATTGAAAACCCCGAAACGCATTTATATCCGGTAATTTCTTGTTTAGATGTTTTTAAACCCGAACAAAAAGCGACTGTAAGGGTTTCGGAAAAATCGGGCAAAGCCATGACATATACTCTAGCAATTGTTGATGATGGATTGTTGGATTTAACACGATATAAAACACCCAATCCTTTTGATTATTTCTATGCAAAGGAAGCTTTGGGCGTAAAAACTTGGGATGTTTTTGATTTGGTTTTAGGTGCATTTGGTGGTAAGCTCGAACGTATTTTGGCAATAGGTGGCGATGATGATGCGGGCAAGAAAGGGAAATCGAGAGCAAATAGATTTAAACCAATGGTACGTTTTATTGGTCCGTATACATTGAAGAAAGGACAATCGGTAAATCATGTTATTGATATTCCGCAATATGTGGGTTCTGCCAGAATAATGGTAGTTGCAGGAAAAGATAAAGCGTATGGTTCGGCAGAAAAAACCGTGGCTATAAGAAAACCGGTAATGATTTTGGCAACGCTTCCACGCGTTTTGGGTCCTTCGGAAATTGTGAAATTACCCGTAAATGTGTTTGCATTAGAAAATAATGTGCGAAAAGTAAACGTTTCGGTTTCGGCAAATGCCATGTTTGAGGTAGTAGGTTCGGCTTCGAAAGTAGTAGAGTTCAGCAAAGCTGGCGATAAAATAGTGGAGTTTGAATTGAGAGTAAAAGATGTGGTAGGCGTTGGAAAAGTGAAGGTATTGGCAAAAACAACGAACGATAAATCGGAAGAAAATATTGAAATTGATATTAGAAATCCGAATTTGAAGCAATATAAAGTGATAGAATCGATTGTGGAAGCGGGTAAAATGAAAAATATTTCGTTTTCGCCAGTTGGCATTGTTGGAACCAACAAAGGAACGATAGAAGTATCGTCGATGCCACCCATCAATTTAGAAAAGAGATTGCGTTATTTGCTAACATATCCGCATGGATGTATTGAGCAAACCACCTCTTCGGCATTTCCGCAGTTGTATTTGGCCGATATTTTAGAATTAGCACCAGCCGTTAAAGCAAAAACGGAAGCAAACATTAAAGCAGCCATTAATCGCTTGAAACAATTTCAGGTAGCAAATGGTGGCATGTCGTATTGGCCCGGAAATTCGTATACCGATGAGTGGGGCACATGCTATGCAGGGCATTTTATGTTGGAGGCAAGTGCTAAGGGATATACTTTGCCCAATGGCTTTTTGGATGCTTGGAAAAAATACCAGAAACAGCAAGCCAATATTTGGTCGCCAAATAGTTCGTGGACCAATAATGATTTAATTCAGGCTTATCGTTTATATACCTTGGCATTGGCTGGAGCTCCGCATTGGAGTGCTATGAATCGTTTGCGCGAACTAAAAAATATTTCGTTGTATGCCAAATGGCGATTAGCTGCGGCTTATCAATTGGCTGGAAAGGGCGAAATTGCAGCAGACATCGTTAACAAACTAGCAAAAACGGAGAAGTTAGATGCTAATTATTACGATTATACCTACGGTTCGGTTGAGCGTGATGATGCTATGGTAATTGAAGCATTGACTCTGATGGGCAGAAAAACAGATGCTTGGATTATGATAAAAAAACTTTCGGTTTCGTTAAGCAGAGATTATTGGATGAGCACGCAAACTACGGCTTACTCGCTAATGGCGATTTCGAAATATTTTAAAACCGAAAAAATAAGTTCGCAGATGCTTTATACCTATATATTAAATGGTGGAAAGAAAGTGGATGTGAATAATGCCCGCAAAATTGCACAGCACGAAGTTTCGGTTATGGATATTAAGAAGAATGGAAAACTTAATTTTACGAATAGGAGCAAGGGCATACTTTATATGCGTTTGATTTTAGAAGGTATTCCGGCAACAGGACAAGAAACAGAGGCAAGCAGTAATTTGAAAATGGCGGTTGTGTATAAAGATATGAAGGGAAATACTATAAATACCGACCGCATGGTTCAGGGTACTGATTTTTATGCAGAAATTACGGTTCAGAATACGGGGACAAGAGGAATGTATAAGGATTTGGCGCTGAGCACTATTTTTGCATCGGGTTGGGAAATTAAAAACGATAGGCTATGGGACGGAGTAACTAGCCAAACGGTAAATTACTCGTATAGAGATATTAGAGATGATAGGGTGTACACTTATTTTGATTTGACAAACAACGAGAGCAAGACGTTTAGAATATCGTTGAATGCAAGTTATTTGGGTAAGTTTTATTTGCCAGCAACCACTTGCGATGCAATGTATGATAACTCGGTATATGCCAGAAACAAAGGGAAGTGGATAGAGATTGTTAAAGACGGTGGAACGGTCATCGCTGCTCGATGACTGGTGCAGGGTGCACGGTAAAAGGTAACCGGTGGGCTTGTATGCTAAAAATGCGATGGCATATTAATGGTGTAGGAGTGGAGTTTGGAAGTGTATAGAGGAAGATTGGACGTGTACATTGATAGATTGTAAATGTACATTGGGAGATTGTATATGTATATTGATAGTTTGTATATGTATATCGAGAGTTTGGTAGTGTATAGAGGAAGATTGTATATGTACATTGAAAGATTGTAAATGTATATTGAAAGATTGGAAGTGTATGAGGCAAGATTGTAAAAGGGAGAAGGAAGAAAGTGAAAATAAGGTGCTATAAAATTGAAAATATAAATTAAAAAACCATGAAAATCATTTTTACAATATTGATGACGTATATTGGGATTAACGTGTTTGGACAGAAAATTAATGCTGTTATATCTAATGATATGCAATATGATGTATACGTTGGCATTACTAATCCGATAAGTGTTTTTGTAGATAATTGCTCATGTGATTCGTTGATTTTAACTACGGATAATGGAAGATTACGTAAATTTGATGACTGTCGATACTTTTATAATCCAATAAGAATTGGAGATGGGAAAGTTATTTTAAAAGTAAAAAAAGGGAAAGATACTACTCAAATATGTAGTTATCTTTATAAAGTTAAGATTTTGCCATTGGGCTTAAGAATAGTTTTTCAAGATATGAGTTCGCCTCTCTTTGAATTTGATAGCACTTATTCATATCCAATAATTGACGTACTTGAAAGCACAATTGATAAAGCAACAATTAAAAATGCATCCTATCTTCATCCGTACTGGAAAAATGATATTAGTTTGCATGGTGCAGAAGTGGAAGTAATAGACTATAATATAATTGTTATGCGAGAGGGGAAAATTATCAGTAATACATATTCAAAGAATCCTTTTTTTAAAGAAGCAGAAAAAAAGATATTTAATAATTTAGAAAGTGGCGATATATTGATTTTTAGTAATATTAATTATATATTTCCAGGTGGGGAGCCAAAGTTCTTTCAGCCTATTGAATACCGAATAAAGTAAAATATTAACATAAGAATTATTTGGGTTTTTAATGCATCGCTTTAGCTGATTGAGCATAATAGTTGGTTTTTATAGGCTCGAACGTTACAGCCAATGCTAGAAGACGGACGAAATATTATCAACAGACGGAGAAAATGAATAAATAAGAATGACTAACTAACTAAAAAATGTAACTTTGCAATATGGATTTAAAAGATAAAAACAAATATAAATTGGAGTTCAAAAAAGAACTTGACAAATTTGCCGATAGGCTTGAAAAATATGTTTCTACTGATAATGGAGACTGGTCTATCAAAGGGTTTATAGACGTATATAAAAATATTTATACTATTTCATCAGACACCAAAATAGTGTCAAAGATTCTTGAAATTCATATTTTCCCTCAAATTTTACAATTCGCAGAGAGTATTGATTATAAAATCATTCTTGCTGAGAAGCAAAATTGGTATCCTGACTTAACTTTCGTGAGTAAAAAAAACGATGAAGTTAAATTTGCTGTTGATATAAAAACGACTTTTAGAAGAAACGAGAAAACTGCTGGTTTTACTTTGGGTAGTCATGGTGGTTATTTCAAAGAAAGAGACAAAGATAAAAATATTCAATTCCCATATAATCAATATACTGGTCATTTTTGTTTGGGTGTAATTTACACAAGAACTGATGTAACTGATGATCTTGCCGAAACTGAAATCTTTCAAGTTCAAGAACTTCAAGAAGAACATGAAACCCCAAATAAGAAAGTTGGAGAAAGAGAAGTTACGACCGTAAAAGAATTAAAATCCATCACATCAGTTATTAAAGACTTCGATTTCTTCGCTTCTGAAAAGTGGAAAATAGCAAGCGATAAACAAGGTTCTGGAAATACCGCAAATATTGGTTCAATTGTAGATATTGTAGATTTAAAAAGTGGAAATGGCATTTTTAGTCAATTAGGCGAAGAATGGTTTGACGAATATTGGATAAATCACGGTTCTGCAACAATGTTGAAAGATGGTAAAACAACAAAAATCACAACTCTTAAAGACTTTTTAGAGTTCAAAGGAAGAATTGACTTATGGAATAAAATCGTTGCAAAAACCTCCAATAAGAAAATAAAATGAGAGTGATTGTTCCACCAATAAAAAGTCAGGGCATAAAAACTAAGCTCGTTCCTTGGATTATGGAACTTGCCCCGAAAATTCAAGGTAAATGGATAGAGCCATTTCTTGGGACAGGTGTTGTTGCTTTTAATTCTGGTTACAAAAAAGCAATTCTAAACGATACTAATCCCCATATAATTAATTTTTATAAAAGAGTTCAAGCAAAAGAAATCACGGCTTCTTTAATGAAACATTATCTTGAACAAGAAGGAGAGATTTTAAGTAAAGCGGATAATGAAGGTTATGAACACTATTTGAAAGTTCGTTCACGCTTTAATGGTGGTGAATTTTCACCTTATGATTTTATTTTTCTTTCAAGAGCTGGCTTTAATGGAATGATGCGATTCGGTAGCAAAGGAAATTGGAATATTCCATTTTGTAAAAAACCGGACAGATTTGCACAAGCATACGTTACTAAAATAACAAATCAAGTTTTAGCAGTATCACAAATAATACAAGAAGAGCCAAACTGGACTTTTTACAATAAATCATTTGCTGACATAATTCCTTTGGCAACAGAAAAAGATATTATTTATTGCGACCCACCTTATTATGGCAGACACGTTGATTATTATAACGGATGGAAAGAACAAGACGAAGAGCTTTTATTTAATTTACTGAGTGAAACAAAAGCAAAATTTATCCTTTCAACCTGGCATCATAATGACTGGCGAAAGAATGAAATGATAGAAAAGTTTTGGGGTAAATTCAACGTAGTTACAAAAGACCATTTTTATCATAATGGGGGCAATATAGAGAATAGAAGGACGGTTGTTGAAGCCCTCGTTTGTAACTTTGAAACAGGCGATTTTATGCTTCACAATCATGGGCTGAAAGTGAAAAAACAAAAAGAACAGCTACAACTACAATTAGCGATTTAATAAAGCATTTGGCGCTAACATGGGCAGTTCTCTTAACCAAGTAGTGCTCACAAGTATCAATATAATTGATTTAGCCCTCGAAGTCTGGAAATTAAAACGGCAGCTACATTCAAGTAACTGCCGTTTTTTATTGAACCAAGGAAAGGATTTTCAATCGTTTTCGGGGTTGCTTAGTACTTCACATTTCTAAAGCGAGTTTTAGCAATTTGTTTGTATTGAGGAGAAGTAGCACCAAAAACCGATTTAATATACGTTTTTGCTGCTAATGCAGTATCAACTATGCCAGTGCCTGGCTTGTAAAGTAGCTCGTTGCGCATAAATCGGGCATTGAAAAGTGGAGTAGATGTAGTTAGAACAGCATTGTTTTTTAATTTCAAATCGTTGTAAAGTGCTGTTAGGCTTGCTACTTTTAAGTCGCCCTCGTTTGGGATGTAAAGAGTTGCAGCACCCAGCTGTTTGATTAGCTTGTCGAGGTTGTCGAGTTTATTATCGAAGCTAAGTTGAGAAGCAGAAATTTCTTTTACAGTAATACCTTTAGCAGCTAAGCTTTCTATTTGTTCGTCTGTTTTTTTAGGTTTAGCCCTGCTGCCTTGTAGTTTGCGAACAATGGTTTTTGCATTGTCGATAACTTGTTGAGGCGTGTCGGTTGCTTTTAAAGCATTTAAAATACGCGTAGATAATTTTGTAAGAGGCAGAAAAGCAATTTCGCGAGCAGCCACCGCATTGCTATAAGCAGGAATTGCAGCATTAACAGCGCTTAATGCATTCTTTGCATTGGTGGATGTAGCTTGCATTGCAGCAACTTTAATATTGGCTTTTGATGGGTTGTAGGCGGTGCCGTAGCCAATAGAAGCCGAAATAATTTCATCGAAAAAAGCAATGGTTTTTGCATGACCAGCTTCTGAGTTTGATTTTCCTTTTTTAGGATCAGCCTCAGCAATAGGGTTTTGATTTGTTGTTGCCATAATAGATAAATTTAGAGTTTTCAACTATTTAAAATAACGGCACTATGGTGATAATATTATCTGATAATGGGAATTATTTAATAAAAAAACCGCTTTGAGAAGCGGTGTTTTTTTATTGAAAATGTAAAAGTAAGATGCGTTTAGACAAAAAGAACTTATTCTTGGGATATATTAGCTAAAGCTAATTGTCGGTGATTAACAAATAATAAGTTTAGCGAAAAAATCAAAATCAAAATAAAATTTTTGTTGAAGCAACTTTAAATATTATTAATCGTCTATAAAAAAAACACTCACAAATGAAATCATTAATTTTAGTATTAATAATAAGTATTTTTGTTCCATTGCAATTGTTTTCGCAAATGGCTGGAACATATACCATTGGAGCTACTGGTTGCGATTATTCAATGATATCAACAGCAGTTGCTAGTCTTAAAAGTTTAGGTGTTAATGCTCCTGTGGTATTTGTAATAAAGGATGGAATATATAAGGATAATTTCAGTATTGATTCAATAAATGGAACAAGTTCTACAAATACTGTTACGTTTTTATCTGAAAGCAATGATAGTACAAAAGTAGTAGTTCAAGATTCAACATCTTCATTAAGAAATTATGTTTGTCAGTTTAATGGCTGTAGTTATGTGCTATTGAAGAGTATTACTGTTCGTCCTTTAACAAATAATTCATGGGCAACAGTCATAAATTTCAGGAATGAATCAAAGCATAATACTATTAGCAATTGCATAATAGAAGGAGTTAAAAGAATAAATCAATGCTCAGGTGGTTTATCCTCACTCATAAATGAGGAGAACACATATATTAATATGCCCAATATTAATGATAATAATTCTGTTATTAATAATGTTTTATTATACGGTACAGAAGGGGTTTATCTCCATTATTGCCATGATTTTAAAATTATTGGAAATCGATTTGCTGATCAGAGTAATAGTGCATTACATGTAGATAATGGTTATTCTATAGTTTTTGAACATAATTATATAACAAATAAGCATAAAAGTTTGATTTATACTGCCATTTTTGCTGAATATTGCGATGTGTCAATAAGATATAATGATTTTATTCTTAGAACAGGAGATGCAGGTATTCTTATTAATAATTGTCAAAGTTATAGCGGTTCTTTGATTAGTAATAATTTTATTTGTTTAGCAAATGATTCGCTAAGCGAGCATGCGGGAAATTTAGGTGGTATAATAATTAAAAATTCAAGAAATATAAAAGTAATAAATAATAGCATACATATAATGGATAGTAATTTGCCATGCTTTATGCTAAGTGATCTCCCCTATTATTCTGCATCAAGCAATCTGGTAGTTTTAAATAATATTTTTTCTAAAAATACGTCTTCAATAGCGATAATAATTGATAGTACTAAATATTTTACTAGTTTTGATTATAATACATATTCAAATGATAGTATGCGTTCATATTGTAATAATTATTATAATGGATTAGCTGCATGGCAGTCATTCACTGGTTTTGATCAGCATTCGTTTGCTGCAGATCCATTGTTTGTATCAGATACAAATCTACATATTCAACAGCCGTTAATAAATGGAAAAGGACTTGCATCTGCTTTAGTAGTAGATGATTATGACGGAGAATTACGGGATAATCTTCATCCTGATATTGGTGCAGATGAATTTTGTTTCTCTGCCGTTGCTGATTTTTCAGTTAATTCTGCGCCTAACGGTATACTGATATCAAACACCTCTGTAAATTATGATTCTTTGCAGTGGTCTATTAATGGTTTTGCAAGTGAAGAAGAAAATTTAGACAACGTTCTTCGTTTGCCAGGAATTTACGAGGTGTGTCTAATTGCATACGGATTTTGTGAGAATGATACAATTTGCAAATCAGTAGAAGTTATAGGTGATATTACTGGAATAGACCGTTCTATAGTCCAATTAGTAACTGTTTATCCAAACCCTGCGTCGGATGAAATAATTATTTCTGATGCCTCTGGATATGATACAGCAAAAATATACAGTTCTTTAGGTTTGCTGATAAATATAATTAAAATTAATGGAAATAGAGAGAGATTAGATGTCTCTGGATATAAGTCAGGCTTGTATTTAATTCATTTTGAAAATTTAAAGAGCAATGAAATTTTGAAATTTTTAGTTGAATAAAATATTATGAGAAACAAACCAAAAACGGCAGCTACATTCAAGGAACTGCCATTTTTTTATTGAACCTAAGAAAGGATTTTCAATCGCTTTCGGGGTTGGTTCCAGTTGATAATTTAGCATATTTTAATTATATTTCCTCTGTAAATTATATTGCTTTTTTAAGGTCAGAGGGAACCATACATATATTTTCATGGGTATTTTTTTATTTTATAAAATTTGTGTAGGTTTGTAGTAGGTGAATATTGAGGAGGGTTTAAATCCTACACGAAAAGCATACAACAACCGTTAATAAGCATTAAACAACAAGCGTATGGAAAACTTGATAATTTATTTGATAATTTTAATTTTATATTTGACACTTACTATTTATTCGATACTTTGGATAAAGAAAAGTGCAATTTTAGAACCAAAACAAAAAAAAGCGAATATTTGGATAACGATTTTCTTGCCATTTTGGATTTTTATTTTAAAAGCCGTCTTGAAAACTTTAAAAAATAAAAATAATAATGACAAAGGTTGGGTTAGGCAAGAAGGAGAAGGTAGTGTCAGAGGTTCGTGGTGTGGAGGTGGTTTCAATCAGAATTAAATTAAAAGATTTTTTTTTTCATTGGCAACTAATATGCTAATATTTATATTCTTGGTTTAGTTATAAAAAGATATTTTTTTTTGTTGACATAGCTGAGACTGAGAAGCAAATGATATGAAGAAGTAGTAAAACGAGTTTTAGCAATTTGTTTGTATTGAGGAGAAGTAGCTCCAAAAACCGATTTAATATACGTTTTTGCTGCTAATGTCGTATCAACTATGCCAGTGCCCAGCTTGCAAAGTAGCCCATTGCGCATAAATCGGTTGGAAGATATTTTGGGGAATAAAATAGCTTATTTTGGGAAATAATTTATATATTTGAAACGAAATAAACTCAGCATAAAGGTTTGGACTATCCGTTAAATTTGATTTGATAGCCTTGTATTATGGCAGTTGTTTGACATTGAAAAATGAAAAATACATGGATTTGATGATAAATGTTCGTGAGATTAAAAAAACTGAAATTTACCATTTGGATTATTTTCTGTACGAAGCAATCTTTATTCCCCTAGGAGAAAAGAAACCCGATAGTAAAATTATTCGAATTCCAGAGTTAGATTGTTACATTAAAGATTTCGGGAAGGTTTCAGATTTATGCTTAGTTGCAGAGTTTCAGGGTAATTTGATAGGTGCAGTTTGGATAAGAATTTATACTGAACACGAAAAGGGATTTGGATATGTGGATTCAAAAACACCAGAACTTAGTATGTCAGTAGTTGAAAAATATCGTAATCAAGGGATTGGAGCAAGGCTACTTGCAAATATGATTGAAATGTTGATGCAAATAGGATATGAGCAAGTCTCATTAAGCGTTGATTTAGAAAATTATGCTTTAAAATTGCACAAAAAACATGGATTTGAAATTGTGCAGTCAGACAATAAATCAGCAATTATGATTAAACATTTAAAAAAATAACAATAGATTTATTATTTTGGATTTACCTTATTAATGCTGTGTTTATAATAAATCACGAGTTCGATTCTGCTTATTGGCAGGTATGGAAGCTTATAGATTCTGATAACAAAGATGGGGTTAAAGGATTTTTAATAATTCATTTTCCTTTACTTTTCACAATTCTTCTTGGACTAGTTCTGGTTTTTGAGGATAAATATGCAGGATTAATTATTTCATTGATATTGTCGGCATTTGGATTGTTTGCGTTCTTTTTTCATTTCTATCATCTTCGCAAAGGTAGACCTGAATTCAATACTGTAATTTCAAAAGATATGATTATCTCAACTTTCATTATTTCGATTTTTCAAATTATTTTGACAATAAAACAGATGATATAAAAAATGCACAACCGCATAAAAAAAAATTAGTCAACCAAAATTTTTAATAGTAATAGCTTCAAAGTCTTTTATGCTTAAGATTTAAGTGAAATATTTGGCTCTTAAATAACACTATTTCTGATTTATAATCGCTTTCGGGTTTAGGAAAAATTATCTTACCTTTGATTAAGAATCGGTCTGTTTAAATTCTGAATCCATACTAAATCCCATTATGCAATGAATGTATTGATAATCATAGGGCATCCAAATGAAAATAGCTTTAATCATGCGATTGCAAATACATGCAAAACGCATATTAAAAATAATGGGCATCAAGTTTTTTATCATGATTTGTATAAAGAACAATTTAATCCAGTTGGGGTGTTCAATAATTTGGATTTAGCATTAAAACATAAAAAGGTCGTTGATGAATTTGCTTTCGAACTTAAAAATAGCGACGGAATAATAATAATTCATCCAAATTGGTGGGGTCAGCCGCCTGCAATTATTAAGGGTTGGCTTGACCAAGTTATGTTGCCCGATATTGCTTACCGTTTTGAAGTTCATGGAAATAGCGGATATACATCGATTGGCTTGTTGAAAGACAAAATTGCAATGGTTTTTAATACATCAAATACAAGTGAAGAATTAGAAAATGAGGTTTACAAAGACCCACTTGAAACTATTTGGAAAAATAGAGTTTTCGGTTTTTGTGGCGTGAAACTGTTTGAGCGAAGAAATTTTAAAGTTATTAAAGATAGTAGTTTGCAAGAACGCACAAATTGGCTTTTGGAAGTGAGTTTGTTGGCTGAACAATACTTTCCACGATAATAAACGTATTTTATGCAAAAGCTAATAATTAATCATATCCGTAAATTTGTTAATCTCACAGATGATGAAATTCCGGTGCTTTTGAAATATCTAAAACTTCAAAGCGTTAAGAAGAGAGATTATTTATTAAATGAAGGACAAATTTGCAAGTCGATGTATTTTGTTGAAAAAGGTTGCTTGAGAATGTATTTTTTAAACAATAAATCAGCAGAACAAATTACGCAATTTGCTATTGAAGGCTGGTGGATTTCTGATTATTTTGGTTTCAACGACCATAAAGTATCTGAATATTATATTCAAGCGATTGAAAAATCTGAAGTTTATATTCTAGATAAACAAATAATAAATGATTTGTTTGCTGAATTACCTCAAATGGAACGTTATTTCCGAATAGTGATGCAAAAAACGGTTGCAGCATCTCAGTTAAGAATCAAACATCTTTATGATCTCTCAAAAGAAGAATTGTATAATCATTTCAGTGTTTCATTCCCCGAATTTATGCAGCGTGTGCCACAGTATATGATTGCTTCTTATTTGGGTTTAACGCCTGAATATGTAAGTGAATTAAGAAAAAAGAAGAGTTAACATGTTTTCTTAAACAGGTTTAATTTTTTGACGAACGCAAAGGTCTAAATTTGTATAAATAATTCTTATGTCAAATTTAAACCATAAAATATGAAATTATCTGATAAATTTTTAGAAGTATTAAAACACGAAGGAGTTGTGTCCATTGTTTCATGGGGCAAAGATGAACCTCATGTAGTAAATACATGGAACTCATATTTAGTTATTACCGAAGACGAACGTATTTTGATTCCTGCTTATGCATTCCGTAAAACAGAAGAGAATGTAAATATCAATGATAAAGTAAAAATTACTTTTGGAAGTAAAAATGTTTTAGGATTTAAAGATTATCCAGGTACTGGATTCTATGTTGAAGGTACTGCCAAATATATTAGTTCGGGTGCAGAGTATGATATGATGAAAGAAAAATTCTCTTTTCTAACCCGTGTATTTGAAGTAACAGTTGCTTCTGCAAAACAAATGT
This sequence comes from Bacteroidota bacterium, assembly GCA_037139195.1. Lineage (GTDB taxonomy): Bacteria > Bacteroidota > Bacteroidia > Bacteroidales > JAHJDW01 > JBAXGW01. Next base: position 46,987 of record JBAXGW010000031.1, read on the forward strand.
TGTAATTTCAAATTATTGGTATCTGATTGTTCTAAACAAAGAAAATCTTTTATATTAATATTGGATGAAATTTTAAATGCGCAGAATATTCGATATATGTGATATTCTTACATTCCTAAATTTGCTATTATTTTAAGACCATTTTGAAAGAGCTGGTCTTTTTTTGTATTTTTGTTTCAATGAAAATCAGCAAACTTAAATACGATTTCTGGATAATCCTCATAACTATAGTGTGGGGATCTACTTTTTTTATAGTAAAAAATGCTATTGCTTCATTAGATACTTATCTATTAGTTTTTTATCGAAATTTTATTGCCGCTTTTGTTATGTTCTTTGTTGTGTTATTTATTGATAAAAAGTCATTATTTAACAAGTCAGCAATTATCAATGGTTCAATTTTGGGTATTTTTCTGGGAGGAATGTATTTTACCCAAACTATTGGGTTGAAATATACAAGCAGTGGACATAGTGCTTTTATTATAAGTTCGGCTGTAATTATGGTTCCTATTTTATTGACACTTTTATACAATCAAAAAATAAATAGAACTGTTTTACTTTCTATTTTTATTGTATTTATCGGATTGTTTGTTATGACTTACGATGCTGATATAGCCATAAATATTGGTGATTTAATTACTGTTTTTAGCGCTATTTCTTATGCTATATACATAATTCTGTCGGGCAAATACGTTCACAAAAGCAAAATGCTTGCTTTAATTGCATATCAATTTATTTTTTGTGCTCTGTACAGTTTAATTGCATTTTATGTTTTGGGAGGAGGAGTTTATACTCCATTAACAAACAATATGGCTATTTCAGTAGTTTATTTAGGATTGGGCGGCACGTTGTTTTGTTATTTCATTACAGTTTGGGTGCAGAAATATGTGAGCTCAACAAAAATGGCGATTATGTTCACACTCGAACCCGTTTTTGCAGTTCTTTTCGCCTACTTCTTTGCAAGTGAGCAATTCAATTTAACTGATTTTTTTGGAGCCAGTTTGATATTATGCGGAGTAGTTTTTTATAATGTGAATCGTGAACAGTGAATTGAGTAGTGAATAGTGAATGGTGAGTAGTGAGAAGAACCTAACGGCAGTTAATCGTTGCGTAGCATCTACTCACAAATCACCATTCACTAACTAGCCGCCTGCTTTCTTTGCTTTATACCCAGCCTTCATCAACAAATCCAAAACCATATCGCGTTTATCGCCCTGAATCATTATTTCACCATCTTTCACAGTGCCACCAGTTCCGCATTTTTGTTTAAGCATTTTACCTAGTGTCTCTAAATCGTCTTCTCTACCGACAAAACCACGTACTACCGTTGCTACCTTTCCAGCTTTGTGTCTTTCGAGCCAAACACGCAAATCTTGTTGTTGTGGCGCTTTTGTATCCTCTTCTTTTTGGCTATTAACCTGATAATTAAAATTTGGGTTAGTTGAATATACAACTCCTTCTATGTTTTTTGTTTTCTTATTCATAATTTAATTTTTTATCAATTTCACTTTTTTTAAATCACACGAGTGTCAACTATTCACTACTCATCTGTGGTCACTGAGCGGAGTCGAAGTGCTCTATTAAGGAACAATAACTCTTAACGACTTCGGTAATACCTTTACATAAAGTTTTTTGTTCAATTTCATGGGCTGACCATCAATATTTATCCACTTTTTCTTTTTTCTTTCTATAACAAATTCCGATGCTTTAATAATTTCAACATATTTTGTTTTGTGTATTCGCTTTGCAAAAACAAACAAAGCATAAAACAAAACTTTAAAAATTGACACTTTTTGATAGATGCAAATATCAGCTAGTCCATCGCAAATATCAGCCAATGGCGCAACTACAGTGTTATACCCAAATTGGTTTGAATTTGCAATAGAAATGAATAAAGCTCTTCGTTCAAAAGTTTTTTCGCCAATACTAATTGTGTATTTTTTAGGCTTATAGTTAAAGTACTTATTACTAACAATTTTCAAATAGCCCCAAAATCCTCTTCTGCCAAGCTTGTCAAACTCTTTAGCAACCAATGCATCAAAGCCTATTCCAGCAATGCTGACACAACATTTATTATTAATATCAATTGTATCAATTAAAGTGGTTTTGTAATTGTTTAATATAACTATGTTTCTTTTTATATCGAAAGGCAATTTTAAGAAACGTGCTAATCCATTGCCCGAGCCAGATGGGATAATACCCAAAACAATGTCTGTATTCAGCAATCCTGTAGCTACTTCGTTTATCGATCCATCGCCGCCAACTACATACACTATATCAAAGCCATTTTCCTTTGCATCCATTGCAATAATCGTGGCATGACCAGCATACTCAGTGAATGTAATAGAATAAATAAACTTCGATTTGTCTATTGTAGATTCTACAATAGTTTCAATTTCTTTTTTTCTTCCAACACCCGAAATTGGGTTAATTATAAATAATACGTTTTTCAAATTCCATAACTTTAGGTTTCACTGCATTTTTTTATTGTTGCCTAAGGCAACTTTTTATTACACAGTGTCTCACTGTTTTTTTTATTTTTTTTACTGTGCAACACTGTGTCTACTCTGTGTGACTCTGTGCAACTTTTTTTTTGTTGCCTAAGGCAACCTTTATATAACACAGTGTCTCGCTGTTTTTTTTTATTTTTTTTACTGTGCAACACTGTGTCTACTCTGTGTGACTCTGTGC
>JBAXGW010000032.1:0-47918 GCA_037139195.1 Bacteroidota bacterium
CCTAAAGATAGGCATTTTTTAAGATGAGCTAAGGGGATACCCAGTTAAATTAATTATAGAGTACAACGAAAATGGGACTTTAAAATCGTTCGAAGCAAAGGTTATTCAAAAGGATATAGACAATGATTTAGCTTTAATAAAAATTAATGATGAAAACTTTAAAGCAGAAGCGATTAAATATTCTATTTGCGAAAGTGGCATGTTAAATGTTGGTGCAAGTGTGTTTACAATAGGTTATCCGTTTGCACTTGGTGGTATGGGAAAAGATGCCAAATTCACAGATGGGAAAGTTAGTGCAAAGACCGGTTATGAAGGAGCAATTAATTCATTTCAAACTTCCATTCCTGTTCAACCAGGGAACAGTGGCGGTCCTGTTTTTAACGAAAAAGGGCAGTTAATAGGTTTAATAAATGCTAAGTTTTCTGGTGGCGACAATGTTTCTTATGCTATTAAGCTCAATTATATCAAAAACATAATTGAACTTTTGCCCGAATCAATTGTTCTGCCAGCAACATCCATTGAAAACTTAGGTTTAGAGGAAAAGATTAAAGCAATTTCGTCGCATGTGGTTTTAATTAAAATTAAATAAACATGATAAAATTATATTTTACTTCGCTTTTCCTAATCTGTAGTCTTTCTTTATTTTCTCAAGAGAATAAACCAAATGTGCTAGACAACGAATATACTCCACCCAGCAGTTCTTTTTTAGGCAGCGTGCAATCTGATGAAAGTAGAGGGAAAGTGCCTTCAACAGTGAATAAACACAGTTTTAGGTTTAATATTACCGATTATCTGCATTCGAATATTATGGGATTGTACGAATACAATATGTTGCCTCAATTATCTGCTACATTTGGTCTTGGAAGACCAGTTGGAAAAGATTGGATTACTTGGTTGTTTCAAGATGAAATGTGGGGAGAAGAAATGGCAATTTCACAAGCTCATTCAGATATTTCTTATTTTCACATGCTTGATGAATGCAATTTTAAGTCAGGACTATCCCTTTCAGCAACAATTCGCTTCTATTTATGTAAAGAGAATACTACTCATTTTTCTATGCCTTTTTTTGAAATTGGATTATTAAATATTCGTAGATCATATACTATACAAAAATATTCAACATCATATAATTACAATTCGATACCCATTTCAAATGATGAAGACTTTAAAACAGATGCCACTAGTTTAATTGTTAACTTTGGCAAACAATGGAATAGAGGAGGAGGAAACTTAAAATTTAGCCATGAAATTAGTTGGGGCTTAGGTTTGAAGTTTCTGCGATATGATAAATATGATGCTGTAACCGAATTAACAACCACTACATATGAAAATAGTGGAACTAGAATTGCTGATATTATTCCATTTTTAGGTTTTACATATTCGATTGGTGTAGGCTGGAAAAAAGAATAATTAGAGCCAATTGTAATAGCTTTATGGTACGATTATTTTTATTTTATGTTTTTATGTTTTTTTATTCTGCTTTGTTTTCACAAGAAAACAATCAAAATGAGAAAGATAAAAATTACGTCCCACCCAAAAATACAATTCTTGGAAGTCAACAGTCGGAAGAAAGTGATGTATTTGATTCTGACATTAATGGTGCTATCCGATTTGATCTATTAAATCTTTCTCGTTATAATTTAATTTTTAATTATGAAAGAAAAATTAACGAAAACTTCTCTTTTACAGCAAAAATTGGAATGCCTATATTAAGCGATAATATTCAAAAAAACACAGATATTGCATTAAACCAAGTATTTAAAGATACGCTAGAACAATCAATTATTAATTGCAGAACATTAAGCACCTATTCTTCTTTCAAAGGTGGTTATATTTTTGGATTTTCTATTCGTTTATATGATAAAAAAAAGAAACAACTTAATTCGCATAAATTCTGCGAATTGGCAGCACAAACAGCAGTAAGAAATTTTAAATGGGAAAGCAATTATTTTTTAAATGACTATTCAGATACAATTTATATTTCAGCCAACAAAGACCGATTGATAACGACAAAAATATTTTTCAAACGAGGTTATCGTTGGAATATTGGTAAGGGTAAATATAGGTTTAGTCATGAATTCAGCTGGGGCGGTGGTATAAACTTTTCTAGGATTAATAATTACCAGCAAAACCCTCATTTAAATGCACAAGGCAAAAGTTTTAATATATTAGAATGGGATAAGAGCAGAAGAACAGATTGGTCTGTATACTTCAGTGTTACATATTGCTTAGGACTTGGATGGATATAAGATGAAAACATGAAAATTTAACTAGCATTATGATAAAAAATCATCAAGATATAAATATCACAAACCGAAATCAATCAAAAACAATGAAATACCTTTTTCTCTTGTTCTTCTATTTGATATATTCTAGTTCTTATGCTCAAGTAGCAACACCAAATATTCTTGATAATACCTATACGCCTCCATCAAATACAATTTTTGGAAGTCAAAATGCTATAAATACGCTAAATATCAGTACTAGCGCAAGAAATTTTATTCCAAATAATAATAACTTTAAGCTAAATATTTCAAATATTGTGCGATCAAATATTGTGTTTTTATATGAACGCAGCTTTAATTCAAAAGTTTCAATTATTATGGGAGGCGGAATGCCATTTGAAAAAGACTTTATATACAATACTTTCTTAGATATGTATTCAAATATTTTTAATACTCAAGTTTCAAGTAGCGATTTAACATATCAAGAATTTATCAACGGAGCAAAATATAAAAAAGGATATATATTATCAGGTTCATTTCGGTTATTTGATAATAATAAATACTACGAAATTGGTATTGAAAGAGTAGGTAGAACTTTGAATTACGACACAGCAACGGTTGCAAATAACTATGAAAAACGATTGATATTAGATCAAAAAATCAATACTGCTATTACAAGTTATTTTTGTAATATGGGCTGGCAATTTAATTCTGGGGACAATAAATTTAAGTTATCGCACGAGTTATCATTTGGCATTGGGATTAAGGTATTATCGTATGATTCGTATAATGCAAACAATATTGTATTTCTAGGAAGCCTCCAAGAGCAAGTTTATACGAAAAATGGATTAAAAGAAAAAAAAACTATGCCATTTATAGGTTTTAATTATAATATTGGATTTGGTTGGTAATAAATTAAAATGACTTAAAATGAAACAAAGAATATCACTTGCATTTATTATCGTGAATATTTTATTTGCTTTATCATCTTGCACCGACAAGTTTGAAGCAGAACCAGCACCTGAGCCAAATTTTACTATTGAAAGTGACACCATGTTCTTGGAGGATATTGTAGATGGCAAATTAACTTTTTCAGTTGAAAACCCTATCCCTAAATGCTATTACTATTGGAATTCCAGTGTAGACCTTGTTAATAATAACTCCTATAATATCAATGGGAAAGAAGGCAATGATTATTCAATAACAATAACTGAAATTGGAACATATACAATTCAACTAAGTGCGGTAAATAATGGCGGTCTAAAACAAATTCAAAAAAAATTTTACGTGCAATACAAGCCATTACCTCTTTTCACATTTTCAGGCTCTATTTCAAGTTATTCTGGTTACAAAATTTGTTCATGTAGTTTCTATATAGATGACCCTTATTATACCTCAAATTTAATTAAAACAATCTATTTTTCGGAATTAAATAGTGCTGAAAATTATAATTTTTCCGCAGATATAAATTCATTTTACACTAACCAACCGAGCAGTTTGACCTTATTTGCAAGGGTTAGATATAAAATAGGCACTAGCTACTACACAACTGATCTTTCGTGCTATTTCAATACAAACACATCAACACAATCAAATAATTTCCAGTTTTAAATAATTAACTATGTTAAACATAACCACAAAATTATTAATCAATCTAGTATTAATAATTTTATTTGAGAATTTCTCATTTGGTCAAATCAATTCGCAAAATCCACTTGATAATCAGTATACTCCACCTAGTAATTGCGTGTTAGGAAGCTCACAAACACTAGCAAATAGACCTTCAAGTTCGAGTGAATGCAATAGCAACGCTATACGGTTTAATGCAAGCAGTTTGGTTCGCTCAAATTTAATGTTTATGTATGAAAAAAAGTTGGCTGAAAATTTATCCGTAACAGGCAGCTTTGGCATTTCAACAGGATTTGATAATGTATTATTATTTTTACTAGAAGATGATGCTATTTTACAAAATCATTCAGAAACAATTGACTATTATTTATTAATGTCTGAATCTAGATTTAAAAATGGATATTTGGGCCAATTGTCAATTCGAATTTATAGAGATATTGATTATGATTTTTTGCGATATTTTGATTTCTGCTTTGCTTCAAGCAGAAGGAATATTGAATTTCCTGAATTTGGACCCAATCAACCAATTATCGCTGAGAGTGATAAAATTGTTGTTAATAGTTTATATGGAACCATTGGAAACCAGTGGAATGTTGGAACTGGTAAAGTAAAATTCTCGCACGAATTTAGTGTCGGTTTTGGCGTTAAAACAATAAATACTAAATTTTACGAAGAAACCTATAAATATAACGGTAGTTCTGAAGAATTTTATGCCTATACAACCAATGGTGAACGTTTAACAAAACTTTATCCGTATTTTAGTTTTACATATTGTTTTGGAATTGGCTGGTAATTTTTTAAAATTGCTTACAACCATTATTTTACTCAACTATAATATTATAAAACGCTAAAAGCCCTGGAAGCTGATTAAGCGAAAATTTGGCTTTGCCTATTTTATTGTCATTGGGATTTAAATATATATTTTTAGAGGTTGAAAAGTCTGCTTTTACAAGAATTGAATGAAAAAATTGTGTATTCATCAAATTGCAATTTTCAAATTTTGAATCCGACAAATCAGCATCAGAGAAGTTAACTGATTCAAGCGAAGTATTTAAAAATTTGGTCTTTTTTAAATTTTTCTTAATAAATGAAGCAAAATCGAGGATGCAATCCGAAAAAGAAACATTGAACAAAAAGTCTTTGCATGCATAAAAATCAATGCCAATTAGTTTGCTTTGTTCAAAAATAACCGTTTTTAACCCTGTATCTGGTAATATTGCATTTGCGAAGTTGCATGAATCAAATTTACAATCTATAAAATCGCAATTCGAAAAAATAGTTTCAATAAATTTGCAATTAATGAAATAGCACTGCTCAAAAGTCTTATTTTTTACCTCTTTACTAGATATATCAACATCTCGATATTCTTTTTTTAAAATATAGTTTTCTTCAATCATATTTTTGAATCTTTTATCTGCAAAATTAGGAATAAAATAGTCTTAAATATATGTTAAAATCATTAATTTCTTTTCAGTTGTCATTAGAATTTATAATTTTGCTTAATTATTTTAGATTATAAAATTCATGATGGAAGAATACTTAAAACAGAAATTCCTTGGAGAAGGAATAACTTATGACGACGTCCTACTTGTACCAGCATATTCAGAAGTTTTACCTCGCGATGTAAATACTTCAACTTTATTTAGTAGAAATATAAAAATAAATATTCCAATTGTTTCAGCTGCAATGGATACCGTTACAGAATCGCGTTTAGCAATTGCCATTGCTCAAGAAGGTGGAATAGGAGTTCTGCATAAAAACATGACCATTGAACAACAAGCTGACAAGGTTAGAAAAGTTAAACGTTCTGAAAACGGTATGATTTTCGACCCAGTTACAATGGATGTTAATTCAACAGTTAACGACGCTCTTCAATTGATGAAAGAACATAAAATTGGGGGGATACCTGTTGTAGATAAAGAAGGCAAACTACTAGGAATTGTAACTAATAGAGATTTGCGTTTTGAAAGAAACTTAGAACGACCAATTAAGGAAGTTATGACCAAAGATAATTTAGTTACAACTACCGAACAAACTGATTGGGAAAAAGCTGCTGATATACTACAGCACCATAAAATTGAAAAGTTGCTAGTTGTAGATAAAAATTATAAGCTAGTTGGCTTAATAACATACAAGGATATCATTAAAGTAAAATCTCATCCATATTCTAGTAAAGATTCATTCGGAAGATTAAGAGTAGCTGCAGCTGTTGGTGTTACAGCTGATACTTTAGATCGAGTGGCTGCATTAGTTAAATCGGGAGTAGATGCTATTGTTGTTGATACAGCACATGGACACTCAAAAGGAGTTATTGACATGGTGCGTAAAGTACGTCAAACATTCAAAAATCTTGATGTTATTGGCGGAAATATCGCAACTGCAGAAGCTGCCCTTGCCCTTGCTGCTGCTGGAGCTGATGGTGTTAAAGTAGGAATTGGGCCTGGGTCAATATGCACAACACGTGTAGTTGCAGGAGTGGGTGTTCCTCAACTATCAGCAGTTATGAATGTAGCCTATGCACTTAAAGGTTCAGGAATTCCTGTTATTGCAGATGGAGGAATAAGATATACTGGCGATATTGTTAAAGCGATTGTAGGCGGTGCTGATACAATTATGGCAGGTTCTATGTTTGCAGGTGTTGAAGAAGCTCCTGGCGATACTATCATTTATGAGGGCAGAAAATTCAAAGTGTATCGTGGAATGGGATCAATTGAAGCAATGCAGCAAGGATCAAAAGACCGCTATTTCCAAGATGCCGAAGACGATATTAAAAAACTCGTGCCAGAAGGTATTGTAGGAAGAGTTCCTTTTAAAGGTTCTTTAAATGAAGTAGTTCATCAATTAACCGGTGGATTAAGAGCAGGAATGGGCTATTGCGGAGCAAACAATATTGAAGAACTTAAAAAAGCTCAGTTTGTTAAAATCACAAATGCAGGTATCTTGGAAAGTCATCCTCACGATGTAGTAATAACAAGAGAAGCACCAAATTATTCAAGATAAATAAACCCTAATATTATAAAACAAATGAAAAAAATAGTTGCTTTAAGTGTATTAGTAATTAGCTCACTTATCTCATCAAACTCATGGTCGCAATCAAACGATCCAATATTAATGACCATTGGTGGCGACAAAATAACAAAGTCGGAATTTGAAAGTGTTTATAAGAAAAACAATGTTAAAACCGATGCAATAGATAAAAAATCATTGGAAGAATATCTTGATTTATATGTGAATTTTAAGTTAAAGGTTAAAGAGGCAGATGAATTGGGTCTTGATACTGTTTCTTCATTTGTTTCAGAATTAAAAGGCTATAGAAAACAATTAGCACAGCCATATTTAACAGATAAAGAGGTTACAAATAAGATTTTAGAAGAAGCTTACGAAAGAAGTAAATGGGACGTCAGAGCTAGCCATATTTTGATTAAAGTTGAAGAAGATGCGCTTCCAAAAGATACGCTAATTGCCTATAATAAAATTATAGCAATTAGAGACCGTGCTTTAAAAGGTGAAGATTTTGGAAAGCTTGCAGTAGAATTTTCTGATGATCCTTCTGCTAAAGGAATGGCTGCTTCAAATGGTCGTCCTGCGATGAAAGGTAATAGTGGAGATTTAGGATATTTTACCGTTTTTCAAATGGTTTATCCTTTTGAAAGAGCTGCTTTCACCACTGAACCTGGGAAAGTTTCAATGCCTGTAAGAACAAAATTTGGGTATCATATTCTTAAAATTGTGGATAAAAGACCAGCAAGAGGTCAAATTACGGTTGCTCATATTATGATTCGCACTAAAGACGAGATGACTTCAGATGAAAAAAACAAAGCAAAAGACAAAATTTTTGAGATTTATGAAAAGGCAAATAATAATGAAGATTTTGCAGATTTAGCTATGCGCTTTTCAGACGATAAAGGCTCGGGAGCTAAAGGTGGAGTTTTACCTGCATTTGGCACTGGAAGAATGGTGCCAGAATTTGAAGAAGCAGCTTTTGCACTTCAAAAAAATGGAGATATAAGTAAACCATTTCAAACTATGTATGGATGGCATATTATAAAAAGAATTGAGAAAAAAGATATTCCTACTTTCGATGAGTCAAAAAATGATTTGAAACTTAAAATTTCAAGAGATTCAAGAGCTCAACTTCCTAAAGAAGCTGTTATTGAAAAACTTAAAAAAGAGTATAAGTTTAAATTAACAAAAAAATCGAAAGATGATTTTTATTCAGTAGTTGATTCTACAATTTTCAAAGGAACATGGGCTGCTTCAAAAGCAGACAAACTTTCTAAGACTGTTTTCAAAATCGCAGATGTTACATATTCTCAAAAAGATTTTGCAAATTATATTGAATCACGTCAAACAAATCGTCCAGCAATATCAATTGAAGTATTAGTAAATCAAATGTTCGATAAATTTGTTGAAGAGAAAGTACTAGATTATGAAGATACTCAATTAGAAAGAAAATATGCTGACTTTAAATCTTTGATGAAAGAATATCGTGATGGCATATTATTATTTGAACTTACTGACCAAAAGGTATGGTCAAAAGCAGTTAAAGATAGCACTGGATTAATGAATTTTTATACTGCAAATAAAGATAATTATATGTGGGGTAAAAGAATAGATGCAACAATCTATACTTGTGCAAATGAGACTATTGCGAAAACTGTTAGAGAAAAATTGCAAAAACAAGGTATTGCTCAAACAGATTTATTAGAAGAAATAAACAAAGACTCTCAATTAAATTTGAAAATTGAAAGTACTATTTATTCTAAAGATGATAATAAAATTATTGATGGAATTGATTGGAAAGTTGGTACAACTGAAAATATTCATTCTGATAATTCGGTTGTTTTTGTTGTTGTTAAAGAGATATTAAACCCTCAGCCGAAAACACTTGCAGAAGCAAAAGGTATTATTACTGCAGATTATCAAAACTATTTAGAAAAACAATGGATAAATTCGTTGAAATCGAAATACAAGGTTGAAATAAACAAAGATGTGCTATCAACAATTAAATAATTTTTAATGCGTTTTGCCTCAAAGTATTTAATATATACACTAATAATTCTAACTATTGCATCTTGTAATATGTTCAAAGTGGACGAAAAACAAGATGCAATAGCTAGAGTGAATGACAAATATCTTTATAAAAATGAACTTTCTAAATTGGTGCCTACTGGATTGACAAAGCAAGATAGTATTGTATTTGTTCAGAATTACATCAATAGTTGGATAAAACAAAATTTACTCTTATCCACCGCAGAAAAAAATCTTCCTACCGATCAAAAGGACTTTCAAAATTTAATTGATGAATATAGAAATTCTCTATTAATTTTTACTTATGAAAAAGAATTGGTTCGTCAAAAGTTAGATACATCAGTTACAGATGCACAAATAGAAAAGTATTATAAAGAAAATCAAAATCAATTTCAGCTAAAATATAATATTATTAAGGTTTTATACGTTAAGGTTCCGTTGAAAGCTCCAGATTTGCAAAACTTGAAAAAATATTTAAAGTCGGACAATGAAGTGGATCGAACTAAATTGGAAGATTATTGTCATAAATATGCAATTAATTATTTTTTAGATAATGAATCGTGGCTTGTATTTGATGACTTTTTAAAAGAAGTTCCAATTACTACTTATGACCAAGAGAACTATCTTAAAAATAATAGATTTGTTGAGATTAAAGATTCAACATCGCAATATTTTGTGAATATTAAAGGTTTTCAGATTAAAGAATCAATATCTCCATTCAATTTTGAAAAGGATAATATTAAAAGCTTAATTCTAAATCAGCGTAAATTAGAACTTATTGATAAAATGGGAACTCAAATTTTTGTTGATGCACAAAAAAAAGGAAATTTCGAAATATATAAATAATAATAACCCGAATGAAAAATAAATTTTTTTTAATATTATTTTTTGCTGCAAATTGTTTTTTTGTTAACGCTCAAGACCAAATTGTAGATCAAGTTGTTGGTGTTGTTGGAAGTAAGTCTATTTTGCTTTCTGATATAGAAAATCAATATATACAAATGGGAGTTGGTGGAGAAGTAAACAATTTTGAAACAAAATGTCAGATATTAGAAGAGTTGATGCTCCAAAAAATGTTGTTAAATCAAGCAGACCTTGACAGCGTTGTTGTTACTGACGAACAAGTAGAAGGGGAGACAGAGCGACGATTAAGGTATTTTATTAGTCAAATTGGTTCTGAAAAAAAATTAGAAGAATATTTTAAAAAGTCCATAGTAGAAATAAAAGATGAACTAAAAGAGTCAATACGTGATCAAATAATGATTGATGATGTACAAAAGAAAATATCCGGAGATTTAAAAGCCACTCCTTCCGAAGTTAAAGCATATTACAATACCATACCAAAAGATTCTTTGCCTAAAGTTAGTGCTCAAGTTGAGGTTGCGCAAATAGTAAAAAGTCCAATTGTTACGAAAGAATCAAAAGTTGAAGCAAGAGAACGACTAGCTGAAATGAGAGACCGAATTATTAAAGGCGAGGATTTTGCAAAAATAGCAATACTTTATTCAGAAGATCCTGGTTCAGCAAAAAAAGGTGGGGAACTTGGTTTTTATAGCAGAGGGGAATTATATCCTGAGTTTGAAGCGGTTGCTTTCGCTCTTAAAGATAAAGAGCTTTCAGATATTATTGAAACAAAAGCGGGTTATCATATTATCCAGATGATTGAAAGAAGAGGAGAGCAAATTAATGTTCGTCATATATTAATTCAAGCTCAGGTTACCACTGAAGCTATGTTAGCTGCTCAAGCTCTTCTTGATAGTGTTGCAACTTTGATTTCAACTAATAAAATGACCTTTGAGGAAGCTGCCCAAAAATATTCAGATGATGATACTAAAAATAATGGTGGTATTATTCTAAATCAATACGCTGGAACTTCAAAAATTGATGTAGATAAAGTTGATCCCTCTCTGTTTTTTGTAGTTGATAAAATGAGAGTTGGTGAAATATCTAAACCAGTTATTTCTAGAACAGCCGACGGTAAGCAAGCTTATAGAATAGTTAAACTTAATTTCCGCAGCGACCCACACATTGCAAATTTAAAAGATGATTATCAGTTAATTCAAGATGTTGCATTAGCAGATAAAAAAGCTAGAACAATGACAGAATGGGTAAATAAGAAGAAAGCAACTACTTTTGTTCAAATAAATGGTTCTTATTTAGGTTGTGATTTTAAATATAACTGGTTCAAGAAATAATAATTTAATTGTGTTCATCTATTTGAATCATTATTTGTTATTTGCATTGTATAGATAAACTAAAAAATAAATCGATGAAATATACGTCTGATGTTGAGGCGATGAATGCCTTAGTTGACAAATATGATATACTTCGTAAAGAAATTTCTAAAAGAATTGTAGGCCAGGATAAAGTAGTTAAAGATATAATTGTATCCATTTTTAGTAATGGTCATTGTTTATTAGTTGGAGTTCCAGGTTTAGCTAAAACGCTTTTAGTAAATACACTTTCACAAGCATTAGGACTTTCATATAGCAGAATTCAGTTTACACCCGACCTTATGCCATCTGATATAATTGGCACTGAATTACTAGACGAAAACAGAAAGTTTAAATTTATTAAAGGACCGCTATTTGCTAATATTATCTTAGCTGATGAAATAAATAGAACACCTCCTAAAACACAATCAGCACTTCTTGAAGCGATGCAAGAAAGAGCAGTTACTACCGCTGGAGTTACTTATCCTTTAGAACAACCTTTTTTTGTGTTAGCTACACAAAACCCTATTGAACAAGAAGGAACGTATCCATTGCCTGAAGCTCAACTCGACCGTTTCATGTTTAATGTTTGGCTCGACTACCCTTCATTTGAAGAAGAAAAACTTGTTGTTAGTACCACTACCTCTGATGTAAACGAAAATATTGATGTTGTAATTAGCGCTGAGGAAATATTGTATTTTCAAAAGTTAGTTAGAAGAATTCCAGTTACCGATAATGTTTTAGAATATGCTGTAGCATTAGCTTCTAAGACTCGTCCTAATACAGAAAGAGCTTCGAATTTAGCTAATGAATATTTGAGCTGGGGCGCTGGACCAAGAGCTTCACAATATTTGGTAATTGGGGCTAAATGTCATGCGGCTTTATCTGGGAAATATGCTCCTGATATAGAAGATGTTAAAAGCATTGCGAAGCAAGTATTACGTCATAGAATTGTATTGAATTACAAAGCTGAAGCAGATGGCTTAACTGCTGACAGCTTAATTGATAAATTGATTTAATACGTTTGAAAAAGATAAAAAAAATTAGATTCTGAAATTATTCTGCCTTATTAAGTGCAATTCTAAATGTTGTTCCTTTATCTGGAGTGGATTGTTTAACAAAAATTTTACCACTATGGTAGTTTTCAACAATCCTTTTGGTTAATGATAATCCCAAGCCCCATCCTCGTTTTTTTGTGGTAAAACCTGGTTTGAAAATTGTTTTAAATTTTCGTTTAGGAATTCCTTTTCCTGTATCAGAAATATCAATGGTAACACTTTTTAGTTCTTCAATTAATGATATTGAAATTTTGCCTTTCCCCTCCATTGCATCAATAGCGTTTTTTGATATATTTTCAATAACCCAATTAAAAAGATTTACATTTAAAGAAATGATGATTGGATGATTAGGTAATTGTATATCGAACTCTACTTTTTTTGATGTTCTTGCTTTTATGTAATCTATTGCATCTGCAATAGTTTTATTAATATCTTCAGGATAAAGTTCAGGCTCTGAGCCTATTTTTGAAAATCTTTCGGTAATAGTGCCTAATCTGGAAAGGTCTTTTTCGATTTCTCTAATTACAGATTCTTCAAGTCCTTTTTCTCTTAGATATTCGAACCACGCCATTAATGATGAAAGTGGAGTTCCCAATTGATGTGCTGTTTCGCGAGCCATTCCTGCCCAAACCTGATTTTGTTCTGCTTTACGTGAATTACTAAATACTAAATAAGAAACAAAAAGAAAAAGTCCGATTATGCCAAATTGGATAAACGGGAAAAAACGTAATTGCTTAAAAAGCAATGAATTTTCATAGAAAATATAGTTTTTACTTTGTTTATCAAGCTGAATTTCTATTGGTTTGTTTTGTGCAGCCATAGAAGCTAAATGCATTTTGACAATTGACGGATTAACACTTTCCGTGGAATCTAAATTTCCGAAAGCGATTATATTTTCTTTTGTGCTGTCTGTTATTATTACTGGGACAGATGCTGAGTTTAAAACAATTTCTGATAAAAAAGATTTAATAAGGTCATTCATTACTTTTTGCAGTTCAGAAAGCAATTTTGAGTCTTTATAATAGATAAAACTCAATGTTTTGTTCCGGTACTTAACCTCAATTGGTTCATGTTGAGTAAACGATTTTTTCAAACTGTCAACTAAAATACTATTTTCTAATTTCGTAATTGATAAAGAATCGTCTATATTTAAATTTATTGAAGATATTATTTTGTTGTTTTTATCTGTTAAAATAGTAGGAATGTTCTTATTAGAGGATATGATATTGATATAAAAGGTTAGATCATTTGCCGAATTGTCGCTCAGTAAACGATGATAAGCACTTGCCCAAAGTTCAATTTTGGATCGCTCATCTGCTTTGATTTTTTTGAATAATTCATCGGTATAACTCACTAATAATGCTTTTCTTTCAATGGCATTTGCCCATAATTTAGCCTTTTTCCTTTCATCACTTGCTATCTTTTTTACCATGGTATTAGTATACCAAAGAGAAGCAGAGACAATTGCAAAAGCTAAAAAAACCAGAAAGAATTTCCAGCGCTGACTTACGGAATATATATTAATATCTTTCATTTATATTATTTTTCATTATCAAGAAAATGTCTAGCTTCGATAATGCCACGTTTTTGTTTGTAGCTAGCTTCTGGATATTTTAAATTTAAACTTTCGAGTTTTTTTAAAATTATTTGAGAGATGATAGTGCGAGAATAAAGCTTTTTATCGGCAGGAATAATATGCCAAGGGGCATTATCTGTAGAAGTTGCCGTAAACATATCTTCGTAGTAACTCATGTATTCATTCCAATGCTGGCGTTCTGAAATGTCATCAAATTTAAACTTCCAATTTTTTGGAGAGTAATTTATTCTTTTTAACAAACGTTTTTTTTGTTCTTCCTTAGATATATTCAAATAAAATTTCAGAATATGAAATCCATTATTATTCATGTATTTTTCAAAGTTATTTATATCTGTAAAACGCATTTTCCAAAATTCCATATCTTTTTTTGGGTTTTCTGGAATAAAAGGCAAAAATTGTTTGCTTAAAAGCTCAGGATGAACTCTTGCGATTAAAGTTTCTTCATAATACGAACGGTTAAAAATACCTATATGCCCGCGTTCAGGCATCTCTTTATTACAGCGCCACAGAAAATCATGTTTAAATTCTTCAGGCGATGGTGTGCCAAAGCTTTTTATTTGAAATCCCTGAGGGTTTACTCCTGACATTACATGTTTTATAATACCGTCTTTCCCTGAAGCGTCCATTCCTTGAAGAATTATTAATAGAGCATGCTTACTATCGGCATAAAGTATATCTTGCATTTCAGAAATTTTCTGTTTGTTTTCTTCAAGAACAGAAATTGCTTGCTCTTTTGATTTAAATCCAGCAGTACTCTCGCTTTTTAATTCTTTGAATTTTGTATTGTCTGGATAATAAATATAGTCTCTTTTCATTAATTAAAAGTTTATAAAATCAAAAATACAAGGTTTTTAATAATATTTTGGTATTTGAATTGTTAATTTTCAATTTTCAATAATTAATATCTTCAAATTTAACAATTTAACTAATTTTTTATATATTATGAGTTAGAAAAGACTATTAAGAAGCTTAGTTGATAATATTTTTTATGAATTAATTAAATTGAATCAACACGCAATAAAATTATTTGTATATTTGCATACTAAACATATATACATTATAGAAAAGATATGAAAACTAAAATTTTTACAGTTGCTATTTTGGTAGCAATGCTTTTTAATGGCTGTAGCAATAATAAAACAGCAAGCTCAGAGGGAGAAATGAAAGGAACAATTACTATTTCTGGTGCGTTTGCCCTTTATCCATTAGCAACAAAATGGGGTGAAGAATTCACAAAAAAGTATCCAAATGTGCGTTTCGATATTTCTGCTGGTGGTGCAGGCAAAGGCATGGCTGATGCCTTGTCAAACATGGTTGACATTGGAATGGTTTCAAGAGAAATCAACGAAGAGGAAATAAAAAAGGGAGCATGGTTTATTCCTGTTTCTAAGGATGCCGTTGTTCCAATGATAAATGAAAAAAATCCTTTGTGCAAAGAACTTTTATCTAAAGGTGTTAGTAAAGAAACTTTTGCCAAAATATTTATAACAGAGGAAATAAAGAATTGGGGAGCAGTTATAGGAAAAGCAGATAAAAACTCTATGAAAGTTTATACTCGCTCTGATGCATGTGGTGCTGCTGATGTTTGGGCAAAATACATGGGTAAAAAACAAGAAGACTTAAAAGGCACAGGAGTTTTTGGCGACCCAGGTTTAGCTGAAGCTGTTAGAAATGATGTTTTAGGTATAGGGTTTAATAATATTTGTTATGCTTATGATATGAAAACAGGTACTGTTAATTCCGGTTTAAGAATTTTACCACTTGACATAAATGGTGATGGCAAAATTACTGAGGACGAAAATTTTTATCAAACAAAAAATGATTTAGTAAAAGCAATTTATGCAAATAAGTTTCCTTCACCTCCATCTAGAGATTTGTATTTAGTTTGTAATGGAAAACCACAAGATAAAAAGTTGGTAATGGCATTTTTAAACTGGGTTTTAACAGAAGGACAAACATTTGTTGAAAGTTCTGGGTATATTAAAATTACTGAAGAAAAATTGAAACAAGCAATTGAAAAGGCTAAATAATGAACATTTTATCGAAGAGGAAAATTGATACTATAGCACATAGAGCAATGCAGGGTATAACAATCCTGTTTTGCTCTTTTGTGTTGTTTATAGCACTGGGTCTTTTACTAAAATCATTGCCAATTCTTAAGGATAATTCGTTTTTACATTTATTATCTTCAAGAAAGTGGCACCCTTTGAATGGCGAGTTTGGCATGTTGCCATTTATCGTTAGTACTTTTTGGGTAACAGGTCTTGCAATATTATTTTCGGTTCCATTATGTATTTTGTTTGCAATATATTTAACAGAATATGCAAATAGTAAAGCCTTGAAAATTGTCTATCCTTTTATAGATATTTTATCTGGAATACCATCTGTAATTTTTGGCGTTTGGGGTATTTTGGTAATTGTGCCTTTTATTAGAGATTATTTAGCTCCGTTTTTTGGAATTCAATCGGCTGGATATTCAATATTAGCAGGAGGTTTAGTTCTTTCAATTATGGTAATTCCTATTATTGTAAATGTTATTGTTGAAGTAATAAAATCTATTCCTCAAGAATTAAGAGATGCATCGCTTTCATTAGGTGCAACAAAATGGCAAACCATAAAATATACTGTATTAAGAAAAGCTAAGCCTGGTATTATTGCGGCTATTGTTTTAGGTTTATCACGTGCATTTGGCGAAACTTTAGCAGTTATTATGGTTGTTGGTAATGTGGTTCAAATACCAAGCAACTCTTTGCAAGCGGGTTATCCATTGCCAGCTTTAATTGCAAATAATTATGGTGAAATGCTTTCAATCCCTTTATATGACTCTGCTTTGATGTTTTCAGCCTTGATATTATTTATTATTGTTGTGATTTTTAATTTGCTTTCGAGATGGATATTAATGAGAGTAGAAAGGAGTAACGGATGAAGCTAGATAAAAGAAAAGCTGAAGAAGAATTTTTTAAGATATTGATGCGTATTTCGGCATTGATTGTTATGAGCAGTTTGCTGCTTATAGTTGGCAGTGTTTTTGCAAAAGGGTTTCCTTCTTTATCAATAGAAATGTTAACTGAAACTCCAAAAGGAGGATTTTATATGGGAGGTGAAGGGGGTATATTAAATTCTATAATTGGCTCGCTGTATTTAGCATTTGGAGCAACTGTATTGGCTTTAATTATTGGCTATCCAATTGTTATATATATGAATGTTTATGCAGGAAAAGATTCTAAAAGGGCAAATTTAATAAGAGTTTGTTTCGATGTGCTTTGGGGTATTCCATCGATTGTGTATGGCGCATTTGGCTTTGTAATAATGATATTTCTTGGAATTAAAACTTCATTATTAGCTGGAATCCTTGTTATTACACTGGTTGTTCTGCCAGTAATTGTTAGAACTATTGATGAGGTTGTTAGAATGGTTCCGAATGGATTATTTGAAGCATCGTATGCACTGGGAGCAACAAGGTTTGAAACTGCTTTTAAAGTAATATCAAGACAAGTATTGCCAGTTATTCTAACGTCTGTTCTAGTTGCTTTTGGTAGAGCAATTGGTGATGCTGCTGCTGTGCTTTTTACAGCAGGCTTTACCGATTATATTCCAACTTCCTTGTTCCAATCGGCAGCAACTTTACCATTAGCAATATTTTTTCAATTGGGTTCGCCCATAGTTGAGGTGCGAGAAAGAGCTTATGCTTCGGCATTTGTGCTTACAGTTATTATATTGTTAGTTAGTGTTATATCTCGTTTTTTAATAAGAAGGTACAAGAAATTTAAAGTTTAAAATGCAAAATACACATATAAAAATTGAAGATTTGAATGTTTTCTACGGTTCAAATCATGTTTTAAAAAACATAAATATTGAAATTCCAGATAAGGCAATTACAGCGATTATTGGACCATCGGGTTGTGGTAAAACCACTTTAATGAGGTGTTTTAATCGCTTACTTGAGTCGGCGGATGATGTTAAGATAACTGGCAAAGTTATGGTTGATGGCGAAAATATTTATGATGATGATATAGATGTTACGAGAATAAGAAAAAAGATGGGATTGCTTTCGCAACGCCCTTTCCCGCTTCCAATGTCGATTTATGACAATATTGCTTATGGACCAAGAATTCATGGAAATAAGAATAAAGCCGAACTAGATAGAATAGTTGAACACTATTTAAAACAAGCCAGTTTATGGGATGAAGTGAAAGACCGACTAAAATCACCCGCAGCTGGGCTTTCAATAGGACAACAACAACGCTTGTGTTTAGCAAGAGGACTAGCAGTTGAACCAGAAATCATTTTGGGAGACGAATCAACTTCTGCACTTGACCCACAATCAAGTCATAATATCGAACAAAAATTTCTTGAGTTGAAAGAAAAATATACAATTATTATTGTTACTCATATATTACGACAAGCTCGAAGAATTGCCGATTATATTGTTTATATTCATAATGGAGAAATTATTGAGCATGGTCCTGCAAAAGAAATCCTAGAAAACCCAAAACATCAGAAGACAAAGGATTATGTTTCTGGCGTGATAAGTTAGTACGTGATTTTTTGAGAGTAAATTAACACTAGATGTGCTTTATTTCTTTTTTGCTAAAGCTTTAATTGGTGCAATTCCTTCAACTGTGCCTTCTTGAATAGCTTTTAGAACTGCGCCACCACCTGTGAAAATATAATAATTTGGGCTATCAAGAGCCACAATGTATAAGCCAGGGAGTAAACGTTTCAATTCTTGCATCGTATCTCCACCACCATAAAGCTTAACTGCGTCACGATTTTCATCTATCAATTCATCTAGTGCGATGGTTCCATCATTGAAATGAGGCGTAAATCCCATAACTGCATTTACAAAAACCATTTTCGCCATTTTAAAAATTGAATGAATGCTTTCATCGTAGAATGATTCTCTTGCAACATCTAACACGTAATTTAATTGAGTTCCAGCTTTGATTTTTCTAATGTCATGGGTGCGGTACTTTCCTTCAAATTTACCTTCAAGTGTGTCGGATTCTACGATATAAGGTAGTTCAATTAATTTTCCTGGATATTGTGCAGCAAAGTCAGCAAAAGATTTAGCCTGTTTTATGTCTTCTTCTTCAACTCCTTTGATTTTAAAGCCATATTTAGCACATAAAAAGGCATTATAAATTACTCCACCTAAAACTAGATGGTCAGCTGATTTTAACAACGCATATAACGAATCTACTTTTGTGTCGAATTTTGAACCTGCAACTACTGCAATATAAGGTCTTTCGGGGTTAAATACTCTATCTAAATTGTTTATTTCTTTTTGCATTAAAAACCCTGCATACGAAGGCAAATACTTTGTAACTCCAACTGTTGAAGCATGAGCTTGCCACGAACCGAATGCATCATTTACATAAATATCGGCTAAACCAGCTAATTGATAAGCAAATTCATCCGCCTTTTCATCTTTTGCTTCTTCACCTGCAAACCAGCGTGTATTAGGCAAATAAATGCCATCAATTTTATCTTCCTTTAAATCTCTAATAAGGTGATTAATAGACGTTTCAATCCCTAAATATCCTTTATTTTCGTAGTTCTTAAATTCAGGTATTTTAAGCGAAATATGGAGTTTACTTTGGATATAATCAACAATAGGTTGAACAGAGCTTTCATCGTTTGTAGAAATTTCGCCTGTTTTTTTGTTTTTTGGACGACCTACATGCGACATTAAAATAATTTTTCCGCCTTTGGCATTTATATAATATAAAGTTCCTAATGTGGCATCTATGCGATACGGGTCGTGAATTATGCCTTTTTTAACTACGTTATGGTCAACACGAACAAGCACGATTTT
This sequence comes from Bacteroidota bacterium, assembly GCA_037139195.1. Lineage (GTDB taxonomy): Bacteria > Bacteroidota > Bacteroidia > Bacteroidales > JAHJDW01 > JBAXGW01. Next base: position 19,572 of record JBAXGW010000032.1, read on the forward strand.
GCCACGTAAATCAGCATCTTGAAGTAAAGGAAGATTAAAAGTTGCGGTCATATTGTTAAGTTAAATGTTAATAAAGTTGAAAGTATTAAAGTAACTAACAGTGATTGGGTTGAGATTAATCGGGAACTGAACGAAGTCGAAATCATCGTTACTTCGAATTCGCTCAGTTACCGGTTACCCTATTATTTCCCAATCCTCTTGTTAATTTGTTCAGTTTGTTTTTCAAATCCAGGTTTCCCAAGTAAAGCAAACATGTTGTTTTTATATGCTTCTACACCTGGTTGATCGAAAGGGTTTACATCTAATAAATAGCCGCTTAAAGCACATCCATATTCAAAGAAAAATATCAATTGACCTAGATAATATTCATTTAATTCTGGAATAGCAATACGAATATTTGGAACCCCACCATCAACGTGTGCAATCATAGTTCCAAGCTCAGCCATTTTATTAACTTCGTTTAATCGTTTTCCTACGATAAAATTTAATCCATCTAAATTTTGAGAGTCAGAGTTTACTTTTAATTCTGATTTTGGTTTTTCAACTGAAATTACTGTTTCAAAAATCATTCGTAAACCTTCTTGAATATATTGACCCATCGAATGTAAGTCGGTAGTAAATGATACGCCAGCAGGAAAAATTCCTTTATTTTCTTTGCCTTCACTTTCGCCATAAAGTTGTTTCCACCATTCGGTGAAAAACATAAGATTTGGCTGGTAATTTACCATGATTTCAACATTGAAATTATTGCTGTAAAGTGCATTTCGTGCCGCTGCATATTTAAAAGCTATATTTGTCTCAATGCTATTATTATTGATGTTTTGTTCGCGCATTTCTACTGCACCTTCAACCAATGTTGAAATGTCGAAGCCTGCAATAGCAAAAGGAAGCAATCCAACAGGTGTAAGTACAGAATATCTTCCACCAACATCATCAGGAATAATATAAGATTTATAGCCTTCTGCATCAGCAGTAGTTTTTAATGCTCCACGAGATTTGTCGGTGATAGCTACAATTCTATTTTTTGCATTTTCTTTGCCATATTTTTTTTCTATATGTTCTTTTAAAATTCTAAAAGCAACTGCTGGTTCTGTTGTAGTTCCAGATTTAGAAATTACAACTATTGAATAATCTTTATTATCAAGCAATTCTAACAAATCTGTCATATAATCTTCGCTTAATTGATGACCAGCAAAAATAATATCAGGATTTGTTTTTGTTTTCAGCAAGGAACTAAAGTGATGATTTAAAGCTTCAATCAGTGCCTTGGCTCCTAAATATGAGCCACCAATGCCAATTATCACAACACAGTCTGAATTCATGCGAAGTGCAGTAGCAGTATCATTTATATCTTTAACAATTACGGGAGAAATTTCTAAAGGTAAGTCTACCCAACCAAGAAAATCGTTTCCTTTACCTGTTTTATTATTTATTGCTTTTTGTGCTTTTTGCAATTTATCTTCAAATTGCAAAATCTCTTTTTTGCTAACAAAATCAAGAATTTTTTCGTAAGATACTTTTATACTCATAAATAAATTTGTTTTGTAGTCTAAAGTTAATAAATATTTTTAGTTTTCAATAATTAATAATAAAAAAACGTATTATAAATTTAAATCAGATGTGTTTTTATAAAATTTTGTAAGAGATTGATTCTTTAAATTAAAAATGCCATCAGTCTATACTGTGGCATTTTAGTGAAATTATAAATGTGTTATACGAAAATGGATTTAGTTGAAATTGGGTAGTTTAATCTAAAAATTCGTATTTAAAGTTGAAATATCCTGATACTGTTCCAGTTGTGGCATCAAAGAATGATGTGCCAATTAATTTAACTCTTCTTCCGCTTGCTGTTTTTATTACGTAGACGTGGTTGTTTGGCGTGTAATCAGTAGGCTGAGGAGGTCCTTGAGGCGATTGAAACATAGCTTCCATAGGTACGCAACCAGGCACAGTTTCAAATACAGGCATTCCAACCATGCTTTTTAGTACACTAATTGAATCATCAGCAACATAAGAGTTTGCATCTATAGAAGCTAAAGTAACAGATGCAAAATCTACATTACCTAAATCAATAACAGCACCTTGACCAATTCCGCTTGTTCCGCCATTAGTTCTAAAGCTTTCATAATGAATACCTAAATCCCAAGATAATGTATCATGAAAATTTAAAACATTTACTTCTGTTCCAGTTGTGAAATTAAAATATCTCCAACTTGTTAAGTTTGCTCTAACATCCATTACTTTTGCGTATGTAGTTGGTGATGCTGGCGTTTCTTCTTTTGGGGTTACAACAGGTGCGTCGTCCTTTTTGCAATTAGTTAATGCAACTAAAAGTGTTGCAGATAATAATAAATTTCTGATTTTCATAATTAATTTGATTTTAAGTGTTTATATAATTTGTCAAGTGATATGTTTATAGAAATAAAAAATCTTCGACCAGGGTCAGTATTTATAATATCGCCAATAGTTTTATAATTATATAAGTTATCTATTCCTAGATTTAAAAATATTGCATCGTTTAATAGCTTAGTGATAATGGAAGTTTTCCATAAAGTATAGGTTGGAAAAACATCATCATATAATGCTCCTGTTTCCGTCATATTTACAAAATCTTTTGTGCCATAAATTTTTCCACTGCAAGCTATTCCAAAAACCTGCGACTTCCATTTCTTAAAATAGTCTATACTTAATGTTGCAGAGTGCTTACTAACTCCTGATAACATTTTATTTGTCTCTTTATCAATGGCATAAGTAAAGCTGTAGCCTGAAGTAATTGAAAATTTCTTTAAAAATTTTAAGCGAGCCAATAAATCTATCCCCGAAATTTCAGCATTGCTTATGTTTTTGTATGTATATCCGTTGTATTCTCCAGGAATCGGCTGTTCCAAAATCATGTCTTTTAAGTAGTTATTATACAAATTAAGGCTAATATTTCCTTTTGATGTTAGATACTCGGCAGAAATAGATTTGTAATATGATTTTTCTGGCACTAATTCTTTATTGCCTTTTATCATTATAAAACCTAAATCAAAATCATAGTATCGCTCTTTAATGCCTGGGGCCCTGAAGCCTTCAGCATAAGTTGCTCTGTAATTTATTTTTTTATGTTTGAACATAAATGATATTTTTGGCGACAGCGAGTTTCCGTAATCTGAATGCCAGTCACTTCTTAAGCCTAAAGTCAAGTTTAAATTGTTTTTTATTAAAATTTCGTCTTGAGCAAAAATTACATAATTAGTTGTGCTTTTAATGGAGTCTTCAATTCTTTCAGCGAAAACCTCATCTGAAAGGTATTCAGAGCCAATTGATATATGTTCTTTAATCTTAAATTTTGGAGAGTTAACTTTAAAATTTGAAATTAACTTAGTTGATAACTGAGCATTGCTATATATTTTGCTTAAGGAATCATTTCTTCTTTCAAAAACATCGTAGGAACTGTATAAATCTCTATAAACACTTGCTGTGAAATCTATATTTTCAGAATATTTCACTTTAGCATTTAACCCCATTGTTAAGTCGGTATAAAAAGGATGTTTAGGTATTGTTGTTACATCAAAGCGTTCGCGACTAAAATATGAAGCTCTGGCTGATATTTGAAACTTTTCGGAAATATCATAGTTCAATTTGTTAAATACAGAATAGCACTGATAAGGCTCAACGGTATACAAATCTGGCGTAGAAGGTGTTTTGTCGTACCCATTTGAAAACTTACTAGAACCATCTGCAAAGTAGCTTAATTTTTTAGCCTTAAACCCTAAATTTGCTCCGTTTTCTATTTCCATATATTTTGAAGCTCTTGAATAAATATTAGCTTCAATTGGATTAACAGGCGTTTTGGTAATTAAATTTACCACGCCACCAATTGCATTCGAACCATATAATGAAGAAGATGCACCTTGAACAATTTCAACTCTTTCAATATTGGATGACGTTAATCGGGTATAATCAATATTATCTCTATTTTCTCCTGCAATTCTTTCGCCATCAATTAAAAACAAAGTGTATTTAGCAGCTAAACCTTGCATTCTGAATGTCATTCCTCGCCCTTCGTTATAAAAGTCAACTCCAGGTTTAACTGAATTTACTATTTCGGAAATATTTGTTGAGCCTGTATTTTGCATTTGTGCCGATGCAATGACTTGTGTTAATACAGGAACGTCTTTTAGCATTTTTTCTGTTCTGGTAGCTGTTATTACAACTTCATCAATATTCAAGAATCGGTCTTGAAGCTTGATTGTAATAGTATCTGATAATTTATTTGTATCAATACTTACAGTTTTCGAGGCATAGCTTACGCAACTAATTTCAATTTTTAAATTATTCTTTTGTTTTAAATCGATGGAGAAAAATCCTTTAATATTTGAAGTTGTATTTTGCTTAAGAGAGAACGTATTAATAACAGCAAATGGAATTGGCTGATTACTAGTAGAATCTATAACTTTGCCGATAAAATGCAGGTTGTTTTGAGCCGACAACTTAAAACAATTAAAAGATGCAGTAAAGCAAATTAGAAGTAGTATTAAATCTTTCAACAATTTTCTGAAACTATATATCATTTTTTTGAGTCGCTAAACGCCTTTCTCAAAAGTATCAAATATTAAGATGTAAATTGTGGTACTTTAATTCCTATTTATGGTATATTTTTGATGCAATGATCTAAATTGACCAGGAGTGATTGTATGATGTTTTATAAATACTTTATTAAAATAGGAATTATCAGAAAAATTTAAGTGGATTGAAACTTCTGCAACTGTAAAATTTGAATTACATAGAAGCTTTCTTGCTTCTAGCATTAGTCTATTATGAATTATTTTTTTTATGCTAGAATTAAAGTGTGATTTCACAATTTTGTTAATCTTGGTTTCTGATATTTTCAATTCGCTTGCATAAAAACTCAAATCTTGTTGTTTAATAAAGTTGTTTTCGACAAGTTGCGAGAAATTAATTATTATTTCATTATTATAATCAAAATCTTTAGAAGAACGAAGCAAATTTAGTTGATTAATTTTAATTAATAAGGCATTTAAATAAGAGCGAAGTATTGTAGTTGAAACATTTATGTTCTCTTGATTATATTCAGCAAACATTAAAGAAACAATTTTATCTATGTTAATTGCTTCTTCTTTAAGTAAAATATAAGGTGAAATTTTATTTATGCTAGTTGATAATGAAGGAATGAAAACCTTTAGTAGTCGGGTTAAATCATATTCTTCTAAATAAAAATCTTGACAGAATAAAATAATAAAAGCTTTAAAATTTGATTTAGGTTTAATTAATTGGGTTTGATTAGGTGAAATCATAAAAAGCTGTTGTGAAGAAATTATTATTTTTTCATCATCAATCTCTAAAAATCCTTCACCACTTTGAACATATATTATTGAATAAACATTTAACGCATGCTTTTCCTTCAATAAAGGATATTTTGAAAAATAATCAGATGCATCAAAAATATAATAGCCAAAAGTCTTACTCTCTTTAAATAAGCTTAAATGATAAACCGGATATATGTTTTTTGATAGTGGATGCATATTAATTATTAATACATTGGAACAGGCAGGTTTTCAAAATAAAAACCTTTGCCTCCAGTTGTAAATCTTGTTGAATTATGATTGCCTTTTATTCTGAATTTCAAACAAATTTCTATAGATTCTTGAGGAGATGTGCCAATCATCAGTCCTTTACTATTTATATCGTAGCCAATTCCTAAAATTGTATTCATAAATTCGCCTCCCATATAAAAAACCATTCCACCTCTTTTTCTATACATATATCCAACCGAAATATTTCTTTTCGAACTAGCAAAGCGAGCAGAAGTAAATTCAGTAAAATTATATTTAAAATTTATTCCTGCTGAAAGTTCTTGGTCGATGGCTTCTTTCATATAATTGACCATAGGAGTTATTTCAAATGCAAAATGGTTATCGAAACGCAAGCCTCCATGCACTACAAATCGAGTTGTTTGTTCGTGAACATAAGCGTTTTCATAAAATGAAGCATCCGATTTAACAACATTATTAAAAGCAAAACCAAAAAACGGATTAACCTGACGGCGTTCAAGTTGACGCGGTAAATTATAATATAAAAAACCAAAACTAATAATTGGAATTGTTTTTTTTACAAAATATATGGTTTCTCCAGAAGGTAATGCTTGGTTAAAACCAGTGCCTGTAAATTGGTTTTCGAAGGTGAAATTAGCTGTATTTAAACTTCTAGTAACAAAGCCTCCTAATAACCCAAAGCGAACTCTACTTTGTTGGTCTCCTACAGAAAAAACCAAATCAGGGGCAAAACTAAAATTTACATTAGTTGTTTTTAACCCAGCAGCATCATCTTGAAGTAAAGAAAACTCGAATCCTGCAATATGTCCTTTTCTGCTAAAAATGATAGTTTTGCCTATATTAATAGTTTTGGTTTTAAAATCAGCACCTAAAGATTTCCATTGATTTTTATAGCTTGTTCCTACCACAAATTTTCCACCCGATAAAGCACACATAGCTGGATTATTAAAAACAGGGGTGGAATAAAATAAGGCACGATGAATTTGTTGGGATTTTATACTTCCAAGCATTAAAAAACAAAATAGTATAATAACAATTTTTTTCATTCAACTTATTATTTTAGTCAATCTTAATTTTTTTATTTAATTAAGACTACACTTCCAGTTTTTAAAAATACTTTGCCATAAGGGTCAGTTGCAGTTACTTTATAAAGGTAACCATCTATATCATAAGGTAGATTTTTTTCAGTATTTATTCCATTCCAACCTTTTCTAGGGTCGGTACTCTCAAAAATTAATTGTCCCCAGCGATTATAAATTTCCATTTTAAAATTCGTCATTCCAAATAAACCTAATGGTAAAGCTCTGAAAACATCATTATTTCCATCGCCACCATTTTTATTAGGAGAAAAAGCAGAAGGAAGATAAATATCGTATTCTCTTACATAAACATGAACAATTACGGAATCAATTACAGCACACAAGTGAATACTATCCCAAGCAGTAACATAGTAAACAGTTGTTTGTTTGGGATTTGCAGTTGGGTTTTCAATAAAAGGGTTATCAAGTCCATCAGTAGGAGTCCATTCGTAGCTTGTTCCACCAGTTGCCCATAATTGAGCTGGGAACATAAAGTCAATTGTTGTATCGCTACAAACTTCTAGCACAGGTGTTGGCAAAACAAAAACAATGACTGAATCGACAGACGAACCGCAAGCATTTGTAACTGTAACTTTATATTGTTTTGTTTGGCTGGGTAAAATTGCCATTGAGGCAAAATTAAATCCATTATTCCAGTGGTAAGTTCCTCCACTTACTGCGGTTAATATCATTTCTTGCCCGCGACATGCTTTAACTGTATCCTCTAAACCAGCATTTGGAAAGTTGAAAAATTTAAATTTCACAGTGTCAACAATTGAATCGGAACAAATACTATATAATGTTGCTACAAAAACAACTGAGTCCAATGAAGCATCCTGTGGAGATGGAATGTAGGAGGCATTTAATCGGTTGGGATTAATAAAATGACCAAACCCACTGCTAGTCCAATGTATAGAATTGTAATCATGGGCATTTGCAGAATTAAGTGTCAGTGTGTCGAGGCTACAGACTGCAGAGTCAGAACCTGCAAATAGAGTTGGACTCCCAAAAATAGCTAATCGAACAGTATCTTTATAGGGACCACATTCTGCAAAAACGGTTAAAATTAAATTTGAAAAGCCGGCGGTAGTGTCCGCCGCAGAAGGAGTATAAGTTGGATGTAGTGCTAAATTATTGTCAAAAGTACCAGTTCCAGTAGTTGACCAAGATAGCGAATCGAAGTTAGACACTTCTGAATTGTTGAGAGTGTAATTATTCCCTATGCAAATCGTATCGTTTCCACCAGCAAAAGTAAAAGTAGGTGTTTTAAATGATATTATTATTTGATCAAATGCAGTACCACAATATTTGCTTTTTGCAAATATAGATAGCGTAACAGACCCAATTATATAATCGGTTGTATCTGGCGAATAAATAGGATTAAGGATTAACGTGTCATTTAAACTGCCTTCTCCAGAAACTCTCCATTCTAATGAATCGTAATTGTTTGCATTTGCAGTAATAAGTGCTATGTCTTCCCACGCACAAACAAGCGTGTCGTTACCTGCAAAAGCAGTAGGTGGTGAAACTAAAACAAGTTTCATAGAGTCCACATCGTTCCCACAACTAGAGCTAGCAGTAAGCTTTATCCAAACCGAGCCAAAAGTTTTGTCATTAATGCTTGGCGTATATGTAGTTGCAAGAGATGTTGGCATAGAAAAAACGCCATCACCGGAGGCAGACCATGATAGTGAATTATAAAACTGGGGAATAATTCCACTAACTGGATAGTCAGATGAAACACAAATAGTATCGTTTGAATTTACTGTTATACTTGGCAGATTTAATATTTCTAAATCAATACTATTTGAGGTGCCTTCTGTATATGGGTTTGATGCAATTACTCTTATTCGGTATGCGGTACCTGCTGGTGTATTTACAGGAATGATTCCGTTGATTAAACCAGATGAAGTTGCAGTCAAAGTTCCAATATTAATAGGAGTAGCAAAGCTCCCAAAGGCGTCTGATAGTTGTGCTGTAAATATATTTCCTGCATCAGCATCTCCACCACTTATTGTAAAAGGGATACTAACAGATGCTCCAGGGCAAAAAGGACTTCCAGAAATTATATCAGTTTGAATGGATATTAATAATAGAGTAGAGTTGGTGCTTATAATAATCCTATTCCCATAAGTTGTTGAATTAAAACTTATTAGAAAAGCTAATATGTATAGAAAAACCCACTTTTTTTGAATCATGTCTAATTAAAAAACTTATTCATCTACAAATTTACATGAATTTTATGAATTTTGAAAAAAATTTTTTTAATAAATTGACAATTATCAAGTTAAGGATTTGATTTTATAAAAACACATGCAATAGCTAAATGATATTTGTTCACATATTTGTTTTAGTTTTTTTTATTGAAAACTATTAAAAAATAAATATCTTTGAAAATTATTTACCTTCTTACATTTTTAATAAATGAAACTAAGCATAGTTATTCCTGCATATAATGAGGCAAAAACCATCCATTTAATACTCGCCCAAATTTTAAAAGTTGAGCTAGTATTTAATATACATAAAGAGGTAATCATAATTAACGACTCTTCTACAGACAATACAGTATCAATAATTGAAGATTTTTTAAAAGAACATCCTTTAGCAAATATTAAATTATTTAATCAGATTGAAAATCAAGGTAAAGGAGCTGCTATACATAGAGGAATTGAAATTTCAACTGGCGATTTCTTAATAATTCAGGATGCTGATTTGGAATATAATCCAGAGGATTACAATTTGCTTTTAAAACAAATGTTTAACAATAATTCTGACGTAGTTTACGGTTCAAGATTTATTGGTAATCAATTTCATAAAGCAGCTTTTTCTATACATACTTTTGGGAATAAATTTTTAACTAGATTATCAAATTTCTTTACCAAATTTAAATTAACAGATATGGAAACTTGCTATAAATTATTCAGATCTGAAATCTTTAAAAGAATTGAATTAAAGGAAAAGCGATTTGGATTTGAACCAGAAATAACTGCAAAATTATCAAAATTATCAAATATTAAAATTTGCGAAGTTGGCATTTCTTATAATGGGAGAAACTATATAGAAGGCAAAAAAATAGGAGCTAAGGATGGTTTTAGAGCAATCTGGTGTATTTTGAAATATAATTTATTTTCATAATTTAAAGATACTTATATTATCATAAGTCCCTATTTGGTTTTTTAAAAAGGGTTTTAAGTATTCTTGATTAACTAAGGATGGGTCAAATATGATCAGATATTTAGCCCCCATTTCTTTAAATTTAATTATACGTTCTTCACCTTTTTCGGCATAGCCAAAATCGGTAAATCCTTTCTGATCCATTAGATACAAAGAGATATTAGGCGTAGGGTCGGGTATTGAAATGACTTTATCACTTCTTTTTATGCCGAGACTTCTTAAATACGGTTTTACAGTTTCTAAAGCTTTAAATGAATAACTGTAATACCAATGATACCAATCCCAATAATCAAATGTAGTTTTGTCAATGAATATCGATGCCTTTACAATTCTATCTTTTGCATTGTATTTCATTCTGTTTATTACTGCGGTATGATAAATAAGCATTGACAGCGCTATAACAGCCAATGTTTTTATTGATTTTATTTCTAGAAAATTAGGATAATTTTTTTTAATAAGATCTAAAAAAGTTAATATAGTAAGAGGAATAATAATTAATAAATTAACTAAATAATAGTCATGAACATTGAAAACTTGAAAGAATAAAATTATAAAAGCAAAAACTCCTGCAAAAGTTATTACATTTACTGAAATTAGAAATTTGTTTGCCTTTTTATAGTTTATTAAAGAAAAAATAAACATAAACAAAACGATGAAAAGTGCAGTTATATTAAGAAAGCTAGGAAGCAAATCATTATACAGTGCGACTGCCATCGTTTTTATCTGAAGCGCATTCATCTTCCAAATAGGCAATATTCCTTGTAAAAATAGTCCGTCATTATTTGCTGAATTATAAATGTTAGCATATTTTAGCCATGCAAATATTAGAATAATAACAATTATAAATGGTGAAATAGTATAAACTGGGTAGGATTTTCTTTTCTTAATAATTAGGTATATCTGAAATGGAATTAAGGCAACAAAAATTAATAAGGAAGACAACTTAATTAATCCAGCCAAAAGAAAAAATACACATGCTAGATATAATGCATTTCTGACATTTGTGGAGTAGTACTTCCAGATATAATAGCATGCAATCAAAGCTAATCCCAAAGCAGGTCCATCTGCAATAAAACTATTAGAGTAGTAAACTAAAATTGGAGATGTAAACAAAAACAATACGGAAAAGATTGACCAAAAAGAGCTTTGTAATTGAGATTTGAACAGTTTGTACAAATGATATAATCCTGTGAAAACAATTAATAAATTAAATATTCTAAATATACTTTCATGCTGCCCAAATAACTTCCATAAATTTCCTATTATAAAATATATGATAGGAAATTCGGCAACTACTTTTCCGTTTCCTTTTGCTCCAATCCAGTTTATAGATGGCTCTAAAAAATTTAAGTTTTCTCGAAAGTAGTTTAAAGTAACAGATAAGCAATCAGTCTGTCTCCATTGATGGATTGAATAAGGTCCAATGAACAATATTTCCTGAAAATTATATGCAAGTGAAAGAAGAATTAGCAGAAAAAAAAGAACTAAAGCTGGTTTTTTTATAAACATAACGATTGAAATTTATTTAAAAAAATAGGGCTAATTTTAATTCGTTTTTATGTAAATCATATTGTTATAAAACAATGAATTTTTATTCTTTTGATATACATTATTCGATTCTTTTCTAATCAAGAGATTATCTATATAAATATAATTTTTTGGTTTAATATCTTGGTTCTGAACTACTATTTTTAATTTTGAATTAGGCTCAACATCGTTGATAGTATATTCAAAAAGACCCCATTCCTTGTCTATCGTATTAATGTTTCTTGCAATATCAGTATATTGAGTTGATATATTCTTTGTAGAGTCAGAATTTGATAAGTCTATAATAACTTGTGTTCTTGGAATTAAATCTTTTAAAATAGAATTAACCCAAAATGAAACAACATAATTTGCTTTTGAATTTGTGCTATTTTTATTAATAATATAATTGCATACTTGAATATATTTTGATACATCTCCTGATAGAGCCCCTTTTCCTTGATATGAAACGTTGGATTTTATTTGTTCAAAATCATTGAAAACTATATTGTCTGATGAGTCTAATACTTCAAATTTTTCTTTCGCAAAAAGCCTTGTGTTCGAATAAATTTTTAAAGATTCATTATAAAGATTTTCTGCTAGTTTTGATAATTCGATATATGGAAGATTATAGAAGTTTATGATGCTAGTTGAACATAATAGGCTTGATTTTGATATTAAATTATTTTCAGATTTTGAAAGGGTAGAATTTTTTAATACCATTAATAATAATGGTTTTTTCGAATGATAGCTATTGATTACCTCAGGAAATCTGTATGGTTCTATTGCTAATTGCCAGCAATTATAAGATTGGTTGATTGAAGTTCGACTAGATATTGATGCATTTACTGGAAGTCCTGTTTTTATTGAAGCAATGTAAGCATAATAATCAATATTGTCTTTCGGAGCAACGCCAAAACTTTCGGATCCAATATGGAAATAGGGCAAAGGCATTATTGCTTGATAATCTGATGGCTTAATATTTTTTAACCATGAATTGTTTTCAGAAATATTATTATCATCGAGTAGTTCAGCCGATTCGTTTTCTAAAAAACTTGATATTGATTTAATGTTTTTATAGGAATCGTAGCTTACAACTGTTAATGCCGTTATTAGTATTGCATTTCGCAGAATCTTATTTTTTAGTTTTGTTGAAATACAATAGAAACCTATGATATTGATGATGTAGAAAAATATCCAAGAAAAACGTCCAATGCCTCTAAATTGTTTCAAAGGACCCATGTATTTTAGCATGTCTTTATCTAGCACAAAAGGCCATGCGAAAGATATTATCAAACTGACAAATGCAGTAAATAATAAAAAATTAACAATATTATTATCTGTAAGATGAATAGTATACCATTTTTTATTTATTAATTTAAATAACCCTAAACAAATAATTGCTAGTACAAGTATCGATATTATTGATATTGAGCCGAAAAAAGGAATTATCGAAAATATTCCGAAAATAATAAAATACATAAATGTTGCAAAATGCCCAATATACGACCAGCCTTCCCATTCTACATTTGGCATTGAAAAAGTGTTTTTAATGGTGCTATTAATAAAATCATTATCAGGGAAAAACACACCCGATATTCCACTTTTGCATACAAAAAATCCCCAAGGATTATTAGTTCTATTGATTGCATCATCGGTGAAATATATCCATGTTAATAGCACTATATATGGAACTAAAACTTGAACAGATAAATGCAAGAGACGCTTGGTTAATTTGGTTTTTGAATAATCACAGATAGTTTCCCAAATAAAATAACAAGCAACAATTAACGATATAAATACAAAATTATACATGTGGAAACATGCCATTGTGAATGAGAATAGCGCGATAATCCAGCTGATCCACTTATTCTTGTTTTCATCAAAAAGTAGTATAAGATAAATTGTTATTGGTATAACAAAATGATAACTTAAGGAAAAATGACCCGGGAAACGCCAAATCATTGGCGATAAGTATGCAATAGCTACTGCTGCAATTGCTGAAACAACTATATTTACGTTTAATTTTGCAAAAATTAGATATATAAATGCAGCAGAAATTACCACTGAAAAAATCATTGCTAGATTCACAATCCCAATGATTTGAAGAAAAGATATTGGATAAATATTGTCGTTAATAAGTTTTAAAAAAGTAGAAAGTGGAACTTGATTATTGGTAAACAAAACTTGATCGCCGTAAGGATAATTTTGAGAAAATGAGTATGAAAAGCTATGGTCGTACTTGATATGGTAAATAGTATTAAAATAGCTTTGAAAACCATCACCATTTATTGCAAAACAATATTGGGAGGGGTGCAATAATATACAGCCAAAAAACACGCATAATACAATAAAAGCAAGGATTATAGTGAGGAATAATCCAATTAATTTCCCTCTTTTTTCAATAAATTTAGCAAAATCAAATTTCAATGTCATCGCTTGTCTTGTTTATTATATATAAAGGTCTATTTTTTATTTCAATAAATATTTTACCAAGATATTCGCCAAAAATGCCAAGTGTTATTAGTTGTATTCCTCCGATAAATAATACCGAAAGCAAAATTGAAGTCCAACCGGGTATAGTTTTGCCTTGAATGTTTGAAATTATTGCGAAAATGGAGTAGACTAATGCAATTAGAGAAACCATAAAGCCAGAGTAAAGAGCCAAACGAAGTGGTTTTGACGAAAAGGATGTAATTCCAGAAATAGCAAATTTCAACATTTTACTAAATGTGTATTTTGACACACCTGCTGTTCTGGATGGTGCATTGTAAATGATAAAGGCTTGCGAGAAGCCCATCCAGCTTACTAATCCTCTGGTAAAACGGTCTTTTTCTTTAATTTCTAAAAAAGCTTCAGCCACTTTCTTTGTTATTAATCTAAAGTCGGCAGCTCCTGGTTCTATTCTAATATCTGAAAATGAATTGATGATTTTATAAAAAACCGTTGATGTTATTTTTTTTATTTGCCCAGCATCTTCGGTTTCAATGCGTTTTGTATTAACAATTTCGAAGCCTTCTAGATGTTTAGCGTATAAATCGGGGATTAAACTTGGCGGATGTTGTAAATCAGCATCCATTGAAATAATTACATCTCCTTTTGCTTTTGCAATTCCTGCAGCTAAAGCAGCTTGATGACCAAAATTTCGAGAAAATGATATTCCTCTGACATTAGGATCTAATTTTTTTATTTGCAGGATTCTTATAAAAGACTCATCTGTGCTGCCATCATCTATAAATAGTATTTCATATTTGCAAGACATGGGCTTTAAAACTGCCATTAATTCTACATAAAGTTTATCAATATTATCCTCTTCATTTAACAAAGGAATAACGATGCTTAAATTTGGCTTGTTCATTTTTTTTCAGCGATTAAAAATAAAAGGTCATAGGTATTTATATTAAAATAGCTGTTTTCGGGAATACGATTGTAAATACCATTTATTATTTTGGAAGTAGATTGTTTATTCAGCAAAAATAACGAATAAAAAATTTGCTTTAAGCTTCTAGAAACAGATGGATAAAACACTTTTTTAGTGATAAATCCTTCATTTTCTAACAAACGAGATAATGTTTGTTTCGAAAAATAATGCAAATGAGAAGGCGGATGGATTTGACGCCATTTACTACCTTGAATTTTTGCCAATAAAGAACTTATATCTCCAGTAGAAATATATATTCGAGAGCCAGATTTGCTCTGTTCGCTTAGTTTTTTAATAAATAGCGCAGGATTTGGCAAATGTTCAATTACATCCCATAAAAAAATATCAGAGTAATTGTTGTTTATAGTATTATTTAAATAGTTTTCACATTTTACATTCAACTTTAACTCTTCGTTTGCATGTTTACATGCTTCGGGAACAACATCGTAGCCAATATAATCAGTTGTTGGATATTCTTTTTTCAATAATTCGCCAAATAAACCGTACGCACAGCCAATTTCAATAGCATTGCTTGGATTGAAATTTGGATATATCTTTTTAATTTCTAAAAGTCTGTTTTTGAAGTTTTTAACTATTCCGTCTTTATCCGACAAATAGTTTAGGTATTCACCTCCTTTAAAATAATTTTCTGAGTATATTTCAGATAGTACTACATCAGAAATTTCGGTATTTGCTGTAATAAAGCCACATTGATTGCACCTTTTAAGCGTGTTGTTATATAAGAGTTTGCTTGAGGAACTTTCACAAATAATGCAATTCATGGTTCTAATTCATAGATTAATATATTCACAAAGGTAAAAAAAAATATATGGTTAAAATAAAAATAATTGTTCATTGATATTTTGTTTTTTCAGGCAAACTAATGAAGCATTATAAATTCAGTTTTTTTATGTTCTTTTTATTTACATTTGCATAATTAACATTTGCATAATTAATTGCTATAAGATGCTTATTTCATTGATAATTCCTGTATATAATGAAGAAGATAATATCTGTATGTTATATAGTAGAATAACTGATATTATTAAAAAATTGTCAAATACTGATTATGAATTTTGCTTTGTAAACGATGGAAGTGAGGATAGTTCAATTGATATTATAAAAAACCTAGCTTTAAAAGATAAAAAGGTTAAATATATTGATTTTAGCCGAAATTTTGGACATCAGATTGCAGTTTCGGCAGCATTGGATCATGTTAAGGGTGATGTTGCAATTATTATTGATGCCGATTTGCAAGACCCGCCAGAGTTGATATTTGATATGCTTAAAAAGTATGATGAAGGTTATCAAGTAGTTTACGCAAAACGCAATCAACGTGATGGCGAAAGTTGGATTAAAAAAATAAGTGCAAAATTATTTTATCGCTTATTGAAAATGATTACATCGGTTCATATTCCTTTAGATACAGGAGATTTTAGATTAATAGACCGTAAAATTATTGATGTTCTAAAAGAAATGCCTGAAAGACATAAGTTTTTGCGTGGGCAAATTTCGTGGATTGGCTTCAATCAAACATTTGTCAGCTATAATCGTGATAAACGACAAGCAGGGGAAACGGGTTACACTTATAAAAAGATGTTTCGCTTAGCGATGGATGGCATAACTGCTTTTTCCGATTTTCCACTTAAATTAGCTACTATAATGGGGTTTTTTGTCTCAATTATTGCATTCCTTATTATGATTTATGCGTTATGGGCTAAATTTATTTGGAATGATACTGTGCCCGGTTGGACTTCATTAATCATAAGTATTATGTTTATTGGTGGCATACAACTAATTTGTGTTGGGCTACTTGGCGAATATATTGGCAGAATGGGCGATAATATTAAAAAACGTCCCCTATATATTGTTAAAAATTCTAATATTAAAGCAGATAGAAACTAATTTATATTTTGAGTATCTTGGTGTAATTATAAAAATATGTGTACTTTTGGATTAAGGTTTTCCATTTAAAAATTCAATGCAGTATTTCTCCTCAAATACAATCAATAATGGGCAATTGATAATTTTCAATTTTCAATTAAATAAGCCCGATGGCACCATTGCCAACGACCTTAGCTATGATGCTTGGGGAAACCGCCGTAACCCCAGCACTTGGGCAGTATTAAACTCATCTGAGCTATCAACATTAAACACTACACTTATTACCGACCGTGGTTACACCCTACACGAGCACCTAAACCAATTTGCACTAATAAATATGAATGGGCGTGCTTACGACTCACGCTTGGGACAGTTCCTAAGCCCCGACCCTTTTGTGCAAGCACCCGAAAACACCCAAAGCTACAATCGCTATGCATATTGCTTAAATAACCCGATGAAGTATACCGACCCGAGTGGGTATGAATGGTATAGAAATAAAACTACTGGAGAGTATAAGTATAATGAAGGGGCACTTGATGACTCTTATGAGTCTGGTAATTGGTCTTATGTGGGTATGACTCGTTCTGTAAATTATAGTAAAAGAGATGGTGGTGGATTAGCCCAATTTTATACAAATGATGGTACAATAGTATCGCTAGACAAAGAAGGAAAGCCTCAGTGTGCTGTTGATAAAGACTTAAATTCATGGACAATGGGTGAAAAGGGTTGGGAGAAAACTACTATTTCTCTTAAGGAGTTTGTTGTTAAACCGAATGAAAAAATAGACGATGAAAATCCCTCAGGACAAGAGGTCGGCGGTGAAACTTTCAAACATGTGGTTGAAGCTACGGGTCTTGGAGCTGATGCAATGAATACTCCAATAAGTATTACAAAGGCTGTATTAAAAGAATCAGGAAAGGCTTTAGAAGGGTTTACAAGAACTGGAACTGTAATTGGTGCGATAGCTGGTGGTGGTCCTGCAATTTATAATATAGCTACTAATCATGGTGGAAACTGGAAAGATTGGGCTGCTTTAGGTCTTTCAGTAGCTGGTGTTACTTCTGAGTTTTTTGGAGTAGGTGAAATCTGGGACTCAGTTGCAATTCCAGTAACTGTTGGAGTAACTGTTGGGACAGTGGGTTTTGACGTGTATAATATTCTCGATGAAGATAAAACCAAACATAAATAAGAAGAAATAAATGAAAACAGAATATAAAACAGAAGACTACAATGCAACGAAGGGGTTTTTGTACTTTTTTATTGCCATTATGCTTTTCGTAACAATATTAATATTAGTTGGCATGTGGTTAAATGCTCCTTATTTGGGTGTTATAGGTTTTATTTGTTTTTGTATACTACCATTTGCTTTTGAGAAAAAAATAAAGCAAATATTTACCAAACGGATATTTTTAGAATTCGATGATTTATCTTTTTCTGTTACAAAATATCATTTGAAAAATGAAACAGCAGAAGGACAATTGAATTTGAAATGGAGCGAAATTCAATCATATAAATTTTACTTTTCACCTGCTAAAAACACTATCCTTACTCTTTATTTAAAAAATGGCGGGAGCAAAACCTGGGGCTTTAAGGATAATAAAACCTCTAAAGAAGCAATTGGAGGGGAAAGTTTATTTAGTATCTTCCATTCCTACATTAAAAATTATAATGTAGATAAAAATAATGATGAAAGAATTATGCTAAATCAAGGTTTTTTAAACTCTAAAACTGGCTCAGTTATTATATATTCTGAGATAGTCATAATAATTTCAGGGTTTATTTTTCATTTAATGATGCATCCTCAATCCTCATTTTTAACACTACTTATGGGTTTTAGTTTAGTCATTCAACAATTTCTTAAAAGGAAGCAGGAGAAGGCTTTATATGATACAATTAGTAAATTAGACTAAGCTAATATTTTCATTACATGTATTTTGTAGCGCAAGCACATATATTTGTGTTACACAAAAACAAAAGGAGAAGCTCGGGAAACCGGGCTTCTTTTATAATACCAAATACGTTTGCCTTGCTTTAAAATCACGGATAAGAGAACTAACCACTTTCAGGATAGACTTTTTCTCATCTTCCGGCAGCTCGTCTAATCTTTTAAACTCCTTAATCAGTTCAGCATCTTTTAAAGTGCTTTCAACCTTTTGAGATTTATCACCTCTTACGAGGTAATCAATAGAAGTATCAAACACATCGGCCAGTTTTTCGAGTACATCTGCGGGAGGCTGTACGCCTTTAATCTCATACCTTGCCATTTGTGTATGAGAAATATTTATCTTATCAGCAAGTTGAGACTGAGTTAAACCAATCTGCTTTCTTAGGTTCTGTATTCTATTGCCAAGGTTATCCATAAAACAATCTTTTAAGAGTTGTCAACACTGCAAATCTACCCAATAAGACGCATTTAGACTACACCCAACTATTGTGCTTTCAAATAATAATGTAAATCAATATGAAGATGCTTTTATTGGTGTGATGATATCGTCATCAGCCCCTTATGATGAATTTAGTTTTTCTTTAAATAACGAAATGCTAACTAAGCCATCTAAGAAGCCCTGTCAAGTCAGATGTCAGCTAATTTCACTAATTCTCGAAAACCAAGTTATAGGCAAACATGGAAGTGTAAAAAGGAAATTTTTTAAAGGAAATCATTGAAAAAATAAATGAAAGTGTTTTCAATATAGATTTATGAAGTTGACCGTTTTCTCGCCTACGGTCTCTGTTTAAACACAAATTTACCCCATTTATCCATTTTCCTGAAAAGAATCCGCTTTAATCCGTTCAATCAGTGTTATCCGTGTTCCATTATTTAGATAAAACAAATTCGTCAACCCGTTTACTTGTCTACTCTTTTACCTTTCAACTTGTTTGCCAAGCAAAATCAGAGTTCCCAGACTTCGACTCCGCTCAGTCTCCAGAAGTAATCAAATATTTATCCCTTGTATCCAGTTTACATGTTCCCTCGTCAAATCGTTTACTAAACAAAAAAATGCTTTCTTACAGAGATAAATTTAAGTATATTTGCAAAAAAAAGTATAATGAAAAATTTAATACGATTCGACTGGGCAGTAAAACGACTTTTGAGAAATAAAGCCAACTTTGATATTTTAGAAGGCTTCTTGTCAGAATTGCTCAATGAAGACATTAAAATAGAAAATATACTGGAAAGCGAAAGTAACAAAGACTATAAAGAAGATAAGTTTACTCGGGTTGATTTGCTTGTTAAGAATACAAAAGGAGAACTTATCATAATTGAAATACAAAACAATAGAGAACACGATTACTTACTTCGAATATTGTTTGGCACTTCAAGGCTATTGTTAGAAAACATGGACGAAGGCATGAAATATGCCGAAATAAAAAAAGTAATATCTGTAAATATAGTTTACTTCGACCTTGGACAAGGCGAAGACTATATCTATCATGGCACAACAAGTTTTATTGGATTAAACAAGAAAGATACGTTGAAATTATCTCACGACCAGCAATTACTATACAAGACAGAGAATGTATCTAAGATATATCCTGAATATTATGTGTTAAAAGTAAATCAATTTAACGAAGTAGCAAAAAACACATTAGACGAATGGATTTATTTTTTAAAGACCGATGAAATAAAAGACGAATTCAAAGCCAAAGGACTGAAGCAAGCTAAAGAAAAATTAGATGTGTTTAAGCTTTCTGAAACAGACAGAAAGGATTATGAACATTTTATTGAACAAGTGAGGTATGAAGAAAGTATAATCGTTTCTAACTATAAAGTAGGAGAAATAAAAGGCGAAATTAAAGGAAAGATTGAAGGAAAGATTGAAGGAAAGATTGAAGGAAAGATTGAAGGAAAGATTGAGATGGCAATTGAAATGATAAAAGAAAATGAGCCTATAGAAAAAATTGCAAAATACACAAAGCTTTCAATATCTGAAATCGAAGCTCTAAATAAAAAATAACTTTCATTTTGATTGAAAAATCCCGAATTTATTACAAAGTTCGGGATTTTTTTATTATTATAAAGGCTTGCTAAGCACTTTCGGGGCAAAACAAATATACCTCATTTATCACCTGTATCAAATTTCCTGAAAAAAATCCGTTTTAATCCGTTCAATCCGCGTTATCCGCGTTCCATCATTTATAAAACAAATTTACCTCATTTATCTAATTTGCCCAGTTTACTTGTTCACTCGTCAGCTTGTTTACAAAATAAAATTTCATCTTGCTAAAAACTAATAATTTACATAACTTTGCAAAAAGCGATAATAAAATGGCAAAGAAAATAATACAATTCGATTGGGCATTGAAAAAGCTACTTCGTCAGAAAGCCAATTACGATATATTAGAAGGATTTTTGAGCGTATTGCTTAAACAAGATATTATTATAAAAAACATTTTAGATTCGGAAAGCAACAAAGAAACCGAGAACGACAAATTCAACCGAGTAGATATATTTGCCGAAACCAATGGCAGCGAACTTATAATAATAGAGCTACAGGTAGATAATGAAGTAGATTATTTTCAGCGTATGGCTTATGGCACCAGCAAAGCCATAACCGAATGTATGAGCACAGGCGATAAATACGTTAAAGTTAAAAAAGTTTATTCGGTAAATATTGTTTACTTCGACTTAGGTCAGGGCAAAGACTATGTATATCATGGCACAACGGAGTTTAAAGGAATGCACCAAAACGATATTCTAACATTATCGGAAAAACAAAAACAGGCAATGCCACATCATAAAATATCGGATATTTTCCCCGAATATTATGTTCTGAAAGTAAATGATTTTAATGATTTAGCAAAAGATAAGCTTGACGAGTGGATTTATGTGTTGAAAAACTCAGAAGTAAAAGAAGAATTCACCGCCCAAGGACTTGACAAAGTTAAAGTGAAGCTAAATTATGAAGGCATGAGCGAGAGTGAAAAAAATCGCTACAACGAAGATATGCTAAATAAATCCAATGCAAAAAGCACCTTGTGGACTGCAAAAGTAGAAGGAGTAATTGCAGAAAAGAAAGAAACCGCTTTTAGGGGATTTGATATGGGACTTGATAATGATATGATTATTAAACTTACCAGTCTTTCTCTTTCAGAAGTTGAAGTTCTACGCCAAGAATGGGAAACGCAGAAATAATGAAGTTCACTAACTCAAATGCAAGTAATATTATGTCAAAAAAAAGCCGCATCAAAACTGATACGGCTTTCTCAAATATTTTTTGCAAATCACTTTGATTTAGATTTTAATCTTTCTCCAATATAGATGGTGTTAAAAACGATGGAAGCTCCTATTAAAATAATAGCGATTATTATTAATACAATGCTTTTGTAAAATTGCGTTGCAATTATTGATAGAGTAAGTCCCACCAATAAACAAATTAATCCTTTTTGCCAATTTTTCATAGTTCTCAAAGTTTAAAATGATAAGTGAAACGCGAAAAGAATTCAAAATCACTGTTTCTAGTCGCGTTTTATACCAATAGTATTTTCAATAAAATTCAATCTATCAACCCTTCGACTTCGCTCAGGGAGACAAATTTCAGTCATCTTGAGCGTAGTCGAAAGATAAATATTGGACTTTTTAAATACTTGTTTAAGTATTATTTAATAATCTTCATTTCGTCAATCAAATTTTTTGCTCCAGCAAATTTATCAATGATAAACAAAACATATCTTGAATCTACACAAATTGTTCTTTGCAAATCTGGGTTGTATTGCAAATTGCTAGTTAACCATTCCCAATTGCCATCGTAAGCCAAGCCTATTAGTTCGCCATTGCTATTTAATACAGGGCTGCCAGAGTTTCCGCCAGTGATATCATTATTGGTTAAAAATGCCAATGGAACTTTGCCTGTATGGTCAGTATATTGTCCAAAATCTTTTTTGTTGTATAAGTCAACTAATTTTGCTGGCACTTTAAACTCAGGATTAGAGTTGTCCATTTTAGCAATAACACCATCCAAGTATGTTTGCCATTTGTAATAAGCACCGTCAAAAGGTTCGTACGATTTTATCGAACCATAAGATAAACGCAATGTTGAATTTGCATCTGGAGAATAGCTCTTACTTGCATTCATTTCTCTTAATCCTTTAATCAGCAAACGCTCGTTTCTGTCCATGTTTTTATTGGCTTTCATGTATGCAGGTTGCGAGCTTGTTTGCAAGTCGGTCATTACATTAATCGAAAAATCCATCATTGGGTCAGCTTGTATTAATTTTAAAGTAGGTTTGTCAAGGAATTTTATCATTCTGGCTTTATCGGTAAAAATGCTTCTTGCGTAAACATCTTCAACAAATTTATTTATCGATTCGTAAGGACAGCCTGCTTTGTATTTTTTAACAATAACATCATCAAAATATTTTACTCTGTCTTTTGCATCAATATCTTTGTAATACATAGTTAATGCAGCCGCAAATTGTTTTTTGTCGACACTAACAAAATATTCTTTAAAAAATTCATCTACTTGTTCTTTCAATGATTTTACATTATTTTCAATCATTGTTTTATTTCCTTTTGCATCTTCTAGCAATTTTTTAAGTTGCATAAATTGCTGGGTTGTCATCACCATCGAGCTGCTTTGCAAAAGACCTAATGAAGCATAAATCATAAGTTTTGCAGCTGGAGCTAATTCTTTATAATCAGCTTCATAACTAGGCAGAACATTCCCATATTCAGCTTTGCGTTTAGGATCGGCATTTACCCAAGCAGCAAATTCATCTTCCATTTTTTTTCTTTCAGCAATAACAGTAGTTTGTTGTAAATTTCTGGCTTCGCCTTTAAAATTTTTCCAAGTATTAGCTATAGAAGCATAAGTATCGGAATATGCAATACGCATATTGTCATCCGAATTCATCGCTTCTTTCATTATATCAAGCTTTTGACCGAATAATTTTACTACAACAGGATTAAAAACATTCATTTTATAATCCATTCCATAAGAAGTAATATATTTTTCGGTAGAACCTGGGAAGCCCATAATCATTGCAAAATCATTTTCTTTAAGTCCTTTTATTGAAATTGGAAGTACATGCATTGGAGCATAAGGCACATTATCTTTAGAATAATTTGCAGGTTTTCCATCTTTTCCCATATAAATGCGGAACATGGAAAAATCTCCTGTATGGCGAGGCCACATCCAATTATCGGTATCGCCGCCAAATTTGCCAATAGATTGAGGAGGAGTTCCTGTTAAACGAACATCGGTAAACACTTCGTAAACAAATAAATAATATTCGTTTCCGGCTAACATTTCCTTAACTTTAGCATTGTAGTGAGTTCCTTTGCAAGCTTCGTCTTCAATATCTTTAAATGTTTTTTTGATGGTTGCATTACGGGTTTTTTCGTCCATATCAGCTGTAACATCTTTAGTTACTCTGGCTGTAACATCGTCGATTCTAACAACTCTAGAAACGGCAAGTCCTTCAACTGGAAGTTCTTCTGCTTGCGACTTAGCCCAAAATCCGTCGGTTAAATAATCATGTGCAACGCTAGATAGAGCAGCTATAGAAGAATAGCCACAATGGTGGTTTGTTATCATTAATCCTTTTTCTGAAATAATTTCACCTGTGCAAAATCCACCTTCTTGTCCTTTGGGACTGGTCATTAATTGAAAAATAGCATCCTTAACGCTTGAATGGTTTATATCATAAATTTGTTCGGGCGTCAGTTTGCAACCTAGACGCTGCATATCAGAGTAGTTCAATTTGCCAATTAAATTGGGCAGCCACATACCATCGTCTGCCTTTGTTGTTAATGAGCCCGACATTAACAATACAAAGAACAAGTAAAATAATCGTTTCATCTTCATTTTTAGTAATTTAGGTTTGTTATTAAGTAGTTTTTAGTTTTCGAGGGTGCAATAATACTATATTACCTTGTGCTTTCAAACAATTTAACATTTATTTAGGTTATATTTATACTAAATGCACAATTTTTTGTATCAGAAATTATGCCATCTAAACCAATAGACTTAAATCCTGATGTTTAAGAAAAAATCAATCTGTTTAGACCCAAATAAACTGTACTATAGCGAACATAACTGTTCGATTTAAAGCAATCAAATAGGGTCTGCTTATAAACTCCGACAACTTCTACCGCCTAGTTTTCGAACTTTATAAACAGCCACTGAATTGGTTTTAAAAACAACATTTACTTAATTTATAACACAATTAAAAAAAATATAAACTAATTTAAAGTCTTGTGCTTAAAAAGAAAAAAATCACAAATAATCAACATTTTCACTTTTGATTAATAGAAAAATATTGTACATTTGAAAACTCGCAGTAAAATTTTTTAATCAACTGAAAACAAACTACATACATATTATAACTTTTTAAAAAATTAAATAATTATGGCAAAAAACGTTTATTACTTTGGTGGTAAGACAGCCGAAGGTAAAGCAGACATGAAGAATTTGCTAGGTGGTAAAGGTGCTAACCTTGCTGAAATGAACCTTATTGGCGTTCCTGTTCCTCCAGGTTTTACTATCACAACCGAAATGTGTACAGAGTACAACAAGTCTGGAAAAGATGCTGTTGTTGCAATGATAAAAGCTGAAGTTGAAGAAGCTATGGCAAAAGTTGAAAGAGAAATGGGCTTCAAATTTGGAAGCGTAGAAAATCCTCTTTTGATGTCGGTTCGCTCTGGAGCTAGAGCTTCTATGCCAGGTATGATGGATACAATTCTTAACTTAGGTTTGAATGACGAAGTTGTAGAAGGTCTTATCAAAAAAACTAACAATCCTCGTTTCGTATGGGATTCATACCGTCGTTTCGTTCAAATGTTTGGTGATGTTGTTTTAGGAATGAAACCAGAATCTAAAGATGATATCGATCCATTTGAAGAAATCATGGAACACATGAAAGAATCAAAAGGCGTTGAAAACGATACTGAATTAACAACTGAAGATTTAAAAGAATTAGTAGGCAAATTCAAAGTTGCTGTTAAAGAAAAAACTGGAAAAGATTTCCCATCAAATCCTTGGGAACAACTTTGGGGTTCGGTAACTTCAGTATTTGATAGCTGGATGAACGACAGAGCAGTTTATTATCGCTCACTTAACAACATTCCTGAAGAATGGGGAACAGCTGTTAACGTACAAGCAATGGTATTTGGAAATATGGGCGAAACATCTGCTACTGGTGTTGCTTTCTCTAGAGATGCTGCTACTGGTGAAAACCAATTCATTGGTGAATACTTAATCAACGCTCAAGGCGAAGATGTAGTTGCTGGTATTCGTACTCCACAACAAATTACAAAATTAGGTTCTCAACGTTGGGCTGAATTACAAGGTATTAGCGAAGCTGAAAGAGCTTCTAAATATCCTTCTTTGGAAGAAGTTATGCCTTCATTATATAATGAACTTGACGAATATCAAACAAAATTAGAAAATCACTACAAAGACATGCAAGATCTTGAGTTTACAATTCAAGAAGGTCGTTTGTGGATGCTACAAACTCGTAATGGCAAACGTACTGCTGCTGCTATGGTTTCTATAGGCATGGATATGCTTCGCGAAGGAATGATTACTGAAGAGCAATTATTATCTCGTTGCGAACCTGCAAAATTAGATGAATTATTACACCCAGTATTTGATAAAACTGCGATGAAAAATGCGCAAGTTCTTGCTCAAGGCTTACCTGCATCACCAGGTGCTGCTACTGGTCAAATCGTTTTCTTTGCTGACGAAGCAGAAAAATGGGTTGAAGAAGGCAAAAAAGTAATGTTAGTTCGTATTGAAACATCTCCTGAAGATTTACGCGGTATGGTTGTAGCTGAAGGTATTCTTACTGCTCGTGGCGGTATGACTTCTCACGCAGCTGTTGTTGCTCGTGGAATGGGAAAATGTTGCGTTTCTGGTGCAGGAACTATCAAAATTGATTATAAAAACCGTACAATGGTTGCAAATGGAATTACATTCAACGAAGGTGATTGGATTTCATTAAATGGAACTACAGGTGAAGTTTATAAAGGTAAAGTTGACACTATGGCTGCTGAATTAAGTGGAGATTTTGGAAAACTTTTAGAAATTGCTGACAAACACTCTAAATTATTAGTTAGAACGAATGCTGATACTCCTCACGATGCACAAGTTGCTCGTAACTTTGGAGCTCAAGGTATTGGTCTTTGCCGTACAGAGCACATGTTCTTCGAAGGAGTTCGTATTAAAGCAATGAGAGAAATGATTCTTGCTGATGATGAAGCTGGTCGTAGAAAAGCATTAGACAAATTATTACCTATGCAACGCGAAGACTTTGAAGGTATTTTTGCTGCTATGCACGATTGCCCTGTAACTGTTCGTTTATTAGATCCACCATTGCATGAGTTTGTTCCTCACGAAGAAGAAAATCAACGTGAAATGGCAAAAGAGTTAGGTATTAGTGTAGAAGACGTTAAATATAAAGTAGAATCTCTACACGAATTTAACCCTATGCTAGGTCACCGTGGTTGCCGTTTAGGAAACACATATCCTGAAATTACAGAAATGCAAGCTAGAGCTATTATTGAAGCTGCTCTTAATCTTAAAGCTAAAGGTATTAAGGCAGTTCCAGAAATTATGATACCTCTAACTGGTACTTTAAAAGAACTAAAAGCTCAAGAAGCTATCGTTCGCGCTGTTGCAGATCAAGTATTTGCAGAACGCAATGATAAAATTGATTATATGTTTGGAACAATGATTGAAGTTCCTCGTGCTGCTGTTACTGCTGATTTAATTGCAGAAAGCGCTGAATTCTTCTCATTTGGAACTAACGATTTAACACAAATGACATTTGGTTATTCTCGTGATGACGCTGGTAAATTCTTACCTGTTTACTTGAAAAAAGGCATCTTAAAAAGCGATCCATTCCAAGTATTAGACCGTGAAGGTGTTGGTCAATTAGTGAAAATGGGTATTGACAAAGGACGTAGCACACGCGCAAATATGAAAGTTGGTATTTGTGGCGAACATGGTGGCGATCCAAGTTCAGTTGAATTCTGCCATATCGTTGGCATGAACTACGTAAGCTGTTCTCCATTCCGCGTTCCAATTGCAAGATTGGCTGCAGGAAAAGCTGCTGTTGATAATAAATAGTTCATATTTATAAAGTCGACTTCTTCGTTACTCTCGGCGAAAAACTGCTCATTTACGAAAGTAAACTCCGCTTTTTTCGCCTTCAAGTGCCTCGAATTCAATCTTTATAAAATAAGAGCTAATATCAATATTTTAAATCCCCCTTCGGAATTTTTCGTTGGGGGATTTTTATTGTTAAAAATATTTGCCAATTAAACTATGTTTTTTGTAGGATTAACATTATGTAAAACAAGTAATTATTACAATTAAACATAGTGTCAAATACTAAGTTGAAAACTATTTGAAAGACGTACCTTTGTCTGCAGTTTCTTAATAACGGAAAAATTTTAGTGTCAAACAAATTATTTAACAAAAAATATATATGAAAAAAATTTTATTAAATTTAAAACTTACAACAAGAATAAGTATTGTAATTATATTGTTTTTAGTAGTATTGTTTTCAGCGTTCTGTGCTGTTTTTTATGTGATTCAGAAAAAACAAATAGTTGCAACTGTGGACGAACGGATGAGACAAGGCGTGAAAAATTTAAACAGCGCAGTTGATGCCTATTGTGAACAAGTAAAGCTTCAAAACGCTATAGATTCTTTAATCAAAAGAATTCCTCGAGGCTCTGCCTCGGGGTGAGTAATTTCAAGCG
>JBAXGW010000033.1:0-46832 GCA_037139195.1 Bacteroidota bacterium
ATGATAGTAAAATCGAAATAATATTAGATGAGTAAAGGGGATACCCAGTTAAAAAAATTCATTAAAGCATTTTAACAATAGAAATCTCAACTCTACGATTTTTAGATTTCCCAAAAGATGTTTCATTGCTTTCGATAGGTTTGCTTGAACCAAAGCCTTTATAGCTAATATTATTTTCATTAATCCCTTTACTAATAAGATATTCAACAACAGATTTTGCTCTATTATCTGATAATTCAATATTTTTATCAAACTTCCCTGTATTATCAGTATGTCCATCAATACGAATTAAAATGTTAGGATGCGTTAATAGCTGATTTGCAAGTGTATCCAAAATTGGATACGACTCAGGTTTGAGTTCTGATTTATCGGTATCGAAATAAATGTTATTAAGAATAAATTTTTCGCTTACTAATTTATCATCTTGCAATTTGTTTAGTTCAAAATCATCAAAATAGTATCGAACTCTACACATACATTTACCTTCTTGATTGGTATTTGCATTTGTATTTATTAAGCTAGAATAATATCTATTTATTTGATCTACTGCTATTTGAATTTCTGAAAAAATTATTTTACTTCGTTCATTAAATTCCTGGTAATACTGTTTCTTTTTCCTCTTATTTTTAATTTTCTCAATTTCTTGCCATGTTTTACTTTGCGGATATTCTTCTTTTATTTGCTTTATTGCATTTGAAATAGAGTCTTTTTTTGCTACATCAATGCTATCGGTCATTGCTATATATTTGTCAGCATCTACAAACTGGGAACAAGAGCTATCACCACGATTGAAATACGAATAATAACCCAAGGTTAAATATTCTTCATTCCCTTTTGCAAGATAAAGGCCTTTGATTGGCTGCCAATTAACTGAATAATCTAGAGGGAGAACAATATTTGGCAAATCAGTGCTTACAAATTTGACAGTAACCTTTTGTTTGTCAGGTGAAAATCTAATGCCAACTTGTGCAAGCGTATCTCCTTGCAAACTAGTTGTATGTGGGTCGCGACGTGCAAAAAATTTAATCTCGTAAAAGCTTCCTTTTTCTAGTTTTTGGGTTAACTTAACAGATAAAAACTCGCTATTTTGCCATTTCCAAAGGCATAATCCATTGTAAGCTTCGCCAGTACGAGCTTTTATTTTATCTATTTCGAAGTGATAAAAAGCGCCTTCGGGTTGAAACCAATTAATAGTTTTATTATCTTGATACTCCTCAAAACTCCCATTAGGAATAAGGTTTTGTGCAGTTGCAGAAAAAGTTAGTGCAAATAGAAAAAATAATATCCTAAGATTGCTGATCATTTTCGTTCTTTAAGCTATTAACGAAAGACTCGACACTTTTAGCATTTTCTACAGAAAAATTTCCAATTTTTGTTCTTCGCAGAGCGATTAAATGAGCCCCAGAATTTAGTTTTTCGCCTAAATCGCGAGCAATTGCTCTAATATAAGTTCCTTTGCTACAGCATATTCTTGCTTCTATGTCAGGGAAATTAATGTTAATAATTTCAAATGCTGAAATATTTATGTCGCGTGGCTGAATTTCTACCTCAATATTTTGTCGCGCACTTTCGTAAGCTCTAACTCCATCAATTTTTTTTGCTGAAAATATAGGTGGTATCTGACTTGTAACTCCAACGAAACTCTTAACCGCTTCATGAATCATTGTTTCCGTAATATGTTCGGTTGGATATGTTTTGTCTACCTCTTTTTCCAAATCAAAACAAGGTGTAGTACCTCCCAAACGAAACGTAGCAATATATTCTTTTTCTTGTGCTTGAAATTCTTCAATTCGTTTAGTGAACTTGCCTGAGCATATAATTAGCAAACCAGTCGCCAAAGGGTCGAGCGTTCCAGCATGTCCTACCTTGATTTTTTTTACGCTTAAATGTCTTTTAATATTCCAACGGATTTTATTTACTGCATCAAAAGAAGTCCAGCCTAAGGGTTTGTCGATAAGAATTACTTCTCCTGAGATAAAATCGGGTGTCATTAAACTATTTTTAAGGTATATCCTAACTGTAAAAGAATCAATATTGCTAGTCCAATAGCTATTCGGTAATAACCGAAAACAACAAATCCCTTTTTAGTTAGAAAACTAATGAAAGATTTAATAGCAAAAAGAGCAACGATGAATGCAACAATATTTCCAACAGCTAGTAATGAAAGCTGATGCATAGAAATTGATAATCCGTCTTGATAATAATCTAAAAGGTCTTTTGCCGTTGCAGCAAGCATAGTTGGAACAGCCAAAAAGAAAGAAAATTCGGCTGCATTTTTTCTAGTTAGCTTGTTCGACATACCGCCAACAATAGTTGCTGCCGAACGTGAAACTCCTGGAATCATAGAAATTACCTGAAAACACCCAATAAAGAATGCTTTCTTAAAGCTAACTTTTTGATTTTCTGGATTAGTATCGGGTTCATTTGCTTTAAACCATTTGTCGACAAAAAGCAGGAGAATACCTCCAATAAAAAGGCTATATGCAACAACCTCAACACTTTCTAATAATAAATCGATATGTTTTTTAAGCAGTAGCCCAAAAAATGCAGCAGGTAAAAATGCAACTAAAAGCTTGAAATAGAATATTTTGCTTTCGAATATTTCGGTCCAAAAAAGTTTACTGAAAAAAGAATGATTTCTAAAAGCAGAAAATAATCTTTTAAAATCAACTTCGGCCACAAATTTTTTCCAATAAAGAACTACAACTGAAAGAATTGCACCTAATTGAATGCAAACAATAAAAAATTTATTGAAACTGTCGGTCATATCAACACCTAACAACTTAGATGTAATAATCATGTGTCCCGTAGAGGAAATTGGCAAAAATTCAGTTATTCCTTCTACGATTGCAATAATAATAGCTTCTATATAATTCATTATTCAGCTACTTCTTTGCAATTAGGTTTTCTCATAATTGCGTATATTTCCACAACAAAACCAGCCATAACAATTATTGGGGCAAGTGTTAAACGACGAAAATCGAATATAGCTTCGCTGAAAACTTTTGGGTCATCAGAACCACCGCCTGTCATTAATAAAAATCCAACAACGATAAGAGCTAAGCCAATAAGCATCCATCTGAAATTAATTTTATCGAATACAAATTCGGTTGTATTTGTTGCTTTAATAGTTTCTTTCATTTTACTTGGTTATTTAATTTCTTATTGTATTAATTCTGAGCTCTTTCGTTTAACCTTAATTCCGCAAGTTATTTTTTATTTCCTTGATAGATTTCGGCTTACTTCGGCTTCGCTCAGCAACCACCGCTCATTCTGCGGTTACTCTGAGACGAGTCGAAGATTATTTATTTATAATCAATTATAAATTCCTTGCGGATTCTAGATTTATTAAAATATTTCTGTTGTTCTAATCTTTAGATATTTACGAACTGCAAAGTAAGTAGAAATCCACGACATTAGCAAGCCAATTATTGTAATTGTTAAATATACAATTCCATAGATTTTGATATCACTATTGCTAATAAAATCGGGGAAATAGCCACTTGCAAACTTTAAAGTCATTGATAGCAAAATTATTGCAATTACAGCTGATATTAATCCTTGCATTAATCCTGTAAAAATGAAAGGCCAGCGTATAAAACCTCTTGTGGCACCTACCAACTGCATACTTTTAATAATTAATCTTTTTGAATAAACCGCTAAACGAATGGTATTATTGATTAACGCAAAAGCAATAACAAAAAGAATAAGACTAAAGCCTAGAAGAAATAAGCTAATTTTACTTACATTACTGTTTACTTTTTCAATTAACGATGGCTGATAAAAAACTTCTTTTACCTGATTATTCTTTAATAAAAGCTTTTCTATTTTTTTTATGCTGTCGTTATTAGCATACTCGGCTTTTAAACGAATATCAATCGACGCTGATAGTGGATTAAACCCTAAAACAGAAATAAAGTTTTCTCCTAAATCTTTTTCTACTAATTGAGCTGCTTTTTCTTTTGTAATATACTCTGTGTCTTTAACATATTGCGAAGCTTCAATGCTCTTTTGCAATTGAACAATATCGGGTTCGGTGGTATTGTCGTTTATTAAAACAGAAATTTTAATGTTTTCTTTTACAAAATCCGACAATGATTTTGCATTTATCAGAATCAACCCTAACATTCCAAGCATAAACAAAACTAAGGTAATGCTTATAACTGTAGTAATATACGACGTTCTTAATCTACGTTTATTAAATCGATCTTCAAATTTTGACATACTTAATGTACTAGCTATTTTGACTGTAAAATTAATAATATTTTACTAATAAAGATAGTTAACGCTAAAATCTAAAATTAATTATCTAAAGTGACCTTTTAAAAATTAAAATATTGCTTCCTAGTTTAAAAAAATGGATTATTTTCCTTCTCATAAGCTACAGTTGTTTCCGGACCATGACCCGGATATACAATAGTATCATTAGGCAATGAAAGAATTTTTTCTTTAATACTCTTAATCAATGTGTCGAAATCACCTGTAGGCAAATCGGTTCTGCCTATGCTACCATGGAACAAAACGTCTCCACTTATTAAAAAGCCTTCCTGTTCCGAATAAAAACATAAACTACCTTCTGCATGGCCTGGTGTATAAAGTGCTTTTATCTCAGAATTTCCGAATTTAATTATATCATTATCTTCAATATAATCGGTAGGCATAGGAGATGGTTTAACTTTAAAACCAAACATTTCGCCGTGTTCAACTGCCGAGTACAAAAACGATTTTCCAGCCAAATGAATTTTGTATGGAATATTATATTTTTCAATAATCGATTTATTTCCCAAAATATGATCCACATGAGCATGTGTGCTTAATAAGCAAACTGGCTTTAAATGGTTTTCTTCAATATATCTGAAAAGTTTTGCATCTTCATTAGCGTCGCTGTTAGCTGCATCAATTATTACACATTCGTTTGTTTCATCAAATAATAAATAATTATTTACCTGAAAGGCATTAAATATTAGTGTTTTTAAAGTAATCATAAGCTATATCTTTTATTTAACAAACGTACGGAAAATCTTTATAACGTCAAAAAAATAGAAAAGCGTTTTACAATGATTTTTGTGCTTTTAACGAAAAACGCAGTTTTTTTATAATCCTAATTTTTTATAACTTCGCAGTTCAATTTCTTTAAAACAAATTACTATGCTTAGAACACATAATTGCGGCGAATTAAGACTTACAGATGTAGGAAAGAAAGTAACCCTTTGCGGTTGGATACTTCGTATGAGAGACCTTGGCGGTATGACATTTATCGACCTTCGCGATAGATATGGAATTACTCAATTGGCTTTCAATATGGAAACCAATGCTCCTATTTGTGAATTAGCTCGTAAAATGGGTCGCGAATTTGTTGTTAAAGCAGAAGGTATTGTTGCCGAAAGAAGCAGCAAAAATCTTAAAATTGACACTGGCGAAGTTGAAATTATTGTTGATTCTATTGAAGTATTGAATGAATCAAAAACTCCACCTTTCACAATTGAAGATAACACTGATGGTGGCGAAGAGCTTAGAATGAAATATCGCTACCTTGATTTAAGAAGAAATCCAGTAAAAGAAAAAATTGAATTGCGCCATAAACTTGCTTTAGAAGTGCGTAATTATTTGAATAATCAACAATTTCTAGAAATAGAAACTCCTTACCTTATAAAATCTACGCCAGAAGGTGCTCGCGACTTTGTTGTTCCTTCAAGAATGAATCAGGGCGAGTTTTATGCGTTGCCACAATCACCACAAACATTCAAACAGTTGCTTATGGTGGCTGGTTACGACCGCTACTTCCAAATTGTTCGTTGTTTCCGCGATGAAGATTTACGTGCCGACCGTCAGCCAGAGTTTACACAAATCGACTGTGAAATGGCTTTTGTTACGCAAGAAGATATTTTAAATACGTTTGAAGGTTTAACAAAACACCTTTTCAAACAAATAAAAAATGTTGATATTCTGGATATTCCAAGAATGACTTATGCAGATGCAATGAATTTCTACGGTTGCGACAAACCTGATATTCGTTTCGATATGCGTTTCGTAGAATTAAACGAAATAGTTCAAAATAAAGGATTTAAAGTTTTTGACGATGCTGAACTGGTTGTGGCAATTAATGCAAAAGGTTGTTCTGAATATACTCGTAAACAATTAGATGAATTAACAGACTTTGTTAAGCGTCCACAGATTGGTGCAACGGGCTTAGTTTATGTAAAATATAATACGGATGGAACTTTGAAATCATCAGTTGACAAATTCTACGATCAAGACCAATTACAACTATGGGCTGATGCTTGCAAAGCAGAAAAAGGCGATTTGATTCTTGTTTTAGCTGGAAACAAAGCAAAAACTCAAAAAGCAATGGGAGAACTTCGTTTAGAAATAGGCGAACGCTTAGGCTTAAGAGACAATAAAATATACAAACCTCTTTGGGTAGTTGATTTCCCATTGTTGGAGTGGAGCGAAGAAGCAAACCGTTTCTTTGCAATGCATCATCCGTTTACTTCTCCAAAACCAGAAGATTTTGCGTTATTAAATACCGACCCAGGAAAAGTTAGAGCAAATGCGTACGACCTTGTTATCAATGGAGTTGAAATAGGCGGTGGTTCTATAAGAATTCATAACAGAGAAGTTCAGCAAACCATGTTCAATGCTTTAGGCTTTACACAAGAAGAAGCATTGCATCAATTTGGATTCTTGTTGAATGCGTTTGAATTTGGTGCACCACCTCATGGCGGAATTGCTTTTGGCTTCGACCGTTTGTGTGCCATGTTTGGTGGAACCGACTCAATCCGCGATTATATCGCATTCCCAAAAAACAATGCCGGTAGAGATACAATGATTGATTCGCCTTCTACTATTGCTGATGCACAGTTGGTTGAATTAAATCTTGAGTTAAAAGTTAAAAAGTAGAAAGTTAAAAAGTCAATATTTTAGCATAAAACTAAATACTACTTTTAAATCTTTAAGAACTTTACCTTCGAGAACCATAGGCATTGTTAGAAACTTTCAAACTTTATGAACTTTACAAACTTTCAAACTACATGGACTTATACCCACTAAAATTCAAAACCATCTACAAAGACAAAATTTGGGGTGGAACGCGCATAAAAGACATATTAGGTAAAGATTTTTCTCCATTACAAAATTGTGGCGAGAGTTGGGAAATTTCAGGAATTGAAGGAGAAGTTTCTGAAGTTATAAATGGATTTTTGGAAGGCAATACGCTAGATGAGCTGATAGAAATATATATGGGCGACCTAGTTGGCGAATCTGTCTATGAACAGTTCGGTTTAGAATTTCCACTTTTGATAAAGTTTATAGATTCTAACGACTGGCTTTCAATTCAAGTACATCCCAATGATGACTTGGCAATGAAACGACATAATTCTTTTGGAAAAAATGAAATGTGGTATATTATGCATGCCGAAAAAGATGCACAAATAATTTCAGGGTTCAATCAAAAATTGGATAAAGCAAAATACTTAGAACACTTTAATGCAGGCACCTTAAAAGAAATATTGAACTTTGTTCCAGCCCATAAAGGCGATGTTTTTGATATGCCAACTGGCAGAGTTCATGCATTAGGCCCCGGTTTATGCTTGGCTGAAATTCAACAAACTTCCGATATTACTTATAGAATTTATGATTGGGACAGACTTGATGCAGAAGGCAAAAGCAGAGAATTGCATTCTGAATTGGCTGTAGATGCTATCGATTTCTCGTACCTAGAAAAAGCAAACGTTGACTATACAGCGAAACTTAATGCTAATACCAATTTAGTAACAAATAAATATTTCAAAACAAGCTTACTAAATTTCGATTTGCCTATTGCATTAGATTATTCAATGCTCGATTCGTTTGTAATATATATTTGTGTAGAAGGAGAAGCTATAATACAAACTGGAGTGGCTGATGTTACAATAAAACTAGGCGAAACTATTCTAATTCCAGCTATGTACAATGCTGTGAACCTTTTACCTGCAAAAGAAACTAAGATTTTAGAAGTTTATATTGATAGCAATTTATTGACAAAGGGAAAGATCGTAGAGAATTAAAGTGAAAGTTTAATAATTTTATTAAACCCTTTCGATTCTAACCTCAGACAATAAATTCCATTTTCCAAACCGTAGTAATTGAATTTATTTGATTTTTCAAGTTCTGAAATCACAACAAGCTTACCTGTAATATCATACAGAGAATAAACAATATCCTGTACTTTGGTATTGATAATTATTTCTTTATTATCTAAATCATTAAAAACGCTAGTATTCGTAAATTCACTATTCGCAATTTCTGTTGCGCTTGTAGCTGTGCCTTTAACTACAAAATCAACAATTCCACCATCCGTCTGAATGCTAAATATGGTTGAATCTGCTTGCGGGTCAATAGGTGAATAATAAATATAAAATGAATAATCTCTTGCTCCAATAATAGTGGTATCAGAATTGAAATTTGAAGAGAATTCGGTTCCTGACAAACTGCTAATGCTAGAAATAATTAAGGTGTCATTAGCAGCATTGGTAATAGTTAATAAAACAGAATCTTTCTGGTTAACAACTGTATTATTGAAATTAATAATTGTATCACAAAGCGAAGCAATTGCAGGAGCTGTAGCGGTGGTAGTTGAGTAAGCTGCAGCTGTCCAAGCATTTAAACCGCCTGTCATATTATATACGCGTTTAAAATCAAGATTTTGCATCATAGTAAATGCTTGTCCGCTTCTTCCGCCCGATGCACAGTGAATTAAATAGGTTTTACTTTTATTTAAAGTTGCTATTTGAGTAGCAAAATCAGACGAACTAAAGTTCAACATTACTCCTTCAGGCAAATGTTTAATTACATATTCGTCAGGTCTTCTTACATCTAAAATTACAAACCAAGGATCGTTGGCATGAGCAGCAATGGTGTCTTTTGCCTGAGTTACAGTAATGTTTGCATAAACAGTGTCGGCCAAAGTGCTTTTATTGTCTTGAGCATTTATTTTGTAAAACGAACAAGTAACAAAAAGAAATATAAGGACAAAATTTTTCATTTTTAACTGATTTTTAGTAATTTATAAAGGGAGCATTTAAAAATATTGATCTAAATTTTACCAATCAAATATTCAATCTTTTTTAAATTGTTTTTAAAAAATTGATATCTATGTTTTTCAGAAACTCCACTTATTAAAGTAGACGTTTTAATAATATTATTTAGCCATACTTCCGATTCTTCGCAATAACTTTTATTGGTAGTTTTCATGGAATTAAAAGACTGATGACCAATGTAAACCGCTCTATTTTCGTTAATACTAACTAAAACGCAATTATTAGTTATTTCAATTTCGCTGTAAAACAATGAGTAATTATTGATATTTGATTTTTTTTCTTTATTACTGCATTCCGCTTGTTTTTGAATATCAATCATTTGTGTATGCAAAGCGGAGCATACCGCCAATGCATCTTCTCTTGAATGAAACATCCCCGATTCCCAATAAAATTCAATTTGTTTTATAATGCTGCTTATTGTGCTATCAGTCCAAATTTCAATGCTAGGAATTTGTGTGTATAAATCGAAAATCTCTTGACCAATCTTTTTTAATTCTTCTGATATTTTAGAAATATCAAACTTCACATTTTCAAGAGCTGTAATGTTCATATTCGATTTCATCCAATAAAACATTTTAAAAGCTGCTAACTCAGGGTAATTATAATTCTGAAATACGGGTGTGTCTTTGCAAGCATAAACAATTTGTTTGTTCTTCGAAAGGTTTATTTTTTTTAAATCATCTCTAAAAGCAATTAGGTAATCCATAAAATCTTTTTCTTCATTTTTAATTACGTTATAATGAAAAGTAACAATTCCATTATTAATGCTAGTAAATGAGTCGAAAGAAATTCTAAAATTATTACATATTTTAATAATTTCATCTATTGTTAAAGAGGTTTCGCCTCTCATTCTTCTATAAGCACTATCAATACTAATTTCTAGAACATCCGAAAGTTCGTTAACTAGCGAACTTGTTGATGGAATCAAATCTTCGATATGACCAAGAAATTTTAATTGCATTTCGTTTTTAGAATTAGAATCCATTTTTTATGTTTTTTAATTATTGCCCCTCTATTAATTGCATTTTTCGCAAAAAAATATTTTTCATTTGCGATTTTCACAAATATAAAAAGAATAATTAAAATAGCACAGCTGTAATAAGTAAAAAATCACAATTAGACCCTTAATGCAAGCGAAATGCAATTTTCAATAAGTAGTGGCTTGATTTAGCTTTGTAATATTATACTAACCCTAAAATTTACTACCATGAAAACCAAAAATTTATTCAACCTAATGGCTATAGGTTTATTATTAATTAATATTAATCTATTTGCACAAGAAAAGCAAACCATTGTAGTTGCTGGTTTCGACACAAAAAACTTGAATATAGATAATGCAACAATGAATAGCATTGTTCAGTTTGAGCTTGAAAAAACAGGTTTATTAGAAGTTCTTGATAAATACGATGTAATGGATATATCAAAAAAGAACGAAATCGACCTTTACAACTCTTTTGGCAAATCCGTTTTGATTCGTTTAGGACAATTGGCAAAAGCCGACAAAGTACTATCGGGAAGCGTAGAAAAATTTGGCGATAAAATTACTTTCGTTATGCGTTTGATTGATGTTCAATCCGATAAAATTGAGAAAACCAATGTTATGGAATATCTGAACCAGCAAGAAGAAATTCAAACAATGGCTAGGATTTCAATAAATAATTTAATGGGTTTGCCAAATAGTTCTAATTTAGTTGACCTATTAGTTAATTACGATAAACCAATTAACAGTATAAAAACAACCATAAAATTAAATGGACCAAGAATGGGAGCTGCATACACATTTGGTGATGCAAAAAAAAGGCTTGAAGCTCCAAAGGCACAAGGCGGATACGACATGTTTCCGCTAACTTCTTGCTTTGGTTACCAGTTCGAAATTCAATATTTAAGTTCGGGTAATTTTCAGGCATTAGTTGAGTTTATTCCCATGGTAAATGGATTAGAATCGGGTGTTTTTATTCCATCGTTTACATTCATGAATGGATTCAGATTTAATCAGCATGGTTGGGAATTTGGCGTTGGTCCAATTGTTAGAATGTCGAGAAAAGCAAAGGGTTATTTTGATGAAAAAGACAAATGGGTAATTTCAAACATTTCGCCTAATGATTCACTTTATAAATTAACCGAGCAAATAGACAATAGAGGAGTTTTGAGACTATCAACAGGTTTAGTAATTGCGGTGGGAAAAACATTTAAATCGGGATATTTAAATATCCCTGTAAATTTATATATTTCCCCTCGAAAGGACGGAACTGTAGTTGGTTTAACATTTGGTTTTAACGTTGCTAAAAAACCCAAAACAAATACCAAATAAAAAAATATTTGTACCTTTACAAAAGAATAAGTACTAATTTTTTAAAACCTTTATATTATGTCAAAAGAAAAAACTGTAAAAGAAAAATCAGTAAAAAAATTACCTGAGAAAAATCTTAAAGAAAAAAGAGCTGCTAAAGAAGCTAAACGCCAAGAAAAAGGTAAATCTAGTGCTATGTAAAAACATTTAAAAAGCCCTAAAACAAATTGTTTTAGGGCTTTTCAATTTTAGTGATTATTTATTTCACGTGAATTCTAGCAATTACATCGCCAGCTTGCACGTAATCTCCATTTTTATAACAAACATCACGAACTATTCCGCTAAATTGACTTTTAAATTCATTGTAAGTCAAAGTATACTCTATATAGCCTAATCTTTCTCCAGCATTAACTGGATCGCCAATTTTCAGAGGCTTATCGAAAAATCCAAAATTATAAAAAACTTTGCCCTTCGTTTCTGCTTTTATTTCAACCCATTCTGGATCGATAACTTCAGGGCGTTTTGCTTCTGTAGTTGAACTTACAACTGGAATAATGGAAACATGTTTTGCTTTTTCTACTTCCTCTTCGAAACGTTTTTTAGCAATTCCCGATTTATAATCGCGATATTGACGGTCGTGCATAGCAAGTTCAAACAGCTCTTCGTTATCTTGTCCAAAATCCCAATTATTTTCAATCATTTCTTTTTTATACTCTTCTAATTGATCAGGATAATAATCTTGTGGAGTACCTTTTAAAAATTCTTTTCCTTGAGATTCGGCTAATTCAATAATTTCGGGAGCTAAAGGACCAGGCAATTTACCCGCTTTACCTAAAATCATATCCCAAGTATTATTATCTAGCATTGAGTAACGTTTCTGACCTTTGGTTAACAACATTACATTTAACAAAGCTACATTTTTTACATATTGACTAAAAGGAGTAACTAATGGCGGATAACCTAATCGAGGCCAAACGTATTCAACTTCTTCAAATAGTTTAACTAGCATTTCATCTTGTGACAATTCGGGTTTATCATTTTCCTTTAGATGACGATTAATCCCTTCGTGCACACCTTTCAA
Source organism: Bacteroidota bacterium (assembly GCA_037139195.1). Taxonomy (GTDB): domain Bacteria; phylum Bacteroidota; class Bacteroidia; order Bacteroidales; family JAHJDW01; genus JBAXGW01. Next base: position 12,449 of record JBAXGW010000033.1, read on the forward strand.
GTCGGCCATTAAACTACCCATCATTCCACCTGGTAATCCAGAACCCACCATTAATGAAGACATTAATCGATTTTTTGGGTCGATAAACAAACCTAAGAAATCGTCTATAAATTCTTGTGATAGACGGCGAGCTTCCATGTATGCACTCATATTTATCTCAGGCACATCAAATCCATCATCTTTCAGCATTGCTTGTACAGTAATTACATCAGGATGAACCATTCCCCAAGATAGAGGTTCCATAGCAACGTCAATATAATCGGCACCAGCTCTTGCAACTTCTAAAGTAGAAGCAATAGAAAAACCAGGGCCGGAATGTCCATGATATTGAACAATAATATGAGGATATTTTTCTTTTATATTTTTAACCAATTTTCCTAATGAAGCTGGACGACCTACGCCAGCCATATCTTTCAAACAAATTTCATCTGCGCCATATCCAACAGCTTTATCAACAATATCCATGTAGTATTCTACCGTATGAATTGGCGAAAACGTAATACTAAGTGCTGCTTGCGAAATCATTCCTGCTTCTTTGGCATATTTTATAGAAAGTTCAAGATTTCTAGGGTCATTTAATCCACAAAACGAACGAGCTATATCAACACCTTGTGCTTTTTTAACCGTGTACATTAGTTTACGAACATCAGCAGGTACAGGAAACATTCTAAGTCCATTTAAAGCTCGTTCTAACATGTGAGTTTGAATTCCTGCTTCGTTAAATGGCTTACACCATTCTCTGGTAGCAACATTAGGATTTTCGCCGAATAACAAATTTACTTGTTCAAAAGCTCCTCCATTTGTTTCTATTCTGTCAAAACAGCCCATTTCGATAATAACGGGTGCAATTTTTTTTAATTGGTCTACTCGTGGAACATATTTTCCCGACGATTGCCACATATCGCGGTAAACAAGACTAAATTTTATTTGTTTTTTCATGATATTTATATGTCAATTGTTTAAAATCTTTTTCAACAAAATAGAACCTTGCCTATTTCGCACGACAAATAAAAGAAAATAAAAACGAAAAGTGAAAATGTTTTGAATAAAATTATCAACTACTTTAAAACATTTCTCAATTTAGAAAAAGTTTGTTTTTGAAAATGCTAATCAGACAGCAACTTCAAAATAAATCAAAAAAATTACAATAAATTTGCAACCTCAAATAAAAACCCTTGTCTTTATCATTAAGAAACAAAAAAATCAATTGGCAGAAGACATAAAAGATATTCATAAAAAACTGGTAGACGAGTGCAAGAAAGGCTCTCGGAAAGCACAGCAAGAAATTTACAAGCTTTATTGCAAAGCTATGTTTAATACTTGTTGCCGTATTATGAATAGCCGTGAAGAAGCCGAAGATATGTTGCAAGAAGCTTTTGTAGACGCTTTTACAAAAATTGAAATGTTTAGAAATGATTCAACTTTTGGAGCTTGGTTAAAGCAAATTGTTGTTAATAAATGTATTAACGAAGTAAAACGTAAAAAACCAGATATTCATTTTTTTGATGATATTTCAAATTTAAATTATCTGGACGACAGTAAAGACAAATACGAGAGAGAATATGAACAACTAACCGTAAACAGAATAAAAAGTGCAGTGGAATTGTTACCTACTGGAGGAAAAATGGTTTTTAACCTCTATATGTTTGAAGGGCTTAGCCACCAAGAAATTGCTGAAAGTATGAATATAAGCGAAAGCACTTCTAAAACTCAGTTTATGCGAGCAAAAATAAGAATTAGAGAAATTTTAAATAGCAATTAATGATGAACGAAGATAATTTAGAAAAATATATATCAGAAAATCGAGATAAATTCGATGACCAATTTCCATCGCCCGATTTATGGAATAAAATTGATAAAAAAACAAACAAATCAAAATTAATATCATTCAGCTATTTTCAAATTGCTGCAGCTGCTTCTATTATCGTTTTATTGTCTGTTGGAATTCCTTATTTAATAAACAAATCCTATAAAACTACCACTTTTGCAAACACCAATGAATTGCAATTAGGAGAAATTAATAAAGATTTGAATGTTGCAGAGGCTTATTACACTTCACAAATTCAACAAAGAAGTTCGGAATTATTTCAGTATGCTAAAGATTATCCGGAAATCACATCTGAAATATTTCAAGAATTTCAAAAACTTGATAGTTCTTATATCAGCTTGCAAAAAGATTTAAACGAAAATATAGCCAACGAAATGGTTATTCAAGCAATGGTTGAGCATTATCGTATTAAATTAAAGCTGATGGAAGATATCTTAAGTCAACTTAAACAAAACAAAAAAAATCAGTCTTCATCCACAAAAAAAGTTAGCTATGAAATCTAAAAAATATTTGGTTCTTCTTGCATTAATAATTGGTAGTTGCTACCAAATTGCCGCCCAAAAAACGTTTGAGCAAATGCAAAAAATTGAAAAATCGTACCTTGTAAATAAAAATGCATTAATTCAAATTAATAATAAATATGGCAACGTTCATATTTCAACTTGGGATAAGGATTCGGTAAAATTTGATATTAATTTTATTGTTAGAGCCAATAAACAGGATCGACTTTCAAAATTACTTAGCGTTATCAGTTTCGACTTCAACAACTCTCCAAGTTTTGTAATTGGTCAGACAATGATTAACAAAAATTCTATTTTAACAGACGTGGCTAGCATGGCAAATGCTGTGTTTGGAAGTGGCACTAATATTATTATTAATTACAACGTAAGCATTCCCGAGAATAGCAATATTAAAATAGAAAACAAATTTGGCGATATTTTTCTAACTGATATAAATGGGAATGCAGATATATCACTCAGCAATGGTGATCTAAAAACGGGCAATATTAATGGCGAATTAAAATTAAAACATTCGTTTGGAAATGCAACTTTAAAGAATTTCCAAAATGGACGAATTACTTTATCTTTTAGCGAATTCGAAATGAATAAAACCAAAGAGTTATATATAGAAAGCAGTTCTTCTAGAATTCAAATTGGAGATGTAGAAACACTTGATTATAATTTAAGAAACGACAAGCTTTATCTTTCTAACGTTGAAACGTTAAAAGGTAAATCGAATTTTTCGAAAATAAACATAAAAAAAATAAATCAGCAAGCAATTATTACCTCATCCTTTGGTAGTTTTAATTTGGATGAAATATCTACAAGTATAAAATTAATTAATATCACATCAAGTTACACAAGCTATACCTTATTTGCGCCTCGAGATTGTTCGTTTAATATTGATGTTAATTATCGTAAAACGGATATTAATTTGCCTGCCTCAGTTCAAAACTATAAGAAGGAATTACTTGATGCAAAAACCACTCAAACTAAGATTAGTGGAATATATGGCAACAGCTTAAATCCATCATCAAGAATTAATATAAACAGCACATCGGGGAATATCTATTTATACGAGAAGTAGTTGAGACTTATAAAAAATATCAGGAGTAAATTTTTACATAATTTTTTTCCTATCTTTAAACTATACTGAAACTTAACAGATTTAGCTTGGCGCTTAGTGGCTTTCAAACGCAAAGCTGATTAGGCGCTGGGCTGAGCATGTCGAAGCCTTCAGTAATGCTGAGCTTTTGGTTTGCATTTTTTTGCAAACCAAAATGGTCGAAGTATAAATGATTCTGATTATCTTTGCTTATATAAAATTAAGAAAAATGGAATCATTCGAAAACTCAGCAACTACTTCAATCAGTGCACTTGGTGAATTTGGACTTATCGACCATCTTACAAAAAACATTACTATACATAACAAATCTACAAAATTAGGTGTTGGCGACGACTGCGCAATTGTAGCATATCCAAAAAATGAAATATTGATTTCTACTGATATTATGGTGGAAGATGTGCATTTCGACCTAACTTATACTCCATTAAAGCATTTGGGTTATAAAGCGGCTATGACAAATTTCTCCGATATTTGCGCAATGAATGGTATTCCTAAGCAAATTACCATTGGAATTGCTTTATCAAGTAAGTATTCTTTAGAGGCAGTTGAAGAAATTTATGCAGGAATAATTTTAGCTTGCAATAAACACAAAGTAGATATTGTTGGTGGCGACACTACATCGAGTAAAAAAGGTCTTTTTCTTAGTATTACAGTTATTGGCGAGGCTAAAAAAAATACAGTTGCATTCAGAAATGGAGCTAAAGAAAACAATTTGATTTGTGTTACTGGAGATTTAGGCGCTGCCTTTATGGGACTACAAATACTTGAACGTGAAAAACAAGTATTTCTTGCAGCACCTGGCACTCAGCCCGATTTAGAAGGCAAAGATTATATCCTCGAGCGCTTTCTTAAACCTGAAGCTCGACTCGATATAATTGCAAGCTTTGAAAAAATTGGTCTTGTCCCAACTTCTATGATAGATATTTCTGATGGATTGGCTTCTGAACTACTTCATATTTGCAAAAGCTCTGAAAAAGGCTGTACTATATATGAGGAAAAAATTCCTATCGACCAATTAACATACGAAACAGCAAGAGAATTTAACCTCGACCCTACAGTTTGTGCATTAAATGGAGGAGAAGATTACGAATTGCTTTTTACTATCGACCAAAAAGATTATGAAAAAATTAAAACCGACCCAAATATCACTGTTATCGGTTTTATTTCTGAAAACAAAGATGCCTGTAATTTAATTTCTAAATCAGAAACTATACATCCGCTTACTGCTCAAGGATGGAACCACATGCGTAATAATGATAATGAACAAAATGCGAGCTTAAACTAAAGCTATGGAACGCGAAAATCTAAGTACACGGAATAAAGCACTATACATAAACCTCAACAATTCTATTTATGGCTCTTTTGCTGAAATAGGTGCTGGACAGGAAGTAGCTCGAAATTTTTTTCAAGCGGGTGGTGCTTCTGGAACTATTGCAAAAACTATTTCTGCTTACGACATGACTTTCAGCGATTCCCTTTACGGAAAGTCTAAGACTGGCAGATATGTTGATGAGGAGCGTTTAACAAAAATGCTCAACAACGAATATCAAGTTATTACCGATTTACTTTGTGCTGAAAAAAATAATGAAACTCGCTATTTTGCATATTCAAATACGGTGGCTGCTATTAATTTTAAGAAAGATAATTATAGCCATGGTTGGATGGGCATGAAGTTTCAGCTAGAACCCAATTCTGAACCCAATGAAATACTTGTTCATGTTGGTTTATTAGAGAAAGATAATTTGCAACAGCAACAAACAATTGGTATTTTGGGCGTTAATCTTATTTATGCTTGCTATTATTACTGGAAAAATATTGATTGGTTTATAAAATCATTGCTAGATGAACTTTCAATTGACCGAGTTGAAATAAACACCATTCGGATTAAGGGTCCTCAATTTGAAAATGTTGACAATCGATTGCTTAGCGTTAAATTGGTTAAATTTGGGATGACGGATGCTACTGTTTTCGATAGTAAAGGCAATATTCAAATGCCAGCCGACATGCTATATAAGAAAAATGTATTGGCTCTTCGTGGAAGTTTCCGCCCAATAACCTATGTGGGAATTGACATGATGAAAACTGGCTTTTCTCTTTTCAAAAAGGATGTTGCTTATACAAAGGAAAATACAGTTGTATTAAGTGAATTGACTCTTAACAATCTTTTACAAGAAGGCGAAGTAGATGAACAAGATTTTCTGGATAGAGCAGATATACTTTGCGGCATGGGACAAAACGTAATGATTTCAAATTTCAGAGAGTATTATAAATTAGCAAGCTATTTTTCTCGCTTTAAAATTCAAGAACTACGACTTGTTACTAGCTCGCTAACTCTTGTTAATATTCTTGATGAAAATTATTATTCAAATTTAAAAGGTGGAATTTTAGAAGCTTTTGGAGCTTTATTTTTGAAAAATGTTAAACTTTATATTTATCCTGCATTACAAACGAACAGTAATGAATTACTTCAGCTCAATAATATTAAGGTTAATAATAATTTGAAGTTGCTATTGCAATATTTAATTGACAACAAGAAACTTGTGGATATTAATAATGCAAATATTGAGAAGCTTTCGATTTTTTCGCATGTTGTACTTCAAAAAATTAAAAATAACGAAGCCGATTGGGAAGAGATGGTGCCAATGTACATTGCCGAACAAATTAAATTAAAAAAATTATTTGGCTATAATTTAAAGGAAAGCAAAACTAGAAAAATAGGATGCAAAAAACACTAAATCCAATGACTAATAGGATACTTTTTATTGATACAGCCCATCCTATTTTGAAAGATGAATTAGAAAAAATGGGCTTTCAATGCGATTATTTTGGTAATTATAAAAGAGTTGATTTCATCAATTGTATTAACGAATATTTTGGAGTAATTATAAGAAGTAAAATAACTCTCGATAAAGAAATTCTAAGCAAAGCAGAAAATTTGAAATTTATTGGTCGCTTAGGAGCTGGAATGGAAAGTATAGACCTTGAGTATGCTACAGAAAAAGGTATAAAGTGCTTAAGTACTCCCGAAGGAAATAGAAATGGCGTGGGAGAGCAAGCAATAGGCATGTTAATTAGCCTAATGAATAATGTGGTAACAGCAAACAATCAAATTAAAAATGGCATTTGGCTTAGAGAAGAAAACAGAGGTATAGAAATTTCGGGCAAAACTATTGGAATAATTGGCTATGGAAATATGGGAAGTTCCTTTGCTAAAAAGCTTGCTGGTTTTGATGCAAATGTAATTGCTTATGACAAATACAAAACAAACTATTCCGATGCTTATGTAAAGGAAACATCACTTGAAGAGCTTTTCGAAAAATGTGATATAGTAAGTATTCACGTTCCATTAACAGAAGAAACTCGCTATATGGTTTCAGAAAAATTTATTTATTCATTCAAAAAACCTTTTTATCTAGTCAACACTGCTCGTGGACCTGTTGTTAATACAATAGATTTAGTAGAAGCCTTAAAATGCAAAAAGATTTTGGGGGCTGCACTTGATGTTATTGAATATGAAGAAACTTCTTTTGAAGTAATTAAAGGCGATTCTTTGCCATCTGCTTATCAATATCTTTGCGATTCGTGCAATGTAGTACTAACACCTCATATTGCTGGTTGGACACACGAGTCTCTGAGAAAACATGCAGAAGTGATGATTGAAAAAATTAAATCAGAACTTAGCAAAAAAGTCTAAATAAGTCATATTCTTTTGAATCATGATTTATTTAGACCTTTATATTTGTTGCCTCAACCTCTGAAGATCAAATCTGTTTAGCCTTTTTTACTACTCTATTTAGTTTGACGACTAACTGTTCTCGTTTGAGGATTCTTGTTTTTTTCAACCGGTTTTGCTCTATTTTTATCATAATTTGTAGCGTTCTCGGTAGTTTTAGCTTTTTGACTAACCTGAGGTTTGTCTTTGCTTTGTACCTTTTTTACAGGTGAAGCTTCCTTTCTTACAGCCTTTTTTACAGGAGTTTGAACGTTTTGCGCCTGTAACACATTGAAAAATAACACAAGAGTTATTACTGAGACATACATTGCTATTTTTTTCATACTAATTATTTTTAATTTATTTTTATTTAATAAATATCGTGCCAAAGTTAGTTTACTGAGTTCGATAAGAGGAAACAAATATTGCATAATATCATGCTTTTTTGTTAATTTTGCAGAAATATAAAAGAAGATTTTTTTATGAAAGAATTAGTTCATTCGTGGTTACGTTCAACAAATATTGATTCAAATTATATTGCAATTTTTCGTGATTTGATAATAGTATTAGGAATTTTGATTGTTGCATATTTAATTAATTTTATTGTTAAAAAAATCATCGTTGTAACTCTTCATGGTTTTGCAAAACGCTCTAAAACTACTTGGGACGACTTTTTATTTGACAGAAGAGTTTTTCAAAGACTATCTCATCTTGCTCCAGCAATTGTTATTTATTTTGCATTTCCTCATTTTTTCCCAGAAGAAAAGGCACTGCTATACATAACTGAAGTAGCAGCTAAGGTTTATATGCTGTTCACAGTATTACTTTCACTTGATTCATTTCTATCAGCACTTCACGATATTTATCAAACGCTAGATATTTCAAAAATTCGTCCGATAAAAGGATACATTCAGGTTGGAAAAATTGTAATTTATATTGTTGGTTCTATTTTTGCACTTTCTATTTTGCTAAATAAATCGCCAATGTATCTTTTAACAGGTCTTGGAGCTCTAACAGCTGTATTATTGTTGGTATTTAAAGATGTTATTTTAGGATTTGTTGGAAGCATACAACTTTCAGCTAATGATATGATTAGACCAGGCGATTGGATTACAATGTCAAAGGCTGGTGCTGATGGAACTGTAGTAGAAATAAATCTTACAACCATTAAAGTTCAGAATTGGGATAAAACAATTACAACTATACCAACTTATAATTTAATTACAGATTCTTTTCAAAACTGGCGTGGAATGCAAGAATCTGGAGTTAGAAGAATTAAAAAATCAATTTTAATTGATTCAAATACCGTTAAATTTTGCAATGATATTTTATTAGATAAATTTAAAAATATTCAACTAATTACTTCATACATAGAAAGTAAAAAAGAAGAAATAAAAAATTATAATTCAGAAAATAATATCAATACCGAAGTTTTGGCTAATGGCAGAAGACAAACAAATATTGGAATTTTTAGAGCCTATTTAGAGGCTTATTTTAAAGCTAACGAAAAAATTAATCAGGAAATGACCGTATTAGTGAGGCAATTAGAACCTGTTGAAAAAGGTCTTCCTATTGAATTTATTTTATACAGTAATATTCAAGACTCAACTGGCTATGAATCTTTACAAGCTGACATTTTCGATCATATTTTAGCTGTTTTACCAGAGTTTGAGTTGTCGTTATTTCAAAATCCTACTGGAAGAGATTTTCAATTAATTGTAAACAAATAGTTTTTTTATATTTAATCTTTCATAAAGATAGTTGAAAGCTGTATTTTTGTGAATATAAATAATGCAAAATGAATGTTTTAAATAATATTGGCGAATACTTTTTACTATTAAGCAAAGTATTCCAAAAACCCGAACGTAGGTCAATCTATTGGAAGCAAATACTTCGAGAAATTGAAGTGCTTGGTATTGAGTCGCTTGGAATAACAATGATTATTTCTGTTTTTATGGGAATTGTTATTGCTATTCAAACAGCCGAAAATATTCATAATCCACTAATTCCCATGTATTTAATTGGCTTCACAACAAAGCAATCGATGATACTTGAATTTTCTCCAACAATTTTAAGTTTAATATTAGCAGGAAAAGTTGGCTCTAGAATTGCATCAGAAATTGGAACAATGCGTGTAACAGAGCAAATTGATGCCCTTGAAATTATGGGAGTTAATTCAGCTGGCTTTCTTATTTATCCTAAAATAATTGCTTCATTGATGATTAACCCTGTGCTTGTGATAATAAGCATGTTTGTTGGCATTTTAGGAGGGTGGAGCATTTGCATTTTTTCGGATGTGGTATCTTCCGCCGATTTTATTTATGGGGCACAATTTGAGTTTAAAACTTTTTACGTAGTTTATGCTCTTATTAAAACGCTAGTTTTTGCTTTTATTATAGCTTCGGTTTCTTCTTATTATGGCTATAATACAAAAGGAGGCGCATTAGAAGTTGGTCAATCTAGCACAAGAGCCGTTGTTCATTCTAGCATTGCTATACTTTTCTTCAATTTAATTCTAACTCAACTCTTTTTAATATGATAGAAGTAAAAGGATTAAATAAAACCTTTGCTGACAAACAAGTGCTAAAGGACATAAATATTACATTAGAAAGAGGGAAAACAAATTTAATAATTGGTCAAAGTGGTAGCGGGAAAACTGTATTATTAAAAAGTTTGGTAGGACTTCACGACGTTGATACTGGTGAAATTCTTTACGATGGCCGCGTTTTTAATAAAATGGATTTCTATGAACGAAAAGAAGTTCGCAAAGAAATAGGAATGCTTTTTCAGGGTAGTGCGCTCTTCGATTCTTTAACAGTTGAAGAAAATGTTATGTTTCCGCTTACTATGTTTTCAAACATGTCGAAAGCAGAAATGAGAGAAAGAGCTAATTTGTGTTTAACCCGAGTAAATATTATAAATTCAAATAATTTAGCTCCTTCAGAAATAAGCGGTGGTATGCAAAAACGCGTGGCAATTGCACGAGCTATTGCGATGAAACCAAAATATTTATTTTGCGATGAACCCAACTCTGGATTAGATCCTAAAACTGGAATCCTTATAGATGAATTAATTAAAGAATTAACCGAAGAATATCAAATGACAACCGTTGTGAATACACACGACATGAACTCTGTTATGGAAATTGGCGATAAAGTAATTTATATTTATAAAGGCGAAAAATGGTGGGAAGGCACAAAAGAAGAAATTTTACATACTCAAAATAAAGAACTAAACGATTTTGTTTTTGCAACTTCTTTTTTGAAAGCATTTAAAGCTAGCCAATAATGTGTTGAATGCCAATGTTCTAATTATGTTTTCACATGATTAAAAAAACCTTTTAATTTATCAAAACTAGAAAATTTATTATGACTGAACCAAAATACATTAGACCAAGTTGGGACGATTACTTTTTAGAAATAGCTGATACAGTTGCTAAACGAGCAACATGTGACAGAGGAAGAAGCGGATGCGTTATTGCCCGAGAAAAGCAAATATTGGTAACTGGCTATGTTGGTTCTCCTACTGGACTTCCACATTGCGATGAGGTGGGACATCAAATGAAACAAGTTGTTCATGAAGATGGAAAAGTTACAAACCACTGTGTACGTACGGTTCATGCCGAACAAAATGCAATTTGCCAAGCTGCAAAAATGGGAATTGCACTTAATGGCGCAACCTTATATTGCCGAATGACGCCTTGCCGAACATGTGCAATGCTAATTATCAATTGTGGCATAACCCGAGTGGTATGCGAAAAACGCTACCATGCAGGACTTGAATCTGAAGAAATGTTTAAAATGGCAGGCGTTGAATTGGTAATTGTTAATGATGAGGTGGTTAAGTACGATAATCAGTAGAGTTATTGATTTTCTTGGTATTCAACAAAACACAATTGATTTGTTGTGAGCTTGAAGAAGTTTTTGAAATAATTTATAGGAATAAATTTATTTTAATTTCTATTGATTTCTTGCATAAATCGTTTAATATCAGCATCCGAAATATTGTCTTTTTCATTTTTATCGTATATCGACATTAAAAAAAGTTCTTGGTCTACAATAAGAACATAAGAAATTATTCTGGCTCCTCCACTTTTTCCTTTTCCTTTAGAAGATATTGCCATGCGAACTTTATAAAGATTCTTCCCAATCAGGGTTCCACTAGTGGGATTTTGAATTAATTCTTCTCGTAATTTTATCAAATCAGATTTTATCGACTTGTATTTTTTAGCAAGATGCTTAACCTCTTTATTGAAATTGTCCGTTGGAATTATTTTAAAGTTCATTTAGTAAGTCATCAAAAGAGTTAGGCTTTTTCTTTCCTTCTTTAATCAAAGACAATTCATTAAAAGCATTAACAAGTCCATCAAAAAAGTTTTTTTTATTTTTCAATTTTTCAAGACAATCTAAATCTTTTTGTATTTTTACCCAATCTCGCATAGGAAGAAGTACCGCATTTTTATGCCCGCTGGTATCAGTTATATACTGTATGTTAAGCCCCATTTTTGCTATTATTTAATTTGCAATAGTTATCAAGTGCAAATTTAACATAAACAACAACTTAAAACAAATAATTTTTCGCTAGTGTGCTTCGCAACAATTTAATAATAACAACGATTGAAGTGCATGACGCTACTCCGCTTCTAACCAAAAATAATATTAATAAATTTAACTGGCAATAACAAAATAATTGTAATTTTGGCAATATTGTGTTTGTTAATTTTTTGTAATATGGGAAGTAAGTTATGAATGTTATTTTAATAGATGTATTTGTGTCTTTTCAAGACGATTTTAGTTATGCTTCTTTGATATTACCTCTTTTTTTTATCTTTTTAGGACTTGGGATTTGGAGTTTTAGAGAAGAATTATGTTTGCTAAATATTAAAGAAAAAACTAATTATGTTGATATTATAAAATCTGAGTCAATCTTTGAAATGAAAAACATGATTAAGCTTGGTAGTGTTTTATCATTGCTTTTTGGTTTAATTATTTTATTTATTTATGTTAAACCTCAATTAGATACATTTTATAATAATCATATAAAGGAATCAAAGATAAAAATTGGGCGTATTAGTTCTTTAAACAACTCTATTTTATATAATAGAAACTATATATATATTAAAATCAACAATGAGGATTTTGCATTTATTACTGATAAACCTTTTGAAAAAATATACTTAGATGTCGGTGATTCTGCAAAAATTAAATATAATATATCAAAAGAAAATAACAGACAAATAAATACAGTATTTGAATTAGAAGTGGTTAAATAAAAAACGAATTAGCATTTCGCAGAATATTTTATTAAACTGGTATTTATTAACAGTCCAAAGTATATGTGGGTCTTCCCAATTCAATCATCGCTCTTACTTTTCACGAAAAAACGCTTCTCTAACTTGCATGTTTTCAAAATTTCATGTAGGTTTGCATTATGGCAAATAACGAAGATAAATTTAAAAGCATCGTTTCCCATGCTAAGGAGTATGGGTTTGTATTTCCTTCTAGCGAAATTTACGATGGACTTAGCGCCGTATACGATTACGGTCAATTAGGCGTTGAACTAAAAAATAACATAAAAAACTATTGGTGGAAATCGATGGTGCAATTTCATGAAAATATTGTGGGTATCGATTCTGCAATTTTCATGCATCCAACCATTTGGAAAGCTTCGGGGCACGTTGATGCTTTCAACGATCCATTGATTGACAATAAAGACTCGAAAAAACGCTACCGTGCCGATGTATTGGTAGAAGACCATATTGCAAAAATTGAAGGTAAAATTGAAAAGGAAGTTGAAAAAGCTGCAAAACGCTTTGGTGAAACCTTCGATAAGGATATGTATATTGCTACAAATCCACGCGTTAAAGAATATGCAGATAAAATTGCAGAAATAAGAGCGCGCTTTTTCCCAGCACTTGAAAGAAATGATTTAGACGAAGTAAAAAAAGTAATCGAAGACCTTGAAATAGTTTGTCCTATTTCTGGAACTCGCAATTGGACTGAAGTTCGTCAGTTTAATTTGATGTTTTCTACTCAAATGGGTTCGCTTAGCGAAGGTTCTACAGATTTATATCTACGACCAGAAACGGCTCAAGGTATTTTTGTTAACTACATCAACGTTCAGAAAACGGGAAGAATGAAAATACCATTTGGAATAGCCCAAATAGGAAAAGCTTTCCGTAACGAAATTGTTGCTCGTCAGTTTATTTTCCGCATGCGCGAATTTGAACAAATGGAAATGCAGTATTTTGTTCGTCCTGGTGAAGAAATGAAATGGTACGAATACTGGAAAGAACACCGTATGAAATGGCATTTGGCTCTTGGAATTTCTAACGAAAACTATCGTTTCCACGATCATGATAAATTAGCTCACTATGCAAACGCTGCTGCTGATATCGAATTTAATTTTCCATTCGGGTTTAAAGAATTAGAAGGCATTCATTCTCGTACTGATTTCGATTTAACCGCTCATCAAAACTTTTCTAGCAAAAAACTTCAATACTTCGATCCAGAATTGAACGAAAGCTATGTTCCTTATGTTGTTGAAACCTCAATTGGTGTTGATAGAATGTTCTTAGCAATACTTAGTAATTCGTATGTTGAGGAAAAATTAGAAGATGGTTCAGAACGCGTTGTTTTAAGAATTCCTCCAGTTCTTGCTCCAATAAAAGCGGCAATTTTTCCATTAATTAAAAAAGATGGTTTGCCCGAAAAAGCAAGAGAAATTATGGACGAATTGATGTTTGATTTCATGTGTCAATACGATGATAAAGATGCAATTGGTAGAAGATATCGCCGTCAGGATGCTATTGGAACTCCTTATTGTATTACAGTTGACCATCAAACCCTTGAAGATAATATGGTAACAATACGTGAGCGCGATAGCATGACTCAAGAACGTGTATTGATAAGTGATTTAAAAAGTATTATCGACAAAAAAGTTAGTATCAAAAATCTTATCCGAAAATAAATTTTAATAATACTACGATATAGCTGGACTTTCAATTTGTGAGTCCAGCTTTTTTTAAATGGAAATACCAGAAAAACCAAGCAAACCTAAATCTATCCAAATCCTGCTAGTTATAGCAGGAAGTATTTCGCTTGCGTTAGGTATTATTGGAATTTTTTTACCCTTATTACCAACCACACCCTTTTTATTGCTATCAGCTATTTGTTATTTAAATGGTTCAAAAAAAATGTATTTGTGGCTTATAAATAATAAATATTTTGGCAAGTATATAAAAGATTATCAAGAGAAAAGGGGTGTTAAGCTAAAGATGAAAATTTTTGCTATTTTGCTATTATGGATTACAATATTGAATTGTATTGTCTTTTTAATTATTAGTTCACTTGTTAATATGTTGTTGATAACAATAGCATTAGCAGTTTCAGCATATATAATAAAGCTGAAAACCGTAGAATAAAATTAAAATATTCGACTTTTTTGAATTAATATTTTATTTTTCATGCAACCTTTAAATAAAAGTTTAAGTCTTATTAACAGAACCAACTTAAAAATAAGGTATTATGAAAAAATTTACATTATCACTAAAATTTGCATTTTGTTTATTATCATTATCACTAATAAACATAAATAAAGCCGATGCACAAAATTGCGATCAGGCACTTCCATTTACAACGGGAAATACGTATACTTTTCCTGCTGCAACAAATGTTCCAACACAAACAAATTTAGGAATTGACTATGGATGTTTAATGACAGCACCAAATCCTGTTTGGTATTATGCAAAAATAGATCAGCCAGGCGATTTAATTATTTTTATTACAAGCGATGCTGGTGAAGATATTGATTTTATCACTTGGGGTCCATTTCCAACATTAGATAGCGTATGTAATATGCTTACTGGCAATGGTGGACCATATCCTAACAATGATGAAGGAATGACTAACGACACATTGCCAAATCCTGCATACCCAGCTGGAAAAATAACTGATTGTAGCTATTCACCAAGGTCTAATGAGTTTTTGCACATAATGAATGCGCAGGCTGGTGATTTTTATATGATTTGCATTACAAATTTTTCAAACGCTAATCATAATATTACTTTTAACCAGGTTAATAGTGCATCTGGTATTGCTGGACTAAGTTTTGGAACGCTTTTAACTTCAATTGTTGATGCTGGTACTTGTTCTATGCAATCATTAAATGCTGCTCCCGAACAATGTAATGCTGTTACAAATACGCATACTGTAATTGGAACCTTAGAATTTTTAAATGCACCACCAACAGGAACGCTTACAGTAAAAAGTGGAAATTCTTCGCAAGTATTTAATGCTCCATTTTCAAGCCCAATTCAATATCAATTAACAGGAAACGTAAGCGATGGATTATCACATCTAGTAACTGCAAGTTTCTCTGATGCAATGCCAGTTATTAATTCTAATTACACATCACCTCAGCCATGTAATGCAAATTCTATTAATGAAAACAATAATCTTTCAAATTATATATGTGCACCCAATCCAGCAAGCAACAATGTAAATATCAGTTCATCATCAAATAATATTATCGAAAGCATTGAAGTATATGATATTTATGGCAGACAAGTTCTCAAATTAGAACAATTAAACAAATCAACATATCAATTAGACATTTCTTCATTAAACAGAGGCAAATACATTGTAAATATTAAAGATGCCAAACAAATTAATCGATTGTATTTTGATAAAGTAGAATAACATCGATGCAAATTAACATCGGGGCTGTACTTGCCTAAAATAGTGGAGTTGTTTAAAAAAATCTAAATATGAGTAGCATTATCATAGCTTACTATCGTTTAGTCTTTTTAAACAGCTCCAATTTTTTATATAAACAAAATTGTTAAAATGAAATCAAATTCTTTTAACTCTTCTCAATACTTTAATTTATTTTAACAGCCTGAATTGCTTCCGATTCAGCAATACGCATATCCATTTCTAAACTAGTTAGTTTGTAAATTGTTGAAATTAACATTGAACCATAAAATTCGCTTATTTCCCAGGTTTCTGTATTATTTGTATATTTATTTTTACGCCCTTGTGTATTAAGCAATTTAGAGATTCTATCTTTTGCTAGCTGATCATTGCCAACAATTAATAGCAATTGCGATTTAAATTCATCAATTTTATTTTTTAATTCGCTCGCTTTTGCACCTTTGCCCATTATTTGGTCAGTGCCAATCATAATATTTGTAGGAATATCATAATTATCTTTCGTATTTAAAAAAAGAGCTGGAATAGTATCTGCTATTTTAGGATCAATTTTTTCAGTACTAGCAATTAAATCAGTTTTTAATTTATGAATATAACCAGTAATGCCAGATGAAAGGAGGTTAATACGTTCTAAATATTCTTTATTTCTTATGTTTAGGCTATCAGATGCACTTAATTCTGAATTATTTTTAAATTCAAACGCTTGTTTCGTATTCTCAATTTGTTCAATATTCACTGTAAAAGCATTCAGAATGTCTTTACTAACATTAAGTGAAAGCAAAGCGCTAAATAATGAATAATAAACCAAAAGAAACATTACGCCAATTAAATTTGACGGATTTTCAACTTTTAGCTTTCGTTGATGATAATTAAAAACTGGCAAAAACAATATTATTGGCAATGGCAAACTTATTACCAAAAGTGGTCCAGCACCTGGCCAATGCATCATTTTAAACAAAACGCTTAAAACAAATATAAATGCACAAAAATATCCTACAATGTACAACGAAAGTGATTTTCGTTCGGCTTTATAACTATTGACAAATGCAGCAGGCAAAACAACAAATGCAAATGTAAGCATTCCTACTCCTAAAAGTATTCCAGCACCTGGCCAATGCATAACTTTAAATAAGCCTCCAATTACTATAATATTAAGGCATATTACTCCTGATATATATATTAACTTTTTCATATTTTTATATTTCTAGGGTTAAAACTATTTGGATTTATTTTCGACAACAATTTTTTTACTATTTTTCAATTTTTTAGAATCGGTCAGCTCTCTGATGGCCTCAGATTCTGCTAGCCTCACATTCATCTCAATATTTGATAAAATATCAATCGCAGAAATAGAAATGATATAATAAAAGTTATTCATTTCCCAAGTAGCCTTTGCCCCCAATTTAGGATTGTATTTATCACTAACATCAAATAGTTTATTTATAAGTGTTGTTCGTGATTCATTCGCTTTGAAAACATCTGATAAAAGTGTTTTATAATTTTCAATTTTCTTTTTTATTTCGTTTGCTTTACCACCTTCACCAGTTATTCTATTAGGTCCAATCATGACGTAAGTTGAATAATCATAATTGTCCTTGCCTCCTAAAAAATCAAGGTTTTTAATAATAGTGTCGGCATAAGCTCTGTCCATACCGTCCACTTTTGCTATTATATCAAGCTTGGTATCTTTAATCAAATAGCACAATTTATCGGATTCTTTTTGAATTAAAGAGAGTTTTTCGTTTACGTCTTTATTTGTATTCATAGAATCGCTTAAAACTAATTGATAGCATTTTTTGTTATTGTCTTCGATATTTGAAATTGCGCTAATAGTTCTATTTACTGGAGGAATAAATTGACCCAAAACATTTCTGGAAACATTCATTGATAGAATATTATTGAATAAAGTAAAGAACAATAAGCCAATGCTTAAAAACAAGAAACTTCCTTCAATTGATTTGCTGTCTTTATATTTTAAGTAAGAATAGAAAGGGAAGAAGAAACAAACCAGAAGCACAGTTCCAAATACTAACATAGGACCAGCGCCAGGCCAATGCATAATTTTAAATAAATCGCCAATTAAGCAAATAGTAAAAGAAATAACTCCAATAATATAAGCAATTTTCATTGGTTTTTGGTCATTAGTTTTAAGTAGTGAATAAAGCAATGTTGGCATAAACACGCAAGCGAAAAAGCTATAGCCAAATACTAGCATAGGACCAGCACCTGGCCAATGCATAATTTTAAATAAAAAGCCTGCCATTACTATTACACCACCAATCAAACCAGAAATGTACAGTAATAAAGGGCTCTTTAGTTTAGATTCTTTTCTCATAACCCATAAAGCAGTGGGCAAAAATAATATGGATAGAAAGAAAAACCCAAATACTAATAAAGGACCAGCACCTGGCCAATGCATAATTTTAAATAATGCTCCAAAGGCTAACATGCCCATCGAAATCATTCCAGAAGTTTTCATTGTTCTTTTCATAAAGCGGTATTTTTTATCAATTAATAATAAGGTGTTTTCCTGCACTTTTCGCAGGCTTTTAACACCAACGGATTGGTTGATTTTGTTGAACGCTTCTTCAAAGTTGTAACCACGTCTGATTTCAGCTTCTATTTCACAACATAGATGGTCGATCAAATCATCTTTAAGGTGCGAAAAGGTTATCTCTGCGCTATTAACCTCAGAAATAACAAAATTGATTTGTTCATTTGTTAAACAGTTCATATTGAATTCTTTACTGTATATTAAAGCCGCAAACTATTTGTTCATTCTGTTGATAGACTTCGGCTTCGCTCAGCAACCACTGCTCAGTCTGCGGTCACTCCGAGCATAAATCTAAGTGTATTATAAATTTCTTTTTTAAAATGATGGAATAAGACAAGGCGATAAACTTAAACCTGGTTTTAACAAAGTTTGAATCATTTCGGCAAACTCTCGTAATTCTTCCATTTTCTCTTGGGCAACGGTTTTGCCTTGAGGTGTGAGTTTGTAATAAATTCTATTTCTATTGTTAATAACAACAGATTCGGTAATAAGTGTGCCTTCGCTTTCTAATTTATGTAGAATAGGATAGAGTGCACCAAAAGTAAGTTTTATTTCACCTTTGCTTATTTCTTCTACGCGTTGAGTAATTTCATACCCATACATTCGGCTATTTTCGGCTAATAAGTTTAATACTATCGATTTTAATGAGCCTTTTAATAAATCTTTTGAAATCATGATATTTTTGTTTTTATATTACTAGTAATTTTATATATATGTTTCTTATATATGCAAATATATTACATAATTATCTGGAAAAGCAAGAAAAAATACATATATTTTTAAAAATAAATGCATCTACTTGATATTATGATATATATAATATAAAAAGCTTCTATACTAATTAGTATAGAAGCTTATATAGTTTAAACTGTTGTTAAAAATTTTCTGTAAGATGTTAACTTAGATTTATTCAGCTATCTAATGCAATTTAGCTGAAACATTGTTAATTCCAATTATATTCTGATAACAATAATATAAAGCATAACTAGACATTTTGGATTACTTTCCATCTCTTATTACTGTAACAGATCCAGACATAGTTTTTAATCTGCCATTGGCAAATTCTAAAATATAATAATATACACCATCTGTAACATCGCCACCGTCCCAATTGTTCTGATAGTTGCTATTTTCATAAACCTTTTTACCCCATCTATTAAAAACGATACAGTTTGTATTTTGGAAATATTCAAGATTTGTAACATAAAAGTAATCGTTTATTCCATCACCGTTAGGTGTAAATACATTTGGTATTGTTACATCGCATAATCTTATATTTACAGAAACTTCAGTTGTATCTGAAGGACACCCATTTTCGGTTACATATAAATATACAGTATGAACTTCTGAACTTTCCCAGGATATAACATGTGGTCCAATACCAACACCAGTTACAGCGGTTCCACCACTAAAATCCCAATTATAAGTTGCAGATGTACTTGCATTTCCAGAATATACCAATAAAGTTGTATCTCCTGCACAAATATCATTTCTTGTAGCTATAAAATCAGATGTTGGTTTAGGATAAACATTAACAGTTTTCTCCGTAGTATCTGAAGGACAGTTTTTATCTACAATCGATAAACTAACATTATAAGAACCTTCAGCTGGAAAATTTACATCTTTACTAATAGAAGTTGGAGCAGAATTTGATGTTCCACCTCCAAAATTCCAGTTATAGGTTCCATTAGGTAGGTTTTCATCAGGAACTGCATTAGCATTGCTGCCTATACAAACATTTGGTGTTATTGTAAAATTAGATGAAGGAGGCAGTGGGTCTTCGATAGTTACAGTAGAAACACAAGTTGCTCCATTGTTTATATCAGTTATTGTAACATAATGTTGACCCGCGCAAAGATCATTTACTGAAGCAGCTATGCCGCCATTATCCCAATTGTAACTAAAGCTACCAGTTCCACCTGATACAGATACGGTAGCTTTTCCGTCACATGTAACTGTTGGAGGAGTAATACAAGTACTATTACAATTGCCAATAGTTGGACTTGCAGATGAATTAACAGACCAACTTCCACCATCAGGAATTCTTCTATAAGACTGGCCTTGAGTTGTCGTACCAGTATTTATTAAATTTTTCTTAGCTGCTGGTATAGCATTATAAGAACTTAATGAGCCAGAAAAAGAACAGCCCGACTGTGTCGGATTACAAGGAATTCCGCTTAGAGAAGTGTTGTATTGTGTTAAATCAAAATTGATATTATTTGGGTCTTTCCAAGTAATAGCATCTTGTACAACACCATTCTCATCATAAAAAGCAAACCATCCACCTAAATTAGGGAACCAAAGCCTATCTCCGCCATCAATACATACTCTACCTGCACTATTTATTACTATTTCAACTGTATTACCTCCATTCTGAACTAATAAACTAGAAGGCACAGAGGTTGCATTTTGTCCTCTCACGACAGCAAAGCCTAATGGAGGAACAATTGTCCCAACAGGCAGAGCAAAACCGCCACCATGATAACCAATATTAGTAGCACCGCCATCATACGCATTATTTCCCAAAAAATAACAACTAATATCTATCGCATTACAAGCATCTGGATTAAAAAGCTCAATCCATTCTCCTTCACAAGTACCTGAACCGCCAGAACCATAAATACATCCATCATTTAAATTTGGCATAAGCATTACTTCATTGATTAAAATAGTTGGTCCACTATAATTACAAGGCGAACCTCCACACTGAGTTTTATCTGTTTTCGTTGACGAGCAAGTGATATTACAAATGGTATCATGAAGAACGGTGATTGTATTAGCGCTGTTTGAGGTACAAGCACCTTGAGCAACAGAAAGCGTAACATTATGAACTCCTGGAGTAGTCCAAGATACCCAATGTGGACCAGCTCCTGTTCCAGGATTTGCAATACCTCCATCAAAATTCCAAGTAAATGTTCCACCGTTAGCATTTCCAGTATATGAAATTTTTGTTGAATCTCCTGCACAAATTGTAGTTGGATTAATTATAAAAGTGGAAGTTGGAGGATTAACAGTGACTCTAATAGTATCCAATCCAGATCCTGAACACATAGGATTTCCTACACCACCTGAATATATATAATCTGTAGTTACAATAGGGGCAATATTTATCACACTATCATTTACAACAACTAAAGAAGGATCGGATGGATTAGAAGTCCACGCTCCACTTCCAGATAATGCTCCATGACCGGTAAGAGTAGTAATATCTCCACAAGTAATTGTTGTGTCATTTCCAGCTGTAATTGAACCAATACCATCATTAGCCTTTACTTCATAATTACATACTGCGCCATTATATCCATCTATCATAATATAGTAGGTATTTCCTGCAACTAAGTTGCTTGCAGTAATAGTAAAACTATTTTGTGCATTACCTGTATACGTAATATCAGAATGTAGAGTCCAATTGCCAGAGCATGGGGAGCTTGAAGAATAAATTCCCATTTGAACACCTGTGCCAGTACATTGAGTGGTATTGACATCAAAAGAAGCGGTTGAACTAGAAGCAACAAATTTTAACCATGAATTATTTTCTATTGAACCCGTAAATAATGATGAACAATTATCACAAAATCCGGTTGGAATATCTATTTGGTAATAACTACTAGTATTTCCACAATATCCACTAAAATCGCAAATTGCAGCAGCATTTGAACACAAATCACCTGCTGGAGGATTTCCATTACATGATTTTGGCAAAACAACGCAAGACATATCCATTTTCCATCCTGTTGATACTGCACAATCAAATGCTCCTCCGCCACCTTGGGCACCATGATCAGTTGCATTTGAAATGAAAACAAATTTTACACACTCATTTTGAATTCCAAAAGTTGAAGGAACTGCATTAGGTCCAGTTAGTTTATACATAAGAACATCGCCACCTGCTGTAACTTTGTAAATATAAAGAGTATCTCCCGGTATTATTTCAAAAAAACTAAAATTAAAGTAGGTTGAATCTCCAGTATTTGTGCATATTGTCGTGCTATAATTCTCGTTATCCCCGTATTGTGTGGCATTTGAAAAACAAAAGTTTGCTGTATTTGCAGGAACAGTTACAGCATTACTACTACTAAAAGTACCTGCGCATTGATTAGTGATAGTTTGCCCATTGTATTGGTCGATTTCATAAGTTTGAGCGTTAGCATCATAAGCGGCTAATCCTAAAATTAGCAAAAATAAAAACAAGTTAATGAGTGGCTTTTTCATGACTATAGTAATAATGTTTATTGCGTGAATTGATTCTAACTCACATTAGCTACAAACATATTAAAAGAAAATATTATGTGCAACTTTTCGACATGTATAGTTGAAAACGACAATGACAAAAATAGAAAAATAAAAACTTTTATATAATTAATTATCAAGGCATTATCTGCTTAAAAAATAAGTGTTTAGCGATAAAAATGCCAAAATATATATTCTTAAATAATGTTAAGAGGATTTAACGAATAACAAAACTCATTAAGTTTTCTTCAATTACCTCAGCGTCTAAATATTTTCCAATAAAAACTACTTTACTTTCTTTTTGGTCGTCGTTTTTCCATGCTTCGCCCTCCATCATTAAAAATGATGTTTTAACTGATTGAGCAATCATTTTGCAAGCGACATCGGCAAAGTAAAATATCCCTTTTATCCGATATATGGAGTTCTGATTAAAAGTTAGAAAATAATCCATCCATAACGAAAAGCGTTCGTAGTCCATTTCTCCTTTTATTATAAAACTATGCGCATGCATAGATTTAGCATGAATTGGATTTGGCTTGGAAGATGAATCGGTAGAAAAAACTTTTTTGAAAAACTCATTTATGTTTTGAGGAGTTAAAACTTGTTTATTTAAAATGTCATTTCCCTTTATATCGGCAAAATCAGTTTCAATAATTTCAGCAATGCAATTTATTGCTGATACCTCATTTTTAACTTCAATGAAGAATTCGGGCGATACATTTCCTTTTTTGTTTAAGATAATTACATCAGCTAAGGCTATTTGCTTTAAAGCTTCTTGCTCAGTTTCAATTATATCAAGAATAAACTCAGAATCAACTAAGCAAATTAAACTATCAAGACGGAATTGAAGTTGTATTTCGTAATCGACTATAAAAGGATGTATTATTGATGTAGGGTCAGCTATACCAGTAGATTCTATTATTAAATGATTAAAAGGCTTCTCAGAATTTAAAAGCTTATCCAGTACTTTATATAAATCATCATTTAGTGTACAACAAATACAACCATTCGACATTTCGAAAATATTGTCTCCCTCAACGCCAACAACTAAATTGCTATCAATATTTATTTCGCCAAATTCATTCTCGATTATTGCAAATTTTTTATCAGGGTATTCCTTAATAAAGCGGTTGAGTAAGGTTGTTTTGCCTGAGCCTAAAAACCCTGTTAATATGGTTACGGGTATTCTGTAGTCTTCCATGTAAATAAAATATCAGACATCAAATTTCGTGAAAAAATTGATGCCAAAAATAGATATTTACAAAAAAATAGCCTTACTTGTTTTTCGACAATCCTAAAAGTGCCGATTTATCTTGTGGCGAAAGTATAAGAACTTTATTAAAAAGTTCTTGAGCTTTTGCATATTGTTCGAGCATTTTATTTGTCCAAGCATTGGAAACTGTTATGGAATAATCGAAATAATAAAGTTGTTCGGCTATATTGCCATGTTTAAGAGCCTTTTTATAATCTTTATCTTTATAAAATAAACAGCTTAAGCGATAATTAGCAATGGTATTTTGTGGATCAATTTTTAAAATTTCAAGATATTGAGCTTTTAAATCTTCTGTTTTTTTCGAAGCGTAGATAGGATAGGCAATTCCAAAACGTGCTTCAACAGATAATGGTTTAATAGCAATTGCTTTTTTATAATATTCGATTGATTGAGGATACATTTCGTTCAAATAGCATAGCCAACCCAAACGAAGATTTATTTCATAGGATTTTTCATCATAGACAAATTTTAAATTATCTATTGCTTTGCTATATGCACCAGCAGTTTCGTTAGTATAGCTATATGCAAAAGCAGCTTGAACTTTTGTATAATCTGTAGAAATAGAACTGCTGTTTTTAGATTTTATTAAAGCAAGTCCTTCTATTGCAGATGGATCATTAGGAGAAAGCATCAATGATTTATTAAATAATTCTTTAGCATCATCATGTTCACCTAACATTTCGCTTGTCCACGCATGCATAATAGATATATAATAATTAAAAGGGTATAAACTTTCAGCAACTTCAAAATATTTTAAAGCACTTTGATAATCTTTTTCTTTGTAATAATAAATACATCCTAAGCGGTAATTAGCAACAGAATTTTTTGGATCTAATTCTAAAATCTCAATGTAATTCTTCTTAAGTTCATCCGAATTACTTTGAGCATAAACAGGATAGGCAAGGCCAAAACGTGCTTCTACAGTAGAAGGTCTTATTTCAACTGCTTTTTTATAATACGAAATGGATTCAGTATACAAACCACTTAAGTAATTAAGCCATCCAAGGCGAAGGTTTATTTCGTACGAATCTTTGTTATATACTGATTTTAAATTTTCAATTGCTTTTTTATAGTCTTTATCCTTTTCATTAGCGTAACTATTTGTAAAAGCTGTTTGGATTTTATTGCAGTCCTGGGCGATTGAAATATTTGTGTTTGATAAAAACAAAAAAACACCTAAAACCATTGCGTAATAGTTTATATAAAATTTCATATTCATATTGAAGAAATTTAATTTTTTTAATACTATAAAATTATACAATAATAGTTCATTCTGTGTTATAAATTTTTACAGATCTGTTATAAAATTATATTTTTCACAAAAAATATCCCACCAATATCTTCCAAAAAATCATCCTGTAATTCAATAATTTTTGTCTTTTCTGATTTAATAAAATCGATTATTTCTAGTGAATCATCTAATTTTGAAATACTTCCATTAATAAACAATATGTTTTCAGAAATTCCGCAACAGCCTCCAAATAATCCATAAGTTAAGCCTTTTAAAGTGATATTATTAGTAGAAACTTTTAAAACAGAAAGTCCTTCTGCCTCTAGTGTTTTAAATATGCCTTCGTCGGAAGTTAAAAACTTATTATTTTCTATGCAGATCAAACTGCATCTGGTATAAAA
This sequence comes from Bacteroidota bacterium, assembly GCA_037139195.1. GTDB lineage: Bacteria > Bacteroidota > Bacteroidia > Bacteroidales > JAHJDW01 > JBAXGW01. The sequence continues at coordinate 38,015 of JBAXGW010000033.1, forward strand.
TTGCTTTACAGCAATGGTTTTTCTAGCTTCAGTTGCCTCAAATATTTTTCTATCTGTGTATTTTGGATTATGAATTATATAATCTTTGGTAATTACTACATTATAACCTACAGTATCAGGGTGATTTGATCCTATTGATTTATTTCCAAAAATAAAATTTATATTATTGTGCTTTAATTGCTTTATAAATGAAGGATTAACACTTGGCGAAACTATCAGTTGATTATCTATTAAGCACATAAATATATCGGGATGCGCTGAAATAGGGGAATACACGTGCGAATGCATAGGAAACTCAATCACATTTCCATACTCACTTAATTTATGTTTTGTTTGGTCCGATGCTCGCTCATCAACTATAATGCACTTCATAATTTCTGCCGGTTAAAGATGAATTTTCTTTAAAATTAACTTTTTTGAATTTCTCTTGTAACCAAGCTTTGTTCTTGGATTTATATCCAACTGCATAATTAATTTCTATTTTTGAAACACAAATTGTAATCTCAGAATGTGAAAAATTAAATGTGCAATTTTTGAAAATATCTAACCATATTTCACTAATTACTAGCTCTTTAAAGGACGCATGAAAAGGACCCGCAAGCATAGTATTTCCATTTGTAAAATCTTCGGAAGGATGCAAGCCTGTGCGAATAACTCGAATTTTATTCTTTTCGAATAAAAGCAAAATATCTTTAGTCCAATTTACAGCCTCATCAATACTTAGCGCTTTATATAAATTATTGTTATATAGCTGCTCTAATGCTGTGTTTTTTATAACCAATGTTGGATAAATTCGGACAGTACTGGGTTTATAATCAACAATCTTTTGTGCAGTATTCATTGATTTTTCTTTTGTGTCGCTTGGCAAACCAATCATCATTTGTAAGCCCAATTCGAAATTATATTTTTTTATTAGTTCAACTGCATTTTCTACATCATTTATAGAATGACCTCTGCCGCTAAAAATAAGCACTTCTTCATCAAGCGATTGCACACCCATCTCAATTGCAATAACATTATATTTTTTAAGCAAAGCTAAACGTTGCTCATCAATATAATCGGGTCGAGTAGATATTCGAATACCATGAACTCTTTTGCTTTCAATATATGGCTGAACAAGTTTTAAATAGTTTTCCTGTATATCAATAGGAATTCCTGTGAAGTTTCCACCAAAAAAAGCAATTTCAACAATTGTTTCTTCTTTTATTTCTTCAATACTTGAAAGATAGGTATTTATTTGTTGAATTATCTCCTTTTCGCTAGGCTGTTTGATAACGCCAGAAATATAAAATTGATTACAAAAAACGCAACGATTTGGACATGCCAATTCAGGAACAAATATTGGAATATTAAAATGTCGAGGCACAGAATTCATAATACAAAAGTATGCTAAATCTCTTTTTATTTGCTTAATATAAAAAAAACTTTTTCAATATTCCACTTATCGTGTTTGTATTGAAATCTTCTTTTGCATGATATCAATTTTTAATGGTTTTGTAATTTCTAATTAACGGATTATAATTTTGGATTTAAGCTCGATAATTAAACTTTCAACCTATATCAACTAAGTTGTAAAAGATTACAGTTCAACATTAGTTTTTGACACTTCGCAAATTTTTAACTTTTTTTAATAAATAAAGAGGTATTAATTTGTTTGTTCTATAGCAACAAACTCTTTAACAATGACATTTATTTATAAGAAAAACTTATTAGTTGAACTAGTATTTGCTGTGCTAATTCCATTTTTAATTTTTAAATCCTTTCAACTGCTTAGTTTTTTTCAAATCAATAGTTTGTTCAAGTGTTATGTTGTGCCACTTAAAAATCAAAAAAAATAACTACACACCAAACCTAGCACCATGATGAAAAAACTAAAAACTTTACTAATGATTATTGGGCTTTTTACTTTTTTCCAAAGTAATGCTCAAATATCTGTAGGAGGTATTCCTCCTAGTTTTGCAAAAACTACTAATTCCAGTTTTATGCAAAAAATTTCAGTTCCAGCTTTAGAAATTTCTACAATTGAAGCTGAAGATGCAATAACAATTAAAGATGGCTCTTTTCCTAAAGTAGCAAAAGCAATTCCTGTTAACTATAACATGCAAAATTCAGGCACCTGGACTGTATTGCCAGGAAGAGGGAAAATTTGGCAACTAAAAATTCAATCAAGCGGGGCAAAGGCATTATCACTTATGTATGATAATTTTTATTTGCCTAAAGGCACTCAACTTTTTTTGTATAATACAGACAAATCGCAAGTAATTGGAGCATTCACTGATATTAACAATTCAGAGAGTGGCAAATTTTGCACCGAACTTATTCAAGGTGAAGAAGTAACATTAGAGTATTTTGAACCTTCAAATGATAAATCTACTACTATTTATAATCCAATAATTAACATCTCTGGAATAATTTACGCATATAGAGATGTAGAAAAACTTTTTAAAATGCAACTAAGAGAAACTGGGTGGGGTCAATCGGAAAGTTGCGAAGTGAATGTAAATTGTCCGGAAGGAACAAATTGGCAAAAACAAAAAAGAGGTGTCGCCGAAATTTTTTGTACAGAAGACGGATCTAGCTTTGGCTGGTGCTCTGGTACTTTAGTTAATAATACCTCTCAAGACGGCACACCATTATTTTTAACAGCAGACCATTGTGGTGGTGGGGCTGCTGCTAGCGTTTTTGCTTATTGGCAATTTTATTTCAACTTCGAGGCTTCCGGTTGCTCAAATCCCAGCTCACAACCTGCATATAACACCATAACAGGAGCAACACGTAAATCAAGAGGCAACATGAGCGGTGGTTCTGATTTTTTATTACTTCAATTAAATTCAACTCCACCATCTAACTATAATATATATTATAATGGTTGGGACAAAACAAATACTGGAAGCAATACTGGTGTTTCTATCCATCATCCTGCTGGAGATATTAAAAAAATATCGACTTATACAAGTGCACTTACTACAACATCGTATTCTGGTTGTATGGCAAGTTCGCATTGGCAAGTTCAATGGGCATCAACCCAAACAAATCATGGTGTTACCGAAGGCGGTTCTTCAGGATCTCCATTATTTAATAGCGCTGGATTACAAATAGGAACACTTACTGGTGGCTCATCTTATTGTAATGCACAAACAAGTCCTGATGATTATGGCAAACTTTTCAAACATTGGGATCAAAACGGCACTACATCAGCAGTTCAGCTAAAACCATGGCTTGATCCTTCTAACTCTGGAGTAAGCCAACTAACTGGATACGACCCAAATGCAATAGCTGCTGGCCCAATTGCAAACTTCACTGCTAATGCAACAACTATAAGTGCTGGCAATTCAATAAATTTTTCTAGTACTTCTACCACTCCCACTGGAACTATCACTACTTATGCTTGGCAATTTCAAGGTGGAAATCCATCAACTTCTACCTCAGCAACACCTTCTGTAACATATACTAATGCAGGCGCATATAATGTGTCATTAACTGTTACAAACTCTGGAGGACAAACAAATACAAAAACAACTAACTCTTATATTACTGTAACAGCTCCTGTAACTTGTGCTGATTTATCAACCAATTACACAATGGGATTTGAAACAATTGAAGATTTTAATGGATGGACAGTAGCTAATGTTGCAAATGATACATCTACTTGGAAAAAATTCAACAATGCTACTTATGCAAATACTGGCACATATTCTATGAGCTATATTTATAATGGTGATGCAACAACTCCTGGTAATGATTGGTTATTTACAAAATGTTTAACTTTAGAAGCTGGTCAGCAATACGAATTATCATTATGGTATAGAATGAGAAATGGTTCTAGTGGAACTGTTTACCCCGAAAAACTTAAAATTAGCTATGGTTCTCAAGCTTCTGTTACAGGAATGACTCAATTAATAAGCGATTTAGGAGAGGTAAACAATGCTGCTTATCGTCAAGGTATTTATAATTTTACACCAAGCGCAAGTGGAACTTATTATATAGGTTTCCAATGTTATAGTGATGCTGATAAATATCAATTGTTTATTGATGATATACAATTGAAAAAATCAACTTCAACTCCTGCTCAATTGGCAAGTTTATCAACAACAGTTGTATCAGCAATTCTATCCACTACTGCAAGCTCAGGTGGAAGTATCTCTAACGACGGCGGAGCTAATATTACAGCTAAAGGTATTTGCTGGAGCACTTCTCAAAATCCAGTTGTTACTGGTTTACATACTACGGATGGAACAGGAAATGCAACTTTCACAAGTTCAATGACAGGGTTAACAGCAAATACTACATATTATGTTAGAGCTTATGCAACTAATAGTGCTGGAACAGCTTATGGCAATCAAGTTTCGTTCACAACTGCTGTAGCTACAACAAATGATTACAATACATATTATGGCATTTTACATAACCATACAAGTATTTCTGATGGAACTGGCACTGCTTCTCAGGCTTATTCGTATGCTAGAAATACTGCTGGTCTCGACTTCTTCAGTTTAGCAGATCATTCAGGTTCTATTAGCGCTACAGAATGGACTACAACAAAAGATGCGGCTAATGCAGCTAATGTTGATGGCTCTTTCGTTGCTTTCTGGGGTTTTGAATGGACTTCGGGCGGAAATTATGGACACGTTGCGGTAATTGGTACTGATGATTATTGTACTACCAGTGGAACGACAAACACATTTTCAGGTTTGTGTTCATGGTTAAATACTCGTAATGGTGTAGCTTTCTTCAATCATCCTGGAAGAGAAAATGATAATAGTACAGAGTTTAATCATTTTACAACAACACCATCTGATAAATTTGTAGGTATGGAACTTTGGAACAAGTCTGATGCTTTTAGCGAATATTTTTATAATGATGGTTATAATACAGGAGATGGTGGATTAAGTTACTATGCAGAAGCTTTAGCAAACAAATGGAAAATTGGAGCAGCTGGCTCTGATGATAATCACGATGCTACTTGGGGAACTGATAATGATTATCGCCTTGCGGTGCTTGCTACTGCTAAAACTCGTACTGCTATTTTCGAAGCTATACAACAAAAACGTTTCTTTTCTACATTAGATAAAAACCTTCGTCTTTCTTTTAAATTAAATGGTCAAGAAATGGGATCTACTGTTAATGCAGGAAATTTAACTCTTGTTGTTAGCGCAGCTGATGGCGACAATGAGTCATTTAATAGAATTCAATTATATAAAAATGGTATAGTTGCTCAAACTTGGACTCCTAATCAAGCCAATGCAACAGCAACAACTACAATTACTGCTGCTGATGGCGATTTCTACTATATTACTGTTCGCCAAACTGATGGAGACGAAGCTGTTTCTTCTCCTATTTATATTAGCGGCGTTTCTTCTAACCAAAATCCAACAGTTTCGATTACTAGTCCAGCAAATAATACTAGCTATACCACAGGAACAACAGTAGAGATAGCTGCAACTGCATCTGACGCAGACGGAAGTATTTCTAAAGTTGAATTTTATCAAGGAACTACGCTTTTAGGTGAGGATTTAACTTCTCCATACACTTACTCTTGGATAAATGTAGGTGCTGGAAATTATTCAATCACAGCAAAAGCTTACGATAACTTAAATGCAATAGGAACATCTGCTCCAATTCAAATTACAGTTTCATCGCCAATAACCTGTGAAAATATAAATACCAATTATACTATGGGATTTGAAACAACTGAAGATTTTAATGGGTGGTCAATAGCAAATGTTGCAAGCGACACTTCTACTTGGAAAAAATTCAACAATGTTTCTTATGCACATTCTGGTACTGTTTCAATGAGTTATATTTATAATGGTGATGCTACAACTCCTGGAAATGACTGGTTATTTACAAAATGTTTAAATTTAGAAGCGGGTCAGCAATATGAATTATCGTTATGGTATAGAATGAGAAATGGTTCTACTGGTACTGTTTACCCTGAGAAGCTAAAAATTAGTTATGGTTCTCAAGCTACAGTTGCTGGAATGACTCAACTTATTAATGATTTAGGCGAAGTGAATAATGCAACGTATCAACAAGGTACTTATAATTTTACACCTACTGCAAGCGGTACATACTATATTGGATTCAATTGTTATAGTGATGCTGACAAATATCAATTATTTATAGATGATATTCAATTGAAAAAAACTATCAATCCTGTTACAGGTATTAGTGTTACACCAACTACTTTATCGCTAATCGAAGGTGGAAGTACAGCTCAATTAACTGCTACTATTGCTCCTGCTAATGCTTCTAATCAAAATGTTACTTGGTTATCAAGTAATACTAATATTGCGAGTGTTTCTAACACGGGTGTGGTTACTCCTATTGCTGTTGGTAATTGTAATATTACTGTTACTTCTGTTGATGGAAATTTATCAGCTATTTGCGCTGTTACTGTTTCGGCTAATGTTGTTTCTGTTAATGGAATTAGCGTTACACCAACTACTTTATCGTTAATCGAAGGCGGAAGTACTGCTCAATTAACTGCTACTATTGCCCCTGCTAATGCTACTAATCAAAATGTTACTTGGTTATCCAGCAATCCTAGTATAGCTAGCGTTTCTAGCGCGGGCGTGGTTACGCCTATTGCTGTGGGTAATTGCAATATTACTGTTACTTCTGTTGATGGAAATTTATCGGCTGTTTCTGCTGTTACGGTTTCTGCTAACGCTATTTCTGTTACTGGAATCAGTGTTACACCTACAACTTTATCACTTATTCAAGGTGGAAATACGGCTCAATTAACTGCTACTATTGCCCCTGCTAATGCCACTAATCAAAATGTTACTTGGTTATCAAGCAATCCTAGTATTGCTAGCGTTTCTAACACGGGTGTGGTTACGCCTCTTGCTGTAGGTAATTGCAATATTACCGTTACTTCTGTTGACGGAAATTTATCTGCTGTTTCGGCTGTTACTGTTTCGGCTAATATTGTTCCTGTAACATGGATTTCTGTTTCTCCAACAACCTTATCGCTAATTCAAGGTGGAAGTACGGCTCAATTAACAGCAACTGTATTACCTGCCAATGCCACTAATCAAGCTATAACGTGGAATTCAAGTAATGTATCTATTGCAAGCGTTTCTGCTACAGGACTAGTTACTCCTATATCAGTAGGTAATTGTTATATTTTAGTTACAACTGTTGATGGGGGAATTTCTGCAATTTGTAATGTAACTGTTAGTTCAAATAATGTTTCAGTAGCTAGTATATCAGTTAATCCAACTACTTTGTCCTTATTTGAAGGCGGAAATACATCACAACTTATGGCAACTATAGTTCCTTCTAATGCAACAAATCAAAACGTTACTTGGCTTTCAAGCAATCCTAACATTGCAAGTGTCTCAAACACGGGTGTTGTCTCTCCTATTGCTGTAGGAAATTGTAATATTACGGCAACTTCTGTTGATGGCAATTTATCTGCTGTTTGCGCAGTAAATGTTAGTTCTGCAAATATATCTGTATTAGGCGTAACGATAGACCCAAGCAATTTAACACTTATTGAAGGAGGGAATACAGCTCAGCTTACTGCAACTATTAATCCATCAAATGCAGCTAATCAAACTTTATCTTGGATATCAAGCAACCCTTTAATTGCAAGTGTTTCGAATAATGGTTTAGTTACTCCTCTGTCAACTGGAAGTTGTAATATTACAGTAACTACTGATGATGGAAACTTTAATGCTACATGTGCAGTAATTGTTACTCCTCTGGTATCGGTTGAAAATATTGAGAATAATTCTGTTACTCTGCATCCAAATCCATCTACTGGTTTAGTTTACACTAATATTAAGAGTAGTGATTTGGCTAATCTAAATGTAATGGACATACTAGGAAAGAAAGTTAATGTATCAATAATAAACAATGCCAACTCCACAATTCTAGATTTCAGTTCAATGGAAAACGGAATATATATTATTGATATAACTAAGTCAAAGATTAATACCAAAACCAAAATTGTAATATGTAAGTAATTAATAATTTCCGAGTTATCAATTAACCCTAAATTAATTGATAGCTCGGAATTATTATCAATCATCAAAACAATTAACTAACTATTATGAAAAAATTAATACTCCTTATTTTTTTTGTTTTTGGTATTTTTTCAAACCAGTTAAATGCAAAATCAATAAATTTTATTCTTTATAAATTAAAGTACTCTTTTGCAAATTTAAACTTACATTTGAAAACAGAAGATAGCCTGTCTATTAACAAAAAGATTAACCCAAGCGATTCTTTAGTTCCAGAATACAACACATATTATGGCATTTTACATAATCATACAAGTATTTCTGATGGAACTGGCACCGCTTCACAAGCATATACCTACCCAAGAAATAATGCTGGACTCGATTTCTTCAGTTTAGCCGATCATTCTGGAGGCATTAGCTCAACTGAATGGACTACTACTAAAAATGCAGCTAATGCAGCCAATGTCGATGGCTCTTTTGTGGCTTTCTGGGGTTTTGAATGGACTTCTGGTGGCAAATTTGGACATGTTGCAGTTATAGGGACAGAAGATTACTGCACTACTAGTGGAGCAACAAATACATTCTCAGGTTTGTGTACTTGGCTTAATTCTCGTAATGGAGTAGCTTTCTTCAATCATCCTGGAAGAGAAGACGATATAAACACTGAGTTTAGTCATTTTACTACTTCCCCATCTGATAAGTTTGTTGGAATGGAACTTTGGAACAAATCTGATGCTTTTAGCGAATATTTTTATAATGATGGTTATAATACGGGTGATGGAGAATTAAGTTAACTGGGTATCCCCTTTACTCATCTAATATTATTTCGATTTTACTATCATTAA
>JBAXGW010000034.1:0-45583 GCA_037139195.1 Bacteroidota bacterium
TTACTTCAAATAACGGAGGTTGTACAGTTAATGCAACATACACTGTAACAGTTGACCCAATTCCTACGGCAACGGCTGGTGGATCGCAAACTATTTGTGCTAATGAAACAGCTACTGTCAGTGGAGCTAATTCTACAAACGGAACTATTGCTTGGACGCATGACGGGGCTGGAAATATAACAAATGGAACAACTTTAACACCTACATATACACCAGACGCTACAGATGCTGGAAATACTGTTACTTTAACTATGACTGTTACTTCTAACAATGGTGGTTGTGCTGTAACTGCAACTTATACTATTTTGGTTGACCCAATCCCTACAGCTATGGCTGGAGGTTCGCAAACTATTTGTGCTAATGGAGCTGCTACTTTAAACCCTGGAGATGCATCATCAACAAATGGAACTATTGCTTGGACTCATGACGGTGCTGGTACTTTAACAAATGAAACAACTTTAACACCTACTTATACTGCAGATGCAACAGATGCTGGAAACAATGTAACTTTAACAATGACTGTTACTTCAAATAACGGAGGTTGTACAGTTAATGCAACATACACTGTAACAGTTGAGCCATTACCTACTGCAACAGCTGGCGGTTCTTCTACAATTTGTTCTAATGGCGTAGTAACGTTAAACCCTGGCGATGCAACTGCTACAAACGGAACAATAGCTTGGACTGAAGATGGTGCAGGATCTATTACTGCCGGTGCTACTACATTAACTCCAACTTATACTGCGGATGTGACTGATGAAGGGAAAACAGTTACATTAACAATGACTGTTACATCTAATAATGCTTGTGGCATTGCAATAGCAACTGCAACTTACACAATTATTGTCGACACCTTACCTACTGCAACAGCAGGTGGAACTACCACAATTTGTTCTAATGGAACAGCTACAGTAAATGGGGCAACTGCCACAAACGGAACAATTGCTTGGACTGAAGACGGTGCTGGGTCAATTACTTCAGGAGCCACTACTTTAACTCCAACATATACTGCAGCTGCTGGTGATGCAGGGAATACAGTTACATTAACTATGACTGTTACTTCTGATAACGCAGGCTGCTCTGTTAATGCTACATACTCAATCACTGTCGACCCAATTCCTACTGCAATAGCAGGCGGTTCTACTACAATATGTTCTAATTCATTTGCTACATTAAATCCTGGCGATGCTTCCGCAACAAACGGATCTATTCTTTGGACGCACGATGGTGCAGGATCTATCACCGCAGGTGCAACAACATTAACACCAACATACACTGCTGATGCAGCTGATGCAGGAAATATAGTTACTTTAACAATGACAGTTACATCAAATAATGGAGGATGTACAGCAACTGCAACTTACGCAATCACTGTAAACACTTTACCAACAGCAATTGCTGGAGGTTCTACTACAATTTGTTCTAATGGAACTGCTACATTAAATCCTGGCGATGCTACTGCATCCAACGGAACAATAGCTTGGACTGAAGATGGTGCTGGATCTATAACTGCTGGTGCTACAACTTTAACACCAACATATACTGCAGCAGCTGGTGACGAAGGAAATACTGTTACACTAACAATGACGGTTACTTCTAATAACTCTTGCGGTGCTGCTACTGCTACTGCAACTTACACCGTAATTGTCGAGGGTCTTCCAACTGCCACCGCAGGTGGTTCTACCACTATTTGTTCTAATTCAACTGCAACAGTTAGTGGAGCAACTGCAACTAATGGCACAATTGCTTGGACTGAAGATGGAGCTGGCACTATAACTGCAGGAGCAACAACATTAACGCCTACTTATACTGCTGCGGCCGGTGACGAAGGAAACACTGTTACTTTAACTATGACGGTTACTTCAAACAACTCTTGCGGTGCTGCTACTGCTACTGCAACTTATACTATTACAGTTGATCCAATTCCTACCGCAACTGCTGGAGGCTCTACTACAATTTGTTCGAATGGCGCAGCCACTTTAAATCCTGGTGATGCAACTGCTGCTAACGGAACTATTTCTTGGACTGAAAATGGAGCTGGTTCTATTACTGCTGGAGCTACTACCCTAACACCTACATACACTGCTGCGGCTGGCGACGCTGGAAACACAGTTACTTTAACCATGACAGTAACTTCAAATAACACATGCGGTTCCGCTACTGCAACTGCAACATATTCGGTAATTGTTGAAAACCTACCAACTGCTTCAGCTGGAGGTTCTACTACAATATGTGCAAATGCAACTGCAACTGTTAGTGGAGCAACTGCAACTAATGGCACAATTTCTTGGACTGAAGATGGAGCTGGCAGTATAACAGCTGGAGCAACTACTCTTACACCAACATACACTGCTGCGGCTGGCGACGCTGGAAATACCGTTACACTTACAATGACTGTTACTTCTAACAACTCTTGCGGTGCTGCTACTGCTACTGCAAATTACACAGTAATTGTTGATGCTGTTCCAACTGCAAATGCTGGTGGTTCTACAACAATATGTTCAAATACAACTGCAACAGTTAGTGGAGCTACAGCAACTAACGGCACTATTGCTTGGACTGAAAATGGAGCTGGTTCAATTACTGCTGGAGCAACTACATTAACACCAACATACACTGCTGCTGCGGGCGATGCAGGAAACACTGTTACATTGACAATGACTGTTACTTCGACAAACTCAGCTTGTACTGCAACTGCAACATATTCTGTCATAGTTGACCCATTACCAACTGCAAATGCTGGTGGCTCTTCAACTATATGCGCAGATGCTACTACCACTGTCAGCGGAGCAACTGCAACTAATGGAACAATTGCTTGGACTGAAGATGGAGCTGGCAGTATAACAGCTGGAGCAACTACACTAACCCCAACCTATACAGCTGCGGCTGGTGATGCCGGAAATACTGTTACTCTAACAATGACGGTTACATCTAATAATACATGTGGTGCAGCTACTGCTACAGCAACATATACTGTTATTATTGATGCTGTTCCAACTGCAAATGCTGGTGGTTCAACAACAATATGCTCAAATACAACTGCAACAGTTAGTGGAGCTACAGCAACTAATGGAACAATTGCTTGGACTGAAAATGGCGCTGGATCAATTACAGCAGGAGCCAATACATTAACGCCTACATACACTGCTGCTGCTGGTGATGAAGGAAATAATGTTACACTAACTATGATAGTTACTTCTGCAAACGCTGCTTGTACCGCCACTGCAACTTATACAGTTACTGTTGAAGGATTACCTACTGCAACAGCTGGTGGATCTACTACAATATGCTCTAATGGCACTACTACATTAAATCCAGGAGATGCTACTTCAACAAATGGTATAATTGCTTGGACTGAGAATGGTGCTGGATCCATCACTGCTGGTTCAAATACTTTAACACCGACATATACAGCAGCTGCTGGGGATGAAGGAAATACAGTTACATTAACAATGACTGTTACTTCAAACAACACATGTGGAGCTGCAACTGCAACTGCAACATATACCGTTTTAGTAAATGCACTTCCAACAGCATTAGCTGGCGGTTCAACAACTATTTGTGTTAACGGCTCTGCAACATTAAATAATGGCGACGCATCTGCTACCAATGGAACAATTGCTTGGACTGAAAATGGAGGTGGCTCTATCACTGCAGGAGCAAATACATTAACACCAACTTATACTTCGGATATAAGTGATGCAGGAAATACGGTAACATTAACTATGACTGTAACTAGTAACAATGCATGTGCTCCTCAAACAGCAACTGCATCGTACTCAATTCTTGTATTACCAACTCCTACAGCAAATGCAGGATCTGATGTAACATTATGTGCAGGAACAGCCTATACTGTTGTTGGTGCATCTGCAACCAACAATTCTTCTGTTCTTTGGATTGCTACTGGTGGAACTGGAGTTTTAACAAATGCGAATACAATTTCTCCTACTTACACTCCTGCGGTTGGTGATGTTAACGTTACTTTAGAACTTACATCTAATGGAAATACACCTTGTGGAAACACAAATGATCAAATGACTATTAGCTATGTTTCTTCTCCTACAGCAAACGCTGGTCCAGATTTAACAATATGTGCTAATGAACTAGCAACTTTAGTTGGAACAGCCACTAACTTCACCTCAGTTCAATGGACCGGTGGAGCAGGAATTTTCAGCAACAGTATTGCTACAACTACTGATTATGTTCCAAATGCAACAGACCCTGCTAACCTAACTATTACTTTTACAGTTACTGGAAGTGGAGCTTGCCCTGTTGCAGCTGACCAAATGATATTAACAATCAATCCAACACCTACGGCTAATGCAGGAACAGATCAAACAATTTGTCCTGGAACAAACGCTAATTTAAATGGTACTGGCGCTGGTGTTAATGGAACTTACACATGGGCTGGAGCAAATTTATCTGCTACTAATATTGCAAACCCAATAGCTAATCCAACCGTTACTAACAGTTATACTTTAACAGTTATAGACGCTAATGGATGTTCAGATGTGGATGACATGATTGTAAACACTTACAATGTAGTAAAACCAATAATAACACCCGATGGTCCACTTACTTATTGTACTGCTCAACCAATTAACTTAACACTTGATGCAGGAGCTGGATTTGCAGCATACCAATGGAAAAACAATGCGGCTAATATTATAGGACAAATTGCTCAAACTACCCTTGTAACTACAATTGGCAACTATTCTGTTCAAGTGCAAGATGGAAATGGATGTTTTACAGAATCAGATATTATAACAGTTCAAATTTCTGATCCTCAACCAGTATTACTTGCTGATGGCGCTACAACTTTCTGCGAAAATGAAGATGTTATTCTTTATTTCGATGATCCTTACTATACTTATATTTGGTCTAGCGGTTCTACTACTTCAACAATTAAAGCAACCGAGAGTGGCAATTACCATGCAACTATTACCGATTTATACGGCTGCGTTGCATTCTCAGACAGTTTACTTGTTACAGTAAACCCAATTCCAGATTCTTATTTTGGATTTGCTGATTCTCTATTAAAAGTTGATTTTTACAACTTCTGCAACTATACAACTGGAGCATCAAATTTCACTTGGAACTTTGGAGACGGAACACCTTCTATTAATGGAATATCACCAACTCACAACTACGCTAACCCTGGAACATATACTGTTACTTTAATTGCAACAAATGCTTGTGGAGCAGACACATTCTCTATGGACATTACAGTTGTTAGCTCAACAGATATTACAGAAAATAGCAACATTGCTTCTTGGAATGTTTATCCTAATCCAACAGACAATCAAGTAACTATTGATATACAATCTCAAATAGAACAGGATTTAACCATTGTAATTAGAAATACAATCGGTCAGTCTGTTTTATCTGAAAACCAACATATCAATTCAAATATCAACAGAACTCAATTTGATGTATCGAATTTGAAGCAAGGCATATACCTTATAGAAGTTATAACAAACAAAGGAATGCTAAGCAAAAAACTTTTAATACAACGATAATAATTGTTATTTCATTAAATAGGCTGCCTTTTCAGACAGCCTATTTTTTTTGCAAAATAACACGACTAATGCATATTCATTGTAATTCAATCATCAAACTTACTCTGGATTACTAATATCATCATCTTAAGCCTTTCAATAAGCTCAAAACAAGCTGGGAGTAACATCGTTTTAAAATATTATTATATAAGTTCGGGGTTAACATCTTCAACTCTAAAATATTTTATCAAAAGAAACGATATATTTAGAATATCTCAAGAACCCTTAACATTAGCTTATTTATTTCAAAAAAATATTCAATAGCCTAATCAACATTGAAAAATTGACTAGTTTTAGCAGAGAAACATGAGATTAATAAAAGGAAGAAAACTATGATTGAGGAAAAACTATTTCAACATTAAGACCAGAATTACTATATACTTCAATTTCACCATCAATTTGACTTGTTAAAGAATACAATATTTCAAAGCCCATTCGTTTGTTAGTCTTCAAATCAAATCCAACAGGAAAGCCTATTCCATTATCACTATAAACAAAAACTAAATGATCTTTATTACTTTTTGAGAGCGATATTGAAATAACAGGATTTTCTTGATCTAAGAAAGCATATTTCAATGAGTTTGTTATTAATTCATTTATCATTAATCCTAAAGACAAAAGCGTATCAATATCAATTTTCACATCATCAATAATTATTTTTGTTAAAATTTTTCCTGTTAAGTCATAAGATTCAATAAGATTAAGAGATAATTTTTCAATATACTCTCCTATTCCAATCTCTGCTAAGTTTTTTGATTTATATAATTTTTCATGCAACAATGCCATTGAAGCAACTCTGTCTTGGCTATTTTTGAATGCCATACGAGCATCTTCATCATTAATTCGAGCTGATTGCAGCTTTAACAAACTGGATACAACCTGAAGATTATTTTTAACTCTATGATGCACTTCTTTAATCAGCACCTCTTTTTCTGCTAACATAGAATTTAACTTCTTATTATTAAATTCAATTGACTTATTTTGAATATTTAATATTTGATTTACTCTGATTTTTTGATAAAATGAAACTATACTTACAACCGCAATAAATAAAACCAAAAACAAGCCAACAAATATCAACGCCCTATTAGTTTTAAATTGACTAACAAAAACAGATTCTGGAACCATTACGCCAATATAAAATTTGCAATTGCTCGATAAGTTATACTCTTTCACCCCCGCCCACCATTTTTCGTCTTTATTATTAAACTTAAAATACTGATTATCACTTGTTGATTTTTTCCACTGTGCCATAAAACACGACAATTCAGGCAATTTTAAATCTTCAGGAGTTTTTAATATATATTTTTTAATCGAGTCTTCTGAACGAAATTCATTTTTATTTGGCAATCCTAAAATCTTGCCTTCAGATGACATTACAAAAATCATTGCATTTTCGGGCAAATCAATATTAACCGTATATTTTGAAATATCATTTAACAAAATATCAAAAGCCAAAATTTTATCATTTTTTTTAGATACTGTGTCACGCCATCTTATTGAAGCTGTAATACCAGGATCTTTTGTTGTGAAAAACTGATATGGCTGCGTCCATTGAACTTCGTATGGTTTTATTGCTTGATTATACCATGGTCGAGTTTTTGGATTATAACTCTCAGAAATAACTTCTTTACTTATCAGTGAATCCTGAT
Source organism: Bacteroidota bacterium (assembly GCA_037139195.1). Taxonomy (GTDB): domain Bacteria; phylum Bacteroidota; class Bacteroidia; order Bacteroidales; family JAHJDW01; genus JBAXGW01. The sequence continues at coordinate 7,211 of JBAXGW010000034.1, forward strand.
TATCAATGCCTTTTTTCCAAAAATATTTAATTGGTTTATCATAATTACTTGATAATTTAGTAACTCTATTTTGAAAAAAGCCACTTCTCTCCAAAACCATACACTCATTTCCAAGTGTATCAGCCAAAAGTATCGAAGAAATCTGGTTTGATTTAAGTAGTATTGGCAAGTATATTTTATTAAAAAATGCTGGGTTTGCCAAGTTATCGAAATGGCTTGAAGAAGTGAAATCGTTAAATATTTTCAACTCCTCATCTATTGGCTTAAAAAACACATCTAATTCTGAATCAGTTCGCTCAATATTATTTAAAATAAATTCTTTTGAAAGCGACTCAATATTATTTGATAGTTTAATTAACATCCGAGACAGAAATAATCCCAATGCTAAAACTATTATCGTTACCAGTATAAAATATATTTTTATTGATGTTTTTATCATAATCAATTAATCTTCAACAAATATATAAATATTATCGATTAAACATTGATATTATTAAACAAATATTAATTAACAGCAACTTATTGCTATTAAATATATTGGAAAAGAATTATAAAAAGCTGTAATTTTGCAATTAAATACAAATACAATGATTTTCAAAACTATACAATCTTATGCAATAATAACTTTTGGGTTATTTTTGTTCTCACTGTCACTTACAGCTTTTCTGCTTCCTATGGACATTGTTGGTGGCGGAGTAACAGGGATAGGTGCTCTTATATTTTATGCTACAGGCTTGCCAGTTGGCTACACTGTGTTAGGAGTCAATGCAATTCTTATACTTCTCGCCATCAAGCGTTTAGGAGCTAATTTTGGCATTAAAACCATATTTGGAATTGTGGTAATGTCGCTAATGCTTACTATAATGCAAAAATTCATTACCAAACCAATTGTAGAAGAGCGATTTATGGCGGCAATTATTGGCGGCATTTTATCGGGAGCCAGTATTGGACTAATATTTACACAAGGCGGAAGCACTGGCGGAACCGATATTATTGCAATGTTGATTACTCAAAAAAGGAATATTTCGCCTGGCAAAATCTTTTTATATTGCGATGTAATAATTATTGCTTCTTCGTTTCTTTTATTTCAATCAATTGAAACCATTGTTTATGGCTATGTTACAATGGGCGTTTCTTCTTATGTTATTGATATTGTTTTGGTAGGTGCGCGACAATCTGTTCAGGTGTTTATTTTTTCTAAGGAAAACCGAGCAATTGCAGATAAAATTGGCAATGGAATAGGGCGTGGTGTAACATTCATCAAAGGAGAAGGCTGGTATTCAGGCGAAGAAACTGAAATAATAATGGTAATTGTTCGAAAACACGAAGTTCAAGATGTTTTCAGAATGGTAAAAGAGCTGGACGGCAACGCTTTTCTTTCAGTAGCTAATGTGATGGGCGTTTACGGAAAAGGATTTGATAAGATTAGGACTTAATGTTTCAATTAAACTGTAACGAAATCATTTTTCTGCGTTATATAAAAGTAATCGAAACATATCAATAATTTGCCCAATTAATTGATAACAAAAGAGGCTGTCGGAAAAGTCGAAATTTCAACGTTTTGTTCGTTTTTGAATTTAGTCATTTACCCTTGTAAACTCCTAAATATCAAAAACTTCACAACCTCGAACTTTCAACTTTTGTAACAGCCTTATTTACTTATAGTTGGCTTTCAGACCAACCCTTTAAATTTATCTTAATTTGATTTTCCGAATCTTCTTTTAAACTGTCGGTATAAAAGCAAAACTACCAATCCCAACAATAAAAATGCCCATAGTTTTATAATAAAGACAACAAACGCTGCAAGTGTTTCCCATCCTGAAATCAATGAATCAATAATTTTGCTGCCAAAACTTGGCTCGTATGCTTTAATATTCTTATCATTCGAGATTAGCTCTCTTTTTATCGTTTGTCTTTGATAAATGGACAAATTTATGGTGCTAAAATTTATCTGATCTCTCAAAGATAAATTAGCTATTTTAGCATTGTCAGCATCTTCTTGTTTGCTGAGTAAAAGTTCTTCTGCAACTGTTGTTTCATTTAGCCTTTTCCCTCTATTATCTATTGCTCTAGTAATTCGCTCTTCATTTTTTGCTGCTCTTTTTTGTGTTAAATTATTCGAAAGTATTGACAAAGCAACATCATCCGCTTTTATAATTCTATAATCTAAATAGTCAATATTTCTTGAAATTTCCTTAAGCGTTGTATCAAGTTTAGTGTTTGGAACTCGAAGCACAATATCATTTCTAACAGTATAATACGTTGTTTCTAGTGAAGAATCAGCGCTAATTGCAATGTTATTTATAAAATCAACATTACTTTGCAAATTAGTATAAGTTACAAAACCACCTTGACGCATTGTTATATTTTCAATATCATAAGTTGATTTAATAACGCTTTTTACTTTAAACTTCAATTCAGCTGTTCTGATAAATTTTCGAGTAGAATCTTTGTTGTTTTCAACTGCTGCTGACGAAGAAACCATGTTAATACTGTCAGCCAATTCTTGCTCTCTAGCCATTACTTTTGATTTTTCTTCAGCTGATGGAGCACATCCTAAAAGAAAAAGACCAGTAGCAAGAATTAAAATTAGTTTTGTTGATTTCATAATGCATTTATTAAATTATTATTAATTCCGTTTCACCTCTATAATGTTTCCATCTAAATCATAAAACACTTCTGAATTGTCTTTAATATTTATTTTAAATTTATAACCTTTATCCAAATATGTTGTTAGAATATATTCTAGTTCGCCTTCATTATATTTTCGTTCAATTAAAGTATTTGAATACTTTTCATTCCAAACCCCAATCTTTTTGCCACATAAATAATAATTAACTTTACATATTGAATCTTCATTATAAAAAATCCATTTCCCATTTTTTTCATTATTTAAAACTTCTCCTTCATATAACAATTTCCCTGCTATATCCTTATGTTTCACATAAAGGTTTTTAACGTCAGAAAAACTAAAATCTTTTTTAAATAATCTGGAAAATCTGAGCTCTCAAAATCTACTGTTCTATCACAACAACTTGTCCAAAGCTTGTTATTATTTTTAGCTGCAGAAACTAAATACTTTTTATTTAACTCAAAGTCTACACCATTTGAAAATGCCCATGAATTATATACACTAATCGTATCATCTAAAACGCCTCTATATTTATCTATTAATTTCAATTTAATATTCCATTCAATATCTAACGAATCTTTTGAAATTAAAACTAATTCACCTGTGAAAACTGCATCATAATTCAAATATTCCGAAATCGAAAATTCTCCCTTTGAACAAGAGCAAAAAACATCTCTTCCAAGTAACATTAAAAGAAAAATTATTATTATTTTTTCATAATTAAAAACATTCAATTAATTCCAATAATCAAATCACTTTTCATCTTTCAATGTTTCATAATAAGACTTCAAACCTAAAGCCCGTTGTTTAACAATATCCATTTGTCTTTCTGCTGCAACTATTCTCCATATTGTGCCTTGTAAATTATTAAAAACTGTCCCAGCTAAAGAGATTTCAGTATCTCGGTATAAAAGCCATTTTTGTTGTGCAAGTTTAAGCTTTTCTTTCTCTTCCTCTGAAAGAATATTCATTAACTGCTTATAATATTTGTTTAATTCAGAATCCCAAGCATCCATTGCTCTTCTAGTACAATCTATCATTCCAACTGTTGTTTGATTCGCTGTCGAATCCAAACATTTTTGAAGTTGAATATCGATTTCATGCTTATTCTCTATAGCTTGAGCAAAAGCTCCTTTGCAAATCAATGCAAACGCAAAACACAATAAAAATCGCCTCATTAATTAATTCTTTCTTCTTAATTCCTGATTCTTGATTCCATTCCCTTAATCATTATTCATAAACCCTTGCTTCTCAATCACACTTAAAAATGCTTTTGAAAAATGGATATTGTCTTTTTTAGTGTAGCGCTTCTCGGTGAATATGCGTGCTAGCGATGGCAAATCATTTGCTTTTAGCAGTTCTTGAGTTTCAGGCAATGCTTCTTTTTCAGCATATAACATATCAATTTCTTCATTTGAAAAATCTTGATATACTTCATTATGAACTACTGCTCTAATAGGCAATCTATCAGTTAACCCAGGCGTTTCTTCTGGATAACCAACAACCACTGTAGTTACTGGCACCACTCCTGCTGGCAGTTTAAGCAAATCAACCAATTTGTCAGCCTGATATGTTGTAGTTCCTAAATAGCAAATGCCTAAACCTAAGCTTTCGGCAGCAATACAAACATTCTGTGCAGCAAGCAAAGCATCAATCGCACCAGTGAAAAACGACAAATAATTGTCATAACCTGGCTCCGCATCTCTTTGTTTACACCATTTGTTAAAACGATTAAAATCGGCACAAAATGTTAAAACTACAGGAGCTTGCTCCACCATTTTTTGACCAAAATGAATTCCACATAATTGTTTTTTAAGTTCTTCATCTTTAGTAACAACAATACTATAAACCTGCATATTACCAGTTGTTGATGCTCTTGAACCTGCTTCCAATATAATATTCAATGTTGTTTGATCTATCGGAGTGCTTTTGTATTTACGTATTGTACGATGTTCTAAAATTGTTTTCATATATCAGATTATTAAGTTATAAAGTTTTTAAAGTAATAAAGTTTTTAAAGTTATAAAATTCTTAAAGTTGTTGAGTTTACTTTAAACTTTCAACTTTACAAACTGAAAGTTTGATTTTATAAACTTTCAACTTTATGAACTTTACAAGCTCTTAGTTCACGTAGTGCATCCGTTGCAATCCACTTCGCCGATTTGCTGTCAAATTTAAGCATAAGTTCGGCTATTTCTATGGCTTTTTTATTTAATATTTCGTTTCTCTTTCCTAATTGTCGTAACGCCCAATTGATGGCTTTTTTAACAAAATTGCGTTCGTCAACTGAATATTTGAGCATCAATTCCCAAAATGGAGCGTAATCAACAGCCAAATAAGCGTGTTTTTTTAAGCCATACATTGCCATGATAACAAAACCAGCTCTTCTAACATATTCTTCATCTCTATTTGCCCATGATAAAGCTTTTTCATAAGCATCTTTTGTATAAGTAAAGCAACTCATGCAAACACAATCACATACATCCCAAGAGTTAAAACCAAGAACCCATTCTTCCATTAATTTACCTGTCATTTTCTTTGGGTCGGCAATCATTCCTGCCAGTAAACGTGCTTCGTGTTTATTTGTTTTCCACAGTTCAATCGCTAATTCATGATTTTTCTTAAATCGTTTATCTTTTGCTAAAACGCGTATCGTCGGGGTTGTCATTCCGTAGGCATTATCAACGTTTACACCAAAGTGCGCCATTCCCAAGCGATTCTTCTCGCTAGCGTTTTTTTCAAAATAGGCAATTATTTCTTCAACTTCCTTCATCTATTTATTTTTAAAATCAACGCTCCATCTCTAGCAATATTCTCAACTGGAATATTGTTTTCTTTGCATTTTCGTTCAACAAAATTAATTGTTTTATACGAATTTGAGCCATCAATCAGTACTTTTTTTAGTTTAAAAACGGCTTGAATTTTTTCTAAATCAAACCACGAATTATTCATCACCAGCAAATAGTCAAGCTGCTGTTTTTCTGATAGTTCAAAGTCAATATCTTTATTCAACAAAAAAAGTTTTATTCCATTAAATTGAATGAGTTTGTTTTTTGCTTGCAAACCAATTTCTTTACTTATTTTCACAGCATCAAACCCAATATATTCAGGCTGTTTGAGTCCGCAATTCATCCAATAGGTTTGCAAATAAAACTTTTTAATAAAGTCGTCATTCTTCAAACTATCATCGGAAACAATAATATGATATTTGCCATTAATAAAATCAATAGCAGTCCTACCTTTCATGGAATAAACTATCATTTCTGTTTTATTTATGGCTTTATACTCTTGAAAAGCACTCCACGAAACCCACAAAATAGTCAATCCTAAAATTATATTTATCAATACCTTACTTTTATAATAAAACCAAGTTGCAATACATGTTACAACTAGCATTGATACTAACAAATCAAATGTTGAAAATGGAACATTCTTTGCAACCGAATAAGGCAATTGTTCAACCCAATTGATAATTAGCATCATCAACTTCATAAAAAAACCAATAAGTTGGGCTAATAAATCAGCAATAAAATGTATAGGCGAAACGAACAAAAGTAGTATTCCTAAATACATTATTACTGTGGTTAATGGCAAAACAATAAGGTTTGTAATAATAAAATAATTGGGGAATTGGTGAAAATAAAACATCGACAATGGAAATGTAAATAACTGTGCAGCAATCGACACTGTTATCAAACTCCAAATATTTGTTAGTATTTTTGATTTAAAACTAAGCAATGAATCTAACTCTGGCTGCAAACTAACAATTCCAACTATTGCCAAATAGGATAATTGAAATCCTATATTCATCAAAATATACGGATTGAAAACAAGAATCAAAAAGGCACTAGCAGCAAGCGTATTATAAATATTATTATATCGCATAATAGATTTTGCAACCACCACAAAGCTAAACATCAGCGAAGCTCTTACAACGCAAGGTGAGAAACCTGAAATCAAAGCATAAACCCACAAAAAAGCAAGTGATATAGATATATCTAACAACTTCTTCCTTTTGAAATTTGGAATCTGCTTTAAAATATATGTGATTACAATAAATATCAACCCAACATGCATTCCAGAAACTGAAAGCACATGAATAATGCCTGTATTGGAAAAAGATTGAACCGTTGAAGGCTCTATTTCATCGACATATCCAAGTATTAGTGCTCCAAGCATCGCCTTATCTGGTTTTGACAGATTATCGTTATCGAAAAATTTATATATATAAGCTTGCACATCGGCAAAAATTCGTCCGAAAGAAAATGGACTTCCACGTTTCAACAATGTCCATTTATCGTCGTTTGCATAAGTTTGAAAAAGGATGTTTTTTCGTTTCAACAACTTTTGATAATCAAATTCGCCAGGATTTTTTGGAGATTTAACCGAATCGATTTTAGAATAAAGAATGAGTTTGTCATTGGATTGCAATTGTTCCGACAATCCACTTCTTTTGAAATAAACCAACAAATGACCTTGTGTTTCAACTCTTTGATTATTTGATACAACAATTTCGCTTATATTTACAATGGCTTTCACCGATTTTTCTTTTAAAATTGGTTTTCCATCAATTTCAGCAATTAAGGAAGTACTGTCGTTCCTTCCAACGCTAGAAAAATGAATTGCTTGATTAGTTTCATTTTGATACCATGTATTTTGCATACCAGATAAAAACACTGACAGCGTTAGCAAAATACCAAAAACCCATTCGTAATGAAACAACATGTATTTACGAATTGAAATTGCGGTTAATAGCAATAATCCAATCAATGCAAATAAAATATAATCGAAAAAAGAAAGGTAGAAATTGGTTTGAATAGTGAAGAAAATCCCTAATACAAACGGAATAAAAAGCCGAAGCATTGGTATTTTATTCCATACATTCATTCTATTCGGGAATTTGTTTATAGCTTATTTTTACCCCGTGAAAATAAAAGTCAATTATTTGAAGATAATTATATCCCGACAATGCCATTTTCATAGCTCCTTCTTGGCACATACCCACGCCATGTCCGTGTCCACGACCTGTAAGCAAAACATAACTCCCATCGGTAGTGGTTTCGAAAAATGTAGATTTCAAATTAAATTTAGTTCTAAAATTCTTCAACGGTATTTGTGCTCCATTTACATCATAAAACGACTTTCGAAAAGGCTGTTTAAAAGTCAAATAGTCGTTCATATTTTCTTGATTAATGCTACAGCCATTGCTTTTCAAATAGTTAATCCAATCATTCACTGGGATTTTTTTATCCCACTTTGCATTTTGCGAATTTCGACAGAAAGTATCGGTTACAGGTCGTAAATAGGGCATTGATTTGGTCCAAACATCAAGAGAGGAAACCGTTTGCCCTCCACAATTAGAATGAAATGCTGACAAAATGTAATTACCAGATGAATCAACTAAGGTCATTCCACGAGTGGCAATTGCAGCCATTAGTATATCACTATTTCTGCATTTTCCCCGATATACCTGACAGTGAACTTTGTCGCAAATATTATAGCCTTGATCGGTATGACGATAAAAGTGCCCTAAAACATAGGTTCGACACAAAACTGCTTGGGTTTTAAAATATTCCATTGGGGCTCTCGAACCACCTTCGGCTTCAACTACTCCTGCAACATAATAATCAATATTGATGTAATTGATAATAATCAAGCTATTATCCAGAATACTAACAATCAATCCGTCATCAAAATTCAATGGTTTTTTATCTGGCTTAATAAGTTGAATTTGAAAACTATTAATAAAGCCATTCTTAAGCATTTGCACTTTTTTATAAATACCAACCAAAGAATCGCCAAACTTAATTTTTACCTTTAAGTCTTCTAAACTAATATTCACTTTTTTATTTAGTGGAATTGCGATGATTGCAGAATCATCAGTCATAAGCCTATATCCATTCGACATCGGCGTAAAAACAAATTCGGCAATTTTAACATCGGTGTACAAACGGACTTTTATTCGGTCTTCGGCCTCAACAATATTTGAAGATATCAGAAGGAATAAAAAAATTAATAAATTTTTCATTTATTGTTTTTTTTAAAAAACTGCAAGCTATTAGTTCATTTTCTTTATAGACTTCGACTCCGCTCAGTCTGCGGTTACTCTCAGCAAAGTTGAAGTGTAATAATTGTTAACACCTTATAAATTCCTTGCGGATCTATGTTTTTTTTAATAAGCTAATCATTTTTTTTGCATTAAGAGCAGAAGCACCTTCTCCGCCTAAAACACCAACAAGTTCGTTATAATCAGAAGCAAGTTGAGTTCGTCGCGCATCATTTTCCAACAACAAATTCAATTCAATTTTAATTTTTTCTACCGTTAAATCGTGCTGAATTAATTCTTTTATCACTTCTTTGTTCATTATAAGATTAGCCAAAGATACATATTTTACTTTTGCCAATTTCTTTGCAATCCAAAAAGTTACCGAATTTACAGCATAACAAACAACCTGTGGTATTTTCAACAAGGCAGTCTCCAAGGTAGCAGTTCCAGAAGCAACTAACGCTGCATCTGACACTGATAAAAGCTTATATGTTTGATCTGTAACGCATTTAATATTCTTCAGTGTGTAAAAAGATTCCAAATACGATTTATCCATTGATGGAGCACAAGCTATCACAAAATTTATATCAGGATACACTTTTGCAACTTCAACAAATACTGGCAAAATCTTAGTTATTTCTTGTTTCCTGCTTCCAGGCAATAATGCAACCATCTTTTTTGTTGCGTCAATTCCTAAAGCTTTAAAACATTCTGATTTATCAACTTTTGGTCTCGACTTTAATGCATCTATTAATGGATGTCCATTGTATTCCACTTCGACACCAAATTTTGCATAAAAATCTTTTTCAAAAGGCACTATCGAAAACACTTTGTCAACATCTCTTTTAATTGCATGCACTCTCGATTGCTTCCAAGCCCAAATTTGAGGCGAAATATAATAAAACACCTTGATATTATTCTTTTTGGCAAACTCTGCCATTCGCAAATTGAAGCCAGGATAATCAACCAAAATTAGCACATCGGGTTTATATTCTAAAATATCATTTTTACAAAGCTTGAAATTTTCCAGAATAGTTCTAATATTTTTAGCAACTTCAACGAAGCCCATAAAAGCCAAATCTCGGTAATGTTTAACCAAAAATCCGCCTTGTGCCTGCATTAAATCACCACCCCAACAACGAAAATTAGCTTCATCATCTTCTACATTCAAATAATGCATTAGATTTGAAGCATGCAAATCGCCCGAAGCTTCGCCTGCAATGATATAGTATTTCATTGCTATTCGATAAAAGATTTGTAATTAACAATTACAATAAGCAAAGCCAAAAGCATGATGCTAATCATAATTCCTTTACTCGATTGGTCGAAATTCCACTTAGTGCTGTATAGCCTAATTAACAATAAATCTAAACACAGTGCCATTAAATGTAGCGTAGTATCTTTTATTACTTGATTTCCTGATGCTCTATGATTAATATGAAACATTGAATCGGCAAAATAAAATAATGCGTAAGAAGCAACAGGCACAATAAAACCAATTGCAATACCTAAATAAATATTATCTTTTTTTATCATAATTCAAACGATTTCAGTTGGTTTATAACTTTATGATTTGTATAATCGGTATGAACTGGCACAATTGATATATAATTATTGCTCAAGGCCCATTCGTCGGTATCTTCTGCCATGTCTGAATTTGCAAATTCGCCTGTAAGCCAAAAATACTTATGATGATGAGGATCGAGCGTCTCTACATATTCATCATCCCAATCTGCCATCGCTTGTCGACAAACCTTAATGCCTTTGACTTCATTTTTATGGTTTTTCGGGAAATTAACATTCAGACATGTGAATGCAGGTAAGCCTTCTGCTAAAACTTTTATTGCAATTTTTCTAGCATATTCAATTGCAAGAGAAAAATCGGCATTTTCTGAATGATCGAGTAATGAAAATCCAATTGAAGGAATCCCCTGGATAGCACCTTCAATAGCAGCTGCCATTGTTCCAGAATATATAACATTGATTGATGAATTAGAACCATGATTAATTCCCGAAACAATTAAATCAGGTTTTCTTGTAATCGCTTTATGTCCGCCAAGTTTCACACAATCAACAGGAGTTCCAGTACAATAAAACTCAATATAATCCTCCTCTTTAGCAACTTCCTTTAAACGCAAGATAGTACTCACTGTAAGTGCATGCGACATTCCCGACATTCCATTTTCTGGAGCAACAACTACAATTTCGCCCAAACCCTTTACTGCTTCAATTAAAGCACGCAAACCGGGTGCTTTTATTCCATCATCATTAGTTATAAAAATCAAAGGTTTCCTCATAAATTATTCAATTTTGAAAAGTACTTAAAATTTAGATTTTTTCTCTTTTAGCGCATTTACAACTCCAGCTTGCACTTCAATTTCTTTTTTTGTTGTTTCTTGATCCTTATCGTTTTGAATAATTTTACTTTCAGCATCCGAAATGTCATTTTTCCATTTTTCAATATTCGATTTCAACCTGTCTTTATCTTTAACTAAATCAGACTGTTTGCCATTTACATTGCGAAGTTTCTTTTCTTCATCAGATATTTTTTCTTCTAAAGCAGCTATTGCAACATTTTTAGCAAAATCTTCTATCATCTTTTCGGCTACAGAATATTCTGACGAATGCATTTTTTTATTTAAAAAAATACCACCTAAATCATAACCTACATAAAGTTTTACGCCTTCTTTTGTTTCTTCGATAACTGCATATACATCAACCGTATTGACCGACATCGATTTTATTAAAGCATTATCAGCAAATATTTCTTTTTTGCTCGATACTTTTGCATCAAAGCTTTTCATTAGTCTACGCCATTCTTTTTCAACCAAATCTTTATCGGCTTCAGGAATTAATACATACAAAACATCTTGTTTTGCGCCATTAATATCAGTGCGTTCGTCGGTAACTCTCATTTTTTGAGCAAATACGGTTGTGCACGACAACAAAATAAATAATACAAATAATTTTCTCATAATTCTTTGGTTTTTATGTCAGTAACTCCGCCCGATATAATAAACTTCATAACCTCTGTTGACGATGCATTTATGGGCGTTATATTTTCAACAGGTACGATAAATAAGCTTCCCGAAAAAGTATATGAAAAGGGAAGATATACAGCTACTTTATTCCCTCCAATTCCAAGCATTTTCAAATCTTTTGCGGTAACAAATCCAATTTTTTCTAAATCATTTTCTTTAGATATTTTCACTAAAACAGGTTCGTTAAATTTTTTCTTTTGCCCAACAAATGCCGACATTAAATCTTTAACCGAAGTATACAACACTTTAATTAAAGGCATTTCCTCAAATATACTATCAAAAAAACTAAATAAAGGACGAAGCAAAATTGAAGAACCAATAAACCCTAAAAAAGTGATTAATGCCAAAACCATAATAATCCCCAAACCCTGCAATGGCATTGGGAGAGGGATAAGTGAGTTGAATAAACTAATAAAATAATATATAACTAAAACAGTTGCCGAAATTGGAGCTGTAAAGAAAATTCCTTGAAGAAAATAATTGAAAATACGTTTAAAAAATCGTTTCATTCTTTTACAATATTTTAATATACAAACCTACGCTAAAATAAGCAATTAGCCAAACCCAGATTTATTTTTGACTAACAATTTCTTAACAAATCTTTCAAAACTACTTAGAGTATTTAGAGTGTCTAGAGTATTTAGAGTTTATAAAGTTGAAAGTTTGTAAAGTATTTAAAGTGACTAGAGTACTTAGAGTGTCTAGAGTATTTAGAGTTTAAGTTTACATGCTTTCAACATTAAGAACTTACTAACTTTATAAATTTTATTACTTTAAGAACTTTCAAACTTTAAAACTTTCTACTTTACTAACATGCTTATTTTTATTATATTTGCAGTAGATTTAAAATTCAAAAACTATGCATTACGGAAATATGACAATTTATGTAATTTTGGGATTAACCCTATTATTTAGCTTTATTGTTAGCAGCAGACTAAAATCTAAATTCGAAAAATACTCTAAAACCCCTCTCCCATTTGGATTGTCGGGAAAAGAAATTGCTGAAAAAATGTTGCGCGAAAATGGCATTTACGACGTTCGTGTAACTTGCGTTCCTGGTCAATTAACCGACCACTACGACCCAATTAATAAAACAGTAAACTTAAGTACAGCTGTTTTTGAAGGTCACCACATTTCTGCTGCTGCTGTTTCGGCTCACGAGTGCGGACACGCTATTCAGCATGCAGAATCATACAGCTTTTTACAAATGCGTTCTAAATTAGTTCCAATTGTTAGCTTTAGCTCTAATATTATGCAATGGGTTTTATTAGCAGGAATTTTATTACTTAATACTTTTCCAAGTTTATTGTTAATAGGAATATTAATGTTTGCTGTTACAACTCTTTTCAGCTTTATAACTTTGCCTGTAGAAATTAATGCATCGCAAAGAGCAGTTGCATGGTTATCAAACACTGGCATTGTTAGCGGACAAGGCGAAGAACAAGCAAAAGACGCATTAAAATGGGCTGCTTACACTTATGTTATTGCGGCATTAGGCTCATTAGCAACGCTGCTTTACTATATTAGCATATTCTCAGGAAGAAGAGATTAGAGGTGAAGTCTGAATTCAGAAGTCACAAACAAGAAGTAAGAATCAAGAATTTAGAAGAAATCTTACGGAATTACGAAAAAAAAACTCCGACAAACATTTAGTTCTTCGGAGTTTTTTATTGATTAAAAAAACAATTCTAAATGCAAGATTTTAAAATGGAATTAAATGCAAGGCTTTTGAAATTTTTAAATTTAGGAGTTTACATTTAGCAAATGACTAAATTTAAAAATGAGAATAACGCAGCAGTTGATTTCATTTTAAAGCCGACTAGGTTTGCATTCCGCCACATACATTAATAACCTGCCCAGTAACATAAACAGACATGTTTGAACCTAAGAATACGCATAAATCTGCAACTTCTTCAGGCTTACCAGCACGTTTTAATGGGATATCGTTAAACCATTTTTGTTTAATCTCATCTGAAAGGTTTGCTGTCATTTCTGTTTCAATAAACCCTGGAGCAACAGCGTTGCAACGAATATTTCTAGAGCCTAATTCTTGTGCAATAGATTTTGAAAAACCAATAATACCGGCTTTAGAGGCAGAGTAATTTGATTGACCTGCATTACCTTCAACACCAACAACCGAGCTCATATTAATAATAGAACCGCTTCTTTGTTTCAACATTACTTTCTGCACAGCTTTAGTCATGTTGAAAACCGATTTAAGATTAACTGTCATTACTAAATCCCAATCGCCTTCGCTCATTCGCATAAGTAAATTATCTCTAGTAATACCTGCATTATTTACAAGTATGTCGATAGTTCCAAACTCTGCAGCAACATCCGTAATAAGCTTTTCAGATGCTTCAAACGAACTTGCATCAGAAGCATAGCCTTTTGCTTTTACGCCATAGCTTTGTAACTCTTTTTCTAATTCAATAGCGGCTTCGTTATATTGCAAATCAGAAAATGCAATATTAGCACCTTGTTTTGCATAAGTAATTGCAATTGCTTTACCAATACCACGAACAGCACCAGTAATAATTGCGGTTTTTCCTTCTAAAAGCTTCATCAGTATATTTTTTTGTTAATACTAAATATTTGTGCAAAGATATTCACAATTCTTTTTCCTGTATCAGGAACGAAAAACAGTTTTCAACAAAAAAAAGAGGATTTCTGTTGTTAACGTTTTAACATTGATAGTGAGTCGTCAATAGTGAGTCGTGAGTAGACAATTACAAACTTTTACAATCTACACATGCAACACTAATAATTACCAATATTAGGCTCGTCAAGTTCTATTCATTACTAACCATTCACTACTCACTATTTAAAACCATTTAATCAAATAAAAATCTTGTCGATGTGGCAAATCAGTGTGTTTAGGATACATTCTAAATGCATAATCAAAAACTCCGGCTTTGGTTGAAGGAATATCGCAAATAAATTTAACCACGCTTCCTTCAATTTTTGCAATTTTTAATTCATATTTCGATTCTATCTCCTTCACTTCATCGTTTGTTTTTTGTCCGAAAATAATCTCAATTCCTATATCTTCAGCATCTAATTCGTGAGTATCAAGTGTGAGTTCTGCATAGAAATTATCACCAAGCGCCATAGGTTTTTCGGTAGAATTAGGGCAACTCAATTCTAACAACTCAATGCTATCCCAACCCCTAAGCATTTTTTTCTTCCATGCCGAAAGTTGTTTCGCCATTTCAAAGTTGTTATTTCTAATTTTATCAGAGCGTTCAAAAAGTTTTGTATAGAATTGAGCTTGGTAATCATCAATCATTCGTTTCATGGTAAAACGAGGCGCAATTTTAGAAATGGTATTTTTAACAACCGAAACCCATTTTACAGGAACTTCGTTTTCATTTCTATCATAAAACATAGGAATTATCTCATATTCGAATGAATTGTAAAGCGTTTCGGAATCTAATTCGTTTTGAAAATCCTGACATTCATAAGTTCTTTCTTCTTTCAACGCCCAACCAGCTTCAGGCAAGTAACCTTCGGCCCACCAGCCATCAAGCACGCTGAAATTCACAACGCCGTTCATAATTGCTTTTTCACCACTGGTCCCCGATGCTTCAAGCGGACGTGTTGGAGTATTCAGCCACATATCAACTCCAGAAGTAAGCATTTTGCCAAGCTCCATGTCGTAATCTTCAATAAAAGCTACTTTGCCAATGAATTGAGGCATTTTTGATATTTCAACAATACGTTTTATCAAATCTTGTCCTGCTTTATCTGCTGGATGGGCTTTGCCTGCATAAACCAATTGCGTAGGTCGTTCTTTATTGTTCAATATCTGGCTCAATCTGTCTAAATTATTAAACAACAAATGCGCTCTTTTATATGTTGCAAATCTTCTGGCAAAACCAATAGTAAAAGCATTTTCGTCAAAATTTTCAATGGTCTTTAAAATCAATTGAGGATTTTCCTGACGACGAGTCATATCTTTGCTAACGCGATATTTCAAATAGTTTACCAAATCTGTACGTTGTTCATTTCGGATATTCCAAATATCAGAATCGTTCACATATTGAATTTTATCCCACAAAGATAAATTCGATTGATTTTCAACGAAGTTTTCGCCAAATTCTTTATTGTAAAGGTTTTTCCAGCGAGTTGCAGTCCATGTTGGGTAATGAACGCCATTTGTAACGGAACTGATATGAATTTCATCAGCAAAATAGCCCTCATACATAGGAGCGAACATTTCGCGCGAAACCCTTCCATGTATTTTGCTAACGCCATTCACTTCTTGCGAAAGTTTGAGCGCCAAAACACTCATCGAGAACTTAGATTCTAAATTATTCTCATCGAAACGACCCAAACTCATAAAAGCATTCCAACTAATATTTAATCTATCAGCATAATGCGGAATATACGCTCGCAAAATATCTTCTGTAAACTCATCATGACCAGCAGGAACAGGCGTATGCGTTGTGAATAAAGTAGACGAACGCACTACTTCAACTGCTTGGTTGAAGGTAAGTTTTCTGCGATGAACAAGCATTCTAAGTCTTTCCAAACCTATAAATGCAGCGTGTCCTTCGTTGCAATGATAAACATCTGGCTTAAGTCCTAATTTATCAAGGAAACGAATACCTCCAACACCAATCAAAAGCTCTTGTTTAAATCTATTTTCCCAATCGCCACCATAAAGTTGGTGTGTAACCTGACGGTCAGAATCTGTATTTTCTTCCAAATCAGTATCTAATAAATATAGTGGAATTCTGCCAACGTCGACACGCCATATTTTGGCAAACATTTTTCTTCCTGGCAAAGAAATGCTAATTTTTAGCCATTCTCCTTCATCATCACGAACTGGAGAAAGAGGTAAATCGGTGTATTTCTGAGGTTTATATTCCGCAATCTGCTCACCTGATGGAGAAAGCTTTTGAATAAAATAACCATACCTATATAACAAGCCAACTCCAACAATATTGACATTCGAATCACTTGCTTCTTTAAGATAATCGCCAGCCAACATACCTAAACCACCTGAGAATATTTTCAATGAATTATGCAAACCATATTCCATAGAAAAATAGGCAACCTGATGCTCGGATTTGTATTGTGCTTTGTCCATGTAATCGTCGAACTTGCGCATTACTGTTTTCAACTTGTCAATAAAATCAGCATCTGCTTCAAGTTCTTGAAAACGATTGTAAGATGTGGTATTAAGCATCGAAATCGGGTTTCTTTTGCAGCGTTCAAATTGCTCTGAATTAACATATTCAAATAATTCCTGTGCTTCATGATTCCATGACCACCAAAGATTCTTAGATAAACGGTGTAAATCTTGCAAACTCTCTGGTATGCTTGGTTTAATAAAAATCTTTTTCCAAATTGGATGTTGTTTTTCTTTAATTAGTGAATCAATCTCTACTTCTGTGTGCTTCCAATTGTACAAATCAAATCTTTCGCTTACTTTTTCTAAAGCAATTGAATATGCATCTAAATATTTATTTACTAAGTTTTCCCAAAGCGCAATTCTAGATATTTCGAAAGCTTTATCTCTTGCTATGTCCATTTCAGCAACCGACATTAAAGCGTACTTTGTCAAAACCGTTGAAATTTCAGCAATAACAAAATCGTCATTTTCATCATCTCGTTCAATTACTCTAACGCCATCTGTATCAGGTCCGTATTTATCATTTACCCATACTCCAAAACCTGCAAGTGATGTTGTAACAGTTGGAATGTGAAATGCGATACTTTCAAGTGGCGTATAACCCCATGGTTCGTAATACGAAGGAAATACGCTGATATCAAACCCAATAAGAAAATCATAATATGGCATATTGAAAATCCCATCGTGCCCATTTAAGTAACATGGAACAAACATTACTTTTACCTTGTCTTCGGGTTTATTATGCAAGCCAACTTCTTTTAATTTTCTTAATGCTGGATCTGAATCCATTTCATGGAGAAAATGTGTTAGATAATCTTGTGTATGAGGCTCATCGAAATTTGGTTTATCAATACGCTCACAAACATCAGGTCTTGCGCCGCCATGATAAGCAGGAACTGCTAGTACAGCTATTACTTCCTTGTTAAGATTTGGATCGTTGTTTAGTTTCGCAAGTGATTCAATATATAAATCAATTCCTTTGTTTTTAAATTCGTACCTTCCACTATTTATAACCAACATCACATTTTCATCTACAGGTTGATTAAAAACTGCTTGAGCAACTTCAATTATTGCTCTTCTAGCATTTTTACGTTTTCTAAGAAACTCATCCGTATTTGGCACAAAACCATCTTCGAAACCATTTTGAGTTACTAAATCCACTTCTTTCTCAAGAAAATATTTGCATTCTTTAGCTGTAATATCACTAACCGTAGTGAAGCTATCGGCATTATGAGCCGACAAACGCTCTAAAGAATGCTTGGATAAAATAGAAAAGTTACGAGCATAGGTATCTGGATTGTATTTATCGATATTTTTATATAATGGCTGCCCATTTCCTGCAAGCGAACGTCCTAAAATAGTTGCATGTGTAGTAAAAACACATCCAATCTGAGGCACATTTGTTCTTAAGTATAGTATACCAGAACCAGTCATCCACTCATGAAATTGAGCAATTATTTTATCTTGAGCAGTAAGGTTGTAGTTGTAAAAACTTTCAATTACTTTAGCTGATGCATATCCAAACATTGCTGGTTCAATATAATCCCATCCACCAGTTAGCGAATCTAATTTGAAGAATTCCCAAAGTTCAGCAAATACCTTGTCTTTAATAGCAAAATAAGGCGTAAAATCCACAAGAATCGCAACAGGTTTTCCAGTAATATTCCATCGGCCAACTCTGATACGCAAACCCTCTTTCTCCGCTTGTTTACGCCATGATTTAAATAGAAATTTATCTTCAATAAATTCTGCATTGTCGTGTGAATCTTTCCACACATCAGGACCAATAAGAATTAAATTATCTTTATAATCTTGAACTAATGTAAGTGCTTTTGTAGAAACAACGGTATAAATTCCGCCTACTTTATTGCAAACTTCCCAACTTGTTTCGAAAATATAATCTGGTTTTATCATACTATTAAAGAATTTTACTTAATGATAAAGATAATTAATTATTAAATAAATACAAGCATTATCAATTAAAGAATTACTAACAAGAAATAAAAAACTAAAAATCAAAAAGTTAATTAAATTACAGAAAAAAAATTGAAAAAACATTAAAATAATATTGACTTTGGACTGCAATATTAGTAACTTTAAACAAATGAATGTTAAACTAATCTAAAGATATGCTAGAGTATACAAAATCTGTTTTATCAAAGTTTATTTTCAACGAGAATCTCTTTTTAAAAGAGTTTAAAAAATCACTAAAGTGGTTAGAAAACCAAGAAAGAATTGAATTAAAAAAATGGATTAGAATTAATTTAAAACATGAGTTACCAAACTTACAATTAGAAGGCTTAAAAAATTATTAACTAAAAAAATATTATTGATAGAAGAATCATCAACATTCGGAATTTAATCAAAACATTATTTCTGTTCCTACAGAGAAGGCTAACATAAAGCCAAATATAAAAAAACTCGAATTATTTTCGAGTTTTTTTTATTATAATGTGTTACCATGCTTTATCGCCTAACAATGGCACAAACTTACATGCTCCTAATTCTTTCTTTTCAAATTCCTTTTCTGACAATCTGGTAACAGTTGTCATTATTTGATTTGCGCCATCACCAACAGGAATCACTAATACCGCTCCAATTTTCAATTGTTGAAGCAAAGGCTCCGGAATAAAGGGCGCACCAGCTGTTACAATAACCCCATCAAAAGGAGCAAAAGAAGGCAAGCCTTTATAACCATCTCCGAAAAAAAACTTCGGCGTGTAGCCCATTGATTCAAGCAAAGGTCGAGTTTTATCATAAAGCAATTTTTGACGCTCAATGGTATATACTTTAACCCCCATTTCTAACAATACGCATGATTGATAACCAGAACCAGTGCCAATCTCCATAATTTTCGACCCTTTTTGAGCTTTCAACAACTGCGACTGATAGGCTACGGTATAGGGCTGAGATATTGTTTGACCTGCACCTATAGGAAAAGCTTTATCTTGATATGCATATTCTAGAAAAGAAGAATCTAAAAAAAAGTGTCGCGGTACAAGACCAATCGAATTAAGCACTAACTCATCTGTTATTCCCTTCAACTTCAATTCTTCAACCAATTTTCTTCTTAAACCCTTATGGCGAAAAGTATCAACAAAATTATTTGCAATCATAGTCAGGCTTCCAATACACTTAGTGCATATTATGTTAATAAATAGGCTTGTTATCAACTGCTAAATTACGATGAAAATAAATTACTTTTGTAAAAAAATATCAAATTATGTTAAAAATTGGAGTTTTAGGTGCTGGACAACTTGGCAAAATACATATAAAATGCATTCAAGAAATTTGCAATGTAGAACTCATAGGATTCTTCGATTCAAATTTTGAACATGCACAAATCATTGCCAAGGAATACCACACAAAACTTTATTCTTCGATGGAATCGTTAATTGCAGATGCAGATGTAATTACAATTGCCACTCCAACAAATACCCATTTCGAATGTGCTTTTTACACATTAAAAAAATCAAAACATGTTTTTATTGAAAAACCACTGACAAATTCTATTGAAGAAGCAAAAATATTGATGGACATTGCCCGCGAAGCCAATGTTAAGGTACAAGTTGGGCACGTGGAACGATTTAATGCTGCATTTATAGCGTCCCAGCCTTACATCCAACAACCAATGTTCATTGAAACGCATCGATTAGCCCACTTTAACTCAATAAACAAAAAAGAATCTGTAATTTTAGATTTAATGATTGACGATATTGACATTATTATAAGCATAGTTAAATCAAACATCAGAAAGATTAGTGCAAGTGGTGTTGCTGTTGTTTCAGAAACCCCTGACATTGCTAATGCAAGAATAGAATTTGACAATGGCTGCGTTGCGAATATTACAGCTAGCAGAATATCTTTGAAAAATATGCAAAAGATGCGAATTTTTCAAAGAGACGCTTATATTTCTATGGATTTTCTTTCTAAAGAATCAGAAATCATTAAGATTAAAAACATAGATAGTACAGAAATCCCATCAAATCCAAACTCAATAAATTTTGGTTTAAACAATGAGAACAAACAATTATCATTAGAAAAACCCAATGTTATTGATAGTAATTCTATAAAAACAGAACTAGAATCTTTTATTTCTTCAATTATTGAAAACAAACCCACGAAAGTACCTATTTTCGAAGGTTATCAAGCATTAGATGTGGCTCGAAAAATACTCGAAAAAATTGAATTATCATCTGGCTGCTAATTTTTTTTTATTCTTCCACAATAATAAAAAGCCATAAGCGTTTTAGTATATTAAATTACAAACTAAATATTATATAATGAATAGAATTTTAGTCTTTGTCATTCTTTTTGCATTTATATTTTCGTTTTCTTCTTGTGAAATTATTAACCCAGAAGAAACTATTCCTAGTTATATCCACATTGACAGTATTTCATTTAAAACCTTAGCAGGAGAAGGAGCTAACACAAAACAAATTAAGGATGCTTGGGTTTACGTTGACAATCAATCTATCGGATGTTTTGAATTACCAGCCACTATCCCTATTTTAGCTTCAGGCGAACATAAAATAGATATTCGTCCTGGAATTAAATTAAATGGAATTTCAGCAACTCGCTCTTTATATCCCTACTACAAACCATATATTACAACATTAAACTTAACACCAAACAGCATACTCCAAGTTGACCCAAGTACTTCATACTTGGATGATGTTAATTTTAAATTTATTGAATCTTTTGAGCCCTCAGGGATTTATTTTGAAAAATCTTCTAATAGCGACACAAACATCAACATCACTTCTACAACAAATATAACTATTAATCAAGGCTCCTATGCTTCAATTTTTGTTAATAACGACAGAAAATTATTTGAATGCATCAATAGTTTAAACTACCCATTATCCAAATATGGATCTCCTGCTTTTATTGAACTCGATTGCAAATCAAATATTCCTTTTACAATTGGGGTTTTTGTAAATAATCCAACTCAATCAATTCAAAGACCTTTGGTTGTAATAACTAAATCCGAAAACTGGAAAAAATTATATATTAATTTAACAGGAGTAGCACAAGAAGAAAGAAATGCAATAGATTACAAAGTATTTTTTGGTGCACAATGGGACGCTCAATATGGTGTTGATACAGGGTATATTTTAATTGATAATATTAAGTTAATTAATTAAACAATGAACAAAAAACAACAGGTTATAAAATATATTTTATTTGATTTATTTGCAAGTTTCATTGCTTGGTTTTTATTTTTCAGCTATCGAAAATACACAATCGACCAATATTCGCTTGAAAACAAAGAACAAATTCTATTAGACAATAATCTATATTTAGGCCTCGCATTAATTCCTTTATTATGGGTGCTTTTTTATGCTGTTGCAGGAGCCTATAAAAACATCTATCGCAGATCAAGAATTGGCGAGCAAGGTCAAGTTTTATTGCTTAGCATAATTGGTGTTTTAGTTATCTTTTTTGCATTATTACTAGATGACAATGTTTCAACTTATACAAAATACTATAATTCGTTCTTCATACTTTTTTTGCTTCATTTTGTTTTCACAGCCACTTTCAGACTAGTATTAACTAGTATTTCTGCCCATAAAATTCACAATAAAAAATTAGCTTTTAACACCGTTATCATAGGAAGCAATGGAAAAGCCGAACGCATTTATAACGAGATTGAATTTCAGTCGCACTCAGCTGGAAACCGTTTTATTGGCTTTGTAAATGTAAATGACAAAAGTCCCAACACACTTGGAGCATTACTACCATATTTAGGTGAACTTTCAAATCTAAAAGACATTATTTCGGAAAGAAAAGTTGAAGAGGTAATTATTGCTATTGAAGATAGTGAACATAAAAAAGCCAGTGAAATTATAACAGAACTTGACGATACCAATGTTAACATCAAAATCATTCCTGATATGCACGATATCATGTTGGGTTCTGTGAAAATGTCGGCAATATTTGGTGCTCCATTAATTGAAGTAAAGCGTGAACTAATGCCTGCTTGGCAAGTGTCGCTTAAAAGGTTTATCGACATAGTGGTTTCGCTTATTTGTGTTTTAATTTTATCGCCAGCATTTATCATTACAGCAATTTCGGTTAAACTAACTTCAAAAGGACCTGTAATATACTCTCAAGTTCGCATTGGAGTACACGGAAAACCTTTCAAAATGCACAAATTCAGGTCTATGTTTATCAACTCTGAGCAAAATGGACCTGCATTGTCAAGTAAAGACGATCCTAGAATTACGCCTGTAGGAAAATTTATAAGAAGATATAGAATTGATGAAATTCCACAGTTTTTCACTGTATTAAAAGGCGACATGTCATTAGTTGGCTATCGACCTGAAAGAAAACATTTTATTGAACAAATATCTAAAACAGCTCCACATTACAAGCTTTTATTTAAAATCAAACCAGGTATAACATCTTGGGGACAAGTTAAATATGGATATGCAGAAAATGTGGAACAAATGATAGACCGTTTAAAATATGATTTATTATATATTGAAAACATGTCGTTGGCAGTGGACTTCAAAATACTTATTTACACTGTATTGATAATTGTTCAAGGGCGTGGAAAATAGTTATAAATCACCATTTTCTATTCTTAATACTATATCTTCTATCATTTTATCATCACCAGCAGGGTCGTAATTTTCTTTTAAATTATTACCAAACATTTTAGCCAAGGATTGCCATAAAAACGCCTGCAAACCTCCTCTTAATTGTTTAATAATTTCGAATGAAGTGTTTCCTGTTTCTCTATCAATAAGTTTTATAAGAATTTTTCCTTGCGAGAAAGTCATTTTTAAAATTTCACCTTTGAATTCTTTTTTTAATTCTTCTTCAGCAATTTTTAGCTGAATTTCTCTTTGCTTTTTATCTTGAATTTTGGAAATAATAGAATTGTACTGATTAATCTTGATACCAGCCAGCTTCGCATAGGGATAAACTTTTTTAACATCGCGTATCAGCTTTGTATATCGTGCTTTTTCGCGTTGATTTTTAAATACCCGTTCAGCATAAATACTAATTTGAGGCAAATCTATTAATGGAACACTATCTCCATCAATAATTATTACACGAGCAATTATATCTTCTTTTTTATTTTGAGCAAGAAGGTCAAATGAACTTAATAATACCAATATAAATAATAGTGCATTTTTCATATTGTTGATTTTTCATTCTCACTACAAGCTTAATGCCAAATTTATTAAACAATAAAAAAACGTATGTAATATATTATTTATCAGAAAATAAGCAGGGAAACAATATTTAATACGAAGTAAACAACCTAAAAACGCAATTTGCTGTTAGTTAACAAATTAAAAAGTATAGAAACTTAAGCTATTCTTAGTTTTAATTTACTTACCTTTTCAATTTGCTCTGATGCATACTCTTTAGTAACGTTAAATGATTTTACTTTAGAATTAGAAGGAAGTTCATACATTGCATCCAACATTATAGCTTCTGTTATAGATCTTAAGCCTCTAGCACCTAACTTATATTCCATAGCCTTTTCAACTATCAAATCAAGCGCATCGTCATCAAAGGTTAAATCAATATTATCAATTTTAAACATTTTTTTATACTGTTTAACTAAAGCATTTTTGGGGTTAAGCAAAATTTCTTTCAGGGTTTCTTTGTCTAACGGATTTAGTGCAGCAACCACTGGAACTCTACCAACCAATTCAGGAATCAAACCAAAACTCTTCAAATCTTGAGGAGCAACATATTGAATCATATTATTTTTATCAATCTTCTCTGCGCCAGGCTCTTTTGCATAACCTATAACATGTGTTTGCATTCTTCTAGCAATCTTTTGATCTATACCATCAAATGCTCCTCCGCAAATAAATAAAACATTATGCGTATTTACAGCAATCATTTTTTGTTCAGGATGTTTTCTTCCACCTTGTGGTGGCACATTTACTATTGAGCCTTCTAACAATTTTAACAATCCTTGCTGTACACCTTCTCCTGAAACATCACGAGTTATTGAAGGATTATCACTTTTTCGAGCAATTTTATCAATTTCATCGATAAAAACAATACCTCGTTCTGCTGCAGCTACATCATAATCAGCCGACTGCAATAATCGAGTTAAAACACTCTCAACATCTTCTCCTACATAGCCAGCTTCGGTAAAAACTGTGGCATCAGCAATACAAAAAGGCACATGAAGCATTTTAGCTATAGTTCTAGCCAACAATGTTTTTCCTGTTCCTGTTTCGCCTACTAAAATAATATTTGATTTTTCAATCTCAACATCATCATCTGATTTTATATCTCTTTGATTAATTCTTTTATAATGATTGTAGACTGCAACTGACAAGACCTTTTTCGCTTCATTTTGTCCAATTACATATTGATCTAAAAAATCTTTTATTTGACTTGGCTTTTGAAGTGTAATTTTCGAAAACTTCGAACTGCTTTTTTGAACCAACTCTTCTGAAACAATCTGACTAGCTTGTATAGCACATTGATCACAAATAAATGCATCAATACCTGCAATCATCATATTTGATTGTTTACTTTCTTTTCCACAAAACGAACACTTGTTCTCGTTTTTTGCCATTATATTAATACAATTAAAAAAGCTTACTAAAATTATAGATTATAAAAAACCTAAAAACTCAAGTAAGCTTTGATTATAAAAAACTAATTATTACTCTTTGTTAAAATCTCGTCAATTAAACCATATTCTTTAGCCTCTTCAGAAGTCATCCAATAATCTCTATCACTGTCCATCCAAACTTTATCATAAGTCTGATTACTATGAACTGCTATTATTTCATAAAGTTCTTTCTTTAACTTTTGAATTTCACGAGCTGTAATTTCAATATCAGATGCTTGACCTTCTGCACCGCCTGAAGGCTGATGAATCATAACTCTAGCATGTTTTAACGCACTACGTTTGCCATTTGTGCCAGCACATAAAAGAACTGCACCCATAGATGCTGCCATACCCGTACAAATAGTTGCTACATCAGGAGTAATATATTGCATAGTGTCATATATTCCAAGGCCAGCGTAAACACTGCCACCAGGCGTGTTCAAATAAATTTGAATATCTTTTGTGGCATCAACTGACTCTAAAAACAACAATTGAGCTTGAATGATATTTGCAACATAATCGTCAATTGCAATTCCCATAAAAATAATTCTATCCATCATCAAGCGTGAAAAAACATCCATTGTAGCAATATTCAACTGACGTTCTTCAATAATAGTAGGCGAAATATAACTATTTGAAACTCTTTGATATCTATCAAGAGTTAACGAGTTGATACCTCTATGCTTAGTTGCATATTTAACAAATTCGTTATGATCAATCATATTTTAGATTTTTAGTTTTGATAAATTTATGAATTAACTTTCAATTATCAAAATATATTACTTTTTAATTTCCTCTAAAAATTTATCAAGACTAACTTCTTTTACTTTTAAATCAACATTTTCTTTAAAGAAAGCTGTTAGTTTTTCATCATAAAGTTTGTCGTATAGTTTTTTAAGCTCTTCTTTATTTTGGAAAACTTTTAGAGCAATCGATTGCAATTCTTCATCAGTTGAATCCATTTTGCCATACATTGCTAACTGATTTTTCACTAATCCTTTAGCGTGCTCCATCACTTCTTCTTCATTAACCTCTATTTTATTGTCGCGCAAAATGCTATTTTCTAAAATTTGCCATTTCAAAGATAATGCATAAGATCCAAACTCATTTTCAATTTGTTCTTCGCTTAGTCTTGTTTCGCCAGCATTTCTAATCCAATTTTTCAAAAAATCCTCTGGTAATTCCATTTTAGATTTTTCAATTAATTTAGCACTTACATCATTTAAAAGTTTTCTATCGCTTTCTGCTGAATATGCTTTTTCGTATTCTTGTTTCACTAAGTCTCTAAGCTCTTTTTCGCTTGTAGCTTTATCTTTGCCAAATGCTTTATCAAAAAACTCTTGATTTAGCTCTGCTAACTCAACTCTATTTACGTTAATAATTTCATAACGGAATTTTGACTTAACACCTTCTGCATCTTCTTTTGATTTACCAAGCATAGCAGCAACATCTGTCATGTTAGTCATTATATCTGTAGGAATAAAATCTACTGTATCTCCAATTTTCAAGCCAATGAACTGTTTTTTGTCTTTTTTAAGTTTAACAGATTCGATAAGCATTGAAGCATTATTTTTAATTCCATCTTCTTTTAAAGTTCCGTCTTCATTCAATTCAGAAAAAGTTCCATACAACCAATCTGATTCTTCAGAAGCTTCTGGAGTAGAAAATTTCCCAAAACGACGACGCATTTCATTTATTTTTTCGTCAACAAATTTTTCGTCAACAATAATTTTCAAATATTCTAATTTAGAAACATCAGCTACAGTTACATCTGGCTTCGGACTTAAACCTAAATCATAATAGAATGTATAATCAATATTATCTTCCCAATCGTTTAGAATTGTTTTTTCAAAATTAGGCATTGGACCTCCTAAAATTTCAATATCATTTTCTTTTATATATTCTAAAAGATTGTCAGTAGCAATCCTATTAACCTCTTCTGCAACAGTAGATTTCAGATACATTTTTTTCACAACACTAGTTGGAACTTTACCTGGGCGAAAACCCGGCATAGAAGCTTTTTTTTGATACTCGCGTAAAGCTTTGCCTACTTTTTCAGAATAATCAGCAACTAAAACTTCTACTTTAACTGATAGGGTTTGATTTTGGACATTTTCTTTAGTAATATTCATCTTTTAATTTTGTTAATTTTTTTTAGGAGTGCAAAAATACATGAATTTTCTTAAATACACAAATGATTGTGCAAAAAGACTACCCACTTTAAAAACCTATATAACAGCGAATTAAAGTCAACGACAAAATAAATAAATCATGTTTTATAAAAAAATGAATAAACGGGAATAAAAAAAGCTCTGAAAAATCAGAGCTTTAATTGAGTACGGATGAAGGGACTCGAACCCCCACGTCGAAGACACTAGATCCTAAGTCTAGCGCGGCTACCAATTACGCCACATCCGCATTTAGGGCTGCAAATATAAAAATGTTATTTGGATTTACAAAATTATTTACGTGTTTTTTAAATTAATATTTTTTTATGCAAAATTTTCGCAACCAAATAAAACAATATTAATGAGGGTTATTGAAATTATCTCTTGCATTATCACCCCACGACCTGTCTCTTTCTCCTTTATCATCAATATTTTGCATTGGGTTATTTCTTTTTTTCAATTTCAATTCCCACGACTGATCATACATTTCCCCATAAGCATCTGAATGTAGTAATGGATAATCATTTGTTGCTAAGTCTGGATTATAAAAAATAAATTTTCTATTTGATTGATTTTTCAATTTATAATAATGCCATATTTCATACGGATAGGCACTTGGATCGCTCTTTTCTTCAGTAATAGAATTTGGAGGTCCGTATCTTAGATAGATTCTACCCCTATCACTAGTGTATCCCTTTTTAATTCTAGTGCTATAAGAACGGTTTACTTTTTGAACCTCTAAATTATATACCAACCATGCTTTCTCTGGATTATCACTTCTCATTTCCCAAAAATGAAGCATAGTTTTCCTCATCAGATTAATATCTTTTGACTTAACTTGGTTATTAATAAATTTCTCTTCTTGATTAGTTGCAATTGGAATCAGCGAATACAAACAATCTATCAAAGTATCTTTTGTTAGCATTCTGTCTACAAATGTATTTTCAGTTACAAGGCTAGCAATATCTGATATTTCATTCTGAAACGATGGATTGCTTCTTTGAAAAAACACATTTTTAGAAGCTGATACATTATTATTTTTATCAATGAGTTCTATACAAAGATAGTAATTTCCTGAAGGCAATTTTTCAAGTGGCACTTCAGCTAAAACAACAGCAACTTTTGCTGTAGCTTGTTTTTTTATTTTTGTTAAATCCGAATAAATTTTACCAGTTTCATAATTTTTTACGGATGTTTTGATTAAAAATGCTTCATTTGCACCTAAGTTTTTTTCCGAATTGTATATTTCACAATAAAATTTCAACTTCGACACATTCTCTGGAAAAAAATCAGAAACATAAGGAATTAAATCCACGCCACTTTTTGACAACTTCGTTGGTTCGGTCGTCTTTTGAAAAGACTCTACAAATTGAATATCAGACAATTCCATTTTAGTATCTGACAAATTTATTTCCATCTTTTCTGTTGAAGCAAAGCTTTTTTTAAGATTATTATGATCGGCAATTAATATGTCGAAATCATATTTCCCATTTTTCAACGAAAATCTTTGTTGATCAATAAAAGTAAAGTTAATTTTAAGTGTATCATCTACTTCAGGACTTAGCAAAGTTATTTTTTTAAAATCTTTAACTACTGAATCTTGTCGAAAAATCAAAGTTGCATCAACAGCTCCCTGATATTTTCCATTTGCATTTTTAACGTATTTAACAGATTTCCCTACTACTGCCAAATATGTTTCTACAAAAGGCTCGTTGTTGGGTGTATTAAACTGGCAGTAATTTAAATAAGCTTGAAACGATTGAGCAGCAGCAATATTACAAACCATACATGCAACAATAATAAAAGTATATTTTTTCATGAAATTTGAAATTTGAAATTATTGTTAAAGGTAAAGCAAAAAATTATAAATGCAAATAGAAATCATTTAACGGTATGTTTTAATAAGGCAAAGGTTTTTTGCACTTTTTATTTTACTGATTATTAGAAATTTAAAATAAAATAAAATATTTTTTTCACCTAAAATTAAAAAAAGCTATTGTCATTTAAAAAAATGTTCTTACTTTTGCAGCGGAGAGTTGGCAGAGTGGTCGATTGCGGTAGTCTTGAAAACTATTGAGTGTAACAGCTCCGGGGGTTCGAATCCCTCACTCTCCGCCAGAGTCAATGCGCACAGACTTTAAAAAACCTAAAATCCCTTTAAGTGTTAAACTTAAAGGGATTTTAAATTCAAGGAATATTTATTAAATCGCAATTTTAAAATCCTCCAACTGGCGCTGCACTTTCAACATTTCTTTGTTGCGTTGGTCTGAAATTATTCAACCTATAACTCAAACTAAAGGTTACAATTGGAGTTTGTCGATAATAATTGAAATCAGAAGTATACAATTCATTTTTAATATAACGGTGATAATTGCTAGTTTGGAAAACATCTCGCACGTTAACAGTTGCAAACAACTTACGTTTGAAAAATGATTTCTTCAAGGCAATTCCTGTTTCAAACATTTTGTCTAATTTCCCTTGCCCATCAAACGAAGGTCCGGTATAACTCATATCTAATTGCAAAGTGAATGTTTTAACTTTAAAAATTGGATTTAAACGTATATTCCATGCCGAACCTTTTTGCAATACATTTCTACCCTTAACCAATCCTGAATTTTCGGCATAATAATAACTTCCCGTTGAAATCAAGCTAAACCACTTGTTAATTTCACTATTACCCATCAATTCAATCCCTGAAGCATCACTTTTCGACAAGTTAACATACGATATTTCAACCCTTCCATTATCTTTAGGCGTATAGCTTTGAATAATTCCATCAACAGTATGGCGGTAAAATAATCCTGCTGATATTGTAGTTTTTTTAATCTGTTTAGAATAGTTTGCTTCATAAGAATGAATAAACTCAGGTTTAAGAAAAGGATTTCCCATCATATACACATATTTATCCGAATACATAGGTGTTGGAGTAATTGTCCACTCTTCTGGTCGAGTTACGCGCTTGCTATACGAAACTTGCACACTTTGATTTTTTGGAAGCTCTTTCATTAAAAATCCCGAAGGAAAAATATCATAGCGCTTCTGCTTAAATGCACCCATATCATTTCTCATATCAATCAGCTGATCCATATATTCGCCCCTTGCTCCTACTTTCCAATCGAAAAATTTTGTTTTCCCACTTATTTCTGTGTAAGCAGCATAAATATTTCTATGATAATTTAAGTTGTTTGAAAAAACATCATTTTTTATCCATGTTCCAGTAAGCGTATCTAAATCATTAAAAACCTGAACTTCTTCCATTGGCTTAACATCGGCTTGAATACCTGCTTCGAGCAAATTAGTTTTCCCAAAGGGCAATGTATAATCTATTTTTCCTTGATAATAAAGAGATTTATTATGATCTGTCATTTCCCGACCACCAATTCTAGTTAATACGCTTTCTCCATTAACATCTGCTAATTCATCCTTTACGGTTTCTAGTTGGTCTAATTTCATAGGGTTTTCTGTAATCGAAATAGTAAAAGTGTGATTTGGCTTACTAAATTTATGTTGCCAATAAGCGTTAACATTATGATAAAAACCACCCATTTCCATTTTATTATATGTAACGCTATTCATTATATTTACATCATTAAAATATGAGAAATGAGTTGAATTATACTCTCTCATCATCCCCCAATAACCATATTGACCCGTCAAACTAAGGGTATTTGATTTATTCAACGCATACTCTACTGTAATACCAGCATCATAAGGATCAACTACATTTAATCTATCTACCCTTGAAAACAATCGCTGATTACCAGTATTTAAAAAATTAATTTGTTCTAAATCACTTGTTGCCTTGCCTACATTTTTGTTATATGACCCATTAAAGGTAAACTTCCATTTGTTTTTGTTTACATTAAAAACAAAATCACTATTATATCTGCCATTAGAGCCTGTTGAAGCATTTATCATCCCCGACGGACCTGCAGCCATTGATTTTTTGCTTATTATATTTATTATTCCAGAAGCTCCTTCGGGATCGTACTTAGCCGATGGGTTTGTTATTACTTCAATTTTTTCAATTGCAGATGCTGGAATTTGTTTTAACAAATCGTTTGCCGAAATAATTTGTGGCTTTCCATCTATCAACACTTTAAAAGCCGAACTTCCACGCAATAAAACGTTTCCTTCCATATCAACCGTAACAGAAGGTACACCTTTTAGTGCATCAACCGCAGTTCCGCCAGTTGCAGCAATATTTGCATCTACATTTATCACTTTTTTATCAATTCTAAGCTCCACAGCGCTTTTTTCGGTAGAAACATTCACCTCATTCAAATTACTTACTGCAGCCTCCAATGCTATTTCACCCAAATCAACTTTTTTAGCCTCTTTGGTAATTTGAACACCCTCAATTTTTTTCTTGTTATAGCCAATAAAATAAATAGCTAAATAATAATCACCATTTGGAATGCCCTCCATTTTAAAAGAACCATCAACACTTGCTACTGCGCCCATCACTAGCGTCGAATCGGAAGAATTGTAAATAGCAACATTAGCGTATTCAAGCGGTGCATTACTGCTATTTTCTTTTACTTTGCCAGTAATAACTCCGGTGCTATTTGGGCTATTACCATCGATTTTTTCAGCCTTTCCATTATTTGATAACAGTAAGGACATTGTTAGAATAGAAATTAATATTGTTTTCATAAGTAGTAGTTTTAAAATACGCTTTCATAATTTATGCCAGCATTTTCAACATGCTATTTATAAGCTTATTAACATCGCATCTTCGCATCATTCAACTTCACACATCGTACTATTTTGAATAAAACTGTCCGAAAATGAACTTGCATTTTTAATTTTTGTTAAATTCAACAAACAAATTCAAATTCATTTTTTTTAATCCAAGTAATACTATACATTTGCAGCCTTAAGGTTTTTTCGATTGAATAGATTTATTTAATTATGAATAAGCTATTATTTTCTTTAATTGGCATATTTTGCTTTAGCTTATCGCTGGAGGCAAACGACAGCACATCATTTTTGTCGAAAATCTATCTTCCCTGCAATTGGGGCTTTTCAAATTCAATTAATAACAAATTATCGTCGGGTTTTTTATTCAAAACAGGAGTAGAATATAGATTGCATAAAGAGGAAGGAATATTTTTTCAATTTAATTTAGATAATCATTCAAGCAAATTCAACCTTAATTTCTATCAAACTACGAATGTAAATAATGGCGTCTTGCGTTTCAGCGATTATTCATTGGGAATAGGTCTGCGCTTAGGTAAGAAAAAGCTAAAATCTTATGGATTAATACAGGGCGGAACAACATTTATTCGCTTTCCAAAAATCAACAATAACCCTGCTATTATTTATGTTGAAGAAAAATCAAAATCAATGCTTGTATTAAAATCTTCGCTTGGATTAGAATATTATATTGTTGAAAGTCTGTGTTTTGTTATTGATTTTGGCTATGCTATTATTCCAAAAGAGATGGATTTCTGGGGCAAACAATGTCAATTTTATAGCGTATCGCTTGGTTTGACTACAAAACTTTTTTAAACATAAAAAAATGATTTTAGTACTTAATTTGTTATCAATTCTTAACCTTGTTTTTTTAGCATTTATTCTTTCATTTAAAAAAAACATCAATAAAGCTGATAGAATATTCGCTCTAATTGCAGTTATTCCAGCTTTTGCTGTATTATTAAATTTGTCAATTTATTACAAAATAGATTTTAAATATCAACTTACATTTTATTATATATATCACTTTAATTTGCTTTGGGCTCCATTATTCTACCGCTACGTTTTATTAAAAATTGGAAAAACCCTTAAACTCAAAGAAATTATTTTTCATTGCATACCTTTTGGAATTTGTCTCATCATCTCCATTCTATCTTCACTAAACATCTTGCCTTCAGGCATATCAAGCAAATTTGAAGATAATTTGTTAATCGATTATGTAATTACTGTTCAAATTTTTGTATATCTAGGTTTGATGCTCAACTATATCATAAAGTACAAAAGAGCAAAATTAAATTACTTTTCTGACGAATCAAGTATCTCAATAAGATGGATTTACGAAATAATTTTAATATATATCTTTTTTGGCTTTATGGCTTTTGCACCAATAATTTTCAATTTATCGTTTGAATATTGCATGATTTTGTTGCCAGCTTCTATTCAAGCCTATTTCTTCTTTGTTGTGTATAAAGCATTTGGCTCATCAATAATTTTTGAAGCAAAGCCAATAACATTTTCTATTGACAAAGATTTAATTTCATTAGACTATACGGATGATTTACTTAATGAAAATAAAGAAGAGATAAGCCCAAAACAATTAAACATAAAAGAAAATCTTGATATTTATCTTGAAGAAAGATACCAAAAAGTGATTGAATACATAGAAAAGCAAAAACCTTATTTAGAGCCAAAAATTAATTTAACTAAATTAGCGAGTGCACTTGAAGAAAACACACATAATTTATCCTTAACCATCAACCAAAAATTTAATATGACGTTCTACGATTTAATTAACTCATATCGAGTTAAAGAAGTACAACGTTTATTGAAGGACAACCAATCAGGAAAACTAACCATAGAATCACTTGCTTTTGACGCCGGCTTTAATACTCCATCATCGTTTTACCGCGCTTTTAAAAAACACACTCAACAAACTCCTTCGCAATATTTGAAATCTATTCAACAAAAATAATTGCTGAATTACTTATTTTTTTATTGGTTTAGTTTTCCAAAACAATAAAACAGTCTGAAAATATTTTTCTTTTTCTCTCCATAAGCTTAAACTGCAAGAACTAGCATTTTAATATGCTGATTTTCAAAACAATATACCTGTTGCAGTTTGCAAAAAACGAGATAATTTCCTTGTATTTATTCGATTATTTTGCATGAAACAAAGTAAAAAAAAATTCAATTATCAATAATTGATCGAATTTTTAACATCTGAAAATTTTCAGTACAACTTTATAAAGTAATACAAAAAATACTTACTAAATAATGACAAACGAAAACATTAAATACAAAACTTCTCGCCTTTCGGAAGAAAAACTTACCGAATTAGCATTAAGAATTGGCAATTATGTTGAAACAAACAAAGTTTATTTAAATCCACTTATACGTATGAATAAGTTGGCTGAAGAATTAAAAATCCAGAATCACATTCTATCGCAGGTAATTAACAGATATTACAAAACCAGCTTTTTTGAGTTTATCAACTCTTATAGAATAAAAAAAGCCATTGAACAAATATCAAAAAATACAAATAATAAAATGAAAATTGCATCATTAGGCTTCTATTGTGGTTTTAATACTCGAACATCTTTTATCAAATCATTTAAAAACCACACAGGAGTTTCGCCCTCAAAATTTAAATTAACAGAAAACAATTCAAACAATAAAAACCTCAATAATATTAACTAATTAACAATGAAAACAATGAAAACAATCAAATCAATTTTTGCACTTGCTATGGCAACTCTATTTTGCTCAGGTGCTTTTGCTCAAAATGTAACCGAAAAAATTCAAGAACTTTCGAAAAAAGCCGAAAAAGGCTATTTTTACAATGCTTATCAGGATGAAGAAACTGGGAACATTGAAATCACCTACAAGTTTAAAACAAAATCGAAAGATAATATGGGAACTTACGAGACCTATATTTTTGATAAAAATTTAAACTTAGTAAAACAAGAAGAATTTTCGAGCTTAAAAAAAGACATTGAAGACAAAGCCGATTATACTTCGACCATCGTTTGGTCTAGAATTGGGGGATGCACATCTTTCGATATTCTTAACACCGCTCTACATCTATACAAACAAACATACAGCTATACTTGGAACAAAGAGAAAAAAGACTTTATGTATAAAAAAACAGAGGATATAGAGATTAAGCCTAAAAATGCCGACAATAAATCATACAGCGGCTATGCCTCGTTTACCGATTATAACACTGGCAATTTAATGGTTTTAACCTCGTCGACAACAAAAAACCCTGATAAAACGACCAGTAAAGACTTTGTTCTTTTAGACGTTAGAGTAGATTTATCGGTTAAAGAAATTCCATTACCAATAAATGCATCTCAACTAGTATATTGCGGAGTAATACCAACAAATAACACCGAATGTGCTCCTAATTCTACCGACATTCAAAATGGCGATATGTTTTTTGTTTTTGCACCCACTTTTAGCAAAGCAAGCAGTACCGATTATAAAGTATATTCCTATTTGAGAGTTGATAATAAAGGAAATATAAAAGAAAATTTTAAAATCAATTGTCCATCGCCAAATTTAATTTTAACAGGATTTACGACAGATAAAGATGGAGCATTGTATTTTTGCGGAAGTTATAATAACCTACCAAAAATATTTGATCAACTTTATAAAGAATATTCGCCACTTGCAAACCCATGCTTTCCCGACGGTGATAAAAACCTAAGAATGGCTCAATACGAAGCTAAAACTGAAAAATTAAAAATGGACTACTTCTGTATTTTGAAGTTGAAAGACAATAAAATGGAATGGATAAAAAGCAATTTAATGGCAGATATTACTAAAGCTATGAAAACACCACAAGGACAAAAAAAATCAGTTCCTTATAGCGGAAACCGTTTGCAAATACAGTATTTTAATTTACTAAATAATGGCGACATATTTATTTCTGGTCAGTTAAAAGGAAAAGTAAAGCTTGGCGAATCGATGAAAGACGCTTACAAAAATGTAATTAGTTTACAATTTAATCCAAACGGCGAAATCAAAGCTCAATACAGCATCAGCACATTATCTATTGCCGACAAGTTGAATACAATTTTTGAAATGCCTCAAAACTTTATTTTTTCAGCTGACGGACAAACACTTTATTGGAATTTGCTAGAAACAAAAACCATAAAAGGGTATGCTAATTTCTTTGATGCATATAATGGTGCTCCAACATTTTACCCAAATTATTACCCATCAATGGTTAAAATAAATCTAACTAGCAATAACATCGAAGAATATAATGTTTTTGGTAGTCGCAAATATTTATTAAACAAAAACTCACCTTATATTTATAACGAAAAAGAAAAAACTATTTACTACATAGGCAGTGATAAAGGCAGCAAGCTATGGCTGGGCAAATATATGATGAAGTAAAAATCTCATATTAATAGCTTTCATCAAAGCCTACTTTAAAGACTTCTGTAGGCTTTGATTTTTATAAATCAGACTTGATACATTTTTTGTATAAGAGATTAACATAGATTCATTTATTGACTAAATAAAAAAAATAACACAATTTAGCTAAAACTCAAGTATCTGTATTTTAGACTAATACCACAAACATTAACTCACCTTGAGTAATATGAGACGGTTAATTAAATATTCTAAGCAATAGCTTAAAAATAATCATCACCTTCGCATCTCAAAAAAAATAAAAAACGAACATTATGAAAACAAACAAAATTTTAATATCCTCATTATTTCTAATGGGATTAGTAGCATTAATGCTTTCAAGTAGCTGTAAGAAAGATGAAGAAAAAGCAGTAGTTCCAACGCCAACACCTGCACCAGCTGCGGCATATCATTTCACATGCAAAGTAAATGGTGTAGCTTTTTCAGGTATAACCACTGGTTCGGATGTTGGAAACCTGAGCGGAAGTTATACAAATACTCAGAGTCAACTTACATCTGGCTTTAATTTATATGCCGACCATTTTGACGCAGCCGCTCCAGTAACGTACAGCACGGCTGAATCATGTTATCGCGGCGAAGATGGTGTTTGGCTAAATTATAAAAGTGGTTCGTACACAATAACAAAATATGATGCTGCGAAAAGCGAAGTTACTGGTAACTTTACCTCGCTAGTATTTGGTGACAATTCAGAGATTACAGCTACTGAAGGTTCGTTCTTTTTGTATATGATTCATTAATTAAAATACTCTATTCGAAAGTATTATATGAGGTGAATTTATCACACACAGCCTTTTTTTTGTTGATACCAAAAATGAAGTATCTTAAAAAAACATTTTTCTGATTAATTATTAATAGAAAATTTGTAAAATTGCAGTTCATATTATTGCAAGTTATTCAATTATTAATTAAGCGATAAAAATATGGAAAACAGACAAATTAAAGAGAAAAAATTCTGGGAAAAGTTTGCCAAATATTATGATGCTTTTATTAAGAAGACAGTTGATAAAACATACCAAACTGTAATAAAGAATATTAATTTAGAATTACATCCAAATAAAAAAGTACTAGAAATTGGCACTGGCACTGGAATAATTGCCTTTTCTATATGCAACAATGTTTCTACAATTATTGCAACCGATATTTCACCCGAAATGATTAAAATTGCTACGCTAAAGCAAAAAGAATTAGATGTGAATAATATTGATTTTCAGATACAAGACTCATACAATTTGCCATTTCCTGATAAATTGTTCGATATTGTGATTGCATCGAATTTGTTGCATTTGCTTTATGAACCAAATAAGCCTTTAAACGAAGCAAAAAGAGTTTTAAAAGACGATGGAATTTTAATAGTTCCAACTTTTTGTGTTGGGGAGAATATGAAAAGCAAAATATTGACTACCATTGCCGGTATATTTAGCGGGTTCAAGATTATTAACAAATGGCGAATTAGTGAATTTAAAACTCTTTTAACTAGCAATGGTTTTGCAATTGACAAAGCACAAAGAATTGACGGTCGCTTCCCTATGGCATACATCGTATTGAAAAAAAATAAACTGGGTATCCCCTTAGCTCATCTTAAAAAATGCCTATCTTTAGGGGATGG
>JBAXGW010000035.1:0-44284 GCA_037139195.1 Bacteroidota bacterium
TATATTGATAGTCATTTCGAACGAAGTGAGAAATCTTTGAAGATTTTGTTTCTTATGTTTTAATCGGACAATATTGGTCAGAAATATATTTATATTGTACAAGTAGCTTTTTACCGTAGTAGGTGTATGACCCATTTGATAAAAGCAATTGCTGATTTCTTGAGTTTCCATATTGGTTATTTTATTTAACTTACATTTAATAGCTAAATAAATAATCAATTTTCTATTTGCAGTAAAATATAATATTTGCGATTTATTACTTGCTTTTTGATATATTAACAATAATAATTGATAAACAATATATTAAAAGTAAATGTTTAAATTTATTATTTAAAATAACTGCTTGTAAATCAATATTAAAGAATTGTAGCATATATTCTTTTTGGGGACTGCAAAGGTATACAATTTATTAAATAGCAAACTATTTGTTAATAATTTCCTGTATATTTCCTTCAAATCATTGATGCAATAGGCTATAGCATGAATTACAATAAACATTTTAGAATTTAAAATATTATTGATAAATAATTGGTTTAATATATGTTCATAATTACCTGTATTAAAGTTTTATAAGTATATTTGCAATGTAATTACAATGTCGTAATTATTTAGCATAGAAAGGAATAAAATGGTAGATTCTTTACCTGAAAAACCGATTGTCTCAACAACGCCAAAAAGAGCATACTCGCCCGAGACGGGTCATGCTAAAAATTTGGCTAATTTCGAGGCAATTGTGGCCAATGCAGTCGCGCTTGGTACAATTTACAACCCTGCAAGAGTTGCTCTTAAATTACCAGCACTGCAAGCAGTTGCCGTTAATGCAAAGAGCGCTTCAAGTGCAGTAAATGCTGCTTTGCCTGCCTACAAAAATGCAGTGTCGGCTCGCAAAGTTGCTTTCGAACCACTTAACAAGTGTGTTAGCAAAATTCTTAATTTTATGTTAGCGTGCGATACGCCTACACAAGTTGACGACACCATTAAAACTTTAGTACGAAAAATTCAAGGAAAACGCACTTCGACTAAACTAGACGAAGAAGAATTGAAGGCAAAATCGATACTTAAAGGTGTTAAGGTTACGCAAATATCTGCTTCGCAAATGGGTTTCGACAACAGATTAGACAACTTTGATAAGCTGGTAAAGCTTATTGCCAGTATTTCACAGTATGTACCTAACGAATCCGATTTAAAAGTAACTTCGTTAAATCTGATGTATGCCGATTTGAAGGCTAAAAATACGGCTGTGCTTAGTGCTGCAATAGCACTTAAAACATCACGTTTGCTGCGCGATGAAGTATTCTACAAACCAATAATTGGCATGGCAGATTTATCAGCCGATGTGAAGTTGTATGTGAAATCGCTCTACGGTTATGCACATCCAATTTACAAGATTTTCTCAAGTATTAAACTTAGGGCTGCATAGAAAATTTTGTATCTAATAACTTAAGAGTCGCAATCTCGGAGATGCGGCTCTTTTTTATTTTACAAAATGGATATGCTTTTAAAACACAAAAGCAAGCATATTAAAGAAGAAAACAGGCATTGTAAAGTTGGAAATAGGCATTGTAAAATATGAAACAGACATTGTAAAATGTGAAACAGGCTTTGTAAAATGTGAAACAGGCATTGTAAATTTGGAAGTAGACACTGTAAAATATGAAATAGGCATTGTAAAGTTGGAAATAGACAATGTAAAATAGGAAACTGTCTTTGTTACAGATTATATTCTTTATGTTTTCGAAAATACTGTAATTGTAAAATATAATACTCCAATAAGTGTAAGAAATACTGTTTTCGTTTTAAGAAATAGTGCAAGAGGGAATATAGAGCGTCTTCTAGTAAAACTGAAGACTGTCTTCGTTGCTGATTATACTCTTTTAGTTTTCGAAAATACAGTCTGCGTAAGATATAATACTGCTACCGTTTTGAAAAATAACCGAAGAGGAAATTATAATAATGTGTCGTTTTAAACATAAGACTAAAACTTTAAAACACAGAATAGTTTTAT
This sequence comes from Bacteroidota bacterium, assembly GCA_037139195.1. GTDB lineage: Bacteria > Bacteroidota > Bacteroidia > Bacteroidales > JAHJDW01 > JBAXGW01. Next base: position 2,006 of record JBAXGW010000035.1, read on the forward strand.
AATAAAGAGCCATTTTGAGGCACAAATAAATTACTGAGACAAGATTTTAATAATCAATCTTTTTTCTCGACTCTTTAGTTTTACTATGAATCTTTTTAGAATCTAAACGTTTTGTTATTGACGACTTGGAAGGTTTACTTGCTCTGCGAATTTTGTTAATTATCAGTGCTTTAGCAATTATTTCATAAAAACGTTCAATGGCTATTTCTTTGTTTCCCGATTGGCTTCTGCTTTCTTGTACAATAATTTGCAAATAACCTTCATCAGTAATGCGTGATTTAAGACGCAATGAAATTAATATTTTTTCATTTTCTGTTAATAATTCAGAATTGCTTACATGAAAACGAAGTTCTACTTTAGTTTCGGTTTTATTTATATGCTGTCCGCCGGCTCCGCTGCTGCGCGAAGTAAGAAAAATAAATTCTCTTTCAAAACCACGTTCCGAAATTGGCGCTAAATTGTTCATTAGGCAAATTTAAACATTTTGATTTTAACCGCAAAAAGATTAATTTTGATATTTAAGAAATTACAGAATATGTGATTCTGAGTTTTTTTTATTTTAATCAAAAGTATGCAATATAGAATCGAAAAAGACCACGTTGGTGATGTGAAAGTGCCATCTACTGCATTGTATGGAATACATTCGCAAAGAGCAAAAGAAAATTTCCCCGATGAAAATAGATTTCATAAAGAGTGGTATCAGTCAATGGGCTTGGTGAAAAAAGCATGTTACCTTACTTATGCTCAGTTTGTCGAAGCAGTGCATACAAAGTACCCCAATTTTAAAGACCGAATGATTGAAAAGTCAATAATCGATTCTTTATTAAATGCTTCTGATGAAATAATTGAAGGAAAACATTTTGATAGTTTTATTGTTCCAGCAATATCAGGAGGAGCTGGGACAAGTATAAATATGAATATCAATGAGATAATTGCGAATTTGGCATTAATAAAAAGCAATCATAAAGCTGGCGAATACCAATTTATTGATCCTATTGAACATGCAAATATATTTCAATCAACCAACGATGTGGTTCCAACTGCTTTGAAAGTAGCATTGATGTTTTTATTTAAAGAGTTAGAAACAGCAATTAATAATCTGCGACTAAAAATTGAGGAAATAGAAAAGCTACATCGCAATGATTTACGCATAGCATATACTCAAATGCAAGAAGCGGTTCCAACTTCATTTGGCAATTTGTTTAGCTCGTATAATGATGCTCTTTCACGTGATTGGTGGCGAGTATCAAAATGCTTCGAACGCATTAAAGTGGTAAATTTGGGTGGTAGTGCTGTTGGCACTGGAATAACCGCTCCTCGCTTTTTTATAATGGAAGTTGTTCAGCAATTGCAGCAATTGATAAACATGCCAGTAACTAGAAGCGAAAATCTTTCTGATACTACTAGTAATTTAGATGTTTTTGTTGAAGTGCACGCAATATTAAAATCACATGCTGTTAATTTAGAAAAAATGGTAAGTGATATTCGTTTGTTAGCTTCCGATTTTTCAAACCCACCATTGTTGCATTTACCTCAAAAACAAGTAGGCAGTTCGATAATGCCAGGTAAAATTAATCCGGTTATACCCGAGTTTGTTATCAGTGCATCTCATAGGGTTTATGCTAATGATAGTGTAATTACATCATTGTCGGCTCAGGGCTGCTTGGAGTTAAATGCTTACATGCCTATCATCGGACATTCTTTAATTGAAAGCATAAAATTAATGATTAAATCGTGCCAAACATTAACATTAAATTTATTTGCAGGTATGCATTTAAATCCCGAAATAGCTAAGGAAAAACTATATAAAAGCCCATCTATTACTACGGCTTTAATTCCATATATAGGTTATAATAAATCGGGAGAGTTAGCTTCTTACATGAAAAAGCATTTAGTTGATATTTTTGAAGCCAATGTAAAATTGAATATTATAGATTCAAAGGTATTAGAAAAAGCAATTTCGCCCGATAACTTATTGAAGCTGGGATATTCATTATCGGACTTAACATAAAAAAAAGTCAGCTTTAAGGGCTGACTTTTTTTTTTATCGTAATTTCAATTCTTCTATAATAGTATTTATTTTATCATCTAATTTTTGTGTAACAGCATCGAAATCATTGGGCGATGTTAATTCTGCTTTTACTCCAAAATAAAATTTAATTTTAGGTTCGGTACCAGATGGACGAATGCTTGTTACAGTTCCATCTTCAGTATAAAATTGAAGCACATTCGACTTGGGTTGTGAAATTGCATTTACTATATTGTTTTTTACATCGAATTCAGTTTGATTTTGGTAATCACATATTTTCGAAATCATACTGTTGTTCAGCATTTTAGGCGGGAATTGTCTGAAATCTTTCATCATTTGTTGAATTTCATCAGCTCCAGTTTTTCCCTTTTTTGTTATCGACAATAATGACTCGCGGTAATAACCAAATTTCATATACATCTGAATCAAATTATCATAAACCGATAAGTTTTGGTCTTTTGCCCAAGCTGTCATTTCTGCAATAATTGCACATGCGCTTACTGCATCTTTATCGCGAACAAAATCGCTGATTAAATAGCCATAACTTTCTTCGCCACCACCAATAAATTGCATTTTACCTTCTTGCTCTCTTATAATCTGTGCAATAAATTTAAAACCAGTCAATACATTAAAGCTTTTTACATTAAAGCCGTCGGCAATTGTTTTTACAAGTTCTGATGTAACAATGGTTTTAATGATAAATTCTTTTCCTTTAAGTAAATTCTTTTCGCTCCAACGAGTTAAAAGGTAATTTGTTATCAAAGCACAAGTTTGATTTCCATTTAGTAAAATAAATTCCCCCTTGTTGTCTTTTATTGCAACCCCAACTCGGTCGGCATCTGGGTCAGTTGCTAAAACTATGTCCGCATCTATTTCTTTTGCCTTAATTAATGCTAGATTAAGTGCTGCACTTTCTTCTGGATTTGGCGATTTCACAGTTGGGAAATTGCCATCAGCTTCCATTTGTTCTGTAATTAGGTTTATATTGGTAAAGCCCATTTTAGTCAAACAAGTTGGAACTAATTCGCGTCCAGTACCGTGAATTGGTGTATATACTATTTTAAGATTATGTTGGTTTTTAATTGCCTCTGGAGTTAAGCTTAATTGACAAACTTTTTCTAAATAAAGTTCATCAATGTCTTTCCCAATCATTGTAATTAGTTCCGATTTCTTGTTCATTTTCACATCGTCAATCGATGAAATCTTCTGAACTTCGGCAATTACATTCACGTCATGCGGAGCAATTAGCTGAGCTCCATCATTCCAATATGCTTTAAATCCGTTGTATTCTTTAGGATTGTGCGATGCGGTAATTACTATTCCGCTTTGGCAATTTAAATGACGAATTGCAAATGACAATTCGGGTGTAGGTCGTAAATTTTCAAACAAATAAACATAAATATCATTTGCGCTTAAAACCGCGGCTGCAATTTCTGAAAAGTATTTGCTATTATTTCGGCAATCATAAGCTATTGCCATTTTTATTTGTTGAGAAGGAAAGCTGATTTTTAGATAATTTGCTAATCCTTGTGTTGCCATTCCAACCGTATATTTATTCATTCTGTTGCTTCCAACACCCATAATTCCACGCAAACCGCCAGTGCCAAATTCTAAATCCTGGTAAAAAGAATCAATCAATTCTGTTTTGTCAGAACTGTCAATCATTTTTTGAACAGCAAGCTTTGTTTCTTGGTCGTAATTACCATTTAACCAAATTTGTGCTTTTTTATTTACTAATTCTTCAATATTATTCATGTTAGTGGCTTTTATTGATTGTTAGACAATATGGTGATTGCTTTTTTCAAACTATCTCTCCAATAAGGAATTTCTAAACTATATGTTTCTTTAATTTTTGCTTTATTTAAAATGCTATAAGCTGGTCTTTTAGCTGGTGTTGGGTATTGATAAGTTTCAATTGGATTGATTTGGCAATTGATATTTGCAATTTCAACAATGCTTTTAGCAAAATCGAACCAACTAATTGCACCTTCATTAGAAAAATGAAAAATTTCGGCACAACTATTTGATTTGTAGTTTTCTATTACTTTGAAAATTGCAGCTGCCAAATCAGCAGCATAAGTGGGAGTGCCAACTTGATCGAATAAAACACCTAATTGTTCTCTTTCTTTTGCAAGACGCATAATCGTTTTAACAAAATTATTCCCATGAGTAGAGTAGAGCCAAGAGGTGCGAATTATAGCTGAATCAATTTTCGAGTCAATGATTAATTTTTCGCCTTCTAGTTTTGTAACTGCATAAACTCCTATCGGATTTGTTTGGTCGCTTTCTTTATAGGGAATGTGCGAATTTCCATCGAATACATAATCGGTAGAAACATGAATTAATTTGCAATTATATTTTTTGCAAATATCAACCAAGTTTTCTACAGCTGTAACATTAACCAAATTTGCATTTTCAATATCGGTTTCCGCTTTGTCAACAGCTGTATAAGCAGCAGAATTAATAATAAAATCAATATTGTTGGATTTGAAAAAATCTTCAAGTTGATTGATTTTTGTTATATCCAAATCATCAACATCAGTAAAATGACAATTAAATTTTTTGTATTCACTAGATAATTGACGAAGTTCAAAGCCTAGCTGCCCATTTGAGCCAGTAATCAATATATTAAGCATTTTATTTTTGTTCTTTAAGTAATTGGTCGAAATATTTTATGGTATGAGTTAATCCTTCACGAAGTTGAATTTTAGGTTCCCATTTCAGTATTTCTTTCGCTTTTGTAATATCTGGTTGTCTTTGCATTGGGTCGTCTTGAGGAAGCGGCATGTGAATGATTTTTGATTTTGAATTTGTTAATTCAATAACCAAATTTGCAAGTTCAAGCATTGTAAATTCGTTTGGGTTTCCAACATTTATTGGACCTGTAACTTCTCTAGGAGAGTTCATCAATCGAATCATTCCTTCAATCAAATCGTCTCTATAACAGAAACTTCTAGTTTGATTTCCATCACCATAAATGGTAATATCTTCATTTTGCAATGCTTGAACAATGAAATTAGAAACAACTCTGCCGTCATTAGGGTGCATTCTAGGTCCATAAGTGTTGAAAATACGTATTAATTTAATCGCAACATCATTTTGATTATGGTAATTCACAAATAGTGATTCAGCACAGCGTTTACCTTCATCGTAGCAACTTCTTGGCCCAATTGGATTTACATGACCCCAATAATCTTCCTTTTGAGGATGAACAAGTGGATCACCGTAAACTTCGCTTGTAGAAGCCTGAAGAACAGTTGCCTTTATGCGTTTTGCTAATCCTAAAACATTGATAGCACCCATTACTGAAGTTTTTATTGTCTTAATAGCATTATATTGGTAATGAATAGGAGATGCAGGGCAAGCTAAATTATAAATTTGATCTACTTCAAAGAAAAATGGAGTAGTAATATCATGTCTAACTAATTCAAAATAAGGATTGTCGAGAAGATGAATAATATTTTTTTTCTGTCCAGTAAAATAATTGTCTAAACAAACAACTTCATTTCCTTCGTTAAGTAAGCGTTCGCATAAATGAGAACCAAGAAAGCCAGCTCCACCTGTAACTAATATTTTTTTCATGTTTATATAGTTGATTTTAATACAAACCTACGTTAAATTTCTGAAATTGACAAATTAATTGGTCTAATTCAAAGATGGATCTTCTGTATAAAAACAAAGAAAGCAGCAAATAACTGCTGCTTTCTTTAATGCAATAAAAACTTTTTTATTTTCTAATACCAATACAGTCATAATAAAATCCTGCGTCAGTAACTTCTTGAGTACTGTATATATTTCTACCGTCGAAAATTACGTGATTGTTCATCAATTTTTTCATTAAATCAAAATCAGGGAATCTGAAGTCAGTCCATTCTGTAACTAGCATTAAACAGTCTGCACCTTTTAATGCATCGTATTGGTTGCTAGTAAATTCAATTTTATTACCTAATTTACGTTTAGCTTCGTGAGTTGCAACAGGGTCGAATGCAACCACTTTACAGCCTGCCTCTAAAAGATTATTGATGATAACCAAGGATGGAGCCTCGCGCATATCATCGGTGTTAGGTTTGAATGAAAGTCCCCAAAGAGCAACCGTCTTTCCCCTTAAATCACCCTTGAAATATTTTTTAGCTTTATTAAATAATACATATTTTTGATCGTCGTTTACATCTTCTACTGATTTTAAAACGCGCATGCTATATCCATTCTCATCAGCTGTTTTAATAAGGGCTTTAACATCTTTTGGGAAACAAGAGCCACCGTATCCAATTCCAGGATAGATGAATTTATTGCCTATGCGAGAGTCGCTACCAATACCTTTTCTAACTTTATTTACATCTGCACCCATTATTTCGCAAAGATTTGCAATGTCGTTCATAAAGCTAATTTTAGTAGCAAGCATAGAGTTTGCTGCATATTTTGTCATTTCAGCAGATGGAACGTCCATGAAAATTACAGGATGACCATTTAAAACAAATGGTTTGTATAATCTCGACATTAATTCTTCTGCTTTTTGTGATTCAATTCCAACAACAATTCTATCAGGTTTCATGAAATCGTTAATAGCATCACCTTCTTTTAAAAACTCTGGATTTGAAGCAATGTCAAATTCAATATTTTCGCCTCTATTGTTTAATTCTTCTTGAATAGCATCTCTAACTCTTTTAGCCGTTCCAACAGGAACAGTGCTTTTAGTTACCATTAGAAGGTATTTTTTCATATTTTTACCAACTGTTCTTGCAACGTCGATAACGTATTTTAAATCAGCACTTCCATCTTCATCTGGAGGAGTTCCAACTGCGCTAAAAATTACATCTGCATCATCAAGGCAACTAGCCAAATCGGTAGAAAACTTTAGTTTTCCTTTATTTACATTACGAGCAATCATTTCATCTAATCCTGGTTCATAGATAGGAGAGATGCCTTTATGCAAATTTTCAATTTTAACAGTATCGATGTCAACGCAAACAACATCAATTCCAACTTCTGCAAAACAAGTTCCAGTAACTAAACCTACATACCCTGTTCCTACGATAACTACTTTCATATTATTATATTTTTTATTTATTCTATGTTTTTTTTGGTAAAATTAATATTTTCATTTGATTTTAAAAAAAATAATTGACTTTTATTGTTAATCAATTAACAATAAAAATATTAATTTACGATATTTTTCTAAAAATCAATTATTTGTCCTTTTGTGTTTCCATCTACGGTGCGACCAAAGATAATGTTCGGGTGATTCATAAATAGATTTTTCGAGCAAATCAATGAATCCTTCTGTAATGCTGAATTCATCTGATTCTTTAGGATTTAATTCTACTGGAATAAATTCTATTTCATATTTTGCAAATGCAATCTTTTTTATATCGAGAAAAAAGACAGGAAATCCGGTAGCTTTTGAAAGTTTTTCAGGCCCTAAATAAAATAAAGCATCCTGATTCATGAATTTTGTCCAGTATTTCGATTCGCTTCTTAATGGGGTTTGATCTGCTATTAATCCGTATAAATTTCTTTTGTTTCTGTTTTTAACAATTGTTCGTGGAGTTTCTTCCGAAGTCATCAATTTTATTCCAAAACGGCACCTTATTTTTCTTAAAAACCGATCAAAAGATTTGGAAGCTAATGGTTTATAAGTTACATAGATGTTGTATTTTGAATGCTTTTGTAAAATAGTTAAGATTTCCCAATTGCAATAATGTCCCTGAATTAGAAATATGCTGTGATGTTTTTCAAATATTTCATCTAATATTTTCGGATTTTTAAACGAAATCATTTTTTCTAATCCTTTATCACTTATTGAAATCGATTTTATAACTTCAATTATTAATTCTGATAAATGAATATAAAACTTTCTAGAAATAAGATTTATTCTTTCATCTGAATAGTTTGGAAATGATTTTTTAAGATTAGACTTTACTACTTTTTTTCTGTACCCAATAACATAATAGAGAAGAAAAAAAATAACTTTGGATAATAGCTTTAAAAAAAACAATGGAAGTAAAGATAAAAGCCAAAGAAAAGAATAGATGAAATAATACATGAACAATTATTTTTTGCGAAGATAATTAATAAAGATTTGTTAAAGTAATAATTTTGAAATTGTATCTAACAATTCTTTTTCATTAATAGGCTTTGTAATATATTCGTCCATGCCTGCAGAAATAAACTTTTCTTTATCGCCTTTAATCGCATAACCTGTTATAGCAATAATTTTAATCTTATTGTTGTTTTCTTTATCTAAATCTCTAATTATTTTAGTTGCTTCAAAGCCATCCATTTTGGGCATTTGTCCATCCATCAATATAACATCATATTTATTTGATTTGAATTTTTCTACTGCCTGAATACCGTTAAATGCACCATCAACAATAAATCCTTGGTCTGACAAAAAACTTTTAAGGTACATTTGGTTAATTCCATCGTCTTCAACAATTAGAATATTATATTTCTTGTTTTCATAAGGCAATTCATCATTTTGAATAACTTCTGATATAATAGGTTGTTCAATTATCTTAAAAGTTAAAGTTAATTCAAAAACACTACCCTTGTTCAATTCACTTGATGCAGTTATATATCCTCCCATGTGTTCAGCGTACTTTTTCACAATTGCCAAACCAAGCCCTGTACCAGCATATTCTTTAGTTGTTGAACTGTCTAATTGAGTAAATGAATTAAATAATTTAGGGAGGTCATCATTGCTAATTCCAATGCCAGTATCTGATATTCTGATTTTTGAAATAAAAGTATCATTTTTAATTAAACCATCAAATTCAATGTTTATTTCACCATGAAAAGTGAATTTTAGAGAATTTGAAATAAGGTTTACTAAACATTGCTTGGTTTTATTATAATCACCAAAAAGGTATTCTGGGTAATTATTAATTGTAGTGTTTAATTTTAAGCCTTTTTCTGATGCTTGACTGCTAAATATTTGAATTAATTCTTCATTTAGTTTGATAATTGAAAAACTTTCTTCGACAAGAACCAATTTATTTGCTTCAATTTTTGAAAAATCTAATATATCGTTCAATATATTAAGCAGACTCTTTGATGAAGCGGTTAGTGAATGAATATATTTTAATTGGTCTTCATCAAGTTTGCTTCTTTTTAACATATTTGTCATGCCAACAATAACATTCATTGGGTTTCTTATTTCATGACTCATATTTGCTAAAAACTCTGACTTTGCTTTATTTGCAATTTCGGCTGCTTCTTTTTGTTTTAACAACTCATCTTTAAGAATAATGTCTGTGATATCGCGAGACACAGAAACTATTTCTTTTTTTGTAATAGTATTTTCATTAGCAATTGCCTTGCTCGATGTTTCTAACCAAATGTAATTACCGTCTTTTTTTTGAAATCTAAAGCGAACAATCTGTTTTGCGTCATTTGGTTTGATATTTGAAAAGAAATCCCTGAGTGTTTCAATTTCATCAGAGTGAAAATATTTCCAAATTTTTGTTGATATTATCTCTTCTGGTTTATATCCTGTTATTACTTCACAAACCGATGAAATAAAAATAAAGTTGCCTTCTGTATCATGTTTTGAAATTATATCATTGGTGTTTTCTGCTAGTAGCCTGTAATCAGCTTCTCTTTTAATTAATGCTTGTTGCGCATTTCTAAGCAAAGTTATATCTTCAACCAGTGCAATTCCACCATTTATAAGGTTGTTATTATAGATTGGAGCAAAATCGGCTTTTCTATATGTCTTTTCTCCATTTGCAATTGTAAATTCTCCTTCAAATCGAAAAGTATTGCCTTTAAGTGTTTCTATAACTCCATCTCCAATTGGTTGATTCTTTAAAGCATTTAAAATATTAACTCCAATAAGTTTGCTTTTTGGCAAATCAAGATTTTCGTTACATTCAATAATAACACCATCATTGTTATATAAAACTATTCCGATAGGTGCATTTTCAAAAATTGTACGATATTTTTCTTCGTTTATTTTTAATGCATCTTCAGTTAGTTTTCTTTGGTTTACATTCCTTGTAACACCATGCACTCCAATTATTTCGTTGTTTTGGTTTCTAATAAACGTAACACTCACTTCGCCCCACATTAAACTGCCACTTTTATGTTTGTGAAGCATTTCAAATGTAAAACCTGTATGATCTATATTGTTTTTCCCTTTTGCAAATTCAGTATTGAAGGTGTTTAAAACTAGTTGGTATGATTCATCTGGCAAACGTTCTTGAGTTTTCATTGACGTGTATTCAGATGGGGTATATCCTAACTGAGTAAAAACGGAAGGACTAATATAGGTGGTTTCAAGCGAAAGATTCATTGTCCAGATAACATCTGATGTGTTTTCGGCAATTAAACGATATTTTTCTTCACTTTCTTTTAATGAATATTCTGCATTTTTTATGTCTGTGATATCCGAGGTAATTCCGTCAAATCTAATAACATTATTTGGTAAAGTAGAGCATTTTAATTTGTCGAGAACCCATCTTACTTTTCCATCTTTTCTAATAATTCTATATTCAATCTCAAAACCATTATTTAACCCTAAATAAGTTTCTTGGAAATATTTTACAGTTCTATCATAATCATCTGGATGTATAATACTATTCCAGTTTGAATAATTTGACGTAAAAAAACTTAATTCGTAACCAGATAAAATTTCAATTTGAGTAGTTGTATAAATGTGATGATAAATTCCATCAGAATCAACTTCTCCGCACCAAACAAAATCGGGTATTGCATTTAAAATTCTTGAAAAATTATCATTTGCAATTTTTAATTTTTGTTCCAGTTTTTTTGTAAATGTAACATCTTTTATAATATTACCATGCCAATTGGAGTCTTTGCCTTTTACTTTGAAAATTGTATGCTGTATTATTAAACTTTCTTTTGTTTTGCAGTTGTTAATTCTAATATTATCAAAAAACAAATCATCATACTTTTCTCTAGTTTTAAGGGTTGTTAAGAGCTCAAAATAATAAGTAGATTTATTAATAAAATCATTTTCAATAAATAAAGAATTAATATCACCAAAAAAAACACCAATGGTTTCTTCTTTTTTTAGACCTGTAATTTCTTCTGCATTTATGTTCCAATCAACAATAATTCCGTTGTCATCAATAATATAAATGCCATCAGAAGAATTATCAAAAAAATTACTAAATTTATTTTCGCTTATTTCTATTTCTTTTGCAGCGTTAATTCTATCTGAAATATCTCTGAATATAACTTGAGATGCAGGCTTTCCTTCAAACTCTATTGAGCTTCCTGTAACTTCAACATCAATAAGAGTATTATCAAAGCGAATGAATTTTTCTTCTATAATATAACAAGTGGCTTTGTTTTCGTATATCTCTTTTATTCGTTCAATAACCATTGGTCGATAGTCTGGATGAACGAAATCCATAGCATTTTTATTTGTTAAATCCTCTGTTTCTGGAACTCTTAGTAGTTTTAGAGCTGCTGGATTATGAAAAACAATTTTGCCTTGACAATGTATAATAATACCATCTGGAGAATTGTTAACTATTGATCGGTATTTTTGTTCGCTCTCAAATATTTTTTGCTTCGTTGTAATTCTATCTGAAATATCTTGAACTATAGATAAAATAAATAAATTGTCGTTTGACTTAAAATAAGATGTTTGTACTTCAACGTTTTTTATTTCGCCCTTTGAGTTTTTGTGAGAAAAAAGAAATATTGTTTTATTATTGTAAAGCAAATTGCATATTTCACTATAAATAACCTCTTTGCTTGATATGTTAATATTAAATAGGGAACTATTGATAAATTCTGCTTCCGAGTATAAATAAAAATTAAGAGCAGCCTGATTAACTTTAACATAAGTTAACTTTACCGCATCAAACAAATAAACAATAGAGCCCGATTTTTCAAAAATTCTCCAAAAGTTTTCAATTGAGCAATTGGGAATATCAATGGAATCGTTTTTGCAAAACAATTGAATATCTGACACATAACTGCTAATATCTTTCATTTTAAAGCTTATTGGTGGATAATAATTAGCTCTGTAAAATTTTATTAAAAGTAAAAATAATAATATTTTTTGATGAAACGAAATAAAACAATATTAAACACAATTTAAATGTCGTTAAAAACGCCCATTCCAAAAAGAGCAAAGTCGTATTTAAATGGATCGTTTTTATCAAATTGCTTTAGCGAATTAGTGAGCAATTCAGCAGATAACCAGTCGTTTTGAACTCTATTTAACAAACCAAATTTTCTAGCTATATTGCTTGAGTGAACATCAAGTGGAATAATTAAGTCTTTTGACTGTAGATTGTTCCATATTCCAAAGTCAACGCCATATTTGTCTTTTCTAATCATCCATCTTAAAAATAAATTAATTCTTTTGGCGGCGGCTTTTTTTTCAACATTTGAAATATGTTTTTCAGTTCTATTTAAATGTTCTTTTTCAAAAAAAAGTTTTCTAAAATTAATTATTTTCTCTTTTGTAGAACTGCCATCAGAAAATGCATTTTCAAGTCCATTATGTTTTAAATATATGTTTTTCAATGATTTTACAAAAAACAACACGTCGATTGCATTAAAAGTTCGATAATAAAATTTATCAATACAATTTATTTCGTTTTCAGATGAATTAATGACAAATAAATAAGGATCGAAATCCATTAATTGCATCAAGTAATTTGCACTTTTAATAATGGCTTTTCTTTGTCCCCAGCAAATTGCAGAAGTTAAAAAAGCAGATACCTCAATATCTGCTTTCTTTGTAAATTGATGTGGAATACATATCGGGTCACTTTCTACAAAAGAAACCTGGTTGTATTGAATAAACTTTTTTTCAAGAATATATTTTAGTTCTTCGAAAGTTAATTCGTTCATTTGTATCTTACCTTTTAGCCGCAAGCTAATTATTCCTTATCTATATAGACTTCGACTTACTTCGGCTTTGCTCAGCAACCACCGCTCAGTCTGCGGTCACTCTGAGTATAGTCGATGAGTATTTATTGTTAACGCCTTAAAAATTCCTGGCGGATTTAGGTTTTATTATAAATTATTCAAATAGTTATTGATGTTTGTTTCAACTCTACTTAACACATTATTAATATCCGCTTTTTGAAATTTATCGCTAGTAATTTGTTCAAAAAGTTCAATGTATCTTTCTGATACTGAATTAACAAACTCGTCAGTCATTTCAGGAACTTTTTGTCCGTCTTTTCCTTGAAATCCATTTTCCATCAACCATTCGCGAACAAATTCTTTTGAAAGTTGTTTCTGGCTTTCGCCTTTCGCTTGGCGCTCTTCGTAACCTTCTTTGTAAAAGTAGCGTGAGGAATCTGGTGTATGAATTTCATCAATTAAATATATTTGACCGTTTTTTTTGCCAAATTCATATTTAGTATCTACCAAAATCAAACCCATTTTTGCAGCAATTTGAGTTCCACGCTCAAATATTTGCATAGTATATTTTTCTAATAAAGCGTAATCTTCGGCCGAAACCAAATTGTGTTTCAAAATATCTTCTTTAGAAATATCTTCATCGTGTCCAATGTCTTCTTTTGTAGTAGGAGTGATGATTGGCGTAGGAAATTTATCGTTTTCTTTCATTCCATCTGGCATAGCAACACCACATAATGTGCGTTTACCTTCTTTGTATTCTCTCCAAGCATGACCAGATAAATATCCGCGAATAACCATTTCTACTTTAAACGCTTCGCATTTATGACCTACTGTAACCATTGGATCTGGAGTTGCAATTTTCCAGTTTTGAACAATGTCTTTAGTTTCATCTAAAAATTTTGCAGCTATTTGATTAAGTACTTGACCTTTATAAGGAATTCCTTTGGGAAGCACTACGTCGAAAGCAGAAATTCTATCAGAAACAATCATTACTAAATGCTCGTCGTTGATATTATATACCTCACGAACTTTTCCGTGATAAACGTCTTTTTGTCCTTTGAAATTGAAATCGGTTCTAGTGATTGCGTTTGTCATAACAATAGTAGATTAATAATTTAATGCAAAAATATAATAAAAAGTGCTTGTTAAGCAATAGTAAATATTTCAAAATTGAGTTTATACTTAATTATTATATGTGAATCTCAGAAAAATACACGCAATGCTCAGTAAAACAAATTGTTATAGTTATTAACAATTTAATAACATCCATTTCCAAACAGGAATAATATTTATTGTTTTGTTTTCAATTTGAATCGTTTCTTCAGAACTTGAAGTTAATATTAAACCCTTGTCTAAATTGTGAGTGTTAAGGGCTTCAAGCAAACCGTTAATTTCTCGTTGCTTGGTAATTTCATTTTCAAAAGTATGGCAAACTTGAATGGCTTCGCTTATTGAAAAGCCATTTCTAATTACAAAGTCGCATTCGAAATTATTTTGATGGTAGAATATCTCTTTTCCTCGTCTTTTTAGTTCTATAAAAACTGTGTTTTCAAGCAATCGACCCGTGTTTTTCGAAAAATTAAATCCTAATTTTTGAACAAGTGCATTATCGATAAAATAGTTTTTCTTTGGATTTATGTATTGGGCTTTTAGCGAAAAATCAAATTTTGAAACCTGAAACAGCATATATGTGTTTTCTATATATGAAAGATAGTTTTTCACTGTTGTTGTGTTTTTTACCCCAATAACACTTGCTAATGATTGATAAGTGGCAGGTTTAGCGATATTACTTGCAATAAAATACATTAATTGAAGAATTTCTCGTTCGTTAGTGAGTCTATTTCGTATCATTACATCTTTGTAAAGTATTGATTCATATAGCTGTTTGAGATATTGTTCGTTTTTTTGTTTTACATAAATAGGTATTCCGCCGTTTTCTAGAAAGTCGTTGAAATAAGCGCTTATTTTCCCGTTTTCATCTGTTGTGAAAATATTGTCGTTTGGCAAATTAAATTTTTTGAATCTCAGAAATTCTCTAAAAGAAAATGGATATAATTCAAAGCGAACATATCTTCCTGTTAGATGAGTGCCGAGTTCTCGACTCAGCATGGTTGCATTTGAGCCTGTGATAAATATTTTATTCCTAGCGTCATAAAGTCTGCGAACAAAACGTTCCCAGCCGGGTATATTTTGTATTTCATCAAAATAGAATATTTGTTGAGAACCATACATTTCAACGAAAACTTCGTGTAGAAGCTGGAAATCATTGATACTGAAATTAACTAATCGCTCGTCATCAAAATTGATGAAAAAATCTTGTTCCTTTTGTTTTTTTCTGATTTGTTGTAGTAAAACAGATTTTCCACATCGTCTAATTCCCGATATTACAAGTATTTCATCGCAATTAACAAGCTCAAGTGGAATACTTCTTTCAATTTTACCAGAAGTATCTCTTTGTTTGTTTTGCTCTTTGATAACAGTTTTTAATGTTTCTTTCATCTTTTTTAGCTTTTTCAACTCAACAAATATACAATTACTCTATTTGAAAAACAAGTAAAATGATAATTATCTCTATTTGAAATAGAGTAAAAAGTCAAATTACTCTATTTGTAATAGAGTAAATAATGTGTTAAACAGATGAATAACAGCAATAAAGCATTTATAAAAGTAAAAATATGCTGGTTTATTTTATGTTTTGTTTGGCTGAGTTGTACATATTAATATTTATCTTTTAAAAAATATAAATCAAACAAATACATTAATTTTGTTCATTCTTCAAAATGACAAGTTTGGGAATTGAAATTACATGTTTGTCGGGAAGTGGTTTGATTAAATATAGGTAGAACTTAGTTTTGCTTTACGGGAGTTCTAAAAATGTTTTTTTGTCGTTAGACTTCAATTTTAAAATACTCACATACCAATGTATGCTGCGTTTTTAAAATCTGGTCTGCCTAAAAAAAAACTAATTTTTAAAAATCCCTCTTATGTTTAATCATTTAAAACTAAATAGTATGAAAAAAGAAAATTTTAAAACAAATCTGATATTAATAATATTGTTTCTGTTTTCGGGAGTGGTTTTTGGGCAAAACTATGATGAAAAAGGCAATGTTTTGCCAGAGTACACAAAAACCTTTTCAGTAAAAGGAAAGACTCTTAAAGTTGAAATTCAAAACTACCCACTTTTTATTGGGGTTGATAATATAGTTAAAATTAGTTGTTCGGATGTCAATATGCTTAATAGAGCTTGTTTCACTGTAACATCTCATATTATGAAGGTTGATGGGTTTAGTGGAGAAAAAGTTTTTTCAATCAAGCCACTTGAGAATAAAATTGATATTTTTAGAATAAATACAGCAGATACAACCATTAATATCCCTCTCGAAGTAAGTGATTTGCCAATTCCAACCTTGTATCTTGATGTTAATAATAAGTTTGTTTTAATTCGAAATAATCCGTCTAATTGGGAATTGAAAGCAGAATGTATGGGAATTCCATGTAAAATTAGAACTTTTGGAGTGATTGTTAAAAATAGTATTGATAATACAAATGGAATAACTCTTAATATGTCGAATAAAGCTGAAAGAGAATGGGGTGGAAAATTTTCTAACGAACAAAAAAAAATAATTACTGGATTGGAAAATGGACATGATTTTTTTATTTCTTCTGCCATAGTTGAGATGCCTAATGGTTTGCTTAGAGAATTAGATACGAAAAAATTTAAAATTGTTCAGTCTGAATTGTTTTCTCAAGTTTGGGGTAATTTTAACAGAGATTTATCGAGTCCGTTAATGATTACTAAATTATATTCTGATTTAAGGCTTAAAATTGAAGGAAATTACTCAAAACAGCAAATGGATTCTATTAATCTGTTTATTAATGAGATAAATCCATTGCTGAATGGGATAAATGTTAAACTTGTGGATTGTTTTCCGTCAGTTTTATTTACTCAACGTGAAAATTACTATTCAGCACCATATATGAAAGGAGAGTTTTTTTACCCTGAAGTGATGTTAAAAACAGAAGATGAGCTTTCCGTTAGTGATAATAGTAAAATTGATTTAGATAGATTGTTTAATCAAATTTTATGGAAGTTAGGCGTTTTGACAGATGATAATGTTCAATTCAATAAACAATTCTTTTTGACCCCAATTTGCAAAGAGTATCTAATAAAGTTATACTCGAAAAATGGATTAGAGTTAATTCATAAAGAATTAGAGTTGCAAAACCCCAAAGACTTTGAAAAAGATTATACCTTAATCGTAGTATCAATATCATTGATTTTATTCATGGTTTTCAAAGAGTTATTGGCATTAACAAGTTTGGGTAGAAACATCTTAAAAGGTAAAAAAGCGCTTTGGCTAAAATTAATTTTAACGATGTTGGTTTCTTTAATTCCACTTACTATAGTGCTTGTTATTCAGCATTTTAATGGAGTAGAAATGACAATGAAATACATCATAAACGCAAAATTATATTTCTTCGCATTTTCATTTATTATTGGAATTAAACTTTGGATTTTAGATAAAATTCAAGAAAGAATTAAAAGTTTTGCTGTGCGCTTACTTGTTGATTTTGTATTAGTTGTGTTTATTTTCTGGAGTGCGTATCAATTTATCTTTTTTGCAACGCATTTAGATTATGTTAGGTTTGAAATGCTTCACTGGGAATGGATTTATATTCCTTTAACAGTTGCTATTTATAGGATTTATAGTATGTATAATCAGCGAAAAATTGATGAATTAATGCGTGAAAAAGAGTTGGAAGTTAGTAAACAAAAAGAATTGACTACCAAAGCAGAATTGTTGGCTTTGCAATCTCGCATAAATCCTCATTTTCTTTATAATTCCCTAAATTCTATTGCATCATTAGCTGCTGTTAATGCTAGTAAAACAGAACAAATGGCAGTGAATTTGGCTAAATTGTTTCGCTATAACTTAAACAAAGGCAATGAGTTAATGACTACCGTGAAACAAGAGTTAGAAATGGTAAAAGTTTTTCTGGATATTGAAAAACAACGTTTTGGCGAAAGATTGGACTATCAGGTTGAAGTGCCTGAAGCGTTAATGAATTTGCAAATCCCCACTTTTTTGCTTCAACCACTTGTTGAAAACGCTATCAAACATGGAATTTCAAAAATAACTGAACGAGGAATAATAAAAATTAAAATTGAACAAGAAAATAATAATATCTTTATCAAAGTTTTTGATAATGGACCATGCTTTGAAAATGAATTAATTACAGGTTATGGTTTGCAGAATATTTTTGATAAGTTAACTATGGTTTATAAAGAAAATTATACCATGCGATTTGTAAATGAGGATGATAAACATATTGAAATTAAACTAATAGTAAAATAAATAATTGCGTTTCTTGCGGTTAAATTTCACCGCAAGAAACACAATAACTTTGCAAGGTTCGGATAGTAAAACGAAAAAAAACATGAAATTTCCATATAAAACAATACTTGTTGATGATGAAGAATTGGCTCGTGAACGACTTAAACGCTTGCTCACAAGCTTTTCGGAATATATTGAAATAATAGGAGAGGCAGTTGATGGAAATCAAGCCGAAAAGCAAATTGAAGCTTTAAAACCTGATTTAGTTTTTCTTGATATTCAAATGCCAGGAAAAAATATTTTCGAGGTGTTAAAAGATTTAAAACATAAACCAATTATAGTTTTCTGCACTGCTTACGACCAATTTGCCTTAAAAGCATTTGAAAGTTTTTCATTAGATTATATATTGAAACCAGTTGAAATTGATCGTATTAATCAAACAATTGAAAAGCTTAAACGGGTTTCGGGAACATCAAATCTAGATTTTATCATTCAACATTTGAGCGAATTACAGCAGCCAAAACCCAAAATGCAATCAATTTCTCACAAAGTTGGGGACAGAATAGTGTTGGTTAAAACTGAAGAAATAACCTTTTTAAATGCGGATAATAAATATGTTAATTTCTATAATGCAAATTGTAAGGAATATATAACTGAGCATCCGCTTAAGGTCTTAGAAGAAAAATTACCCGATCAATTTATTAGAGTTTCAAAATCTCATATAATAAATATTAGCTTTGTTAAAGAAATTCAGCGATATTTTAGAGGTAAGTTTCTTATTACAATTGATGATAGAAACAGAACTAAAATTACAACAGGTAGTTCTTTTCAAGAATTAATAAAAACTAAATTTGATTTATAAATAATATGGAAATCTACCTTATTCGTCATACAAAACCAAATATTCCAGAAGGAGTTTGCTACGGAAGCACTGATATGGAATTAATTGAAAATAGCAATTCTCAATTTGAAAAAATAAAAACAAGTTTAAATATTGATGAGAGTTTTGTTTTTTATTCGAGCCCACTGAAAAGATGTAGTTTAATGGCTAAATATCTTAGTAACGACAATTTTATAATTGACAATAGACTTAAGGAAATAAGTTTTGGCAAATGGGAAGAAACACCTTGGGTTGAATTGCCTTTAGATGAGTTTGAAAAGTGGAGTTCGGATTTTGTAAATAACCCAACGCCTGGAAACGAATCTTTTATTGAACTTCAAAATAGAGTAGTTGAGTTTTACAACGAAGTTTTAAAATTGAAACATGATAAAATTGTAATAGTCAGCCACGCTGGAAATATCAGGGCGCTAATATCTTATATTTTAGCAATGCCACTTACACATGCATTTAGGTTAGAAATTTCATTAGGAGGTGTAACAAAAATTAATGCAAATGAGATAGTTGCAACAGTGGAGTATATTAACAATTGAATACGCTTAAAAAAAATATTTATAATCATTTTTGTAAAATGTAAATGTTTCAGTAACATGAAATAAAGCAGGTTTTAAACCACTTAATTTCATTTGCCAATTAGGACGAATGTCTCCTTCATAATGGTTTAGTTTAACAATATTAGTATCTACTTTATGCGGATATTCGATAATGTCAAAAGTGTTAAATTGACTGATTTTTAGTTTTTTGTCGTTTGCTCTAGCATGCCCTTCATAGGATATTGTGCCGCCTGTTCCAAAGATAAATACGTCATATTCTGTATCGCTATTTGAAAATGCAATTTCTAAACTTGCTTTACTTCCACAATCACTATATCCAGTCCAAGAACCACAAAATTCAGGTCTTTCATTATCAACTTTCTTTTTACAAGCATATAACGAAAGTAATAGAATGCTTAAAAACAATGTTTTTTTTATATTTTTTGTTGTTAAATTGATTTTCATTAAAAAAACTTGTAATTCTTCATAACTCTAATTCCAAATAATCCTTCTTCAAAAGTATAGTTAATATACTCGGCATAAAGCATTTGGTCAATATCTCTAAACACTCTAATTCCTGGATATTGCGAATATTTATTGTCTTTTAAAAATATATAAGTCGACTTTTGAGTGTTTTCGTCGCAAGCAAATACATAAGTTTCGGATTTTGGATTATTACTGAATTTATAATTAGCTAGCAATAACATGTTTATTATTAATGGTATTATGCAAAATGCTATATAATACCTACATTTTTTTTGAGCACTAAATTTGGAAAACATAATATCAAAACCCATATATGCGCTTGATGATAAAATATATACAGAAATAAGTGAAAAAAGCGGAATCATTGTTTGCAATCCAATCCTAATAAAAATAAAAATGTTTATTAAAGAAAAAATAACTAGTGAAAAATAGTTTGATTTGAAAATTTGGTAAAAGGATTTTCCTAAGCTAGAAAAGTTGAAATTCATTTGTTTAATGTATGTCAACGTAATAGGTGCTGTAGCTGCAACAATTATTAATGCAATTAAAATACCATCCCATTTAGATATTAAATATCCAAAAACAGGTAAAAAAAACACAACACCTAATGCAATAATATAAATGAAATGGTCGAAAATTGTGTTTAAAGAAGTTATATTTTTGTAGTATTCAGTTTTTATAAATTCCTGATAACGCATTCTGGCATATTGTTGAGCTTGTGCTCTTGCTTTTTCTCTAGCCTCGTTTTGTTTGTTGTCATAACTGCCTTTAGGATAATACTTTGAACGCTGCGATTTACTTGTGTTTGGATTTGCTTTTAACTCTTTTAAATATTCGTAAGCCTCGGTGAGAATAATAAACTGTTCGTGAGCATTAGGACTAGGATTTCTGTCGGGATGATATATTTTTGCTTTTTCTCGATATGCTTGTTTTAATTCATCGATAGTAGAATTTTGGTTAATTCCCAGAATCAAATAATATTTATCGAGTAATTCCATTATCCGTTATGCAATTTAATAAACTGGGTGTTTATGGTTATCATTGTGTTTGAAGGCAAATATATCAAAAAGAATTGAAATAAAAAAAAGCATACAAATCAACGAAAGCGAAAGCTAGCGATATCATTATTTATATGCAACTGCTCTTTATTTTTAATGGTTTTAATACTGTGTCTTTCTCGCTTTTTGCTTCAAACCAATCATAATAGTCAATATACATCCATTTGTTTTTCCTTAATTCTAGAAATCCTTTTATTCCATTTGAATACGGTTTTGAATTTTCATCGTATTCAAATGCATCTCTATGAATTATAAAATATTTCAATTCAATCCATTTATTATCACATAAAGAGTATATATGACATGTGCAAATATTTGTAAAAGTGCAGTGGTCAACTACAAGTGCAATTTCATCTTTTTTATCGTTGTTGTTGTCTCCAATATTTATCAAACAAAAAAGTCCTTGTCCAGAACCTAAATGCAAAGTATCACATTTTCTATTGATTAACGATAAAATCAAATCGGATTCAATGCTATCAAAATACCTTGCTAAAGAATCCCATTCGCTATAATTTGGAATACTGTCAATAGGCATCTTGTTTAATCCGCTTATATTATTTTCAACAAGAGTATCTTTTTTTCCATCGCCGTCAAAGTCTCCAGTTACTGATAATTTATTAAGATGAACGAATTTTAATTCAGCTTTGTTAATCTTTAAAGTGTCAGATGTTGTATTATTATTTTTTATGCTGTCAACGTTAGTACAACCATATATGAAAATATAAACTAAAAAAATATAAGCATGTTTCATAAATAGTTTGCTGAAAAATGAATCGAACGATTCTAAATTAAATCCTGAAAGGTAGATTTTTCTAATTTATCAGAAACATAATCTCGAATATCGGTAAAAATATTTATCAATTTTTGATTTTGTTCTATCGGACTGTTTTCATAAAAATATTTGCTCACCGATTCAACAGGAGCAAGAGCTCCATCCATTAAACGTAATATTTCAGCTATTGTAATTTGACTGGCTTCTTTGTTTAAACGGTAGCCACCTTCCGAACCTTTTTTGCTTTTTATGTATCCCGAATTTTTCAAAGATACAAGTATTTGTTCAAGAAATTTTTTAGGAATACTTTTTCTATTACAAATATCCACAATTTTAATCCATTCTTTATCAGAGTTTTCACACAAATCAATAAGTGCTAAACAGGCATATTCACTTTTCTTTGATAATTTCATGTTTTTTTTGTGTATTTTTATTGCACTACAAATTTAGATTTTTTTTCACTACCAACCAAGTCTATAATTATTTAATAAGATTGATTTTATTTTATTTAATATAAAATAAATATTGTTTCTTAGCGTTATGAATACGTTTTAAAAAGAAAAAACATGAGAATTAAAATTGCAATTTTTTCTTGCATAGTATTTAATATTACAGTTGTTTTTGCTCAATCGGGCGGAAAATCAATTTACGAGTTTTTAAACGTTCCTACAAATGCCAGAGCAGTTAGTTTGGGTGGGTTTGCCTCTGCAATTGCCGATTCAGATGTTCTTGTTTCTACTTATAATCCTGCTTATATTGATGAGGGTTTACTAGGAAAACTAGGTTTAAGCTATATGGATTATTTTGGAGATATGAAAATGACTACTGCTGCTTATGCGTTTAAAGTTAAAAAGTTTGGAGTTATTCTTCCTTCTATACAATATTTTAGTTATGGAAAGTTCACAGAAACAGATGAATACAACAACACTCTAGGCGAATTTAATCCTTATGATGTAGCTATAAATTTTGGAGCATCAAAAAAACTAGCTAACCTTTTAACAGGAGGAGTTAATTTGAAATTTATTCATTCTAATATGTATCAATGGAAATCATTTGGAGTTGGTGCTGATGCATCCATTAGTTATTACAATCCGGATAAAAAATTTGCAGCTTGCTTCATGTTGCGAAATGTAGGTACACAAATAAAAAAATACAGAAAAGACAATGTGGAACCTTTCCCAACTGATGTTCAGCTTGGTATCTCTAAAAAACTAGCAAAAGCACCTTTCCGATTAATGGTAAATGCTTATAATTTAAACACATGGGATCTTCAATATGAAAACCCAAATTTTCCAAAGCAAACAGTAGACCCATTAACTGGAGATACTATCAAAGAGAACAAATGGGAGGGATATGCCGATAATTTTATGCGACATATTGCATTAGGACTTGAATTTGTTCCTTCAAGAAATTTCAATGTTAGAGTTGGGTATAATTATAAAATTAGACAAGAAATGAAAGTTGCCACAAAAACAGCAATGGTTGGTTTTTCTTGGGGTTTTGGAGTTCGTGTTAATAGGTTTTACCTTTCTTATGGAAGAGGGATTCAGCATTTATCTGGAGCGAAAAATGTATTTACTATTTCAACAAACATTAATGATTTTATAAAAAGTTAACATAGTTATTTGCTTGTTTTTTTGTATGTTTGAAAAAAAAACATGAAAACAATTAAAATAATTCCAATACTAATTCTTTTTTTTGCTTCAATAGTCTCCGGACAAAACAATTTAAATCAGCAATTTACGAAAAAAAAAATAGATGCTTTTCTTGAAAAAGCAAGAAAAAACAATTCTCAAATAATTAATTCAAGCGAAAAATCAAGTAACTTAAAGTCAGGTGCTTTTGGTTTAGTAAAACAGCCTAAAATTCCTGTTTTTAATCCAGAAAAATCTTTAGGTGATACTTTG
The DNA here is from genome assembly GCA_037139195.1 of Bacteroidota bacterium. Classification (GTDB taxonomy): domain Bacteria; phylum Bacteroidota; class Bacteroidia; order Bacteroidales; family JAHJDW01; genus JBAXGW01. Next base: position 25,879 of record JBAXGW010000035.1, read on the forward strand.
TATATTGGATTACAAGGTAATGATTCTCTTGTTGTTACAGGTACGTATTTTCACAATAAACCAATAGTTATTTTAAATAGCGGAAAACTAATTGTTCGTAATGCCAATTATACTCAAATAGGCGATATTTGGGTTTTGCAAAATGGGAAGTTTTTAGTAGAAAATTCAACTATCCATTTTCCTCAATTATATTTTTACGAACGCAGTTTAATGGCAGTTCATGATGGCGAAATAAAAATTGAAAACTCAACACTTGATTTTGGCGGTATGGTACATAATATGGTTGCCATAGATAATGCAAAAATTAAGTTTAAAAATGTAGTTAAGCCCGATTTTACAACGAATGGATTATACGGTAATGCTATTTATGATTTTGAAAATGTAGATATTGCAGGCGAATTTGTTATAGAAGGAAATTCCAATTTGCATTTTAAAAACACCAAAACAATTTTATTATGGCATCAGTTTCCCGAAAATTCGCATATCGATTTTTCATTCCCAAATGGAAGTTTTGTGCAAAAATACTTGTTTTCTGATACTGTTACAGGCATTGATGGTGTTAATTATTCTATCGTTGTTGACTCCTGTTCTGATGTGATGTGGGGGATAATGCCTACACAAAATTCTGATGTAACTATTTCTAATTCAAAGATTCGTGCAATTGGATTGTGGTTCGAGGGAAGCGATACAATGTCAGTTAATGGACTAGTAAACAATTCTAATTACATTAATTTCACAGCTCCTTTAAGCGATAGGAGCTTGAAGTTTATTAATTCCACCGTTCAAACTTGGAGTTTATATTTGTTTGATAGCGCTTTTCTTAAATTAAGTGGTTCAATAATAGGAGAGATGGGCTCGATGGGAAAATCAAGATTTGAAGGACAAAGTTTCATGTGCGACGGCAGCGGTGGATATTTTTGGGCAAGCGATACAACTTTTGCAATGGCAGGATTTTCTTCGTTTAACAGCAATGTTAGGTCTCAGCGAAATGGAATTCTCCTTTGTGCGTATTCACCTGTAAATATGGGCGAAGCAACAGCGCTGCATAGTTCGGTTTTAATGTGTGTTCAATGTGTTTTGCCTCAAGAACCAAAGGCTTATGATAAATCATGTGTTTGGAATGCATTTATAGGAAATGTAAACTCCAATTTCCAAGATACTATTATTGCTATAAATGGTTCTGCATATATAGACAAAACTGCAACAAGCACATTAATGGATTTCTCATATTATAAGATGTATTATCAAAAAGCAACAGATACTTCTTGGATAGAAATTTCTTGCGATACTGCAACAGAAATTCATAATGGACTTCTAGCAAACTGGAATACATTTGGATTGGTTTCTGGAAATTACAATTTAAAATTGAGATTAGTAGATAATTGGGGAAATGCTGTAGATGCAATAAAAGGAATCGTGTTATTACCAGCAATTCTTTCAACAGAAGAAAACAATAATTTTAAGTTTAATATTTACCCAAATCCAGCTAAAGACATTATTAATATAGAGCTAGAAAGTGATTCTGATTTTTGCATTTCAATAAAAAATAGTATAGGGCAGGAATTATTATTTCAAAAATATAATAAATTTCAAAAAACTATTACTATTGATATTAGAAATTTGAAAAATGGCATTTATTATATAAGTATAAAATCAGAAAAAGGTTTTAACAGCTCTGTCTTCGAAAAAAAAGATAACAAAAACTAATAATATAAAATAGAGAAATACACTTTTTAGCGGACAAAATGAGACATGTCGAATGGAATTTCTATTGAAATCTCAACTAAACCAGCACATTTGCCATCTTTAAACCAAGGTGCTTGATGTATCAATTTCTTAACCCCATTTTTTTCTATTGTATACGAATTTGATTTTTCTGTTGCTATCAATTCTTTTATTTTTGCTACTGAGTGATCATTATGACAATCAAATAAACTTTTCCCAATTAATTCAATGCCTCCCCATTTTTCAAATGTTTTCCCAGCCTTTTTGTTCATGTAAAGGATTATTCCATTTGTATTACAAACAGTAACAGCACTATTAAATTCTTTTGCCCAATCTGGTATCATTTCTCTGTATTTTTTTTGTAAATTTACAAAGAAAACCATAATCATTTAATATAATTTAATATTTGTTAACATTCTCATGTTAGAAATTTTAGTCGTGTTAAACTAAAGTTTAGTTGTGAAATTTAAGTATTTAGTCCGAATACAGCGAATTTAATATTAGAATACCAAATTGTTTTGTGGATTTCTAGTATTTATTTTGTACTTTTGTTATTATAATATTCATAATATTTAATAAGATATATGTCTGAAAATTCAAAAAAAGGGTATTTAGTATTAGTAGGCGGAGCCGAAGATAAAAAAGAAGATAAAATTGTTTTAAAACGTATTATTGGTTTAAACAATGCTAAAAACATTGCTGTTATTCCAACTGCGTCAGAATATCCTGGTACACTTGGCGATGCATATTATCATGCATTCAGAGAGCTCGGAGTGGAAACAATTAATATTTTAGATATTAGGACTAAAGAAGAAGCCAACCAAAAAGAGTTTATTGAAAAACTTAATCAAGCCGATTTGTTGTTTTTCACAGGTGGAGATCAATGTAAATTAGTGAAAGCTTTTATTGGCACTGCTTTTTATGCTCGCTTATTAGAACGCCATGAAACCGAAGGCCTTACAATAGCTGGAACAAGTGCAGGTGCTGCAGGTGCTAGCAATCCAATGATTTTCGACGGAGATTATCAGGGTTTAACTAAAGGAGCAATTCATTATAGCGAAGGGTTTGGTTTAATTAAAGATATCACCATTGATACTCACTTTGTTGCAAGAGGAAGAATTGGTCGTCTTACATCATTTTTATGTTCAGGTTATTCAAAAAGAGGTATTGGTTTAGGTGAAGATACAGGTATTATTATTGCTCCCGACAATGTTTTTGAAGTAATTGGTTCTGGTATGGTTACAACTGTAAGTACCGATAATTTATCATTCACCAACTATGATGAAATTGAAAATAATGATAAAATAGTTTTAATGGGTGTTCAAGCTGGTTTTTTACAACCTGGAACTGTTTTTGATATTAACAAATGGGATGTGTTAAAGTCTGGAGTTCAAAATTATTATACTGCCCCTAAAGAAACAATTTCTACATCAAAAGAATCATTTTCAACTTCTGCATCTGAATTCGTAATATAAAAGGCTTTTATTTATATGTTAAGAATCCCATAGTTTGTTCTGTGGGATTTTTTTTATTTGCTTTTGTCCTATTATTTTTGTATATTAGAATAAATATAAAACGAGTGTTAAAGAGGGTAAATATTTTTTATTTTTACTTTAACTTAAATTTATTGAAAAAAAATAAAAATATTTCTAATAAAATAAAACATTATTAAATTTTCGTCGTAGAAAAAGATAAGTTTGAATAAATAAAACTTTAAATCTATTTCGAGATGAAAAAATATTTTTTTAAGTCACTGACTTTTATTGTGTTTGTTTGCTTATTTGTTAGTTCTTCAACATTTGCTTCAACTCAAGCAGATTCAAAAGTATTAATTAAAGAAAGGGAGGCTGAAAAAGATAAATATCTTGATAGTAAATCGCGCTTAATGAGCGATTCATCAAAATCTAATTTAAGAATAATTATTGAAAATGCTGAAGTTCTTCTTGCAAAAGATCAAGAAATAATTTCTGATTACAAGATTGTTAGTGATTCTTTACAAAATGTTTCACAAAAACTAGGCGAATTAAACATAAAAACAAATGAGTTCGAAAATGAACTTTCAAAAAAGTCGACATGGATGATAATTTTTATGATTACTACTCTAGTTGGTTTTGTACTAATGATTGTGTTTTTATTATTACTCAATTCTAAGAGCTCGAAATTGAAAAAAATATCGGTTGATATATTGCAATTAAATGACAGAGAAAATATTTTTAATGAAAGAGTAAATGAGCTTCAAAAAGAAATTGAAAAAATCAGGTTAGAATCTGAAAATAGAATTTCTGAAAATGAAAAGAAGAATAGGGCAGAAGTAAACGCTTTAAAAGACTCAGAAACTGAGCTTAAAAGAATTAATAGCTTACTCGAAAAACAATTAAATACTATTAAACAAAATGAGAACGATTTTATAGCGAAAGAGTCTGAATTAAAAGAACGAATTGAAAAAGAAATACAATTACGAATAAATATTGAAGAGCAGCTTGCTGTTTCAAATCAAAAGTCGGAAAATAATAAAACGAACGAAGATAATGAAGTACTTATTCGCCAGAACGAAATACTTAAAAACGAAATAAATACATTATTAGATAGATTGACTAGAGAAGCTCAGGTAAAGGAGCAATTAGAAACTCAATTAAATGAACTGAAAAACCTTATTGAAGAAAACATCATTACAAAAGAACATGTAGAACTTAATGAGCATAACTTAATAATTGAAAAAGCAAATATTGAGAAGGAACAATTATTGAGTCAAATTTTTGAATTAAAACAGCAAATTGAAGAAAATAAAAAAGCACTTGAGAATAATATAAAAGCAGAAACTTCTACTGTAGATGTTGATTTGATTATTCAAGAAAAAAATCAAATTGAAAAAGAGAAAAATGATTTGCTGCAAACCATTGCAGTTCAAAGCGAGAAATTAGAAGATGAGACTATTGCTAGAAAATTATTAGAACAAGAATTTTATAAAATATTAGAAGAATTAAAATTAAGATAAATCAAATATATAATAAAAATTTAACTGGTATTTAACTTGAAACGTTTTTCAAATAATTAACTTTGCATTGTTATTTGAAAACTAATCATAAAAACTACTAGATTCAACCCACTTATTAGCTAATTAAACCGAAAAAAAAACAAGTAATTCTATGGAAGACCTTTTAAACGACAAAAGCTCAGAAGCTGCAAAACAATTAATCGAAGCAGTAAGAAAACAAATTGAAATTGAAAACAAAAAGATTTTAGCTTACAAGAAGGAAATGTATAGAGAAAGAGATTTTAAAGCAAGAAAATTTTATGCTTACAGTGGTCCTAATTACTATTTAAACAAAAAATCCTTAGTATTCAATATTTTCATTGCTCCTGAAGGTGAAACAGTTGAGTTTTTTAAAAGTCAAATAATTCCTCATTTCCCTGATTTGGAACATGTTGAAACTCCTTATGTAGTTGATTTATTTTGCGAAACTCTAATGAGAGTTTTGAAGATGGATATTGACTTGTATATTAATGATTACTCTGTTATTGCAGAAGAAGATGAATATATAGTGGCGGTTGAATATCTTGATAAAAAAATTGCAAAAGAAGCAGTTTTCTTGGTTTCTGATTGGTTTAAGGCGATGAGTTTGAAAAAAACAATGGATTTTCAAAAAGAATTTATTGCTTTACAAGCTGATTTCGACAAAACATTATTTGGTGGACCAACATTGTATTCGCTTGTTGAAGCGGGTTTGAAACGTCAAATTCCGGTTGTTTATCTTTGGGAAGAAAACCAGTTTATGTGGGGTTACGGGGTAAAACAATTAAGAGGTCGTTCTACTACATTCCATACAGATGGTATTAAGGATACTGAATTCACAATGTTTAAAGATATGTGTGCCGATTTCTTGATGAAATGTGGTTTCCCAACTCCTAGTGGTGTAAATTGTTTTACAGAAGAAGATGCACTTAATGAAGCTCATAATCACAAATGGCCGGTTGTTGTAAAACCGGTTAATGGTCATAAAGGCCAAGGTGTTACAACTGGAATAATGGATGATGAGGAAGTGAAAAAAGCGTTCCAAAATATTCTAAAATTATGTACTGATAATAGCGTAGCATTTGAGGGTGCCTTGGTTCAAGAACAAGTTTATGGAACTGATCATCGTTTAATTGGTGTTGGAGGTAAATTTGTTGCTGCACTTGAAAGAGTTCCTGCTTTTGTTATTGGTAACGGTACAGATACAATTAAAAAACTTATCGAAGTTGAAAACAACTTGTTGATTCGTTTAGATAATGCTCGTTCGCCTTTATGCAAAATAAAAATTGATGATGACTTAGTTAACTACTTGAAACTTCAAAATTTATCTTTGGAAAGTGTTCCAGCACAAGGAGAGAATATTACATTACGTAGAGTTGCTAATATTTCTGCTGGTGGTGTTTCTATCAATGTAACAGATAAAATTCACCCAGATAACATTAAATTGGTAGAGGATATTGCTTCGTATTTTAATGTTAAATGTATTGGAATTGATGTTCTTGCTGCAGATATTTCAAAACCATGGAGAGAAGGTAACTTTGGAATTATAGAAATAAATGCTGGTCCTGGTGTATTTATGCATTTAGCACCTGCTTATGGAGGTTCTATTGATGTTCCTGGAGAAATCATTATGTCTCATTTCAATGAATTCAAGAGTCCTCGTATTCCAATTATTACGGCAAATAAGGCTTCTTTAGGATTGAGCAATTTGATAAATGAAAAATTGCATAGCATTAGAAAAGATGCTTTCTTTGGAAGTTTAACAGAAGAAGGTGTTAGTTTTAATGGAAAGCATTTTCATAAAAATAATGAACACGATGCCAATGTTGAAATTATATTGCGTCATCCAAAATTGAATTTTGCATTATTTACTCATAATGTTGATGATATACTTGATTTTGGTATTGTTCACGAGGGGGCTGATATTGTAATATTGGACGAGCCTACTTCAACAGAAGATTATACTTTGGTTAGTCAATTGCTAGAAGGTGGTTTGTTGCTTGATATTGAAGGAAATGAAATTATTGTTGAGAGAGATAAAAACGAAATTGGCAAATTCTATTTTGATTCTCCTGAAGAAAAAGACAAAGTAATTTTCTCAATCATAGAGCCATATTTGGCATCATATTTTGAAAAATACATCTAAATAAAATAATTATTAAAGGTTGTTCTGTTGAATTTAAGCAGAACAACCTTTTTGTTTTGAAAATTTTAACCGTAAAATAATTAATATATGATTTTAATAAAAAATTGCGAAGTTTATACTCCCGATTTTATTGGGAAAAAAGATGTTTTTGTTGCAGGTGGTAAAATAGTTGCTATAGAAGATCAAATTTCATTTCCACAAGATTTAAATGTTGAAGTTATTGATGGAAGCGGTTCGAAGTTAACTCCAGGCTTTATCGATGCTCATTGTCATATTGCTGGTGCAGGTGGCGAAGGTGGTCCTGCTTCAAGGACTCCTGAAATGCAAATGAGTCAGTTTGTTGATGCTGGTGTTACTAGTGTTGTGGGTTGTCTGGGCACTGACGGTATGACTCGCACTGTAGAAAGTGTGTTAATGAAGGCAAAAGGCTTAAAAGCTGACGGTATGAGTGCTTGGATTTATACAGGTGCATATCAAGTTCCAACTCCAACAATATTGGGTGATGTAGGAAAAGATGTTGCAATTATAGAAGAAGTTATTGGTGTTGGCGAAATAGCACTTAGCGACCATCGTTCTTCTTATCCAAATACAGATGAGTTAATTCGTTTGGCAGAGCACTCAAGAGTAGGAGCAATGCTAGGTGGAAAATCAGGAATTGTTAATATACATTTAGGCGATGAAGAAAATAGTCCATTTCAACCAATGTATGATGCATGTGAAAAAACAATGCTTAAATTAAATCAATTTATGCCAACGCATTGTAATAGAAATGATTATACATTAGAGTTTGCAAAAGAATTTGGACGTAGGGGCGGTAATGTTGATATTACTACAAGTTCGTACCCATATTTTACTGAGTATGAAGTAAAACCTTCAAAATGTATTAATATTTTAATTGAAGCAGGCGTTCCGCTTGAAAGAATTACTTTCACTTCTGATGCTGGTGGCTCGCTTCCTGGCTATGATGCTGCTGGAAATTTAATCAGATTAGAAGTTGGTTTGCCAATGGCTAATTTTACTGAATTGATGGATGCTGTTAATGAAGAAAACATTCCATTAGAAAAAGCATTAAAAGTTCTTACTACAAATCCTGCTGACATACTTAAGCTAACTCAAAAAGGCAGAGTTCAAGTTGGAAAAGATGCAGATTTAATTTTAATGAAAAATGGAAAAATCAATACTGTTATTGCTATGGGTCAGATTGTAAAACGTGATGGTATAGTTGTTAAAAAAGGACGTTACGAAAAATAGGGAATAAATAATGTCTTGTTAAGGTTAAAGAGGGTTTTTATAATAAAAGCCCTCTTTTTGTTATTTTAGATATTTTAGTTATTTGGCCTTCTTAATATTTCGATTATTTATTTAAAAAAATTATCAAATCATCTATTGCATCAACTAAAATATTACTATCGCGATTGATTTCACCAGATAAAATTTTCTTCGACAACTCATTAATAACCTGTTTTTGCATAACTCGTTTTACGGGTCTAGCTCCATATTGAGGATCAAAACCAGCTTTTGCTATTTGGGCTAAAGCATGACTTGTAAAATCAATTTTTATCCCATTTGTTTCAAGCATTTTCTTAAGTAAATTAATTTGAATTTTTACTACCTCAATTATTTCATTTTTAGTTAAAGGACTAAACATAATGATTTCATCAACTCGATTTAAAAATTCAGGGCGGATGGTTTTACGCAATAAATTAAATACTTCAACTTTGGTTGATTCAAAAACCTTTTCCTTATTTAATTCATCAATTCTATCAAAGTTTTCTTGAATAATTTGCGAACCCATGTTAGAAGTCATTATAATAATGGTATTACGAAAATTGGCTGTTCGTCCTTTGTTGTCTGTTAATCTTCCTTCGTCAAGCACTTGTAATAGAATATTAAAAACATCGGGATGTGCTTTTTCAATTTCATCCAATAAAATTACCGAGTAAGGTTTTCGTCTAACTGCTTCTGTGAGTTGTCCACCTTCATCATAGCCAACGTATCCTGGAGGAGCTCCAATTAATCGAGAAACAGTATGTCTTTCTTGATATTCAGACATATCAATTCTTACCATACTTTGCTCATCATTAAAAAGATATTCTGCAAGAGCTCGAGCTAATTCTGTTTTTCCAACACCTGTTGTTCCAAGGAATATAAAAGAACCAATTGGTTTTTTTGCATCTGACATTCCTGCACGACTTCTTCTAATAGCATCTGAAATAGCAATAATTGCTTCATCTTGCCCAATTACGCGTTTGTGTAACTCAGTTTCAAGAAGTAATAATTTTTCTCTTTCACTTTGAAGCATTCTTGAAACGGGAATGCCAGTCCATTTAGCAACAATTTCAGCAATATCTTCTGCTCCAACTTCTTCTTTAATCATAGCCGAATTCTTCTGAATTTCATTGAGTTCAGTCTCAAATTCTTTTGCCTTGAGTTCAGCGTTCGTAATTAGACCATAGCGTATTTCGGCCACTCTGCCATAATTTCCAGCTCTTTCGGCCTGTTCCGCTTCCAATTTATATTGCTCAATTTCATGGCGAGTACGTTGAATATTTTCAACCATCTGTTTTTCCATTTGCCATTTTGATTTTAGTTGATTTCTTTCACTACTAAGCTCAGCTAATACTTTGCTTAAACTTTCTAGTTTTTGATGGTCATTTTCTCGCTTAATAGCTTCACGTTCAATTTCTAACTGACGAATTCTTCTTTCAATTTCATCTAATTCTTCAGGAACCGAATTTATTTCCATACGAAGATGAGAAGCTGCTTCGTCAATTAAGTCGATGGCTTTATCAGGCAAAAAACGATCGGTGATATATCGAACGGACAAATCAACTGCTGCTACTATTGCTTCATCTTTAATTTTTACTTTATGATGAGTCTCGTAACGTTCTTTTAATCCGCGTAGTATGGAAATTGCATCTGCAGCATCTGGTTCATCAATAATCACTTTTTGAAAACGACGTTCTAAGGCTTTATCTTTTTCGAAATATTTCTGATACTCATTTAAAGTAGTTGCACCAATTGCTCTTAGTTCGCCACGGGCAAGAGCTGGTTTTAGAATATTAGCAGCATCCATAGCACCTTCGCCACCGCCAGCACCAACCAATGTATGAATTTCGTCAATAAACAATATTATTTCGCCATCAGCACTTGTAACTTCTTTTATAACTGATTTTAAACGCTCCTCGAATTCACCTTTGTATTTTGCACCTGCAATTAATACTCCCATATCTAAAGAATAAATTGCTTTACTTTTAAGATTTTCGGGCACATCTCCATTTATTATTCGTTGAGCAATACCTTCAGCAATTGCTGTTTTACCAACTCCTGATTCGCCAACTAAAATAGGATTGTTTTTTGTTCTACGAGTGAGAATCTGCAATATTCTTCTTATTTCGTCATCACGACCTATCACTGGGTCGAGTTTTCCCGAACGAGCGTATTCATTTAAGTTTTTTGCAAATTTATTAAGCGAATTCATTGAGTCTTCAGCAGTTTGCGAAGTAACATTACTTCCTTTTCTTGTTTCTATTATTACTTTAATTAAATCGGCTTCATTTAATCCGCTGTCTTTAAGAATTTGCGAAGTATTATCGCTATTCTTTAATATTCCTAAAAGCAAATGTTCTACAGAAACAAATTCATCATTAAATTGTTTTAAAAAGTTTTGTGCATTTTGTATTGCTGAATTACTAGAAGAAGAGAGGTAAACTTGTCCGCCAACTACTTTCGGATATCGCTCAATTACTTTATCAAGAACAGAATTTAAGTTGGCTACGTTAACCTGTAATTTTTTCAATAAATATGGAATCACATTTTCATCTACAACCAAAATACCTTTTAGAATATGGCTTGGCTCAATAGCTTGTTGTTGAAATCCATTTGCAATTTCAATTCCTTTTTGAACTGATTCTTGCGATTTTAAAGTAAAGTTATTGAAGTTCATAATATTAAGATTTGCCCTTTTTTATCAAAAACCAAACCTTTTCTATAGTTATGCAAAAAAGTCATTTTAAATGTTAAATTATAGCCAATTTGGCATGATTATTTATTGTTTTATGTAATTTTTTCAGATTATTTTGAAAAAATACTATAAATTTATAGTTCAAAATATCCTAAGCACATTTTAAAGTATGAATAGAATCGTTTTTATTATTATTTGCTTGTTTTTCCATGTAAATTTATTTTCTCAGGAGACTGAAGATAAAAACGTAAAACTTTTAATCGCAGCAGAAAGTGGTAATGAAACTGAAGTATTAAGATTAATTAAAGAAAAGGCAGATGTGAACACTACTAATGAAGATGGAGTTACTCCATTGATGTATGCAGCACAAAATGGATATCTTGATATAGTGAAAATCATTTTATTTAATGGAGCAAAAATAGATGCCAAACCAGTTAATGGAATCAATGCGCTTATTTCGGCGGCAATATATGACAAGAAAGACGTTGTAGAATATTTATTGCAAGAAGGTGCTGATGTGAATGCTAAGGATAATGATAATATATCTTCATTGCTTTATGCTACTGTATATGGCAATATTGATATGGTTAGCTTGCTCTTCTTTTATGGTGCAGACATCTATACAAATGCCAGCGATGGCGTTAATCCTTTAATTGCAGCTTCTTTTTACGGATACGATAACATTGTTGATTTATTGATAAATAGAGGTGTAAAAACAAATACCACCGACTTTTTTGACTGGACGCCTTTGATGGTTGCTGTGCAAAATAATTTTTTATCTGTTGCAGAAAAACTTTTGAAAAATGGAGCTGATGTAAACAAAGTTAATTCTGCTGGATATTCGGCACTAGCTATCGCAACCCAAAATTCAAATAAAGAAGCAATTGATTTGCTATTAAAATACAATGCTAGTATTAATATAAAAACCTCTGATTCCTTGTCTTTATCCGATATTGCTTATAAAACTGGTCAACGAAAAATTGCAGTATTCTACAAGAAAAAAGGATTAAAATCATCCTATTCACCTGCAATATCAATATGGGAATTTTCACCAGCAAGTATGAGTTTTAATGCAACAGATTATATGTTAGGAGCAGAATTATTGATGAAAGACTTAAAAAATAATTTAAGCTTTTTCGGCGGTTTTCAAACTAGATTATATGCGAATAGAGTTTTACTAAAAATAGATGAGCAAAATTATTTACAAAGGTGGGAGCGGAGACAGTTTGCTTATTTTGGACTTGGTAAAAATATAACCTTAAAACAATTTGAAAATGTGAATATTGATATTTTCCCATTTCTAAAATACAATTATACTGCAGGCAGCTATAGAGCTAGCGTAGAAAGTCCATCTTCAAAGTTATATTTGGTTCCAGGAATAAGCATTTCTGCTAACGGGAATTATGTTTTTGCTAAATTAGGCTACGAATATAACAATCTAAAAATCAACGAATTTAATCCGCATCGAATAGTTTTGTCCTTAGGTTTTAGATTCAAATCAAAATATATAAAGAGTAAAAAAACAATTAACTGGATTTAGTAATGAAGAAAATAATTTTTTATTTTGTTATTTCACTAATTGCAATTGCTTGTAATTCAGTATCGCAAGAAGATTGTACAAATTACGATTATTCAGATTGTAATACAATTGCACCTGACTCGGGTTTACTTAATATAAATTTAACAATTAATGGAGAAAACAGCAAAGTTCCAATTGCAATATATAAAGGTAAATATGAAAATGGCAATAAAATATCAGAAGATACATTAACAGTTTCAACAGCAAGTTATTCATTACCAGTAAATAACTATTATTCAGTTAGAGCAAAGTACAAATCACAGAACAAAATAATTTTCGCAATTGATGGCGGTGAAATAACTGTTAAGAAAAACTATATTTGCGATTCTACTTGTTGGTCGGTAAAAAGTGCCAATGCAGATGTTAGATTAAAATAAAACATAATCCCATTTCAAACATTTTTTTTCCTGTTTCGGTAAAAATCTATTGTAAAGTTTATTTATTGAAAGTAGATTTGCAAACTGATTTAATAAAAACCAAATTTATGTCACAAAAACTTTTTTTCATCATTGCCATTTCAATATGTGTAATGCAAAGCTTTGCTCAAAATCAGTTTAATACTCATGTTGATGAACGCACTGAGCTTGTTGGTGTAGTTTGTAAAATTGCAGGTTATCAAGAGTATTGTGTGCAGGGTTGTACACAAAAGAAATACGCAGATGATATAAATTCCTATTTTGAAAAATATAAAAATGACAGTATTTTTGAATACACAAGATATCTTCAGAAAAAATTTGGTATTGGTTATGATGCACCAATGAGTTTTGCTATTGCACTGGAAAAAAAAGATAAATTTCAATTTATATCAAATTTGTCTCCTCGAATTCAAGATGCACGTTGGACGGATGAGTGTGCAAATAAATATCTTGATTTACTCAATAAATTTTATGTAAAATCAAATTTTCATCAGTTTTTTGAAGATCATGAGTCTATGTATTCTAAAATGGTAATTGCATTTGATAGCTCCATGAATGATGTTAATCTTGATTGGTACGAAAAGTTTTATGGCGATAATAGCAAAGGTTCTTATACTGTAATTTTAAGCGGAATAAATGGTTGCCATAATTATGGAACCAAAAATACTTTTAGAAATGGTATCGAAAACTGTTTTTCGATAATGGGACCATGGATATATGATAGTACATATACAATTTTGCCTGAAACAAGAAATGGAGTTAAAAGTGTATTAATACATGAATTTAATCACAGTTTTTGTAATCCACTCATTTATAAATATTATGATAAATTAGCAGATAAATCTAAGGAAATGTACAAATATGTTGAGAATGAGATGATAGAGCAAGCTTATGGACAGGTGAAAATAATGATGTGCGAATTACTTGTTCGTTCATGTATGGCAAAATATATGTTTGATTCAGGACAAGAAATATCCAAAATTGACAGTTATAAAATTTATGATAAAGTTCATGGATTTTATTGGATTGATACCGTTTTTTCTATGCTTCAACAATATGATAAACAGCGATATAAATATGCTACTTTAGATTCATATATGCCAGAAATTGTTAACATGATCAATTCATTTAATATAAAGCAATTTATACATGAATTAAATGACAGTCAAGCTGTATTTTCAATTATTTCTTCAATTAAAGAAGGAGCCATTGTTAATCCAGATAGTAATAGGTTGATAATTAAATTTGACCGAAAAATGTATATTTACGCTTACGCAGTAAACCATGGTAAAAAGGGCAGAAAATATTATCCTAATATTGTTGATATATATTGGGATAAAGAAAATAAACAAGAATTAGTAATCAATCTTAAACTAGAACCCAATAAAGTATATTCATTATCATTTCCATATCAACTATATTATGATGCAAATGGCAATCGTGGCAAAAAAGGAAAATATCAATTAAATTTTAAAACAGGAAATAATAAATAAATTGGTATTTATTATAAATCAAATATTTATAGGAATAACTCATTTAGAATTGAATATTTAATTTATTCTGTACATTTTGCCAGAATATTTAATTCTAATTGAGTTATTATTTTTGCAACCATAGAAATGCTCACTTAAATCTGTTAATTTCATCAAACAAACAAACTCTTTTAAAATTGTCTTATAATTAACATTATGTTAAATAGAAATAAATTAAACTTCTATTTAATGAAGCTTATTAAACTAATCCCAGATTTTTGCTGTATGTGAATTATTGCATTTTAATAAATTTTCAGGAGTTCCTTCAAAAACAATATTTCCTCCATTAATTCCTCCTTCTGGACCTAAATCAATAACCCAATCTGCTGCTTCTATAATTTGTGGATTATGTTCTATAATTATTAAACTATGTCCAAATTTTAATAATCCTTCAAATGATAATAATAATTTATCAATATCGTTAAAATGTAATCCTGTTGTTGGTTCATCAAAAATAAAAAGCATTTTATCAGAATTAGCTCCGCGTGCTAAAAATGATGCAAGTTTAATTCTTTGAGCTTCACCACCACTTAAAGTGCTTGATGATTGACCCATTTGCAAATATCCGAGTCCTACATCAACTAATGGTTGCAATTTATGTACAATTTTTGAAGTTGTTCCTTTGTTTGAATTATCTTTAGAAAAAAAATCAATCGCCTCATTTATAGTCATTTTAAGAATATCGGCAATATTTTTTTCTTTATACAACACTTCTAAAACATCGTTTTTATATCTGGAACCTTTACAACTTTCGCATAACAAATGTACGTCGGCCATGAACTGCATCTCAATTGTTACAATTCCTTCTCCATCACATTCATCACATCTACCGCCAGGTACATTAAATGAAAAAAATCCGGGTTTATAGCCTCTTATTTTCGATAATTGTTGTTGAGCATATAATTCTCTAATTTCATCAAATGCTTTAAGATAAGTTACTGGATTTGAGCGCGATGAACGACCTATAGGATTTTGGTCAACCATTTCTACTTCTTTTACTCTGCTAATATCGCCCGAAATACTTAAATGCATTCCTACTTTTTCACTATAACCAGAAAATTGTTTTTTTAGTCCAGCGTATAAAATTTTATTAACTAAGGTCGATTTACCACTTCCACTTACACCGGTTACTACTGTTAGCATATTTAAAGGAAATTTCACATCTAATGATTTGAGATTATTCTCTCTAGCTCCTTTAACTTCAATATAATCTTTAACTAATTTTCTAGTGTATTCTTTAGTGAAATTTGATTTTTTTGACAAATACTCAGCCGTTAAGCTATCTTTTGATTTTAGCAAATCGTTAAATGTTCCATTGAAAACAACATTACCTCCATTCCTGCCTGCGTGCAAACCTATATCAATAATATAATCAGCAGCTTTTATTATTTCCTCATCGTGTTCAACAACAATCACTGTATTGCCAATATCTCGAAGTTTTTTTAATATTTCAATTAGCATTTTGGTATCGCGCGAATGTAATCCAATACTTGGTTCATCTAAAATATACGTTGATCCTACCAAACTACTTCCAAGAGATTTTGACAAATTCATGCGTTGCGACTCTCCGCCAGATAAAGTTGACGCAACCCTACTTAAAGTTAAGTAACCAAGTCCAACATCTTTCATAAATTGAAGACGATAGGTTATTTCAACAATTAATCGATTGGCAACTTTTTTTTGATATTCATCCAGCTGTATCCCTTTGAAAAACCCAAGTAAATCTGATATTGACTTATTTGTCAGTTCTGAAATTGAATGATTATTGATTTTCACATAGTTGGCTTCTTTTCTTAACCTAGAACCACCACATTCGTGGCAAGTTGTTTTTCCACGGTAACGAGCCAACATTACTCGGTATTGAATTTTATATGCATTTGCTTCTACTTCTTTGAAAAAGTCGAAAATACCCATAAAATACTTATTGCCAGTCCATAACAATTTACGTTGATCTTCACTTAAATCGATATAAGGTTTATGAATTGGGAAATCGAATTTATTCGCATTTGCAATAAGTTGCTGTTTGTACTCTCCCATTTTTTCTCCTCTCCAACAAACAATAGCTTCATCATAAACAGACAAGGATTTATTGGGAACAACTAAATCTTCGTCAATTCCAATTACATTGCCAAAACCTTCGCATACAGGGCAAGCGCCATAAGGATTATTAAAACTAAATAAATCAACCGATGGCTCTTCAAAATATATATTATCGGCATTAAAGGAACTTGAAAATCCTCTTATCATTACCTTTTCAGCATTCCAATAAACAATATCACAAGAGCCATGACCTTCAAAAAAAGCAATCTGAACCGAATCGCTTATTCTTGCCGTTAAATCATCAGCATCATTTATTGCAACTCTATCTATTATTAGTTTTAAATCTTTTTCTTTAGGATTTGTATTGACAATATCTTCAATTTTCAAGACTTCATCCTTAAGCATAACTCTTGAAAAACCTTGCTGAAGAAGAATTTTCAACTGTTCTTCCATTGTTCTATCCTGACGTAAAACAAACGGTGCAGCAATTACAACTTTACTATTTTGGGGTAAATTTAGAGCAAAATCAACTACGTCAGCTACGGTATCTCTTTTTACTTCAATGTTAGAAACTGGGGAAATGGTTTTTCCAATTCGAGCAAATAATAGCTTCATATAATCATAAATCTCTGTTGCAGTTCCAACAGTAGAACGAGGATTGCGACTGGTTACTTTTTGCTCAATTGCAATGGCAGGTGTTATACCTTTAATATAATCAACATCAGGTTTATCCATTCTACCTAAGAATTGACGAGCATACGACGAAAGACTCTCAACATATCTTCGCTGCCCTTCAGCGTATAAAGTATCAAAAGCCAAAGATGATTTTCCAGAACCTGAAACACCAGTTATTACTACAAATTTATTTCGAGGAATTGCAACATCTATGTTCTTCAAATTATGAACACGAGCACCTTTAACTAAAATATATTCTTTTTCAGATAATTTTGAAATATCCATTTTCTTTTTGATTAAGTCAAACTTCATAATAAATTTGAATCTACAAATATAAGGATATTAAAGTAAACTTATTATTAATGATAATTTGAAAAAGAATAATTCATTATAGATTTATTCTCTGATTTTATTTAATAACCTATTTAATTCTTGAACTTCATTTAAAGTTAAATTTTGTAGCAAAGCATCAACTTTTAGCTCACAATTATCCATTTTAGATAAAAGAACTAAACCACTTTCGGTAATAACTACGTCCTTTTGTCTTCTATCAAAACAATTTTCTTTTCTATTTACAAAGTTCTTTTCAAATAATTTATCTACTATTCTACTTACATCTGAGTTTTTATCTAACATTCGCTCTTTTAAAAAACCTATTGAAGCAGGACCTTCGGAACGAAAACCGCGTAAAACCCTGAGAACATTATACTGAGGCTCAGTAATATCATGTTCTTTAAGAGATTGTAGAAATTGATAATTTAACTGTTTAACTGTAAAAGTTAAATTTATCAATCCTTTGTGGTACTCGTTCCGAAAACGTCCCTTTATTTCATCTTCAATTTTCATATTTTTAAGCTAATCTGTATAAAATACATTTATTAATATTAAACAACTTGTGCTATTTCCTCAAATAATCTTCTTGGACGACGAGGATACAAAGTTTTAGTTTGGTCATAATAACCAAGTGCCAAATTCATAACAACTACTTCACCTTCTTTTAAGTCAAATTCTTTCTGAATTCCTTCAAAATCCATTCCACTCATGGGATGAGAATCAACACCATATTCTTTAGCTGCTATAATTAAAGACATTGCTAATAACCCTGCATTACTCTCTGCAAATTTTAATTTACGTTCATCGCTTGACCCATATAAATAAGCAGCAGCCTGTTTAGCTCCATCTACCATTGATTGATTTCCACCCACGCTTACTAACATTTCATTCCAAACAGGATTAGAATCAGCCCAACCTTCTTTGTTCCCAATTAGTAGTGATGCGTTAAAATTTAAGTGTTAAATAAATCATATTGTTCTTTG